>CAZORE010000009.1:72590-104463 GCA_964581815.1 uncultured Streptosporangiaceae bacterium | reverse complement strand
CGGTGGCGCTGCCGGTGACCGTGACGTCATCGCCGGAGTTCTGCGCCTGCAGCGCGCCGTAGCCGCCGGAGCCGGCCACGAACTGGAACTGCTGGTTCGACTGCCCGTTGCAGGTCCACTGGTCGATCGCGGCACCCGCCGTCGTGACGTTCCCGGTCACGTCCAGGCACAGGCTGTCGTTGGCGATGACCAGCCGGTGGTAACCGCTCGGGAACCCGCCGCCCGATGACGTGGCGGGCGTCAGGTAGATGGCGAACGCGTCATGGGCGGACTGGAAGGTGAGCGGCACGGTGATCGAGCCGCTGGACACGCTCACGTTCTGGTTCTCCACCACCTGCGGCGCGCTGAGCGGGTACTGGTCCGGTATCCGGTCCACGGTGACGTTGACGCTGCCGTTGCTGGCCAGCCACGGCACCGAGGCCAGGCCGCTGTAGGTTACCGACGCGGCGCCGGTGTACCCGTTGTCGTCACCGACGATGGCGACCGAGCGCTTGGCCGAGCTGTCCTCGGCCGCCGAGATCGCGGTGGACCCGGTCTGGCCGGAGGTGGATACCAGGGAACCGGTCATGTCGGCGTAGGCGCGCATCGCCCACCAGTTGCCGTTGGGCTGGTAGGTGCCACCGGCGCTGGTGAGGACTCCGGCCAGGTTCGGGGTAAGGCAGCACACCCAGTTGCCGCGCATGGCGTTGAAGTAGTGGGACTGGGCGAAGCGGGCCAGGTACCACGCGGTCACGCCGGTGGTCTGCCGGTCCGCCGGCTGGTACTCGTTCGCCGACAGCCGCGGTGCGGGCGAGATGCCGGCGGCGGAGATGGCGCTCTCGATGGCGTTGGAGTCGGCCACGGGATCGTCGCCGTCGCCCTCCTCGTGGTTGGTGATCTCGGTCGGCACGGTCCCGCTGGACTTGGCGTTCGACAGGAAGCCCTGCCATTCGCCCTGGTTCTGCTGCGGGGTGAAGGCGAAGTCGGGGCCGACGATCGTCGCACTCGGGGCGACGCTGCGGATCTCTTTGTAAGCGCTCTGCCACATCTGGTAGTACTGGCTGGTCTGCGCGCCGCCCGGCCAGAAGACTGAGATATCCGGCTCGTTCCAGATGTCGTAGGCGAACGAGAGCCCGGTGGCCTGCAGTTCGTTCACCATGTCCCCAACGAAGGTGACCCAGTTGGTGCAGTTCCCGTTGGTGCACGGGTACGTGGTGTTCGAGGGCTGGCCGCCGTCCGCGCCGAAGATGTCGCTCAGGATCACCTGGTACTGCGCGTGGTACGACCCCTGGGTCAGCCGCCGGGCCTGCGCGATGACCGTGTTCACGTCGGCCTGGGTGCCGGAGCCGTTCTGGTACCCGTCCGCGATCCATCCACCGGACACGTGACCGCCGCCGCGGAACGCGGTGATGCCGAGCGGCTGCAGGTACTGATCCGGCGGCTGGGTGCCGTCCTGGCTCACCCCGTACAGGAAGCCCTCGCCGACGCTGGTCGACGCCCCGGTGACGGAAGCGAGGTTCACGCTCAGCGACTCGGCGGCCGAGGCCTTCCCGGCGGTCCCGGCCAGTGTTGTCCCCAGCGCGAGCAGCACTGCGGCCGCGGCGATGAGCGGCCTGATCCTGTTCTTCATCGAACTCCTCCTCTTACGGCGGCGCGGTCGCGCGCGCCGGGCGGTCACGGTGCGAATTGTTAGCGTTAACATTTTTGGACGTACGGGTCCGCGGTGTCTTAGCGGCGCCCGGATGGTGCCCGCCTCGCCCCGGCCGCCCGCGCGGGCGGCCGGGGCTCAGCTCAGTGGCTGGTCAGCACCTGCTGGGGCAGGTGCCAGTGAGCAGCACCTGCTAGGGCAGGTGCCATTGCTGGTTGGTGCCGCCGTTGCAGGCCCACAGGACGAGCTGGGTGCCGTTGGCGGTACTGGAGTTCGGGTCGTCCAGGCACTTGCCGGAGGCGGGGTTGACCAGCGTTCCGTTGCTGGCCTGCCATTGCTGGTTGGGCCCGCCGTTGCACTGCCACAGCTCGATCAGGGTGCCGTTGCCGTAGTTGGCGCCGGTGATGTCCAGGCACTTGCCGTAGACCTGCAGGGTGCCGTTGGACGCAACAGTCCACTGCTGGTTCGGGTTGCCGGACTGGCAGTCCCACATCTGGATCTTGTTGCCGTTGGCGGTGCCGCCGGCGCTGTCGTCCACGCACTTGGCGCTGTTCAGGCCCGACGTGATCGGCCCGGTCGCCCCGCCGCCGACCGACCCGTAGCCGGCCGTGGTGAGTTCCGCCTGGACCGCGTTCTCGGTCGCGTCGGACGGGTAGCCGCTGGTGATGGCCCCCTCGAAGAACTCGCCGGAGGCGCCGTTGCTGTTGTCGCCGCCGGTGCCGAGCAGGATGTCGGCCTCCTCGTGCATCGGGGAGTAGCCGTTCGGCAGTGCGCCGGACCAGGTGGTGGTCAGGCCGCCGCTGGCGGCGTTGCCGTACTTGAGGGTGAAGTTGCTTGTGCCGTTGTTCTTCTCCCAGGCGCTGACGAACGGGTCGTTCACTCCCGGGTTACTCGCGCTGTTGGGGCCGGTGTTGGTGCTGTACATGCCGTTTTCCAGGTCGGCTTCCACCCAGGGCCCGGGTCCGGTGCACCCGCCGAACCAGCAGGCGTTGCCCCATTCGATCGCGTTCATGTGGCCGTTGCCGGTGTCGGTGTGCGATGTCTCACCGCTGCCGAAGTCGAAGCAGCACTGGTTGTTGAACAGGTTCGAGGACGTCACCATGTAAACGCCCTCGGGCTGGGATCCGGTCGGCACGTTGATGTTGTCGACCCGGTAGCCGGTGCCCGGCGTGCTCTTGATCCCGTACGCCGTGTGGCCGCCGATCGAGATGGGCAGGGCCATCGCGTTCGCCCCGATGTCCGACCCATTGGGCCCCGGGCCCTTCCAGAACCCGCCCGAGGAGATCGGCAGGTCGCTGTGATTGGCACTCTGGTCGTAGATCTTGGTGACCGTGCACGTGGTGCCCGCGCAGAAGGACGCCTGCGGGGCGGCGTTGGCGTCGCCGCCCGCCGCGAGCAGCCCGATGTTCAGGAAGGTCTGGTCGGAGGACCGCTGGACCTGGTACAACGGCCCGCTGTAGGAGGCGTACAGCGCGCGCGTGGTGCTGTACGCCGCCACGCACGGCGTCCCGCCGGACGCGTAGAGGTCGCAGGGGAGGGACGCCGCCGCCCGGGCGGCGGGCGCGCCGGCGAATGCCCCCGCCAGCCCCCCGGCGGCGAGCGCAAGCGCCGCCCCGGCAAGCAGTAGCAACCTCATCGCGTAGCGTAGTCGTGACTTGATGGTCACCTGCGACCTTCTTTCTTCACGTGGTGAGCGCGGCCCTGTCGCCAGCGGGCTGCCGGTGACGGTGCGACGGCGAGACGGTGCGACGGTGCGACGGTGCGAGCGCGGGCACGCGTGACGCCAGCACACCGGTGCGTTCTCCCGGCGTCGGCAGCACGCTTGACCCGCGCACGGGCACGGCCGGGCTGCCGACGTCGCAGCTTGCTGCGACCGGTCATGAGTTCTCGGGCTGGGGGACGTCCCTCGCCGGGAGGCGTAACGGCTCGCGGCGAAGTCGCTGGTACGGCAGTGCCCCGGCGCCGGCTCTACCGTGTGGTTGGGCATGAGGGAACGGCGCTTGCCTGGGTCCGTCGGCCACTGCGGCCTGGCGGCTCGGCTCTGTCGTTCCTGCTCGGCGTGATGGTTTCCAAGCGTCGAACCGATTCGCGCAATCGGTTAGATGCATGTTACGGTCCGGTTCCGGATGGATCAATAGGTGATTGCGGACGCATTGGCACTAAGTCCGGCCTGCCTGCTCAGCCGCGCGGCGGAAGCGCGGCAAGATTCCTGGCACACGGGACGCGGATCGCCGCATGCCCTCGTAAAACGTCACCCTGGCGCCGCTCGCGGTCAGGTAATTTTCATCAGGTGCCGGACGGCCGGATGGGGCCGGCCGCTCGGCGGCACGCCCTTGACGACGATTGGCGGCGGGCCTACACTCCCGTCGAACCGATTCGCTAAATGCCACAGCCCCCCGTCGGCCAGAGCGCGCCGCCGGCCAGCCGGCCGCGGGGTCGCCGCAGCACAGCGGCAGCACGCGGAAGTTCCGTGACGCCTTGATAAGCGCAGGGCCGCGCTAGGACGCCGCGATGCTGCGGACCGGGACGCGCCCGACGCTCTCCCGCAGCGAGATGGGCGGGCAGAGCAGCAGGTGCTTCGGCAGGGCGGCCGGGTTCGCGATCCGCTCGATGAGCAGGCTCACCGCGTGCGCGCCTAGCTCGCCAGCGGGGACGTCGGCCGAGGTGAGGGGCGGATGGCACTCCTCGGCCCAGTGCTGCGCGGCGACGCCGATCAACGAGAAGTCCGCGGGCACGCTCAGCCCCGCACGGTGCAGCGCGCGCTGCACGCCGGGCAGTGCCGCCTCATTAATGGTCGCCGCCGCGGTAATCTCCGGGTGCTCCTCGAGTATGAGCTGCATGCACGCGTCGCCGCCGGCCGCGTCGTCGCCGCACGAGTACTCCCATCCGGTCAGGCCGCCCCGGGCGATCGCGTCGCGAAAGCCCTGTCGGGCTCGCCAGCCGGGACCGTACCCGGCGGCCAGCATCTCCGGTGAGCGGTTGATCAGGGCGATATCGCGGTGCCCGAGGTCGGCGAGGTGGCGCACGCACCGGTTGATCAGGTACTCATTGTCGACGTCGACCCACCAGGTGCCCTCGGGACGGGCCGTGCGGCCAATGCTCACGAAGGGCATGTCCGCCTTCTGCAGCTGCGTGACGCGCGGATCGTCCAGTCTGATCTCCATGAGGATCACGCCGTCAACCCGGCGGCCGTCGATCAGCCGCTGGAATGCGCCCTCGTGCATGTCACCCGATGGTGACAGCAGGACGTCGAGATCAGCGCGCGCCGCCGCGTCGAGCACGCTGGCCACGAAGTCGAGCTGCATGTAGGTCAGCCGGCGGGCGGCCGGGGGAATGACCAGGCCGAGGGTGCGAGTACGCCCTTCTTTCAGCGCGCGGGCGGCGGCATTGGGGCGGTAGTTGAGTTCCTCGATGACCTGTTGCACCCGGGCGAGGGTCTCCTGCGAGACGTTCCGTTTGCCGCTCAGGGCGTATGAGACCGTACTGCGCGACACCCCCGCGCGCCTGGCGATCTCCCCGATGTTCAATCCCCGCTCCCCCGCTGGCCGCCCACCACCAAGCCGCCCACCACCAAAGCGAATCGATTCGCGTCAGTGTAGTTCGACGTCGCGGCTACCGTCAAAGCGGGCGGATCGTCCGCTCACCCGCGGGAACCGGCGCGGGCCGGGCGGAGCACGCTCCCGTTCTGGATGACGGGGTTTTCGCTCAGGTGGCGACCGCGGTGACGGCGGAGTTGATCAGGTCCCAGTCGATGCCGGCGCCGAGGCCGGGGCCCGCCGGGGCGTGCACGTCGCCGTGCGCGTCGACCTGGAAGGGGTTGGTGAGGCCGTAGTCGAGGTGGCGGAGGCTGTAGTCGCCGGACCGGTTGAACGCGAGGACCTCGAACCAGTCGCAGTTGTCGATGGCCATCACGACGTGCAGTCCCGCGACGTTGTTCAGCGCGTTGTAGGAGTCGTGGACCTCGCAGTTCATGCCGAACGCCTCGGCGAGGTGGCAGATCTTCATGAGGCCGGTGATGCCGCCCTTGATGACCACGTCGCCGCGCAGGAAGTCGGTCGCGCCGCTGGTGATCCACGGCGGGAGCGCGGCGAGGCCGCCCGGGCTGATCTCGGTGGCGAGCAGCGGGATGCTCAGGTGCCGGCCGAGTCGGACGTAGTTGTGCATGTCGTGGGTGGGGAACGGGTCCTCGAACCAGTGGTAGCCCAGGTCCTGGATCGCCTGGCCGACCTTGAGGCCTTCGGTATAGGAGTAGGACCAGGAGGAGTCGAGCGTCAGCGTCATGTCGTCGCCGACCGCGGCGCGGACGGCGGCGCAGATCTCGATGTCGACGCCGACCGGGGGCGCCTCGCGGGGCGGCAGCCAGGGGCTGCGCGGCGGGTGGATCTTGTAGCCCCGCCAGCCCTGCTGCTGCCAGTGGCGGGCCTCCTCCGCGTACTGCGCCGGGGTCTCGTGGTGGGCAGAGGAGAAGTAGGCGGGGATACGGTCGCGGCAGGTGCCGAGCAGCCGGTGCACCGGCAGGCCCGCGGCCTTGCCCGCGATGTCCCACAGCGCGATGTCGACCGTGCCGACCGTGTGGGGCGACAGGTAGTGGACGAGGCCCTCCATGCGACGCCAGTGCTTGCCGATGTCGAGCGGGTCCGCGCCGAGGAGCCACGGCTTGACGATGGTGACGATCTGGTCGGCGATCGCCGCCGGGCCGGGGCCGGGGCTGGACAGGAAGGCGTTGCCCTCGATGCCCTCGTCGGTTTCGATCCGCAGCACCCCGAGCGGGACCGGGCGGGCGGGACCGAAGCTGGCCGAGGCCGTGGCCTGGCGATGGTGGAGTACGACCGTGATATCCGTGATCCGCACCCCCTGACGTTAATCTCCGCCACGGGAGAAACGCCAGGGGGCGCGGCCCGCGATGCTCAGCTCAAGGCTCAGCTGAGGCCGGCGGACTGCAGCCACTGCTGCGCGGCGGTGGTGTAGTCCTCCTTGTTGGTGATGACGGCGATGTCAAGCTGCAGCAGCGCGGCCGTGGTCAGCTTGGCGGACACCGCGTTGAGCGTCGCGGTGATGGTGGGGGTCACGGCCGGCTTGTAGACCAGCGGGATCACGTTCTGCGCCGCGAAGTTGAACTTCGGGTCCGTGAGGGAGACCAGCTTGTCGCTGACGATCTGCGGCGTGGTGGTGAACACGTCGGCCGCCTGCACCTTGCCGCCGGTGAGGGCGGCCAGGGTGATCGGGCCCGACTCGTCGAGCGGGTCGAAGCTCTTGAACGTCAGCCCGTAGGTGGCCTTGAGGCCCGCGATGCCGTCAGACCGGGTCTTGAACTCCGGCGGGGCGCCGAGCACCATGCTCGCCGCGTAGGGCTTGAGGTCGGCGATGGACGTGAGGTGGTACTTGGCCGCGGTCGCCGCGGTGACCGTTATCGAGTCGCTGTCCTGGGCCGCGGCCGGGTCAAGCACGGTCAGCGTGGACGGCAGCCCGGCGGCGAGCGCCGTGTCGACGTCCGCGGTGGACTTCGCGGTGGATGTCTTGTCCACCTCCACGGAGAGCAGGGTGCCGTTGTACTCGGGAATGATCGTGATGGCACCCTTCTCGACCTGCGGGTAGTAGACCTCGCGGGCGCCGATGTTGAGCTTGGTGGAGACCTTGACCCCCTTCGCCTGCAAGGCAAGGGCGTAGACCTCGGCGAGCACCTCGTTCTCCGGGAAGTTGGCGGAGCCGATGACCACCGTCCCGGAGGCGGCGCCGGACGACAGCGGGTTGGAGGCGCTGCTCGCCGCGGTGCTCGCCGCGGTGCTCGCCGGGCTGCTCGCGGAGGTGCTCGAACTAGAGCTGCTGCTCGAGCACGCGGTCACCGCGGCGAGCGCGACCACCGTGAAGGTGGCGAGCCCGGCGGTGGCGGCGGTTCTGATAGGCATATCATATCCTTTCGAGCGGGTATTCGTTTTTTGCTATATAACATGGTGAGGCGATGCTCAGCGCTGAGCCGCGCCGCGTTACTCCGAGCGTCCCTGCCTGCGCAGTCCGGCCGGGACGACCAACCGGGAGATGCCGGCGAACAGGACCAGCACGAGGATCGCGAGGATGACGACGAGCAGCGCACCGCCGGCCACCGGGCCGTACTGGTTGCTGGCCAGGCCGTCGATGATGAACCGGCCGAGGCCGCCAAGGCCGATATAGGCGGCGATCGTCGCGGTCGCCACCACGAAGATGGCCGAGGTGCGCAGGCCGACGAGGATGAGCGGCATCGCGATCGGCACCTCCACCCGGACAACCTGCTGCCAGGTGGTCATGCCGGCGCCCTTGGCCGCGTCCGTGACGCCGGGGTCGACCCCGGCGACCCCCTCGCACGTGGTGAGGAGAATCGGCGGGATCGCCAGGGCGACGAGCGGCACCAGCCAGGTGAGCGCGGAGAAGCCGAGGAAAACCGCGAGCAGCGTGAGCAGGCCGAGGGTGGGGATGGCGCGCCAGGCGTTGGCCACGTTGACGACGGCGACCGCGGACCGGCCGCCGCGGTGCCCGATCGCCACGCCGGCCGGCACCGCGATCACCGCGGCGATGAACAGGGACAGGCCGCTGTAGCCGAGGTGCGCGAGCACCTGGTGCGGGATGCCGTCGGAGCCATGCCAGTTGACGCTCTGGGTGATCCAGTCCCAGGCGTAGGAGAAGAAGCTCATCCGCCGCCGCCCCTCATGTGCGAGCCAGCCAGGGCGTCAGCGCCCGCCTGACGGCGACCAGGATCAGGTCGCAGACGAGGGCGAGCACGATGACCAGGACGAGCCCGACGTAGATCTCGGTCGGGAAGGACCGCTGCAGCCCGTCGATGAACAGGTAGCCGAGGCTGGAGACGCCGATGAGCTGGCCGACGCTCGCCAGGCTGATGCTTGACACGACGCCGACGCGCAGCCCGGCCATGATCACCGGCACGGCGAGCGGGAGCTCGACCGTGACGAGCCGGCGCAGCGGGCCGTAGCCCATCGCGGTCGCGGCCTGGGTCACGGCGGCCGGGACGGCGCGCAGCCCCGCGACGACATTGGGCAGGATGACGCACAGCGAGAAGACGGTGAGCGCGATGATCACGGTGGTGTCGGTGAGGCCGAACGCCGGGATCAGCGCGATGAACAGCGCCAGCGACGGGACCGCGTAGAGGATGGTGAACACGGTGAGCACCGGCGGGTAGAACCACCGCAAGCGGGCGGCGATGATGCCGAGCGGCAGGGACAGCACAAGACCGTAGAGCGCGGAAAGCACGCCAAGCTTGAGATTCTCCCAGGTCAGATGCCAGATGAGTGACGCGTTCCCGGGAATCCATGACCACATCACGGCCGTGGCACCTCCCGCACCTGCGCGGCGTCCGCGCGCGCGGCGTTCCCGCGCGCGGTTTCCCCGGCCTGGATGGCGGCGCGCAGCTGGTCGAAGGTGGCGACGCCCAGCACCCGGCCGTCGCTGTCCACCCCGGTCGCCAGGCCGGCCGGGGACAGCACGGCGGCGTCGAGCGCGGCGCGCAGCGAGTCGGTGCCGACCGTGAACGCGTGGCTGAGCGGCTCGGTCGCCGCCTGGCCGAGCGGGGTGTCGCCGGGCAGCGCGGCGAGCTTGGCCGCGTCCGCCCAGCCCCGCGGGGTGCCGGACTGCGGGTCGGTGACGAGGATCCACGGCTCGCCCGCGGCCAGGGCCTTGGTGACGGTCGCGTCGGCGGGCAGCACCGGCCCGGTGCCCAGGTTCAGCCCGGTGGTCCGGACGAACGACAGCCGCCTGATCCCGCGGTCGAAGCCGACGAAGCCGGCCACGTAGTCGTCGGCGGGCTCGGCGAGCAGCGTCTCCGGCGGTGCGAGCTGGGCCAGCGTCCCGTGCGGACGGAACAGCGCGACCAGGTCGCCGACCTTGATCGCCTCCTCGATGTCGTGCGTGACGAGCACGATCGTCTTGCGCAGCTCGGCCTGCAGGGAAATCAGCTGGTCCTGCAGCGCGGCGCGGACGATCGGGTCGACGGCGCTGAACGGCTCGTCCATCAGCAGCACGGGCGGGTCGGCGGCGAGGGCCCTGGCAACCCCGACGCGCTGCTGCTGCCCGCCGGACAGCTGGTGCGGGTAGCGCCTGGCCAGGCCCTGATCGAGGCCGACCAGCGTGAGCAGCTCCCGCGCCCGGTCACGCGCCTTCTTGCGCGTCCACCCGGTGAGCACCGGGACCGTGGCGATGTTGTCCTCGATGGTGCGGTGCGGGAACAGCCCGGTCTGCTGGATCACGTAGCCGATGCCCCGGCGCAGCTGCGCCGGGTTGCGCGTCCTGATGTCGGTGCCGTCGAGCAGTATGGTGCCTTCCGTCGGCTCGACGAGCCGGTTGATCATGCGCAGCGAGGTAGTCTTGCCGCAGCCGCTCGGGCCGACGAGGACCATCGTCTGGCCGGCCGGCACCTCGAGGTCGAGACCGTCGACGGCGACCGTCCCGTCCCGGTACCGCTTCGTCACTGCCTCGAACGTGATCAAACTCCGGCCAGACCCTTCATCACAAAGTCGGGTTTTCCGACCATATTAGTATCGAATATAGCAGCGCGAACGGGAGCTCGCCGCCAACGCCTCAGCACGGGCAGCTCCCCAGCACGGGCCGATTCATCCCCCAACCATAACCGTCCGGCAGTTTTCGGGCACGTACCCACGATGCCGTTCGCGTAACACGGCCCGCCCGCTGTCCTATCGTTCCCCGCTGGCCACTCCCGGCACTGACGCCACGGCGCTGACCGCCCAGGCGATACGGTGGCCAGGTGGACAGCGACGATGACCTGGGCGCACGGCTGCGGGCGATCTGCCTGGCACTGCCCGAGGTGACCGAGCGGCCCTCCCACGGTGTGCCCGCCTGGTTCGTGCGCGGCAAGAAGTCGTTCGCGCAGCTGTGGGCCGACGGGCACCATGACGATCACTTCCCGCACCTGTGGTGCGCCGGCCTGCCCGGCGCGCAGGCCGAGCTGACCGCGGCGTCGCCCGGCCGCTTCTTCCGCCCGCCGTACGTCGGGCACCGGGGCTGGATCGGCGTCCGGCTCGACGGCGAGGTCGACTGGGCGGAGCTCGCCGAGCTGTGCGCGGACGCCTACCGCGCGGTCGCCCCGGCCAAGCTCGTCGCGCTGCTCGACGCGGCAGGCCCCCGCTGAGGCCAGCGGTCGTCAGCAGGACGAGGGCGTGGCTCCGCCGGCCCGCTCTCTTGCTCAGCTCGCGGTCTTCTGCAGGATGAACGACTGGAAGCGGTCGTTGTCGCCCCTGTCGAAGGCGGCGAACGACAGGATGTCGAACTGCCCGGCCAGGAGTTGCCGCATCACCTCGTCCGAGCGGAAGGCGAAGAAGCGCGGGACCGGGTACCGGGGGTCGGCTACCAGGCCCTCCTGGTTCGGGCCGCCCCAGGTCCCTACGTAGAGCAGGCCGCCAGGCACGAGGACCTCGCTGAGCGCCTTCAGTACGCGGGGCAGGTCCGGGGTCGGGACGTGGAGCAGGCAGTTCAGGGCGAAGACCGCGTCGAAGGACGCCGGGGGAACGCCCAGGCGCAGGAAGTCGGCCACCCGCGCGTCGAGGCCCTTGGCCGTGCAGCGCTGGACCATGTCGGGCGACAAGTCGGTGCACAGTACCCGCAGGCCCTGCTGCTTGAAGTAGAGCGAGTCGTGCCCTGGGCCGGCGCCCACCTCAAGCAGGCTAGCCGCGCCCCGCTCCCGGAGCAGGTCAAGGAAGCGACGCCGCTCCTGCACCTTGAAGTCTTCCTTGGCCCAGCCGTCGCGCAGGGCCGCCGGGCCGGGCCCGTACGCCACCCGGAGGCTGGCGATCACTCGCTGGTAATCGTCGTCCTGCTGGCTTTCTTCCGGCCAGAGCCCGATCAGGCTGGCGAATCGATCGACGACCGCTGCGACGATCCCGTCGCCCGCGAGTGCCAGCCGGACTTCTTCCTGGGCCGGGCGGAGCTCCGTCGTTGCCCAGGCGAGGAGCTGGCTCAGTGGAGCGGCGAGGCTCGGTTCGATTTCACTCCAGCGTCGCGCAGCACGCGCGCGGTCGGTCGTCCAGGTCCGGTCCTGGACGCTTACCAGCGCGGCGACGGCCAGCAGGGTCTTCCTGGCGGCCCTGACGCCCAGTACGTCTCCTGCGAGTTGTCCGGACTCCAGTACCTGCTGCCAGCGCTGGAGCCACCGGGCGATGTCGCCGTTGAAGCCGCGGGCAGCCCTGGCATCCGCGGGGAACGCCGGGAGCGTGGCGGACGGGTCCGGCCCGGCCAGGTGGACGCAGTAGTGGCGCAGGAAGACGCGGTCGCCGTAGGCGGCGTCGGAGTCGCCGACCAGGTCCGCGGCCGTGAGAGGGGAGATCTCCACGCCCCGGCACAGTCCCGCGTACCGATCCGACAAGACCTGGCCTGCGCCGTAAGGGTCGGCCAGGTCGACGGACAGCAGGTCCACGTCCGACAAGCCAGGTCGCACGGTCCCGTTAGCCACTGATCCATAGACGTAGAGCGATGCCCCGGACGCGGCCGCGAGGGCAGCCGCGTCCGCCAGGACGGGCTCGAAGGCGGCGGGTACCCGGCTTCGGTCCGCGCCCGTCACGATCGTCCCGTCAGCCGCCACGCCCTCCCAGGGATCAGGCATCACAGTCCAGCGGCCCGCTTGGGGGGAGTTCCCCCCTCCGGGATGTGGCGCAGATCAGGCATGAGCCGGTTCGCTCAGGATCAAGGGCTGGCACGTCGCGATTGAAGCACGCCCCCGGACCGCACGGCAACGGGATAACTAGGCTGGTCTCCCGGTGGCCTTTTTTACGGATCCCCAGGTCAGGCCGTGGCCTGGTACTGGGATGCCTGCAGGGTGTAGAGCTCGGCGTACTGGCCGGCCAGCGCGGTCAGCTCGGCGTGCGTGCCCGTCTCGATGACCTTGCCGTGGGCGAGAACGTAGATGCGGTCGGCGTGCCTGACCGACGCGAGGCGGTGGGTGATGATCAGCACGGTGCGGTCGCGGGCCAGGGTGCGCAGCGAGGAGAACAGCGCGTACTCCGCCCGCGCGTCGAGCGCCGCGGTCGGCTCGTCCATGATCAGCAGCGGCGCGGTGCGGTAGAAGCCACGGGCCGCGGCGATGCGCTGCCACTGGCCGCCGGACAGCTCGGCGCCGTCCTTGAACTGGCGGGCGAGCAGCGTGTCGTAGCCGCGGGCAAGCTCGGCGATCACGGTGTCGGCACCGGAGGCGGCCGACGCGGTCGCCAGCAGCGCGTCGTCGAGCGCCCGGCCCATGGTGATGTTGTCCCTGACACTGAGCGGCCAGTTGCCGTGGTCCTGCGCGATGACCGCGATCCGCTCACGCAGCGGGTCGCCGTCGACGTCGGCGATGTCGGTGCCGTCCCAGCGCACCGACCCCGACTGCGGCCGGTACAGCCCGGCTAGGATCTTGGCGAGGGTGGTCTTCCCCGACCCGTTCTCCCCCACCAGGGCGACTACCTCACCGCGCGCGATCTCGATCGACACCTCCCGCAGGGCGGGCTCGCCCGCCCCCGGGTAGCTGAAGGTGACGTCCGACGCGATGATCCGGTCGAACCCGGGCGGGGCGCTGGCCGGCCCGGGCGGCGGGATCCTCGCCTGCGCGTCCTCGCAGAACGACATGTAGTCAGAGAAGTAAAGGCCGTCCTCGTAGCACTGGTTGACGTTGTACATCAGCTGCTGCAGTGAGGAGGCCGCCGAACGGAGGGCGAGGACGGCCGTCCCGGCCACCGACAGCGCCAGGATGCCGGTGGCGAGCAGGACGCCAAGCACCACGTACACCCCGGCGGTGGCGAGGCCGCCAAGCGCACTGCCGATCAGCTTGGTCACCGTTTGCTGCCGCGCGGCCCGCAGCTCGGCGCTGCGCGCGTAGGCCGCCAGCCGGGCCACGCGGCCGACGAGGAAGGCCCGCATGGTGAACGAGCGCAGCTCGGCGGCGGTGTGCCGCTCGGAGATCAAGCCGGCCAGGATGTACTTGCGCCGGTAGGAGTCGATCAGCGCGAACCTGGTCAGGTAGCTGATCCGCGCCGAGCGCACCGCCGACCAAGCGCCGGGCAGCTGCGCGAGCAGCAGGACGGCGAGCAGGATGGGCTGCAGCACGCCGACGACCACCGCCGCCGAGGCCAGCCCGGCGAACGCGGTGACGAAGTTGATCATGTCGTTGACCAGCGCCGACGCCGAGTAAGTGCCCCGGTCACGGGCCCGCTGCAGCCGGTCATGGAAGTCCGAGTCGTCGAACGCGGCCAGTTCCACCTGGCTGGTCAGGTCGTACAGCCGGACCTCGACGACCTGGTCGACCTGCGGCTCCAGCCGGGCCTGCGCCCACCCGGCCGCCGTGGCGACGCCGGAGCGGAATGCCGTCGCGACCGCGACCAGGATCAACGACGGGATCGCCGCCCGCACCCGGTGCGGGGTGGGACCGCCTGCGAACAGCGCCTGGAGCACGCCCGCGGTAGCGAACAGCGCGTACCCGCCGAACACCCCGGAGACCAGGTTGAGCACGATCGTGGCGGCGGTGTCCCGCCTGTTCGCCGACCAGCCGAGGCTCACCGCCTGGCCGATGAGCGCGGGGAACCGGCGCGCTACGTCCTTGAACCTGACCGTGGCCATCCGCTGGTCGTAGACGCGCCAGTAGTTGGCGGTCAGCTCGGCCGTCTCGTGATCGGCTCCCTCGCCGCCGGCCGCCTGGCCGCCGGCCGGCTCTCCGTCTCCCCGGTCTCCTTGCCGCCCGCGGCTCGCCTTCCCGCCGCCTGCCCACACGCCGGCCAGTGCCCGGCGCCCGGCCCCGCCAAGGCGCGGCAGGCCGCGCCACCACCCCGTCGCCATGCTCTGAGTATCCGTCGGCCCACCGACATTGGGCTAACGGATATATCCGGCTATGAACCGCCCTACGCGAGGGGCGCCGGGGCGCGTGCGCACGCGGATCGTAGAGTTGCCTGCGTGAGCGATCTGAAGAAGCGTGTCCACGACCTCATGCCCGGCCTGATCGGCGACCTTGAGGATCTCGTGCGGATTCAGTCCGTCAGCGCCGACCCGGGGCGCCACGAAGAGGTGGAGAAGTCCGCGCGCAAGACGGCCCGCCTGCTGGCCGATGAGGGTGTCGCGGTGGAGATCGTCCGGGCCAGTGACGGCGCGCCGCCGGCCGTGATCGGCGAGCGGAAGGGGCCAGCGGGCGCTCCTGTTGTGCTGCTGTACGCGCATCACGACGTCCAGCCGGAGAACGACCCCGCCGACTGGGACTCCCCGCCGTTCGAGCCTGTTGTCCGCGGTGCGCGCCTGTACGGCCGGGGCGCGGCCGACGACAAGGCGGGCATCGCGGTGCACGTGGGGGCGCTGCGCGCGCTTGGCGACGACCTGCCGGTCACCGTGCGGTTCTTCATCGAAGGCGAGGAGGAAGTCGCCTCCGCGACCTTGCCCGAGCTGCTGCGCCAGCACGGCGACCGGCTCGCCGCGGACGTCATCGTCATCGCCGACTCGGCGAACTGGGACATCGGCGTCCCCGCGCTCACCACGAGCCTGCGCGGCCTGGTGCGGGTGGACGTCGAGGTGCGGACGCTTACCCACGCCGTGCACTCGGGGATGTGGGGCGGGCTCGTCCCCGACGCCATCATGGCGCTCACCAGGCTGCTGTCAACGTTGTGGGCGCAGGACGGCAGCCCGGCCGTGGCCGGGCTTGTCTCGGGCCCCGCCGCGGACGTGGACTATCCCGAGGAACGGCTGCGCGCCGAGTCCGGTGCCGCGCCGGGGACCAGCTGGATCGGTGCGGGACCGGTCGTCGAGCGGCTGTGGACCAAGCCCGCCATCACGGTCACCGGGTTCGACGCCCCGAAGGTCGCCGGCGCCTCCAACACCCTCGTCCCCGTTGCCCGCGCCCGCGTCACCATCCGCCTCGCGCCCGGCGACACCAGCGCGAACGGCATCGCCCGCCTCCAGGAGCACCTGGAAAGGCATGTCCCGTTCGGCGCCCGGCTGACCACCACGGTCGTCGACAAAGGGGAGCCGACCGTGCTGCCGGCCACCGGCCCGGCCTACACCACCGCGCGTTCCGCCTTCGCCGAGGCCTGGGACGGCACGGCGCCGGTGGACATGGGCATGGGCGGGTCGATCCCGTTCATCGCCGAGTTCCAGGAGATGTTCCCCGCCGCGAGCATTCTCGTCACCGGCGTCGAGGACCCCGACACCCGCGCGCACGGCCCCAACGAGGGACTCCACCTGCCGGAATTCGAGCGCGCCGTCCTCGCCGAGGCCCTGCTGCTCCAGCGCCTCGGCAGCGCCTAGGACATCCGGGCCGGGCGCACGATCTGCTCACCCGGCCAGCTAACTCGCTTCGGCGCAGCAGCGGGAACCGGATGTCGCGGCGGTGGGTGAAGCCGAGTTCCGTGTACAGCCTGATCGCCGAGCTGTTGGTGGCGATGGCGTGCAGGAACGGGGTCTCGCCGCGGGCGACGATGCCGGCCGCGACCGCGCGGGTAAGCCGGGAGGCGAGGCCCTGGCCGCGCCACGCCGGGTCGGTGCAGACCGCGCTGATCTCGGTCCAGCCGGGCGCCCGCATCCGCTCGCCGGCCATCGCGACCAGCTGCCCGTCACGGCGGATGCCAAGGTAAGCGCCGAGCTCGATGGTCCGTGAGTGGAACGGTCCTGGCTTCGACCGGCCCGTGAGGCTGAGCATGTCGGGGACGTCGGCGGGACCGAGCGGTACCGCCTCCTCGTCCGGCGCCACGTCGAGGGTGGTGGCCACCAGCTGGACGCCCTCGCCGAGCCCGAGGACCTCCCAGCCCGCCGGCGGCGTCGCGCGGAGGGCGGGGAACAAGAGCTTCTCCCCCGGGCCAAGCAGGCCGGCCATGTCCGCCCAGTCGGCCGCGTCCGGCTCCCCGGGCAGCGCGCAGAAGGGGACGACGTCGGCCGGATAGCGGGCGGCCCGGCCGCGGGTCAGGGCGAGGCCGGCGTGCGGCCCGGCGAGCGAGGCGAGCACCGGGTTGTCCAGAGGGTCTGTCACCGGACAACTATCTCGCCTTCGCGGCCGCCATAGGTGTCCGGGCCGGCCGGGGCACCGCCTGGTGCAGCGCCGCGATGTCCGGGTAGTCCTTCGGGCGGAGCAGGATCTCCTTATAGGCGAGGACTTCGGCGAGCGGGGCGAACGGCCATCCCTGGATGCTCTGGGCCCGGTCGATCAGGTCGTCGGCATCCCAGTCAGCTGATATCCACCCCTGGGAGAACTGGATCAGCCCGTTCCAGAACAGCGCCATGGGGGCGCCGTTGACGCTTCCGGTCCCCGGGCAGCCATGTTCGAGTACGCGCTGCCACGCCGGCCCGCGGGCCACGACATCCAGGTCGTGAAGGCCATCCCGCAGTCCATGGGCAAGCAGCGGGCCGCTGCCAAAGATGACGAAGTCACGGACATTGAGGTCAAGCTCGCTCACCAGCATGGCGAGACGGCGGATAAGCCTGTCTTCTGACAAGGCAGGAAGAGGCGCTGGCTCGTGCATCATCGGTCCTGAGGTGCTTTGTTGTCTTGCTGGCCCTGAGGGATCAGCGCTCGCAGTCAGTGACGCACCGGGGAGGCGTGTGCCTGTCAGCATCGGGAGCCGCCGGGCATCCGCGTGCGGATGCCCGGACAGCTAGTCCCCCAGCCGCAGCCTGCCCTGTCCGGGCCGACTGCGCGATACCTAGCGAAATGTCCGGACAAGGCCGGACAAACACGCCCTGGCCGGGGCGGGGCGGGCACATAGGTCGCGGTTTCGTATCGGTTCACGCAATTGCGTGAAGCGCTCGCCTGAGGGCGATATCTCCAAAATGTGCATCATGTTCCGGCGGCCGCTGGAGACCAGGATCCGGACGCGATCCAGACCGCTGCGGACTTCGCCCGGGCGCTGCAGGCGCTGCGCGACCGGTCGGGGCTGAGGATCCGCGAGGTGGCCCGGCTGACTGGCGGCCAGCGGTCCACCGTGGGCGGCTACTTCTCCGGGCAGCACCTGCCGCTCGACCGGGAGCTGCTCACCCGGCTCCTGATGGTGTGCGGGGAAGACGACCCGGCGCGGATCGAACGCTGGCAGCTGGCCCTCATCCGGGTACGGCGCCGGCCGAGGCGACGCAGCGAGGCACCGTACCGGGGGCTCGCCCGCTACGAGGAGGCCGACGCGCAGTGGTTCTTCGGCCGCGAGGATGTCACTGACCTGCTCGTCTCGCTCGGCACCGCGTCGTCGGAACTCCCATTGATGCTCATCGGGCCGTCAGGAGCGGGGAAGTCGTCGGTGCTGCGCGCCGGGCTCCTGCCCCGGCTGGATGAGATGGCCTGGCAGGCCGACGTCATCGACCTGTCGGTGACGGGGGTCCGTGAGCTCACCATGCTGGCGGTGCACCTGACGGCGGGCGGGGCGGGACCGGATGCGCCAGCCGCCGGCGACGCGGGACGGCGGGCGGTCATCGTCGACCAGTTCGAGGCGGTCTTCACCCTCTGTGACGACGAGGACGAGCGGAACGCGCTGGTCGGCACCCTGTGCGAGCTGGCCCGCAGCGTGCTGGTCGTCCTCGCGCTGCGTGCCGATTTCTACGGCCGGGCGATCGGCTACCCCGGGCTGCGGCAGGCACTGCAAGAGCGGCACGTGGTGCTCGGGCCGATGACCGCGGGCCAGGTGCGCGACGCCGTCGTACGGCCCGCCCTGCTGGCCAGGGCCGAAGTGGACGAGGGACTCGTCGCGCTGCTGCTCGCCGACCTCGGCCCGGCCGGCCAGGGCAGGCCCGCGGCGCATGAGGCGGGGGCACTGCCGTTGCTGTCCCACGCGATGCTCGCCACCTGGGAGCACAGCCGCGGCGGAACGCTCGCGGTGGCCGACTACCAGGCGAGCGGCGGGATCAGGAACGCGCTGACGCAGACCGCCGAGCAGGCATACGAAAGCCTGACCGACGGCCAGCGAACGCTCGCGCGACAGCTGTTCCTCCGCCTCGTGCACGTCGCCGACGGCGTGCCGCCGAGCCGCGCGTCGGTTGCGCTCGGCGACCTGGCTGGCCGGGACCAGGCGGGGAACGCCGAAGCGGTGCTCGCCACGTTCGTCCGGGAGCGCATGATCACCGTGGACGCGGACGCGGCGCAGATCACTCACGACGCGCTGCTCACCGCCTGGCCCCGGCTGCGGGCCTGGATCGAGGAAAACACAGCGGAACTGCGAGACCGGGACCGGATCGCCGAGGCGGCGCGGGCCTGGTCGGAGGCCAGCCGAGAGGAGGACGCGCTGTGGCGCGGCAGCCGGCTGGCGCTCGCGCGGGAATGGGCGGCCGATTCCGGCAAGCGGTCGGCGCTATCCGGGCAGGCGCTCTCGTTCGTGGACGCGTCGGTAGCGGCCGGGGCCGCCACCGAGCGCGCGGCCCGGCGACGGACCCGCTGGCTGCAAGCCACCGTCGCCGTGCTGGCCGCCCTGGTGCTCGCAGTCGCCGGGCTTTCCGGCTACGCCTTCAGTCAGCGGTCGGCGGCCCGCAGAGCCGAGGGCGCGGCCCTGCAGGCGGCCGACCGGGCGGACTCCCGCGACGTGGCTTTCACCGCCGACCAGCTGCGCAGCCAGGATCCGGCGGTAGCCGCACAGCTCAGCGTGAGCGCGGATGAGTTCGCGCGGACCCCGCAGGCCACCGCTAGCCTGCTCGAGTCAAGCGACGCGCCGTCGGTGGCGAGAATCGACGACTCGCCCGGCATCGTGCAGTGGGTGGCCGTCAGCCCGGATCGCAGGCTGCTCGCGGCGGCCGGCGCCGACGGGACGCTGCGGTTGTGGAACGTGGCCGTGCCCGGGCACCCGGTGCTGGCCAGCGTCCTGCTCCCGGCCGACAGCGCGGCCCCGGTGTACGCGGCGGCATTCAGCCCAGACGGGAAGCTGCTCGCCGCCGCGGGCGCGGACCGCACGGTGACCCTGTGGGAAGTCTCCGGGACGCACGCGGTCCGGCTGGCCCGGCCGCTGCCCGGGCCGGCCGCCACTATCTACTCGGTCGCGTTCAGCGCGGACGGGGATACCAGCCCGGCGGCCGCGCGAGCGGCGGTATGCGGGAACCTCGGGCAGCCGCTCTCCCCCGCGGAATGGGCGAGCTACGTGCCGGGGGTGCCGTACCGTGCGCCCTGCTCGCTCGGTCGCGCCGCTGGTTAGGTCCCGGACGTCGGTCAGACCGTTGACTCCTCGGCGGAATCGGGGGTCGCGGACTCCACGCCGTCGCCCAGGTAGGCGGCGATGACCTTGGGGTCGCGGCGGACCTCCTCCGGGGTGCCCTCGGCGATCACCTTGCCGAACTCGAGGACCACCACGCGGTCGCAGATGCCGAGCACCAGGCCCATGTCGTGCTCGATGAGCAGCATGGACTGGCCCTGGTCGGCGAGGCGGCGCAGGGTGACGCCGAGCTCGCTCGACTCGCCGCTGTCCAGGCCGGCCGCGGGCTCATCCAGGCAGAGCAGCTTCGGCCGGGCGACCAGGGCGCGGGCCACGCCGACCAGCTTGCGCTGACCGGACGAGAGCTGCGACGGCTCGGCCCCGGCGGCCCAGTCCATGCCGACCAGGCCGAGGGTTTCCTTGGCCTCCTTCTCGCCGACCCCGCTCTCCTTGGCCGCCACGGTGAGGTTCTCCTCGACGATGAGGTCGTCGAACAGCTCGGTCGACTGCCAGGTCCTGGTCAGGCCGGCCCGGGCCCGGTCGTACGGCTGCAGGCCGCGCAGGTCGCGGTCGCCGAGCACCACCGTTCCCGTGCTGGTTACGAAACCGGTCATGGCGTCGATCAGGGTGGTCTTGCCCGCCCCGTTCGGCCCGATGAGGCCGACGAGCTCGCCTTCCCTGATCTCCAGTGACACGTCCTCGACCGCGTGTACCCCGCCGAACCGGACCGTCAGCCCGGCTACCTTCAGCACGGCCGGGTTTGCCGACCGGTCCGGGCGCGCGGCGCGCGGGGTGACCGGCTCCCGGCTGGCCGCGTCCACGTCCGGCGCGTGCAGCTGCGGCTTCTTGTGCAGGCGCCGGTAGAAGTCGCCTGCCACGCCAGTCGGGTTCTGCAGCAGGGTGAAGATCAGCAGGACGCCGCCGAACAGCAGGAACCAGTTGCCGTCCAGGCCGAACCACTTCTGGAGGGCGTACGGGATCATCGCCTGGGCGGAGATCAGGCCGGCGAACACCGCGCCGGAGATGAGCGTGATGCCGCCCGCGTAGGCGAACGCGATCAGCGACAGCGCGGTGACCGCGTCGAACCGGTCGCTGCTCACCGAGCCGAAGTTGTACGCGTACAGGCACCCGGCCAGGCCGGCGATGAACGCGGCGATGATGAACGCGTACAGCTTGACGGTCCGCGGGTTAATCGACGCCGCGGCGGCCGCGCGCTCGTTCGAGCGGACCGCGAGCATCTGCTGGCCGAGCTTGCCGCGGCGCAGGTACCCGACGCCGACGCAGCAGAGCACGACGCAGATCAGCGCCACCCAGCCGAAGACCGGGCTCGGCTGGTTGCCGTCGATGCCGCGGAACCCGGCGTTCGGGCCCAGGTCGAGGCCGAACCAGTTCATCTCGGGTACCGGCGAGCCGAGGCCGCCGCCGCCCCAGGTGGTGTTCTGGAAGCCGAAGGAGTTGATGGCCACGGCGCCGGCCAGGGTGACGACGGCGAGGCTGACGCCGCGCACTCGCACGGCGGAGAAGGCGGTAACGACGCCGATGGCGACGGCGACGGCGATACCCGCCAGCGCCGCGAGCGGGAAGGTGATGCCGAAGTTGCTCGCCATGTGGCTGATCGTGAAGCCGGCCGCGCCGGCCAGGGCGAGCTGGATGATCGAGATCTGGCCGACGAAGCCGGTGATCACGACGAGCGACAGCGCCATCAGGATGCCGATCAGCGTGTTGATCAGCGCGTTGCGGAAGTCGAACGGGAACACCACGAGCAGCACCGCCGCCGCGCCGCCGAAGATCAGCGCGGAACGCCACAGGTGCTGTGGCCGCGGCGCCTCCGGCAGCCGGCGCTCGACCACCTCGCCGCGGCCGGGGATGCGGGCGCCGCGCCAGAAGAGCACGCCGATGATGATGAGGAACGCGAGCAGGTCGGTCGTGCCGGGAATCGCGACCCCGCCGGACTGCGGGAACCAGGCTTCCGACGATGCCAGCTGGAGCAGCGAGTCCAGGATGCCGATGCCGAAGGCCGCGACGGTGACCAGGCCGAACGAGGTGAACCGGGCGATCAGCGCGGCGGCGAGCGCCGGGATGATCTGCAGCGGCAGCGTGGAGGGGTCCAACTGGGTGACCGAGGAGGCGAGGATGCCGAGCGAGCCCGCGATGAACGCGGCGATCAGCGAGTTGGACAGCGAGATCGTGCCCGGCGACACCCCGCCGAGCATCGCTGCGACCTCGTTCTCCGACGCCGCCCTGGTGGCCAGCCCGAACTTGGTCCACTTGTAAGCCGCGGAGAGCACGATGGCCGCCGCGATCACGATGCCGGCGAGGAGGAACCGGTCGAGCGTGATGCCCGAGCCGAGCATGTGGATCAGCTTCGTCGGCAGCACGGAGGGAGAAGGCTGCTGGGTGGTGCCGAAGGCGAGGATCATGGACGACTGCGCGATGAGCAGCACGCCGAGCGAGGCGATCAGCTTGCCGAGCGGTGAGGCGTTGCGCAACGGCCGGTAGACGGCGAACTCGAGCAGCGCGCCGACCGCGAGCACGAACAGCAGGGCGAGCGGCAGCGCCACGGCTTTCGGAAACGAGGCGATCTTCCCGCTGGTCAGCGACCAGAAGGCATAACCGCCGAGCATCGCGATCGCGCCGGTGGACAAGTTGATGACCCCCGAGCCACGGTAGGTCGCCACGACGCCGAGCCCGATGCCGGCGATGAGCGCGCCAGAGCCGAGACCTAGCAGGATGAAAAGCAGGGCTGTTTGCACGGGGGTCATCCTCGGTCAGTGGTTGCTAAGTCAAGAGTTCAGGTGATGTCACGGGATTTCAAGTGAAAAGAGGTGACGCCGCGACCGCGAGGGGCTCACCCTCGCGGTCGCGGCGCGGCTGTCAGCCAGCTACGGATCGGCCATCCGTTACTGTGACTCGCCCGCCGGCGGCTGGGTCCAGCCGGCCGTCTTGACCCACTTGTTCTTGCCTTCGTACTCGAAGAACTGCGAGCGGTTGTTGCAGACGCCGGGCGCGGCCGGGTTGTAGCCGCACTCAAGCGCCGGGGCGCCGAGGGCTTGCGGGCCCTTGAACGCCTGGACGGCCGTCTGGATCGCGCTCGGGGTCAGGTTGGCGTAGCCGACCTGGTTGAGGATCTTGTCGATGGTCATCAGCTGGCCGAAGTCCACGATGTTCCACGGGTCGGGCGCGTTGGCCGGCGTGGAGTAGGTCTGCGCCAGCTTCATGTACTCGATCATGCCGGGGTCGGTCGTGTCGCCGAACAGCGAGCTGGCGATGAGGTAGGTCCACTTGGGGAAGTCACCGCCGAGGCCCGCCGCGACCTGGCCGTTGAGGCACAGCGGGGCGGCGACGATCTTCTTGGGGTCGGTGATGCCCTGCTGGGTGAACGCCTTCTCGATGTTCACGCAGTCCGGGGCGGCGACGGCGGGGATGACCATGTCCGCCGTGGCGGCCCCGGTCGACGCGAGCACACCGGTCAGGTCGGTGGCGTTCGCCGGGTACGGGCCCATCTTCACGGAGATGCCGGCCGCCTTGAGCGCCGCCTCGGTGGCCAGCGCGCCGGGGGTGGCCGAGGCGGTGTTGGGGTAGAGCACCGCCGCGGTCTTGGCGTGCAGCACGTCCCGGCCGTAGGTGCCGAACGGCCCGAGCACGCTGGTGGCGTCACCGAAGAGCACCGCGGTGTTCTTCTGGGCGCCGTCGATGGGGAGCGGGGCCACGCCGCCGACCACCGGGAGCTTGCCGCCCAGGGTGGCGTAGAAGGACTGGTCGCCGATCACCACGGCGCCCATGGCGATCACGTCGACCGACTTGTTGGCGAGGAACTTCTGGGCGCAGCCGTTGCCCTCTTCCTCGGCGGAGGCGATGAAGCAGGTGGACAGCTGGACCGGGTGGCCGTCGACCCCGCCGAGCTCCTTGTTGATGTAGTTGACCGCCATCTCCGCGCCGTCGGTGGCGTGCTGGCCGATCACCTGCGGGCCGCCCTGCTGGTTGACGAAGCCGATGGTGACCGGCGGCAGTGAGCTGCTCGCCGGGCCGGACTTGCCGCCGGTGTAGCT
The DNA here is from genome assembly GCA_964581815.1 of uncultured Streptosporangiaceae bacterium. Classification (GTDB taxonomy): domain Bacteria; phylum Actinomycetota; class Actinomycetes; order Streptosporangiales; family Streptosporangiaceae; genus Trebonia. The sequence continues at coordinate 80,692 of CAZORE010000009.1, read as the reverse complement.
CAGGTAGTCGGTGACCGACTGCGCGCCGAGGCCGCCGGTCGAGCCGCTCGCACTTGGTGCCGCCGCTGCGCTGGTGGCCGGCGCGGCGGCGCTGCTGCTTGACGGCGCGGTCGCGCTCGTGGTCGAGCTTGAGCTGGAACAGCCCGCCGCGGCCAGGGTCACTACCGCGATGGCAGCGATCCCGGCAACGCCGGCTCTCTTGTGTCTTAGCAACTTCGTTTCCTCCTGGCGTGGGTGCTTTTTTGGAAGTCGGCTTGGACAGAGGGCAGATGGCCGTGGCAGGCCGGTGATCACACCGATGCTTTTGCGCCCCACAGGTGCCGTGAGGCAATCTCCGCGCCCTCGACGAGGGAGGCCAGCTTCGCCCACTGGATCTCCTCGTGCACGCGGTGCATGAACGCGCCCTGGGCAAAGCCGCAGTCGGTCCCGCCCATCACCCGGTCACGGCCGACGACGTTCGCCAGCCGGATGAGCCGCTGCGCGACCAGTTCCGGGTGCTCGACGACGTTGGTGTGGTGGGTGACGACGCCCGGAACAAGCACCTTTCCCTCAGGTAGCTCCAGGTCCTCCCAGAGCTTCCACTCGTGCTCGTGCCGCGGGTTGGCCTGCTCCATCAGGTAGTACTTGGCGTTCACGGCGAGCACCAGGTCGATCGAGTCGCGCAGCGGCGGGTCGTAGGCGTGCGGGCCGTGCCAGCTGCCGAAGCAGACGTGGTACCTGATCCGGTCCTCGGGCAGCCCGCGCAGCGCGTGGTTGAGCGCGTCGACCCGGACCCGCGCCCAGGCGCGGTAGTCCTCCCAGGACTGGCCGCGGGACAGCATGGTGTCCGCCTCGTGCATCAGCACGGCGTCATCGACCTGGAGGAACGCGCCGGACTCGATGATCGCCGCGTACTCCTCGTGCAGCACGTCGGCGATCGCGTAGACGAACTCCTCGTCGCTCTTGTAGTACTCGTTGGCCAGCCAGTAGGCCGACGCGGGCGCGACCACCGGCATGAACGTCTCGGAGATGTCCTGGCCGGCGCCTTCCAGGGCCACCTTGAAGTTGACCAGGTCCCGGTCGATCGCGGTCCTGTCGTAGCTCATCGGGCCGGTGCAGACCCAGGTCACCGCCCCGACCGGGCCTTTGTCCTCAGCGTCCGCCGCGTCCGCCGCGCCCGCCTCGGCGGTCTCCACCGGCGGGGCGGACGCCTCGGACCTGATCCTGATCGTCGCGTCGTGCTCGAGCATGTCGAGCTCGCGGTACGCGCCGGGAAAGTTCTGCCGGTCCCGGCTGGCTGGCAAGATGGACGAGAAGTTCCCGGTGAGCGGCCGGGACTCCAGGCCGCTGGTGCGCTCGTAGAGGTAGGTGATCCAGGTGGCCTTGCCCATCTCGCCGTCGTCGATGACGTCGATCCCGGTCTCCGCTTGCTTACGGACCACGTGCGCGACTGCCCGCGCCAGGGCCGCCCGGTACTCCACGCTCTCGGTCGATGCCCGGCCGTGGTCGATGGCCGACAGGTACGCAAGCAGTTCCGGCGGGCGGATCAGGCTCCCGGCGTGCGTGACCTGGATACGCTGCATTCGCTAATCTCCCGACATTGGGGGACGAGACACGTATGGGACATTGTGTCCTCCAAGAAAAGGGCTCCAGCCGACACTGCGTCAACATAGATCGTTAAGCACGCACATCACAATCAGGACAAGTGTCCGCTGGCCACACATGGCGGGCTGGCAAGTTGGCGATGGCACCAATGCCGCGAAAGTGTCGGCGCGTGACGATGACAGTCACGGCGTTTGCGCTGCGTAAGGCTGTATCTTGTGGGTCTACTTATGACGACCGGTATGGGCCGGTGAAGGTGGGTTCTGGACACGATGGCTGGCACCGACGCGGTTCTCGAACTGGACAAGCTCAGCGTGGGCTATGACCGCACCCAGGTTGTGCGCGATTTGACGCTCACCGTGCGTAGCGGCGAGGTGGTGGCGCTGCTCGGCGCCAACGGCGCGGGCAAGACCACCACGCTGCGGGCGGTCTCCGGCCTGCTCAAGCACGGCGCCGGCGCGGTGCGGTTCGGCGGCGCCGACCTGGCGGGCGTCGCGCCGGCCGCGCGGTCCCGGCTCGGCATCGCGCACGTGCCGTCCGACCGCGGCCTGTTCTTCGGGCTGACGGTGGCCGAGCACCTCCGGCTTGACGGCTCGGGCACCCCGGCGGCCCTGGACGCCGCGTTCGATCACTTCCCGGCGCTGCGCGCGCTCAAGGACCGCAAGGCCGGCCTGATGTCGGGCGGCGAGCAGCAGATGCTCGCGATCTCCCGCGCGCTCGCCCGCAAGCCGAAGCTGCTGATGCTGGATGAGATGAGCCTCGGCCTCGCCCCGGTCATCGTCGCCCGCCTGCTGCCGGTGGTGCGGGAGTACGCGACGTCCACCGGGACCGGGGTGCTGCTCGTCGAGCAGCACGTGCACATGGCGCTGCGGATCGCCGACCGGGGCTACGTCCTGTCCCACGGTGAGCTTTCCGCGAGCGGCACCGCCGAGGAACTGCGCGGCGACGCGGAGCGGCTCGCGTCGAGCTACCTGGGCGGCGGGGGAACCGCGTCTTAGCGGCTGAAGCCCCAGTTGAGCATGGTTATCGCGTCCTTCGACGCGGCGGTTATGTCGGCGATGTCGGCCGAGGAGCCGAGTACCACCCCGATCAGGGTGACACTCCCCCGTTTCGCCTCGAACAGCAGGCACTGCCCGGCCGCGCTGGTGTAGCCGGTCTTGATGCCGGTCGCGCCGGAGAACATGCCGAGCAGCGGGTTGAGGTTACGCCAGGTGTGCGCCCGGTGCGCGCTGGTGGCCCCCACGTGGTAGGACCGCGTCCCCACGATCGTCGCGAACGTCGTGTTCCGCATCGCGGCCCGCCCCAGGTTCACCAGGTCGCGCGCCGTGGAGTAGGTGGCGAACGCGCTCGGCGCCGGCAGCCCGCTGAAGTCCGCGAAGTGCGTCTTGGCCAGCCCTAGCCCTTGCGCCGTGGCGTTCATCTTCGCGATGAAACCGGAAAGCCCGGGACCGTACGCGCTGGCGAGCGTGTAGGCGGCGTCACAGCCGGACGGCAGCATCATCGCGTAAAGCAGCTGCAGCGTGGTGAGCTTCTCGCCGGGGACCAGCCCGGCGGTCGACGCGTCGTACTTCTTGTCGTAACCGACGATGCCGCCGGGCACCGTGATCACCTGGTTCAGGTTGAGTCCTGGCGTGGTAAGCACCACGTACGCGGTCATCACCTTGGTGACCGAGCCCATCGGCCGCTCGAGCACCGACGACCGTGACCACAGGTTGGCGCCGGTCACCGCGTTCGCCAGCTCCGCGTAGTGCGAGCGTATGGCGGGCGGCACGCTGCCCGGCCGCGCCGCCAGGGCGATGCCGGGTGTCAGGGTGGCCGCCCGGGCGGCCGGGGCGGCGCCCCCAAGCATCATCACCGCGACCGCCGTACCCGCGGTTACCCCGCCGGAGATCCGCATCAGGCCACCTCTCGCCCACCGTTGCCGAGTCACCCGCATTCTTTCAGTGAGTGTCACCTATGGCTGCAGGTTACGGTTGAACTTTGATCAGAACGGGTGCGTGCTCCGCCACAACCGGGGCACGTCGCGCCGTTCGCATGGCAAGCGCCCGTCAGGGCAGCTAGCCTGCTTGGGATACCCGAGAGGGACATGGATGGTTGAGATGGATAGTTGGTGCCCGTCCTGCGGCTACTCGGCGGAGCCGGGCACGCGGTTCTGCGGCGGCTGCGGGTACCAGCTCGGGCCGGGGGGCGACGCGTCCCCCGCCGGCTCAGCGACGGCCGCGGTGCAGGCACCCGCGCCGTTCCATGGCTATCCGCCGCCGGGCGCGCCGTCGGCCCCGCCCCCGCCCATGGGCGCGCCGGTCAGCGCGCCGCCGCCCCCGTCGGGCAGCCCGCTGCCCTACCCGCCGCCGCCCGCGGCGACCACGGTGCAGCCGCCGCTGTCGGACACGATGGACCGGATGCTGCGCCCGCAGGGCCTGTTCCAGAACCGCCTGTTCCAGAACGCGCAGCAGGTGCCGGCCAGCTGGCAGCAGCCGCAGGCGGCCGCGCCGGTGAGCTACCCGGCTGGCGGCCAGTACCCGCCGGGTTCCCCCTATCCGCCGGGTCCCCCGTACCCGCCGGGTGCGCCGTTCCCGCCGGGCGGGCAGTACCCGCCCGCGGACGGGTACCAGCAGGCCGCGGCGCCGCAGGCCTGGGGCGCCGCGCCCACGGGCGGCATCACCGCGGTGCCGACCGGCGGGATGGCCGCGCTGCCGCCCGGGCTGGGCGCTGCCCCGGGCCAGCCGGGCGCCGGGTACCCGGCCGACGGCCAGTACCCGCCCGGCGTTCCCGCGAACGGCTACTCCTACCAGCACGGGCAGTACGCGGGACCGCAGTACGGCAACGGGCAGTACGGCGCGGACCAGTACGGGCAGACCATGTTCCCGCCGCCCGGGCCGTACGGGCCCGGCGTGCAGTTCGGCCCGGACGGCATGCCGCTCGCCGGCGGCGGCGGCCAGCCCGGCTCGCGGTCCAGGCTCCCGTTCAAGCGCCCACGGGGCAAGATGGTGCCGGTTGCCGTGGGCGGCGGCCTGGCGGTGATCGTCGTCGCGGCGCTCCTGCTGGCGATGCACGGCGGGTCTTCCTCGAACAACGCGGGCAACGGCACGGCGGGTGGCACGCCGACCGCGTCCGCGAGCGGTACCTCGGCCCTCACGCAGCAGCAGGCGGCGACCGCGCTGTCCAGCCTGCTCGCGCAGAGCGGCAAGGACCACGCCGCCGTCAACGCCGCGGTCGGCAATGTCGAGGCGTGCGGTCAGGGGTTGTCCCACGACGCGCAGGTCTTCTCCACGGCGGCTGGCAACCGGCTCGCCCTGCTGGCGAAACTGGCCCAGCTGCCCGGCCGCGCGGCGCTGTCCCCGGCGATGATCTCCGACCTGACGACCGCCTGGCAGGCATCCGCCACGGTCGACGCCGACCTGGCGAAATGGGCGGCGGGCGCGGCCAGCCACTGCAGGAAGGGCAACCTGAAGGACCCTAACTACACGGCCACCATCCCCTTTGACAGCAAGGCGACCAATGGCAAGATCGCCTTTGTCAGGCTGTGGAACCCCCTGGCGCACAAGGACGGCCTGCCGACATACCAGAGCGCAGAGCTCTAACCCGGCCCGTTAGGCTCGCCGCTGCCCTCTCGTAACATGGCCGACACCGTGGCTGGGCATGCTTTGCGGCGTGGAGGGAACGCAGGCGGACCGGCAGGGGCACGTGATCGTGTGCGGGCTGTCCGGCGTGGGCCTGCGGATCGTGGAGCAGCTCGCGCTGTCCGGCGTCCCGGCCGTGGCCGTGGACGACAATCCCGCCCCGGCGCTCGCCCGGATGATCGCCGCCTGGGACGTGCCGCTGGTCACCGGGCCGACCCGCGCCGCGGACACCCTGATGTCGGCGGGCCTGCCCGGCGCGGCCGCGGTGATCTGCGCCCAGGACGACGACCTGTCCGCGCTGGAGACGGCGCTGCTGACCCGGCGGCTGCGCGCCGAGGTCCGGGTGGTCGCGCAACTCACCAACCCCGCGGTCGGCCGGGCGGTCAGGGAGGCGGGCGCGGCGGTCCTCGACGTGGCCGGGCTGTCCGCTCCCTCAGTCGTCGAGGTGTGCCTGGGCGAAGGCGTTCAGGAGCTGTCGCTGTCCGGCATGCGGTTCCTCGCCGCACGGACCACCGCGCCGGCCGCGGCGACGCTGCGCCAGCTGTACGGGGCGCTCGCGCCGGTCGCGGTGGTGCCGCCCGACGGTCACGTGCTCGTCTGCCCCGGGCGGGACACCCCGGTCGCCGCCGGCGACGAGGTGACCCTGATCGGCACGCCCGACGAACTCGCCGCCGCCTCCGTCATCGATCACCCCGAGCGCATCCGCCGGCTCACCGCCACCCAGGGAAGCGGGAACGGGGCAAGGAGCAACGGAACGGGGAGCGGATCGCCCGGCGTGCTCGACGTGCTCGGCGGCGAGGAACCCGGCGGCCGCCCGGCCGGCCCCGGCCCGGCCGGGCGGGTGGCGCGCGCGCTGCGCGACGTCGCCGTGTCGCTCGCGCGCGCCGCGGACCGGCGGATCGCGATCGCCCTCGGCGGGCTGGTCGCGGTGCTGGTGACCGCGACGCTCGTGCTGCGCTTCACCTACCAGTACGCGGGGCCGGGCCACCGGATCTCGCTGCTCGACGCGGTGTACTTCACCGTCGAGACCGTGACGACGGTGGGCTACGGCGATTACTCGTTCCGCAGCGAGCCCGCCTGGCTCGTCGTGTTCGCGGTCCTGCTCATGATGTCCGGCGCGCTGTTTGTCGCGGTCTTCTTCGCGCTGGTCACGAACATGCTGGTGAGCCGCAGCATCGAGGAGTCGCTCGGGCGGCAGAAGATCACCGTGCTGCGCGGCCACGTGCTGGTGATCGGCCTCGGCACGGTCGGGCTGCGGGTGGTGCAGCAGCTGCGCGACGCGGGCCGCGACGTCGTGGTGATCGAGATGAACGAGCACAACAGGCACCTCGGGCAGCTGCGCGCGCTCGGCGTACCCGTCTCAATCGCCGACGCGACGCTGCCCGAGGTGCTCGCGTCCGCCCGGCTGTCCACCGCGTCCGCCGTCGCGGTGCTGACGAGCGACGACCTGGCCAACCTGGAGACCGGCCTCGCGGTGCGCGACCAGCTCGGGCCACGCTGGCCCGACGTCCCCGTCGCGCTGCGCATCTTCGACCCCCAGCTCGCCCACTCGGTGCAGCAGACGTTCGGGTTCAGGTACGTCAGGTCCACTGCCGCGCTCGCCGCCCCGTGGTTCGTCGGCGCGGCCCTCGGCCTCGACGTGCTCTCCACGTTCTACGCGGGCGACGAGCCGCTGCTCGTGGCCAGGCTGACCGTCACCCCGGGCGGCGGCCTGCACGGACTGCGGATGGACGAGCTCGCGGCGCGCACCCGGGTGCTGGCGCTGCGGCGCGCCGCCGACCGCGCGGTCCTCGAGCACCCGCCGCGCCGGTCGACCCGCTTCGACCCGGCCGACGAGGCATACCTGATCGGCCCCTACGACGAGCTGCTCACCGTGCTGCGCCGTGACCGGCCCGCACCGGGCCCGGTCAGCCCTGATCGATGAGGGCGGCGAAGCCGGCGGTCTGCCAGGTCTCGCCCGTCTCGGTGATCGCGTACGCCTCGCACCCGCCCAGGGAGGCCAGCCAGTCGCGGGCCAGGGCCGGCCCCATCGCGAAGGCGGCGGTGGCGCACGCGTCGGCCAGCGCCAGGCTGGAGCCGGTCACGGTGAGGCTGGCCAGGCCGGCGGCCGGGCGGCCGGTCCGCGGGTCGACGATGTGGGCGCCGCGCTCGGCGGTCCCCGACGTGGCCACCGCGCAGTCCACGGCCGCCACGACCAGGGCGAGGCGGCCGGGGCGATGAGGGTCGGCGATGCCGATCCGCCACGGCGACGCCGGGCCGGGCCCGGTGTCGCCGGTGCTGGTGCCGCCCCCGGCGGCCGCGTCCGGGCGGCCGCCCACGCACTGCACGTCGCCGCCGCCGTTGACCAGGTGGCTCGCCGAGCCGGCGGTGGTCAGGATGCCGGCGGCCCGTTCGATGGCCCAGCCTTTCACGTAGCCGGACGGGTCGAACCTGCCCCACGGTGAGGAGGTGAAGAAGCCGCCAGACAACTCGCGGAAGAACGCGCAGGCCTCGATGACCTCGGCCATCTGCGGCGCGCAGGCCTCGACGGTCAGCAGGCCCTCGGCGAGCAGCGTCGCGTCGCTGTCCGGGCGGTACGGTGAGAAGACCCGGTCCACCCAGTGCAGCCACCGGATGGCGTCGTCCAGCGACCCGTCGCGGCGCGCGGCGGCGGGCACGTCGAAGGAGACCATCGTCCCCATCACCGGCTCGGCATGCCGGACGCGCGCCTCGACGGCGAGGTCCCTACTCATCGGCCCGGTCCTGCTCAACAGACAGTTCCCCACTCCGTGGCCAGATCCTACTCAACAGACAGTTCCCCAACTCAGCGGCCAGGTCCTACACAACAGACAGTTCCCCAACTCAGGGGCCAGGTCCTACACAACAGACAGTTCCCCACTGCGGCCAGGTCCCTACTCAAGG
>CAZORE010000009.1:59154-72490 GCA_964581815.1 uncultured Streptosporangiaceae bacterium | reverse complement strand
GGCCAGGTCCTACACAACAGACAGTTCCCCACTGCGGCCAGGTCCCTACTCAAGGAAGATACTGCCGCCGCTCACCTTGATGTGCTCGGCGGGCAGCGGCATGGGGGCCGGCCCGCCGACCACGGCGCCGGTCGTGATGCTGTACTGGCTGCCGTGGCAGGGGCAGTCGATGGTGCCGTTGCTGACCTGGCTGACGATGCAGCCCATGTGCGTGCAGACGGCGCTGAACGCCTTGAACTCGTTGGCCGTCGGCTGGGTGACGACCACCTTAGGCCCGGTGAAGATCGTCCCGCCGCCGACCGGGATGTCGCTGGTAGCGGCCAGCGCGTTCGCGGCCGCCGCGCTGCTCGCCCCACCGCTCGCCGCGGCACTGCTCGCGGCACTGCTCGCGGCCGGCGTGCTGCTCGAACTGCCCGCGCCGCAGGCGGTGACCACCCCCGCGAGGCCCACCAGTCCGACGCCGGCCAGCACGCCGCGCCGGGTGGCCAGCGACTCCGTCTGTGCATCCTGTGTCACTACGGCTCCTTTTCCACTGCCAAATGGTCACCGCTACCGCGGGACGCTCCCGTCACTGTTTCTCCCGTAGAGAGAAACGGGGGGCGGCGGTGTCTGGTTCAGCCGCTGATCGTATGAGCCGCACCTCGAAGGAAAGGTGGATCTTCCGCGGCGACGCTGTGAGAATCCGCTCAAGACGGAGCGGCCGCGGCCCCCAGTTTTCCACGGCGGTAGCGGAGCGTGACGAAAACCGTTGCCCAACCGATCCGCAGGAAAGAGATTTCGGTCCGCCTCGGGGGGTAGGCTAATCGAATTGTGTCCTTGAACTGGTAAAACAGTCTTAATATATCCAAATAGATAGCTATTCCTTACTATTGAGAGATATCCATATATCCTCACGGAGAGTATCTATATTGATGCGTAGCGCCATAATCTTGGCAGAGTAGGCATCACGGATGGGACACAAGCAGATGCTTAGAGTTAGCAAGTCCGACGGGTGGCTGCCCAGGGCGCACGATGCCCGGCCCGGTCGCCAGGACCTGCGCTCCTCAGCCAGCTGCGTCATCATCCGATCAGGCGGCTGCCTGCCCGGCGGGTACCCTCTCGTGCCCGCCGGCGCCCGGCCTGGTGCCGAGGCACCCGGGCGGGCGGCAGACACCCAGGACTGCAGGCGGAGCGGCGGGGACCAGCCGGGCGGCAGCGGCCCGCCGTCCGGCGACCCGGCGCTCCGCCTGCACCTTGTCATGATTCCGCCGGGCACGCGCGGCCTGCCGCACCTGCACGGCCACGAGACCGCCGGTTACGTGGTGAGCGGCGTGGCCGAGGTCTGGCACGGCGCGGGCCTGGTCCGGCGGTCGGTGGTCCGGGCCGGCGACTTCATCTACATACCGTCGGGTACCCCGCACCTGGCGGTGAACCGGGGCGACGTCACCTCCATCGCGGTGATGGCCCGCCCCGGCCGCGAAGACACGGACCAGCAAGTCAGTGGCCAGCCGGCCAGTGACGAGCAGGCCAGTGACGAGCAGGCCAGTGGCCAGGAAACACATGACGGCTCCGTCGCGATGGAGCTTCCCAGGCACCTGGCCAGCCTGCTCTGCTACCCCGTCGGATACGGCGGATGAACGTTTCCCCTCCCCGCACCGCCTCCCGCGGGGACGCGGCGAACCCGGCGAACTCGCGGCGGCATCCTCCTCCGCCGCGGATCACCCCAGGGGCTTCTCTCCCCCCTCCGCCAGGTTCACCGCGAGTAGGCCGGGTCCCCGCTGGTGTAGCAGCGGGGACTCCGGCCCGCTCGACGGGCTGAGCCCGCAGGGTTGTTGTAGCCGCTACTCGTACGCCTCGGGCGGCTGGCAGGAGCAGACCAGGTGGCGGTCGCCGTACGCCTGGTCGATGCGGCGCACCGGCGGCCAGTACTTGGCCCGGCCGTGCGCCAGCCCGTGCGGGCCGCTAGCGCCCGGGTAGCCGCCCTCGTCACGCCGGTAGGGGTGAGCCCACTCGTCGGCGGTCAGCATCTCGGCGGTGTGCGGCGCGTTCTTGAGCGGGTTGTCGGCCGCGTCCCACTCACCGGACGCCACCTTGTCCACCTCCGCCCGCACGGCGATCATCGCGTCGCAGAACGCGTCGATCTCGGCGAGGGACTCGCTCTCGGTCGGCTCGATCATCAGCGTGCCGGCGACGGGGAAAGACATGGTGGGCGCGTGGAAGCCGTAGTCGATGAGGCGCTTGGCGACATCCTCCACGGTGATGCCGCCCGGCAGGCGCCGCAGGTCGACGATGCACTCGTGGGCGACGAGCCCCTGCCGGCCCGCGTAGACCACCGGGAAGTACGGTGCGAGCCTGCGCGCGACGTAGTTGGCGGAAAGCACGGCCACCTGGGTGGCCCTGCGCAGCCCGTCGGCCCCCATCATGGCGATGTACGCCCAGGAGATCGGCAGGATGCCGGCCGATCCCTGCGGCGCCGCCGCCACCTGGCCGCCACTCTGCTGGCCGGCCCCTGGCTGGCTCGCCCGGGGCTGGCTGATCCGGGCCGGGAGGAACGGCGCGAGGTGCGACCTGGCCGCGACTGGCCCGACGCCGGGGCCGCCCCCGCCGTGGGGGATGCAGAACGTCTTGTGCAGGTTCAGGTGGGACACGTCACCGCCGAGCAGCGCGGGCGACGCCAGGCCCGCGAGCGCGTTCAGGTTGGCGCCGTCGATGTAGACCTGGCCGCCCGCCTCGTGCACCAGGTCGGCGACGGTGGTGATGGTCTCCTCGTACACCCCGTTGGTCGACGGGTAGGTGACCATGATCGCGGCCACCCGGCCGTCGTTGGCGGCGAGCCGCGCCCGCAGGTCACCGAGGTCGACCGCGCCGTCGTCGCCGCACTTGACCACGACCACCCGCAGGCCCGCGAGGACCGCGGACGCGGCGTTGGTGCCGTGCGCGGAGGCGGGGATCAGGCAGACGTCGCGCGCCCCCTCCCCGGAAACATTGTCTCCGCGCGAGCGGTGGTAGTCGCGGATGGCGAGCAAGCCGGCCAGCTCGCCCGCCGACCCGGCGTTGGGCTGCAGGGAGCAGGCGTCGTAGCCGGTCACCGCGCACAGCCAGCGCTCCAGGTCCGCGACGAGCTCGGCGTAGCCCGCCGCGTCGGCCGCGGGCGCGAAGGGGTGCATCCCGGCGAACTCCGGCCAGGTGACCGCCTCCATCTCGGCGGTCGCGTTCAGCTTCATCGTGCACGAGCCGAGCGGGATCATCGAGCGGTCGAGCGCCACGTCCAGGTCGGACAGGCGACGCAGGTAGCGCAGCATGCCGGTCTCGCTGTGGTGGGCGCTGAACACCGGATGCGTGAGGAACTTCGAGGTCCGCGCCAGCTCCGCGGGGATGGCGTCCGCGGCGGGCACCGACAGCCGCACGCCGGCCGGGCCGGGGCCAGTGCTTCCAACCCCAGTGCTTCCAACCACAGTGCTTCCAACCACGGGGCCGGCCAGCGCGGCGACCACGTCCCGCAGGTGCTCGGGCCGGGTCGTCTCGTCGCAGGAGACCTGGACGACCCCGTCGCCGGCGTCGTACAGCTGGTAGCCGGCCTCCCGAGCGCGCGTTACCGCGTCCCGCGCCTGCGCCGGGCCCGGCATCCGGACCGCGACCGTGTCGAACAGGGAGCCACCGACGACGGTCAGCCCGTAGTCGCGCAGCGTGGCGGCGAGGGTGAGCGCGTGCCGGTGCACCTGCCGGGCGATCGCGGTCAGGCCGTCCGGGCCGTGATAGCAGGCGTACATGGCGGCGACCACCGCGAGCAGCACCTGCGCGGTGCAGATGTTGCTCGTCGCCTTCTCCCGCCGGATGTGCTGCTCGCGGGCCTGGAGCGCCAGCCGGTAGGCGGGACGGCCGTCGGCGTCTACCGACACCCCGACCAGGCGGCCGGGCAGCTGCCTGCGCAGGTCGTCGTGGACCGCCAGGTACGCCGCGTGCGGGCCGCCGTAGAACAGCGGCACGCCGAACCGCTGGGTGGTGCCGAGCGCGATGTCGGCGCCGAGCTCACCGGGCGGCTTGAGCATGGTGAGCGCCAAGATGTCGGCGGCGACCGCCACCCGGGCGCCGGCCGCGTGCGCGGCCTCGATGACCGGGGCGAGGTCGCGGACCTCGCCGCTCGCGCCGGGGTACTGCAGCAGCACGCCGAAAACGCCGCCGAAGTCGGTGGCCGCGGTGACCGGCCCGACCCGCAGCTCGATGCCGAGCGGCTCGGCCCGGGTCCGCAGCACGTCGAGGGTCTGCGGCAGGCAGTCGGCGTCGGCGAGGAAGACATCTGCCCCACCCGCCCTGCCCTTCCCGCCCGCGGCGCGGCGGGCCAGGGTCATGGCCTCGGCCGCGGCCGAGGCCTCGTCGAGCAGGGACGCGTTCGCCACGTCGAGCCCGGTCAGGTCGCACACCATGGTCTGGAAGTTCAGCAGCGCCTCGAGGCGGCCCTGGGAGATCTCCGGCTGGTAGGGCGTGTACGCGGTGTACCAGGCGGGGCTCTCGAGCACGTTCCTGCGGATGACGGCCGGGGTGACCGTCCCGTAGTAGCCGAGTCCGATCATCGGTACCGCCGCCGCGTTGCGCCCGGCCAGCCGCCGCAGGTCGGCGAGGGCCTCCTCCTCGGTCCGCGGCGGGGGCAGCTCGGCAAGCGAGGCCGGCGCGCGCGCGTATGACGGCAGCGCGGCGGTGAGCAGGTCATCGAGTGACGCGTAGCCGAGAGTGGCGAGCATGGCCCGCTGGTCTTCCTCGGACGGCCCGATGTGCCGGACGGCGAACCCGGCGCGGCTGTCGGCGACATCACTGGCGAATGCGGGCAAATTACCCTGCACTGGAGCCTCCCGGTCTAGGCTCCCCGTCTGTCGCCTGGGTCGGCTCCAGAGTCGCCTGACCGGCCGGTCCTTGGTGCCTGAGAGGTTCCGGGGATGCTTGCCCCTTCGGCGCCCCGCGTGCCGTCAAGCGCGCGGAAACTCTCCCAGCCGGGTCACTGGCTGCCCACCAGTGTAGCGCTCGCCACTAAGTGCGGGGCAGGGAAGTTGTGGCGTGGCGCAGGTAAGGTCTCGTTGTTACCGGGTCTCACGGTAGCGGTGAGCGAGCCCGCTGACGGCCGGGCCCTGCTCAGCCGGTCTTGCGCGTGGCCCGCCGCGACGCCAGCTCGTCGCTGCCGTCGGTGATCAGGCCGTCCTCGGCGCGCACCGCGGGCAGCGCGGCGAGCTCGCCGGCAACCTCTTGCCATACCCGGCCGAGCGCGATGCCGAACACGCCCTGGCCGCCGGCGAGGAGGTCGACCACCTCGTCCGCCGAGGTGCACTCGTACACGCTTACCCCGTCGCTCATCAGCGTGACCTGGGCGAGGTCCTCGGTACCGTGGTCACGCAGGTGCTGCACGGCGGCGCGGATCTGCTGCAGCGATATCCCGGTGTCGAGCAGTCGCTTGACGACCTTGAGTACCAGGATGTCGCGGAACCCGTACAGCCGCTGCGTCCCCGAGCCGTGCGCGGCCCTGACGCTCGGCTCGACGAGCCCGGTGCGCGCCCAGTAGTCGAGCTGGCGATAGGTGATCCCCGCCGCGGAGCACGCGGTCGGACCTCGATAGCCGATCTCGGGGTCGCCATCGTAGAGAGCGCCCGCAGCAGCCCCGGACCCACCCCTTGTTACCGACACGGCCACCTCCTGTGACTACCCCCGGCATTCGCACCGTAAGCCCGCCGGGCAGGCCCGTCAACGATCGCGCCCGGCGCGTCGCGACATTTCACCGGCAAAACGCCTAAGGCGCCGCGAAGTGGCATGGCATTGCCGAATGAGGCGGAGCAGGCGCACGTTCTGGCTGCTCCTGTGCTGGCCAGAGCTAGGCCGACTTGCCGAAGTCGTCGGGCGAGATCTGGTCGAGGAACTCGCGGAACTTCTCGACCTCGTCCTCCTGCTCATCGGGTATGGCCACGCCGACCTCGTCGAGGATCTCGTCCGTCGCGAAGATCGCGGCGCCGGTGCGCAGCGCCAGGGCGATCGAGTCCGATGGCCGGGCGCTGACCTCCGCGCCGTTGGAGAAGATGAGGTCGGCGTAAAAGATCCCGTCCCGCAGGGCCGTGATGTTGACCGTGCGCAACTGCACGTTCAGCACCTCGAGCACGTCCTTGAACAGGTCGTGGGTCAGCGGCCGCAGTGACACCATGCCCTGCTGGGCGAAGGCGATCGCCGTCGCTTCCACCGCCCCGATCCAGATGGGCAGGTACCGGTCACCCTGCTGCTCTTTCAGCAAGACGATCGGGCTGTTGGACGGCATCTCGACACGAACGCCGACAACCTCCATCCGCCGCACTGGAGCTCCGTCCTCCCACGTGCTCAGCGGCGCCCGGTGTCTCTTTGTTAGAAGGCTCCGGACCGCTAAGCGAACTGAACCACTCTTCCTGCCAAACTACACCGCTATCGCCCGGATGCCGAGCGCAGCCCCGGGGCTTCCCTGGACTCTCCGGGTGGTGTACCCGGATGCGGCGGCTGTGATGCAAGTCCGGCCTCAGCTAGTCCGTCTTCGACCAGCGTGACGTGCAGCCGGGCGATGTGGCCGGCGATGTCGCGGGCCGCTTGCAGTGCAGGCTCACGGCTGCCCTTCTGCCTGGCCAGCGGCGCAACCGCCTGCTCGACCAGGGCCGTTTCCCGCTCGGCGGCGGCCTTGATGGCCCGCAGGTGACGCGGCTGTATGCCGTGCGCGCCGAGGTGCACCGCCGACCGCAGCACGGAAAGCGGCTGGGCGCCGTATGACCTGGCGCGGCGGATGAGGCCGTAGTCCTCGAGCTCGGCGAGCAGTTCCTCGGCGGCGCCCGCGGCGGCCAGCAGCTCGCTCCTGGTCATCGCCAGCGGCGGCACGGCGGTCGCCGCGCCGCTCCCGTGATCGCCGTCGAGCGCGTCGAGGCGCTCCTTGATCACCCGCAGCGGGAGGTACTCGTCCCGCTGCGCGGTCAAGATGAAGCGCAGCCGGGTGATGTCGGCCGCGGAGAACCGGCGGTAGCCCGAGTTGGAGCGCAGCGGCCGGATCAGGCCCTCCGCCTCAAGGAAGCGGATCTTGGACGGGCTGACGTCGGGGAACTGCGCGCTGAGCTCATCGAGCACCTGGCCGATGCTGACACTGTTCCTTGAGCTAGCACTGCCCCGGGTGCTGGCAGTGTGTTTTGAGCTAGCACTGTCCCTGGCCGGGGCACCGCTCAGATGAGGCGGCTGGTGCCCCCCGGTCATACGTAGTCCTGCGCTCCAAGGCCCCGCCGCCGGCCGACCTCGGGACTGTGGGCCATGAACAGCAGCCGGAACTTGCCGATCTGTACCTCGTCGCCCCCGTACAACTCGGCCTCCTCGATCCGGTCACGGTTCACGTAAGTGCCGTTCAGGCTACCAACGTCACGGACGGTGAAGCGGTCGCCATGCCGGTAGAACTCGGCGTGCCTGCGGGAGACGGTCACGTCGTCGAGGAAGATGTCGCTGTCCGGGTGCCGCCCGGCGGACGTGAAGTCGTGGTCGAGCAGGAACCGGCTGCCCGCGTTCGGCCCGCGCAGGACGATGAGCAGCGCCGTTCCCGGCGGGAGGGTGTCCGCCGCCTCATAGTCGGGCGACGGCTCCTCGTAGGACTCGGGCTGGTCGGTGGTGAGGATCGACGTGGTTTCGCCGCCGCGCTCGCCGGGGATGGCACTGAAGGAACCGGTGTTGGTGTTGCGCTGCATGAGCGGGGCACCGCAGTTAGAGCAGTACCGGGCCCGCTCCGGGTTCGGCCGACCGCACCGCCCACAGTACATACCAGCCATGGCTTCGCCCGGCCTCCCCTCTTGCTGTATCGCGGGCTCGTCCAGCAACCCGTCAGGCGATGTTGCCAACGGTACCCGCGCCGAGGGCTCTGGGTCTACGCGCCACGCAAACAGGCGGCGCAGGGCCCCCATTGGCGTCCGGCCAGATCCCTGCCGTCTCCGCCACACAGCGCTTCACCTCCGGGTCGCGCGCACGGCGCATGTTCGCGGTGACGGTGGCCGCGCCGCTACCGCGAATGGTACGTCTGTGTAAGTAACACAGAATACCCCACAGGGCATCCCGAATCCGCTCGACTGTTCAATGACCAGGGCAAAAGGGCGGCTGTCCGGGTAGCTGCCCGGCGTTACTGCTCAGCGCCCTCCACGACCGCGCCCCACTCATCGAGCAGCAGCTGCGCGGAGTCGGCGTCGCCGCCCTCGGCCCACAGGTGCGTGACCGCGTCCGCCGGGTCGGGCAGCACGAGCACCCAGCCGCGGTCCGCGTCGACGATCCGCACGCCGTCGGTGGTGTCGACCGGCCGGGCGGCCGCCGCCTCGAGCACCGTGCGCATCACCGAGCCCTTGGCCGCCCACGGGGTGGGCACCGAGCGCCGCATCAGGTGGGCCTGCGGGATCCGCGCGTCAATCTGCGACAGCGTCAGCCGGGTCCGCGCCACCAGGCCGAGCAGCCGGACGAAGCCCGCGATGCCGTCCACCGTCCGGCCGAACTCGGGGACGACGAACCCGCCGCGCCCGTCCGCCGCGAAGATCACGTCGTCCGCCGCGGCGGCGGTGGTCAGGGCGTCCCGCGAGGTCGGCGTCCAGGTGACCTGCACCCCGTGGAACCGGCAGACCTGCTCGGCCACCCGGGTGGTGGTCACCGGCAGCGCCACCCGGCCGTGCCGTATCTCGGCGGCCACCAGGTCGAGCACGACGAGCAGCGCCCGCTCGTCGCTGACCAGCGCGCCTTTCTCGTCAACCAGGTGAATCCGCTCGCCCACCGGGTCGAACCTGACGCCGAACGCCGCCCGCGAGGACGAGACGACCTCGGCGAGCCGCTGCATCCCCGCCCGGTCCTGCGCCACTGTCTGGGTGGGCGTGACCTCGTCCAGCCGGTTGTTGAGCGTGTGCACGTCGACGCCGAGGCTGCCGAGCAGCGTGGGCAGCACGAGCGACACGGTGCCGCCGGCGCAGTCCGCGACCACCTTGATCCCGGCCGCGTTTACCCCGTCAAGGTCCACGCAGCGGAGCAGCTCGTGCGTGTACAGCTCGACGACGCGGGGCGGGTAGGACAGCTCGGCGATCTCGCCGGGAAACGCGCGGCGGAACTCCTGGCGGGAGAACACCCGCTCGAGCTTGCGCTGCGCGCCCTGGGACAGCTCGGCGCCGCGCTCGTCGAGGAAGATGATGTCGACCGACTGGGTGTCGCCCGGCGTGGTGCGCAGCACGATGCCGCCGCTGTACTTGCGCCGGGCGGTCTCGAACCGCGCGACCGGCAGCGGCATCGCCTCCAGGTCCATCACGTTGATCGCGGAGGCGTTCAGCGCGCTCTGCACGGCGCGCTTGAGCGTGCGTGCCGCCCGGGACACGTCGCGCGACGTGGTGACCGTGGAGCCCTTGCGCAGCGTGGTCGCGTACGCGGAGGCGAGCCGTACGGCCAGCTCCGGGGTGACCTCGACGTTGATGAGCCCGGACACGCCGCGCTCGCCGAACAGCGTCCGCTGGCCGCGCGACTCCCAGATCACCGAGTTGTTGACCACCGCGCCCGCCTCGATGGTCTTGAACGGGTAGACCTTCACCCCGGCGGAGATGTACGCGTCGGGCTCGATCACGCACTCATCGCCGATGACGGCGGTCTCCTCGACCCGCGCCCGGCGCATCACGTCGGTGTTCTTGCCGACCACGCAGCCGCGCAGGTTCACGCCCTGGCCGACGAAGACCCGGTTGTGCACCACCGCGCGGTGGATGAAGGCGCCCTCCTTGACCACCACGTTGGCGCCGATCACGCTGTACTCGCGCAGGGTCGCGCCCGCCTCGATCTTGGCGTACTCGCCGACGCAGAGCGGCCCCTTCAGCAGCGCGTCCGGGTCGACCTCGGCTCCCTCCGCCACCCACACGCCCGGGGACAGCTCGAACCCGGCGATGTCGACGGCGACCTTGCGGTTCAGCACGTCGGCCTGGGCCTTGAGGTAGGACTCGAGCGTGCCGACGTCCTCCCAGTAGCGGTCGGACACGTAACCGAAGATCGGCGCGCCGCGCTTGAGCAGCTTGGGGAACACGTCGTGCGACCAGTCCACCGACTCCTTCGCCGACACCTCGGCGAGCACCTCGGGCTCCATGATGTACACGCCGGTGTTCACCGTGTCGGAGAACACCTGCCCCCAGGTGGGCTTCTCGAGGAACCGCTGGATCCGCCCGTCCTCGTCCGCGATGACGATGCCGAACTCCAGCGGGTCGGGCACCCGGGTGAGCCCGACGGTGACGAGCGCGCCGTTCTCCCGGTGGAACCTGACCATCTCGGTCAGGTCCATGTCGGTCAGCGCGTCGCCGGAGATGACGAGAAAGGACTGGTCCTTCAGTTCGTCCTCGGCGTTCTTCACCGAGCCCGCGGTGCCGAGCGGCGTTTCCTCCGTGGCGTACCGCAGCGACATGCCGACGTCCTCGCCGTCGCCGAAGTAGTTGCGCACGAGCGCCGCGAGGAACTGGACGGTGACCACGGTCTCCGTGAACCCGTGCCGCTTGAGCAGCCGCAGCACGTGCTCCATGATCGGCCGGTTCACCACCGGCAGCAGCGGCTTGGGCTGGTTGGCGGTCATGGGGCGCAGCCTGGTGCCCTCACCGCCCGCCATCACGACGGCCTTCACGTAGGATGCGCCCCCTTCACCAGGTCCCTGATCTGTGTGAGGTAGAGCAGCGCCGCCCACCAGTAGAGCGCGACGCCCCAGATGGCGAAGGCCCAGCCGATGATCCGCACCACCTCGGACACGTTGCCGCTGTGCGCGCCGAGGAACAGCAGCGGGAAGGCGTACATCAGGCACAGGGTGGCCGCCTTGCCGACGAAGCTGACCTGCAGCTCCCCGTACCGGGTGCGCTGCCGGAGCAGGAGCAGCGCGAGCGCCACGCACACCTCCCTGGCCGCGATCGCGCCGAACAGCCACCACGGGATGATCCCGCGCACCCCGAGCGCGATGACGGTGGCCGCGATGTACAGCCGGTCCGCGGCCGGGTCGAGCAGCTGCCCGAGCTTGCTCGTCTGGTTGAGCATCCGCGCCAGCTTGCCGTCGAGCCAGTCGCTAAACCCGGCGAAGCCGAGCAGCGCCGCCGCGATGACGTCGGCGGTGGCCGTCCGCGGCCCGAGGACCAGCCACAAGAACACGGGAACGCCGGCTAGCCGGGTGGCGCTCAGCGCGTTCGGCCAGGTAACAATCCGGTCTCCCACGCTGTGATGGTATTCGAGGCGTGGCCGCCCGCCGACCGGGGGTGGCCGCCGCAGGCGGCATTTCGCGCCGGAAACCCCGCCCTGTACCGGCCGGTAACTTTCCCCTCCCGTGCGATGGTGTCTCTCGGTCCGCAAGGATCACGCCTCCGCCGGCCCATGGCCGGCGGACAGTAACCGTTTGCGCCCAGACAAAAACTTTAGGTTAGCTTTAGGTAACACGGAACGTGCGAGCCCTTCTCTCCTGCCCGGCCCCCCAAGGACCGCCAACCGAGATCGTCGGGAGAGAAGGGCTCGCAGTGCTTCGCCGGTCACCCAGGGCCGGGCGGCATCGCCGGTATGATCGCCCGGTCACGTCGTCGAGAACCCCCGGGGCGTTTCCATGAGCACACCACGTGAGCTGGCCGACCGTTTCCACGCGCGGTGGCTGCGGGTCCACCCGCTCGCCGCGACCATGTACGGCATCCCCGGCTACGACGAGCTGATGCCCGACGACAGCCCGGAAGGCCAGCAGGCCTGGCGGGCCGAGGCCGGCCGGTTCCTCGGCGAGGCCGGCGCCGTCGACCGGGGCGGGCTCGCCGTCGCCGACGCGGTGACCCTCGACTGCGTGGCGGAGATGGCCGCTCAGGAGGTGGCGCTGGTCGACCTGGCGGCCGATGAGCACACCGTGACGCCCATGCAGTACACGGGGCCGCCCGTGCTGCTCGCGACGGCGGCGCGGACCGTGCTCATGGACGAGGCCGCCGCCGAGGCGTACGTGACCCGGCTGCGGCGCAGCGGCACCTGGATCGGCCAGGTCACCGAGCGGCTGCGGGCGGGTGCGGCCAAGGGGCGGCTGCCGGTCGCGCCGCTGGCGCAGGAGGCGGTCACCTGGGCGGAGCGGCTGCTGGCCGACGGCCCGGGCGCCAGCCCGCTGCTGTCACCGCGGCCGCCGCAGGGCTGGGACCGGGACCGGGTGACCGCCTGGGAGGCGGACCGCCTGGCGGCGGCGACCGACGTGGTGTACCCGGCGCTCGCCCGGTGGACGGCCTTCGTCAGGGAGCTGCTGCCGCGGGCCCGGCCGGCCGAGCACGCCGGGCTGCGCTGGCTGCCGGGCGGCGACGCCGACTACGCGCGGGCCATCAGGGTCTACACCACGCTGCCGTTGTCCGCGCGGGAACTGCACCAGACCGGGCTCGATCACGTGGCGGCGCTCGAGGCGCGGGCGGTGGAGCTCGGCCGGAGGCTCGGGCTGTCCGGCCTGGCCGAGGTCATGGCCGCGATCAGGGGGGCGGCCGGGCAGATCACCCCGGATGAGGCGGTCGCGCGGGCCGTGACCGCCGTGCGGCGGGCCGAGGAGCGCGCGCCCGCGTTCTTCCCCGCGCCGCTCCCCCCGCCGTGCGCGGTAACGCCGATGCCCGACGTGGTGGCCCTGGCCGGCGCCGCGCCGCACTACACGCCGCCGCGGCTGGACGGCGGACGGCCAGGCACGTTCTGGTTTAACACCAAGCTGCCCACCGCGGGCACCGGCTGGGACATCGACGTCGTGGCCTTCCACGAGGCGGTGCCCGGCCATCACCTCCAGCTGTCCCGGCTCCAGCTGCTCGACGCGCTGCCCGCGCTGCAGCGCCAGCGCAGCCTGCCGGTGTTCTCCGAGGGCTGGGGCCTGTACGCCGAGCAGCTGGCCGAGGAGGCCGGGCTGTACACCGACGACCGGGGCCTGCTCGGCGCGGTCACCGCGTCCCTGATGCGCGCCGCCCGGCTGGTGGTCGACACCGGGCTGCACGCGTTCGGCTGGAGCCGCGAGCAGGCCGTGGCCTACGCGGTGGAGCACGTGCCCATGCCGGCGGAGTTCATGGCGGCAGAGATCGACCGGTACATCGTGATGCCCGGGCAGGCGCTCGCCTACCTCACCGGCAAGCTGGAGATCGAGCGTCTGCGCGAGGATGCCCGCCGCCGCCTCGGGCCCGCGTTCTCGCTGCCCGCCTTCCACGCCGCCGTCCTCGACCACGGCTCGCTCCCGATGCCGACGCTCTCCGGCAGCATCGCGGCCTGGCTCGACGCCCAGTCCCCGGCGGCAGCCACCAACGCGGGCGCCTAGCCGCGGCCCGAGTCACCGCTAGGGGCTGGTGCTGTTGGCCGGGCGCCCGCCCGGACCGGCTACGGC
>CAZORE010000009.1:57823-59054 GCA_964581815.1 uncultured Streptosporangiaceae bacterium | reverse complement strand
CGCGCCCCGCGCCCCGCGCCCCGCGCTTCTTGCTGTTATCTAGTGTCGAGCGGCGCAAGGACAGTGGACACTCGGGTACATCCCGGTGTGCCTGAATGTCCGCCGTCTTGGGCAGAACCCGGCTGGCCGTGCGCGGGGCCGCCATTGTCCGGGGGCGCAAGGAACCGGGCTCGTTTCCTGTGGCGGGACTGAAATAACCACCGCGGCTTTCTGATTAATCGCTGCTGCACAGCTACTTGATGCTGAGTGGGGCCCCGGAGACAGCCTCGCGGGGCGACAGAGTGGAGGGGTCACCATGAGCACGATCGCGATCTTCGGCGGGACCGGGTACGCGGGGTCCGCCATCAGGGACGAGGCGCTCAGGCGCGGGCACCGGGTCGTCTCCGTCACCAGGATGCTGCCGGACGGCACGGCCGGCGGGCCGGACCTTGAGTTCCGCGAGGGCTCGGTGCACGATGCCGCGCTCGCCGACCAGGTCGCGGCCGAGGCGGACGTCATCGTGGTCTCGATACGCTTCGCCCCGGGCGGCAGCGGCGACGGCGTCAAGCTGCTCGACGCGTTCCCCGCGCTGACCCGCGCCGCGGCGGCGCACGGCACGCGGCTCGGCGTGGTGGGCGGCGCCGCGTCGCTGCTCGTCGCCGAGGGCGGCCCGCGGCTGATCGACACGCCCGAGTTCCCCGACCAGTTCAAGGGAGAGGCGGGCAGCGCGGCCGAGGCGCTCGAGGCGCTGCGGGCCGACGCGACCGGGGCGGACTGGTTCTTCGTCTCCCCCGCCGCCGGGTTCGGTTCCTACAACCCGGGCGAGCCGACCGGCAAGTACCGGGTGGGCGGGGACGTCCTGCTGACCGACGAGTCCGGCAAGTCGGAGATCTCCGGCGCGGACTTCGCCCTGGCGTTCGTAGATGAGATCGAGCGCCCTCGCCACCACCGCACCCGCTTCACCGTCGCCTACTAAGCCTCCGGCAGGCTCCAGCCTGAGCCACGCAGCTCGGGGCGGGCGCGACCGGAGTGGCGGCTTGACATCGCGCCCGCCCGGCGCGGCACCCAGTCCGCGGCCGTCACCTCGCGGCAGCCGCCCGCCCGGTCGGCATGATCATGAAGGGTTGTGGAGTCGTGAAGGCTTAATGGCGTGATAATGCCATTAAGCCTTCCGGATCATGGCCAGCGGCCCGGCGCGGAGACGGGGACTCGCATCTCGGGCCACGCTGCCCCCGGGGGCATCAGGGGCCTC
>CAZORE010000009.1:46896-57723 GCA_964581815.1 uncultured Streptosporangiaceae bacterium | reverse complement strand
CGGGGCTCGGAGGTGCGGGACGGGCCGGGCGCGACGTGCACGCCGCGCCCGGCCGGTCCCGGCCCTCCCCCTCAAGGGCCGTCTTGGTCTCAACCTGTCAGGGCCCCCTCGACCTCCGACAAGTTGAGACACTGAGTCTAATGTCTCATGCACAGTGCAGTTGCACGGTACTTTTAGATGAAGATGCGGTCTCAATAATGCGGCGGAGGGTGGGGCGAGGCCATGACGGCCCGGCCTGAGCGGGTAGCGGCGGAAGAGGTCAGGCAGCGGATGCTTGACGCCGGGCGGGAGCTGGCCCTGGAGGCCGGCGCGGCGCTCACCATCGAGCACCTGCGGCTCGAGGAGGTCATCCAGCGGGCTCGGGTGCCGCGCAGCTCGGTGTACCGGCTGTGGCCCTACCGCGAGGAGTACACCGAGGACCTGCTCTGTTACCTGGCCGGCCCGGGGAGCTCATTCGCCGACCGTACGATCTTCGACCCCGAGACGGTCACCATCATCGGGCGGGTCATCCAGGAGAACATGCACCTGCTCGCCACGCCTGACGGGCGCCGGACGCTGATGTGCGAGGTAGTGCGGCTCTCGGTCGCCAGGAACTACGCGGCACTGACCGAGTCCCTGACGTGGCGCCTGCAAATGGCGCTGACCGCGACCCTCGGCTCCACGAGCAGCGGCATGGCGCGCAGGCGGATCGCGGCCGCCCTCGAAGACTCGCAGCGACGGTCACGGGAGTCGCTGGTCGCCGTGCTCGGGCAGATCTCGCAGGTGATCGGGCTCCGGCTGCGCGACCCGGCCTACACCCTGGACCACGTGCAGCTGGCCGGCGGCCTGCTCGTCCAGTCGCTTGCGCTGCGCAACGTCCAGGTCCAGGCCGCCATGGGGATGACGGACAGCGCCAAGGACGACGCCGGCCCCGCCAGTGCCGCCAGGGAGCGCGCCGCCGGGGAAAGCGCAGGCCCGGGCCAGCTCAGCCCAGGCATTGCCGCCGGGGAAAGCGGGACGGGACTTGGCGGGGCGTCGGATACCGCCCTGGTGAACGGCCTGCTGAATGCTCCGGTCCCCGGGCCAGGCCTCAACGGCGAGCAGGCGCCGTGGACCCTCGCCGCGTTCGCCTACCTGGGCGTGATCGACACCTTCATCGAGCTCGACCCGGACTTCGTACCGCCGGGGACCGCGCAGGCGTGAGCCTCAGGCCGGCGCCGGCCCCTTGGCCAGGGCCAGTACCCGGTCGCTGAGCACTGCGACGCCGGGCGTCGGGTCCGCCCGGTAGTAGCCGGGCTTGCGCTTCTTGAGCAGCCCGCCCCCGTTCTGGCTCCAGCTGAAGTTCCTGTTGCCGAGGACCCGGCGGAAGACCGCGTCGACGTTGCCGGGGAAGGCCGCCGCCAGGCGGCGCAGCGGCAGCGGCGGGATGCTTTCCTCGCGCAGGTAGGCGCGCAGCACGTTGGCGTACCGCGGGTCGGCGGCGAGCGCCGGGTCGGCGAACAGCTCGCGCAGCATGCCGTACTCGGGCACCACCACGAACCCGTCGACCTCGTCGTAGATGATGCCCACCGTGTCGAACTCGAAGAAGCCCTCGGGCATGACGAACGACGTCTCGCCGGCGTCGCTGACCGCCCGGTGCCTGCCCCGCGCGGCGAGCGCGGAGTCGCGGCGCATCTTGTAGTAGGCGTTCAGCCTGCCCTCGGCCTCCAGGGTCGGCAGCACGAGCTCGTCGGCGCCGAAGAACGCCACGAACTCCTCCCGGTCGCGCCGCATGTACGCCCAGCCCTGGGTGGCCTTCTCCTGGTTGCGGAAGACCAGGTCGGGCTCGCGGGTGGCCAGGTCGATGGCGAGGCGGGCGACCTGGCGGGCGTCGGCCTTCGGGTAGCCGATCTCGTCGCCGGCGGCGAGCCAGGCCGAGTCATCGTCAGCGAGCGGCAGCAGGGTGGCCGCGAAGAAGCCGCCAGGCGAGGCCGCCCCCGGGGTCAGGCCGTGGACCAGGTAGTCGAGGTCGTCGACCAGGTTGAGCGCGCTGACCGCCCCGGCCGGCCCGCCCGTGGCTGAAGTCACGGCGCGGACCTCGAAGACGCCGCGCACGCTGTTGTCCGCCCAGTCGAGCACCAGGTCGCGGTCGGCCTGGCTGAGCCCCCGTTGCGTGCCGATGAACCGCTCAACGGCGGCGAGGCCGCCGGCCGCGCCGAGCCCGTGACGCAACCGGATGGCGCGCTCGATCAGCTCTGGACTCACGGGAAGTGATGCTAAAGGAAATGCGGCCCGTTTGCGCCGTCCCGGGCACGCAAATGTGTTCATGTCCGGCGAAACATGCCGAATTGCCGCACGGCAAGGCACGCAAATTCACCCGCGTGGGATGAGGCACCCGACCCCGGCGAAGGGAAATTCTGACGCCATATCCTCCAGGAGAGGCGGAAGACATGGAATCCGAACGTCCCGCTGAGGCATCGCTGTCGGACTCGGCGCCCTGGCGGCTGCACAGCTGGAAGGCATCCTTCCTGATGGGCCTGGCGACTCTGATCCTCGGCGTCATCGTGGCCTTCCGGCCGTCGGGGTCGCTCGTCGTGATCAGCGTCCTGATCGGCATCCTGATGATGTTCTCCGGCGTGTTCCACATCGTCGCGGCGATCGACGCGCCGGAGGGTCACCGTGCGTGGCGGGCCATCGCCGGCGTGCTGTTCATCGTGGCCGGCACCGTCTTGATCCGCCACCTGCAGTACAGCCTGGCGCTGATCGGCCTGTTCGTCGGCTTCACCTGGATCATCCAGGGCATCTCGTCGCTGATCGGCGGCATCACGCGCCGCGGCGGCCGGACCGGCTGGTCGGTCTTCTTCGGCATCGTCAGCCTGATCGCCGGGATCGTCGTCATCTCCGTGCCGGTCACCTCCATCGTGTTCCTCACCACGTTCCTCGGCATCTGGTTCGCGGTCATCGGCGTCTTCCAGATGATCGACGCCTTCATGTCCAGGCACACCTGGGACGAGGCGGCGAGCGGGCCGGTCAGCGTCCCCGGCCAGCGCGCGGAGACCGAGGTGCCGGACACGGAAACGGCGGGCGGCGGCTCCTCCGCGGCGGGCCGCCACATGCCGGGCTGACGGGCCGCACTCCCCGCTGCCTCGAGTGGCCGCTCGGGGCAGCGGGCTCAGCCGGCGGCCAGCTCGCCGGGCGCGGGCCTGGTGCTCACCGGGCGCGGCAGCAGGGCGCCGAGCATCTCCAGCAGGCCCATGATGACGAACCAGGCGCCCACCAGGCTGGTCAGCGTCGCGACCGAGACGACGGGCGCGGCCATCACGACGATACCGGCGATCAGGCTCACCACGCCGAAGAACGCCGTCCACCCGGCGTGGGGGCCCGGCCCGATCAGCAGGGCCAGCGCGAGCAGCGCGACCCCTTGCAGCACCCAGGTGGCCCCGATGACCAGGCCGATGACGGCCAGGCTGAAGTGCATGTGCCTGATCATCACCAGCCCGGCGATGATGAAGGCCGCCGCGGCGACGCCGTGCCAGAGCCGCTCGCGCTCAGCGCTGCCGATCGCGCGGGCCAGCTGGTACGCCCCGGAGATGATCAGCAGCAGGCCGAACAGCACCATGACCACGCTGAGTGACTGGGTGGGCCGGAACGCGACGATCAGGCCGAGAACCGTCGTGACGAGCCCCACGGTGAACGTGGCCCGCCACACTGGCCACCAGGGCTGCACCCGGTGACGTCCCGTCCCTGCCGGGCGCTGCGTAGCCATGACCGTGTCCTCCTCCCGGGGGTTTGCCAGTACAGGCAGCAGCCTCCGCCCGCGCGGCCCGGCCGCGCATCACCCGCGGCGGATGAAATGCCGCCAAGGACGGCGATCTCCTGCGCCGGCCGGCCCCGGCCGGCCGCCAGCCGCGGCGTGAACGGCATCGGCCGGGCCGGCCGTTAGCGCGCCGCGGCCCGCTTGCTGTCCCGCTTCGCCTGCTGGCGCGCCCCGCCCGCCCTGGTGCCCGCGCGCTGCTTCTCGCTGGCGGGGTTGCGCAGCGCGCGCTCCCCGGTTGGCTCCGGTGTCATCTCGGGTCCCTTGCGCCGCTGGGCTGGTACCCGCTGCCCGGTGCCCGGCCAGTCGTCCTGCTGGCCGGCCTTTGCCGCGGCGAGCCGCTCCGTGCGCAGCTGCGCCGCGGACTTGCTGGCGAGCACCGAGACGCGGTGACTCACCGAGGACAGCGACCGTTCGAACGCCTCCGCCTTCGCGAGCGCACGGGCGTTCCGCGGCCGGGCCTTGCCCCGGCCGCCGTGCTCGGCCACGGCCGCGCTCGCTGACCGGCGGTACTGGCCGACGTACTTGTCGCGGGCCCGCCTGATCCGCGTCTCAAGCTCGATCGCCCCGTCCTCGTCGAGCCGGTTGAGCGCGTCCCTGTCGGTCTCGTCGACCATCAGCCGCTCCGCCACGGTGAGTACCGCGCGCAGGGACTCGTCCATGTGCTTCCCCCTGTCAGTTGCCCTTACCTGGCCATTGCTACCGGCTGCGGCCCGGGCCCGGATCACCCTGAGCGGATGAGGTGACGCCGCCCGGCGGCGCAAACCCCGTTGGCAGGGATGGCGGCCGCGGTGCATAATGGCTGCGTCTTATCCCCGCCGGACGGAACACCTCTTGAAGCTCTGAGGTCGGCCCCTCGTGCCGCGCCGCGGTGGCGCGTGCCCCGTGTCGTCTCCTCGGAGCTGCTTTGTGTCCGTCGTCCTGAGCGATCTGTCTTTTACCTTCCCGAACGGGCGCGTGGTGCTCATCCGCCTCAGCGCCTCCTTCAACGCGGGCCGGACCGGCCTCATCGGCCAGAACGGTTCGGGGAAGTCCACCCTGCTGCGGCTGATCGCGGGTGCGCTGCGCCCCACGTCCGGCTCGGTCACCGCGACTGGTGAGGTCGGCTATCTGCCGCAAGACCTCACCCTCGACACCAGCGCCACGGTCGCGTCCTTGCTCGGCATCGGCGCCGCGCGCGACGCGATCCGCGCGATCGAGGCGGGCTCGGTCGATCCCGCCGCGTTCGACGCGGTCGGCGACGACTGGGACATCGAGGACCGGGCGCGGGAGCAGCTGGCCCGCCTCGGCCTGTCCCGCGTCGGGCTTGACGACCCGGTGGGGCGGCTGTCGGGCGGCGAGGCGGTGCTGACCGCGCTGTCGGCCCGGCTGCTGCGCCGCCCGGCCGTGCTGCTGCTCGACGAGCCGACCAACAACCTGGACCTGGACGCGCGGCACCGGCTTTACGCCGCCGTCGAGGCCTGGCCGGGGGTGCTGATCGTGGTCAGCCACGACCGCGCGCTGCTGTCGCTTGCCGACCAGGTTGCCGACTTGTCCGGCGGCGCGCTGCGCCTGTACGGCGGCAACCTGGAGGCCTACGAGGCGATGCTCGCCACCGAGCAGGCGGCGGCCCAGCGGGCGGTGTCCGCCGCCGAGGCAGACGTGCGGCGGGAGAAAAGGGACTTGCTTGAGACGCAGGTCAAGCAGGCCAGGCGGGACCGGATGGGCCGTCAGCTCGCCGCGTCGGGCTCGATACCGAGGATGGTCGCGGGCGGGCGCAAGCGCGCCGCGGAGGTGTCGGCGGGCAAGGGCCGTGAGGTCGCCCTCGCGCGCATCGCCGACGCGAAGGACCGCCTCGCCGAGGCGGAGGACGCGCTGCGCGACGGCACGGTGATCAGGATTTCGCTGCCGGGCACGGCGGTGCCCGCCGGGCGGACGGTCGTGACGGTGCAGGGGCTCGGCGCCCCGTGGGCGCCGTGGCACGCGGACATGGCCCGGCCTGGCGGCAACGGGAGCAACGGCCACCGGGCCGGCGCCGGCGACGGGGAGGACGGGCCCGGCGACCCGCCGGGCGACCCCGCCCGGCTCGCGGAGCTGATCGTGCGCGGGCCGGAGCGCGTGGCGCTCATCGGGCCGAACGGCGCAGGCAAGACGACGCTGCTGCTCGCGCTCGCCGGCCTGGACGGGCTGGCCAGCCCCGGGCACCAGACGGGGCCCGCGGCGGCGGGCGCGGTCAACGCCCCGGTCACCACCCTGGCCGTGCGGCGCAACGCGGCGACCGGCTACCTGCCGCAGCGCCTCAACATCCTCGACGATGCGCTGAGCGTGGTGGACAACGTGCGGGCGGTCGCTCCCCGCGCGAGCGTCAACGACGTCCGGGCCGGGCTGGCGAGGTTCCTGTTCCGCGGCGGGCGGGCCGACCAGCCCGCGGGCACGCTGTCCGGCGGCGAGCGGTTCCGCGCGGTGCTCGCCGCGCTCCTGCTCGCGGATCCCCCGCCCCAGCTGCTGCTGCTCGACGAGCCGACCAACAACCTGGACCTGGCGTCGGTCAGGCAGCTGTCGCAGGCGCTGTCCTGCTACCGCGGCGCGCTGCTCGTGGTGAGCCACGACCTGCCGTTCCTGCGGTCGCTTGGCATCACCCGCTGGCTGCGCCTGGACCGCGACGGCCGCCTCGCGGACGCCGGCCCGCCGGCCCCGCCTGGCT
Source organism: uncultured Streptosporangiaceae bacterium (assembly GCA_964581815.1). GTDB lineage: Bacteria > Actinomycetota > Actinomycetes > Streptosporangiales > Streptosporangiaceae > Trebonia. The sequence continues at coordinate 51,268 of CAZORE010000009.1, read as the reverse complement.
CGCCCTAGCCCACCTGGCTCGCCCTAGGGGGTGACACCGGGGACGACGAGGCCCGACTCGTAGGCGATGACGACGAGTTGCGCGCGGTCGCGGACGCCGAGCTTGGTGATGATGCGACTGACGTGGGTCTTGGTGGTCAGCGGGCTCTGGAACAGCTGACCTGCGATCTCGTCGTTGGACAGGCCCCGGGCGACCAGGCCGAGCACCTCGCGCTCACGCTCGGTCAGCCGGGCAAGGTCAGGTGACGCACGGCGGGCCGCCTGGCCGCCCGGCTGGCCGGCCGGGGCGCGGCTGGCGAGTGAGGCGATCAGCCGGCGGGTCACGCTCGGTGACAGCAGGGCCTCGCCGCGGTGCACGACGCGGACGGCGCGGATCAGCTCCTCGGGCTCGGTGTCCTTGACGAGGAAGCCGCTCGCCCCGGCGCGCAGCGCCTGGTAAACGTACTCGTCGGTCTCGAATGTGGTCAGGATGACGATCTTCGTCCCCTTGAGGGTGCCGTCGGTCGCGATCGCGTGGGTGGCGGCCAGGCCGTCCGTTCCCGGCATCCTGATGTCCATCAGGATGACGTCGGGGCGGCCGGCCCTGGCCAGCTCGATGGCCTGCTCGCCGTTGACCGCATCGCCGATCACCTCGATGTCGTCCGCGGCCTCGAGCAGCACCCGGAAGCCGGCCCGGATCAGTGCCTGGTCGTCGGCGAGCAGTACCCGGATCATCGGATGAGAGCCTTCACAGGGTCGCTTTCTGTGGTGCGGACGCGTTCGCGGTGGCCTCGGTGGTCTCTGCGGTCGCGGGGGCCCGGCCGAGCGGCAGCCGCGCGGCCACCCGGAACCCGCCGACGGGGAGCGGCCCGGTGTCTATTGTGCCGCCCGCCGCCGTGGCCCGCTCGCGCATGCCGCGCAACCCGTGGCCGGCCACGTAGGCGGCCGCGGCGGCCGAGGACGACAGGCCGCGTCCGGTGTCGGTGACCTCCACGCGCAGCTCGTCTGCCCCGTAGTCCACCGCCACGGCCGCGGTGGCGGGGCCCGCGTGGCGGATCGCGTTGGTCAGCGCCTCCTGGATGATGCGGAACGCCGACAGGTCGGTGATCGCGGGCAGGTCGCGCGGCTGGCCGGTGACCGTGACGGTGACGGGCAGGCCCGCCGCCCGGACCCCGTCGGCCAGCGCGTCGAGCCTGGCGAGCCCGGGCGCGGGCTGCGTCGGGTCCGCGGGCTCCTCGCCGCCGCCGCTCGCGCTGCGCAGCACGTCGAGGATGGCGCGCAGTTCGCGGAGCCCGTCCTTGCCCGCGGCCCGGATCGCCTTCAGCGACGCCGCGGCCTCGTCGGGACGATCGCGCAGCAGCTGGCTCGCCGCGGCCGCCTGCACCGTAATGGTGGCCATCGTGTGCGCCACCACGTCATGCAGTTCCCTGGCGATGCGCAGCCGTTCCTCGTCCACGCGCCGCTTGGCCTCGGCCTCCGCCTGCCTGGCGGCCTGGACGCGGGCCGACTCGACGTAGGCCTGACGGCTGGCGATCGCGATCCCGGCGAACAGCGCGACCGCGATGTTCGCCGGGATCAGCGTGAAACCGCCGCTGAACCGGCCGAGCGGGTTGTTCGCCGCCGTCGCCGCCATCAGCACCACGGTGACCGCCACCGCCCACGGCACGGACCGGCGGACCGGCACCATGGCCGCGAGCGTGCCGACCGCCACGGCGGGGATCAGCAGCGCCACGCCGTTCTCGTAGCCGGGGAGCGTGTACGCGACCACCAGGGCGGTCGACGCGCACACCACGAGCCGCGGGTACAGGCGCCGCCAGGCCAGGACCAGGCCGGCCGCGGCGACGAGCAGCAGCGCGGCGTCCGGGGTGTGCGGCAGCTGGTGCGGCGGGGTGAAGTAGGCGCCCGGCGTGGTCGGGTGCGCCTCGCCGTAACTGGCCGCGACCTCGATCACCGTGATGATCGCGGCGATCGCGGCGTCGCGGGCCGACGGCCGGGCAGGCCACGTCACGCCGGGAAGGGCCCGGCGCCGCCGCGCAGCCTGCTCGGTGCTCATGTCCGCAGCGTAGGCCCATTTCCCTCGGCTCACCATCCGCCGGCGATGTACACCCGAGGGAGTATGCCGCCTTCGTTACGGCGCCTGGTTACTCGCCTGGCGGTACCCGGACTGCCTACTCCCGCGGGACGCGCGAGTACGCGCCGTGGCGGGACGCTTGCGATGGCCGGCGGGCATGCCGCCGGACCCCGAGGCAAGGCCGGGATCCAATCTAAGGAAGGCCGAAGATGCAGGCGCTTACCCGCTTCGTACTCCGCCACAAGGCGCTGGTGGCGCTGACGTGGCTGCTTATCGCCGTGGCCGGCGTCATGACGGTCGGCGGCACCACCCACCGGATGACCAACAACTTCTCCATGCCGGGCCAGGCATTCAAGACCGACAACCAGATCGTCGCCGAGTACGGCAACGGCGGGTCGCAGGCACCCTACGTGCCGGTGCTGACCGTGCCGGCCGGCCAGCGGGTCACCGAGCCCGCGGTGGCGGCGGAGACGGGCCGGGTGTTCGGCGCCATCGCGGCCTCGGTTCCCGGCCTGCGGGTCGCCGACTACAGCTCGACGGGCGACCGGGCGTTCCTGACCAGCGACGGGCGGACCACGTTCGCGCTCGTGTTCACGCCGCCGTCGACCTCGTTCGGCGGCCCGACGCCGGCCGCGGCGATCACCCGGGCGGCCGACGCGGCGCTGCCACCTGGCTGGCACTTCGGGCTGACCGGCGAGGACCTGCTCGCCAACGGCGCCCCCGCGTCCAAGGGCACGGGGATCATGGTCGAGACGATGATCGGGTCGCTCGGGGCGCTCGTTATCCTCGCGCTGGTTTTCGGCTCGTTCCTCGCGCTGCTGCCCCTGCTGGTCGGCGGGGTGTCCGTCCTCGGCACGTTCCTCATCGTCGGCGGGCTCACCGAGATCACCGGGATCAGCCAGATCGTCGAGTTCCTCATCGCCTTGGTCGGCCTCGGCGTGGCGATCGACTACTCGCTGCTCGTGGTGAGCCGGTGGCGTGAGGAGCGGTCGGCCGGCCGCGCCAACGCGGACGCGGTGGCGGTCGCGATGCAGCACGCCGGGCGGGCCGTGGTGTTCTCCGGGCTGACCGTGGCGATCGGGCTGCTGTCCATGATCGTCTTGCCGGTACCCATGCTGCGCAGCGTCGGGTACGGCGGGGTCCTCGTCCCGCTGGTCTCCGTGCTCGTCGCGGTCACGCTGCTGCCGGTGATCCTGGCCACGGCCGGGCCGCGGCTCGACTGGCCGCGCTTGCGGACCGAGCGGCGCCCGTCGCGGCTGTTCTCCTCGTGGGCGGCGGTCGTGTACCGGCACCGCTGGGTGTCCGCGGCGACTGGCCTGGCGATCATGGGCCTGCTGATGGCGCCGGCGCTGTCGCTGCACCTGGGGTCGCCGGGATCGTCGGCGGAGGCGACGGCGGGCCCGGCGCATGACGCGCTCGTTACCCTCACGTCCGGCGGCGTTCCGGCCGGCGTCCTCACGCCGGCCGAGGTGCTCACCTCGGGCAGTTCGCCGGCCGCGGTGGCGGCCCGGGCCGCGGGCCTGCCCGGCGTGTACGCGGCGGTCGCGCCCGGCTCGGCCGCCGGGTTCGCCCGGGCCGGGACCTCGGTCGTGGACGTGCTCCCGGTGGTTGAGTCGTCGCAGCCCGCCGGGCAGGCGCAGATCGCGTCGGTGGAGCACGCGCTCATCGGCCGCACCGGGGTCATCGGCGTCGGCGGTGACGGGGCGTCCCTGATCGACTTCGACCACATGGTGTACGGGGACTTCCCGCTGATGCTGTCCCTCATCGCGGTCGCGACGTTCATCCTGCTGACCAGGGCGCTGCGGTCGGTGGTCCTTGCGCTCAAGGCCGTCGTGTTCAACCTCATCTCGCTGGCCGCCGCCTACGGCGTGATGACCTGGGTATTCCAGGACGGCCACCTGTCCAAGGCAGTGTTCGGCGTGCCGGCCACCGGGGCGATCACGATGTGGGTGCCGCTCATGGTGTTCGCGTTCCTGTTCGGCCTGTCGATGGACTACGAGGTCTTCATCCTGACCCGGATCAGGGAGGCCTACGACTCCTCGCGTGACGCCCGGGCCGCGGTCGTGACCGGACTCGGCCGGACCGGACGGCTGGTGACCAGCGCGGCGGCGATCCTGATGCTCGGCTTCGTCTCGATGTCGACGTCCGGGCAGACGGACCTGAAGATCCTCGCCACGGGCCTGGGCGCGGGCATCCTGGTGGACGCCGTGGTGGTCCGCTGCCTGCTCGTCCCGGCGATGGTGGCCCTGTTCGGCCGGGCGAACTGGTGGCTGCCCGGGTGGCTCGGCCGGGCCCTGCTGATCACGGCGCCGGCGGCCCCGGC
>CAZORE010000009.1:15511-46796 GCA_964581815.1 uncultured Streptosporangiaceae bacterium | reverse complement strand
GGCTGCCCGGGTGGCTCGGCCGGGCCCTGCTGATCACGGCGCCGGCGGCCCCGGCGGCGGTGCCGGCCATGACCGCGAAGTCCCCGGTGCTGGCCCAGGGGCCGGCCGCCTGACCCGGACGCCCGTGAGCCGGGTACCCGGATAGACCTGCTGCCTGGCCGGCCTCATGCCGGCCAGGCAGTTGGCGCGGCGCGGGCTGGCTGGGCGCGCAGCGGGGTAGCGGGTGAAACACGCACCCGTTCGGTCGATGACGAGCGCGCGGCGATGGGACTTGCGTCACTCGACGGACTGGTCGCGGCGGCGGGCGGGAACGAGGAGGAGCGCGGCCAGGCCGGCGGCGAACGCGGTCGCGGCGAGCATGATGGTGGCGCGCTGGAAGGCGGGCAGCGCGCCCGCGCCGGCCGGGTGGCCGAGGACGGTGACCAGGACCGAGACGCCGAGCACGATGCCGACCTGGCGGGCCATGGTGACGATGCCCGATCCGGTGGCGAAGCGGTGCGGCGGCACCGCGGAGACGGCGGCGCTGACCAGGGTCGGCAGCGTGAGGCCGACACCGGTGCCGGTGAGCAGCATGCCGGGCAGCATGTGGGCGGCGTAGTCGGGGGTGAGCGACAGGTTGAGCCGCCAGAACACGCAGCCGGCCGCGTAGATGACGCAGCCCGCGGCGGCCACCGGGCCCGGGCCGACCTTTCTGGCGAGGGGGCCCGCGGCGATCGCCCAGAACGGCACGAGCAGCGGCCCTGGGGCAACGCCGAGGCCGGTGCGCAGCGCGGACCAGCCCCACACGTCCTGGCACCACAGGGTGACGAGCAGCAGCATCGCGCCGAAGGCGGTACCGAACACCACGTTCGCCGCGGTGGCGGTGGCGAAGACGGGGCGGCGCAGCAGGTGCAGCTCGATGACCGGCGACGGGTGCCTGGCGGACCTGCGGATGAACAGCGCCACCAGGCCCGCGGCCGCCGCGATCAGGCCGAGCGTGGCGGGCGAGGCCCAGCCCCAGTCGTCGGACTTGACCAGGGCGAGGGCGAGCGCGCCGATCGCGACGGTGAACACCACCGCGCCGAGCGTGTCGGGCAGGGCCTCGGCCCGCTCGGCGGCCAGGCCAGCCCGCGCGCCGGCTCGCAGGTCTGGCCGCGGGTCCGGCTGGAGTATCCGCAGGCCGGCGACGACGGCGAGTACCACGACCGGGACGTTGACGAGGAACACCCAGTGCCAGCTGACGGCGACCAGGGCGCCGCCGAGCACCGGGCCGAGCGCCGCCGCGGCGCCGCCCACCGAGGTCCACGCCCTGATCGTCCCGGTGCGCTTTTCCGGCCGCGCGGCGGCGAGCAGCAGGCCGAGTGAGGCGGGCATGAGCAGCGCGCCGCCGGCCGCCTGGACGACGCGCGCGGCGACGAGCACCCAGACGTCGGGCGCAGCGGCGCAGGCCGCGGAGGCCAGGCCGAAGACGACCATCCCGGTGAGGAACGCGGCGCGGCGGCCGATCAGGTCGGCCGCCCGGCCGGCCGGGACGAGCAGCGCCGCGAACACGATCGCGTACGCGTTGAGCACCCAGGACAGGTCGGCGAGGCCCGCGCCGGAGTAGCTCCGGCCGATGGACGGGAGCGCCACGTTGACGATGAACAGGTCCAGGTTCACGACGGCGATGCCCGCGGTGACGACGGCGAACACGGCGCCGAACCGGACGGGCGCAGGCGTCGCCGCCTGACCCGCGCTCCCGGGGCGCGGCTGCGCGGCGACCGTCGCTCCGCCGGCCGTCGCCGGCCCTGGCCGGTCTGCGGCGAGCGGGCCAGGCCCGCCGTCCGCCACGCTCTCGCTCACGCGCACCCCTCGGGTCTCTGGCCGGTTTGAAAACCAAACGTTTGCGGTGACTGCAGCGTAACCCGAGTGGGTTTGATTTGGCAACTAAGGTAGGCTTGCGGTCATGCGCGAGGAACTGCCCGGCCGGCCGTGTTCGGTGGCGGCTGCCCTGAACCTGGTCGGCGAGAAGTGGGCGCTGCTCGCCGTGCGCGAGATCGCCTTCGGCAACAAGCGGTTCGACGCGATCGCCCGGAACACCGGCGCGCCCCGCGACCGGCTCGCCGCACGGCTGCGCGCCCTCGAGGCGGGCGGCGTGGTGGAGCGGCGCCAGTACAGCGAGCACCCGCCGCGCTACGAGTACGAGCTCACCGAGGCGGGCCTGGAGCTGCGCTCGGTACTGACCGTGCTGCGGGCCTGGGGGGACAAGTGGGCGGTCGACGCGCCGCCGAGCGTGTTCGACCACGTCTGCGGGCACCAGCTCGACCCGGCGATCACCTGCCGCCACTGCGGCACCGAGGTGGACGTGGCGGACCTGCGGGTACGGGTCCTGGTACCCGGCTGGACCCGCCGGGGGCCGTCGGCCGCGGCTGACGGGCAGCCTTAGGGCTGCTTGCCGAGCGCCCTCCGTTCGGCTTAACGACGCGTTCAGCACGTGTTGGTGACCGCGGTCACCAGGTTGGTGCCCGCCGTGACCACCGATCCCGCGGCGGAGGCCAGCGCCGACAGCGTCCCGGCGTTCAGGCTGGCCTTGGCCGCGTCGAGGCTGGAGGTCAGCTTGCTCAGCGCGCTGGACAGGTCGGTGGTCTGGGCGGAGAACTCGCCTTTGGCATCGGTCGTGAGCGTGTTCAGGTCCTGCTTGATCTTCGTGACCTGGCTTGAGATGGCGGAAGTCCCGTTGGCCGTGACGTTGATGTCCTTGAGGCCCGTGACGGAGGCCTCAAGGTCGGCGGCGCTCTTGCACACGGCCGACGTGCTGGCGTTGGCCGGAGTCGACATGGTGCTCTTTGGCGTCGACGTGTTGCTGCTGCTGGTAATCGTGCTGGTACTGCTGCTGCAGCCCGCGAGCAGGCCGGCCGACAGGGCGCAGGCCGCGGTGAGCCCGCTGCACCACCTAACGATCATGCCCGCAGCATGGCTGGTCCCCGTAGACCGCTGCATCACCCGCATCGGATGAAGCCGCTAGCGCTACCCCGTGACCCGCCTCAGGTGCCGAAGGGAATGCCGATCAGGTACCTCATTAGTCTCGGCGCTCACCGCGCTCGGGCGCGCCGAGCGGGAACGCGGCCAGGGTGCGCCACTGGCCCGGCGGGATGGCCAGGTTTCCTGGGGCGGGGCCGGCCATCAGGGTGACCGCGGTGACCCTGGTCGCGATGGGGAGATGGCCGCGGACCGCCTCCGCCGCCGCGCGTAGGGCCGCGACGTCATCCCGGTCGCCGATGGTGAGGTGCGGGATGACCTCGGCGATTAGCCCGCCGTAGGGCGGGCAATCGGGGAAGGCGGCGAACGCGCCGCTGATCAGCGCGCGGAAGGGCCGGTCGTCACGCGGCCCGAGCCACACCACGCCCTCACCGAACCAGCTGACCCGGTCCAGCGCGAAGTCGAACGGCGCGAACCCGGCGAACAGCCGGCGCAGCGACGCGAGCACCGCGCCGTCGATGGACGCCGGCGCGAGGAACGGGTAGAGCACCGTCAGGTGCGCGGGCACCCCGTCGCGCGCGCTCGAGTCGAGCCGGGCACGGTGCTCCGCCACCGCCGGCTCCGCCTCGGGGACCGCGACAAGCAGCGCGCTCTCCCAGTCCGGAGGCAATACCGCACCGGACCACGCGTCTCCACCCGGCCAGGCATCGGGACTCGTCTCGGCCATACGGCAACGCTACGGAGGCGCCCGGGCGAGCGCACCCGAATATCGGGGACGGCTCAGCAGCGGGGCTGGGCGCGGGCGCGATGATCGTGTGCGTTTAGTGGCCGTTTCCCGCGATCAACCGCACACGATAATTCGCGCGCCTAGGCTTCTTGCTGTTATCCGGCGAGGATGCGGGCCGGGTTGGTGACGAGCATCAAGTCGATGTCGGAGTCGGGGACGCCGTGCTCGCGCAGGTAGGGCAGGACGTCCTGGCTGACGTGCAGGTAGTGCCAGTCCTTGAGGTCGTCGAGGCGGCCGGGGCCGAACCAGTCGATGTAGCAGCAGGTGTCGTGGGCGAGCACCATCCGGCCGGCGTAGCCGCGTCGGCACATCTCGGCCACCAGGTCGGAGCGTTCGGTGAACGTCGCGAAGTGGTCGATGCCGAAGCGGTCCATGCCCAGGGTGAGCCCGGTGTCGGCCATGGCCGTCAGGTAGTCCGGGTCGCGGACCGCGTCGCCCGAGTGGCCGAGCACCACCCGGCTGAAGTCGACGCCCTCCTCCTTGAGCACGGCGACGATCGCCGGGCCGTGCCTGCCCGCGGCGTGCGTGTGGATGGTGATCGGCGTGCCCCCGGTCGCGACGTGGGCACGGGCCACCGACCGGAGCACCCGCTCGACGCCCTCGGTGAGCCCCTTCTCGTCCACCGCGCACTTGAGCATCCCCGCCTTGACGCCGGTGCCCGCGACGCCCTCGGTGATGTCACGGACGAAGAACTCGGTCATCGTCTCCCGGGGCCGCTGCCAGAAGAACATCGGCACCGCGTCGAAGGTGTACACGCCGGTGGCGACGACGATGTTCAGCCCGGGCACCTGGTCGGCGATCCGCTTGATCCGCGGGATGTTCCTGCCCTGGCCGATGACCGTGACGTCGACGATGGTGGAGATGCCGTTCGCCGGCAGCTCGCTCAGCCGGCGGACGGCGTCGGCGACGCGCTCGTCCTCGCTCCCCCATTCGTCGGGGTAGTTCTGCTGTACGTCGGCGGTCAGCACGAAGACGTGCTCGTGCATGAGTACCTGGCCGAGGCCGGCGGCGGCGACCGGGCCGCGAGCCGTCTGGACCTGCCCGTCCTGCGACATCGATGGGCTCCTTCCCACAAAGGGGAATCGTTCTCGCCGCCGGGTGGGGTGTCAACGGCGCCGGCCCCAATGCTCTTGGCCACCGGTTAGGGCTTTCTCGCCACGGCGCCGAGCAGCGGCATCCGCTCCGGGTAGTCCCGGTCACCCGGCCCCGGCCGCCACTGGTGCACCTCGACGATGCCCGGCTCGATGACGTCAAGGCCGGCCAGCAGCCGGCCGAGCTCGGCGCGGTCGCGCGGGAAGGCGGGCACCGACCCCAGCTGGTTCCACCGGCGGGCGACCATCACCGACAGCTCATCCCGGTCCGGGTGCGCGAGGGCCAGGTAGCTGCCGGGCGGCAGGGCGGCGGTCAGGCTGGTGAGCGGGCCGGCCGCGTCCTCGAGGAAGTGGAGCACCATGATCATGATGACGGCGACGGGCTTGGTCAGGTCGAGCGCCTGGCGCGCGCCGTCGAGGACGGCACGCGTGTCCCTGGCGTCCGCCTGGAGGCAACTGGTCCCGCCAGCGGCCGACGAGCGGAGCGCCGCGCGCGCGTGCGCGATGACGACGGGGTCGTTGTCGAGGTAGACGACGCGGCAGGACGGGTCCACCCGCTGGGCGACGCTGTGCGTGCTGCCTTCCGCCGGCATCCCGGTGCCGATGTCGAGGAACTGCCTGATCCCCGCCTCGCCCGCCAGGTAGGTGACGGCACGGCGGAGGAACGCCCGCGACGCGGGCGCCACCTGAGTCATCACCGGGGAGAGGGCGAGCAGTTGCCGCGCCGCGCTGCGGTCGGCCTCGAAGTTGTCGTGGCCCCCGGTCATGTAGTCCCAGACACGGGCCACGTTCGGCACGGACGGGTCCACTCGGGCGCGCCGGACCGGGCGGGATGCCGCCCTGAGCCAGTCTTCGGGCAACGGCGCAGGCGAATCTCGTGGCGGTTTTCCCACTGTGCGACTCACATTCTCACGAAATGAGAATTGAAGTCCCCCCTGGCACCGGGGCCCTCCGGGGTTGGAGCCGCCGATTTGCCTATTCTAGGTAACTTTGCGTAGACGCGCAGCACCGGGCCGCCACAAAACTTGTCACGGTGCCGGTTGGTTGCGCTGACCGCTCGCCGCGCGGAAACGGCGCGCAGCGGCGGCGATTCCGGTGCGGTCCACCAGCACCTGGCGCCTGCCACGGTGTGCGGCCGCCGACCCGGGCTAGCCGCGGGCTAGCCGCGGAACGGCGCCCCGTTCACCTTGGCGGCGATCCCGGCGCGGTCTAGGTAGGGCGTGATGCCCCCGAGGTGGAACGGCCACCCGGCGCCGAGGATCATGCACAGGTCGATGTCGTCGGCCGCCGCGACCACGCCCTCGTCCAGCATGAAGCGGATCTCCTCGGCCAGGCCTTCAAGTGCCCGGGACAGCACCTCCGCGCCGCTCGACGGGTGGTCGCCGCCGGCGAGCAGCGCGAGCACCTCGGGGTCCACCGAGAAGTCCGGCCGGTACACCGACGGCTTGCCTGACTCAGCGAGCGCGCGGAGCTTGGGCGAGACGGCGAACCTCATCCCGAACGCCGCGTGCAGCGTCTGCGCGACGTGCAGCGCGATCCGCGGCCCGACCAGCTGGAGCAGCAGGAACGGGCTCATCGGCAGGCCGAGCGGGTCGGCGGCGTGCTCGGCGACCTCGAACGGCGTGCCCTCGTCGACGGCCCGGGTGATCTCGCCGAGGAACCGGGTGAGCAGCCGGTTGACCACGAAGGCGGGCCGGTCGGCGACGATCACGCAGTTCTTCTTCAGCTTCGCCCCGACTGCGAGGGCAGTGGCCAGCGCCGCCTCACCCGTGGCCGGCCCGCGCACCACCTCGACGAGCGGCAGCACCGCGACCGGGTTGAAGAAGTGGAAGCCGACCAACCGCGACGGGTGCTTAAGCCCGTCCGCCATCGCGCTGACCGACAGCGAGGAGGTGTTGGTGGCGAGCACGCACGTGTCCGCTACGACCGCCTCGACCTCCGCGAACACCTGCCGCTTGACCGCCAGTTCCTCGAAGACCGCCTCGATGACGAAGTCGGCGTCGGCGAACCCTTCCTTCGACACCGACCCGGTGACCAGGGCCTTCTGCCGGCTGGCGGCGTCCGGCGAGATCCGGCCGCGGGAGGCCTGCTTGTCGATCTCGGCGTGCGCGTAGCCGACGCCCGCGTCGACCCGCGCCTGGTCGAGGTCGGTGAGCACCACCGGGACCTGGAGCCTGCGCGCGAACAACAGGGCGATCTGCGCCGCCATCAGGCCGGCGCCGACGACGCCCACCTTGGTGACCGGGCGGGCCAGGGACTTATCCGGCGCGCCCGCGGGCCGCCGAGCGCGCTTTTGCACCAGGTCGAACGCGTACAGGCCGGCGCGCAGCTCATCGGAGAGCATCAGGTCGGCGAGGGCGTCGTCCTCGGCGGCGAACCCTTCGTCGCGGGACGCGGTGCGGGCCGCTGCCACCAGGTCAAGCGCCCGGTACGGCGCCGGGGCGGCGCCGTGCAGCTTGCCGTCGGCGAAGGACCGCGCCGCCGCGACGGCGGCGTCCCACTCCGCGGCCACGGTCTTAGACAGTGAAATCTCCGGCATGTCGGCACCCGGCCGGATCACGGTCACGGCCCCGGTCAGCACGGACGCCGCCCAGCGCAGCGATTCCTCGAGGAAGTCGGCGGGCGCGAACATCGCGTCAGCGATGCCGAGCTCGAATGCCTCGGGGCCGGTGAGCATCTTGTTCTGCGACAGCGGGTTCTCGATGATCAGCTTGAGCGCGCTGGCCGGCCCGATCAGCCGGGGCAGCAGGTAGGTGCCGCCCCAGCCGGGCACCAGGCCGAGAAAGCACTCGGGAAAGGCGACCATCCCCGCGCCCGCCGACAGCGTCCGGTAGGTGCAGTGCAGTGCGACCTCGAGGCCGCCGCCCAGGGCCACGCCATTGATGAAGCAGAACGAGGGCACGGGCAGCTCTCCGAGCCGCCGGAACACCGCATGACCGAGCCTGGCGATGGCGAGCGCCCGCATCCGGGCCTCCCCTTCAACCACGGGCGCCCGGTCCGGCCCAGCGCCCGCGATGGCGTGCGCGGCGCCGTCCAGGTCGGCCCCGGCGGCGAGGATGAACGGCTTGCCGGTCAGCCCGACGGCGGCGATCTCCCCGGCCGCGGCCCGCGCCGCCGCCGCGTCGAGCGCCTCGTTCAGCGAGAGCAGCCCCTGCGGCCCGAAGGTGTTCGGCCTGGTGTGGTCGTGCCCGTTGTCCAGGGTGATCAGCGCCAGGACGCCCGCGGGCCCCAGGTCCACGTCGCGGGTGATGGCCCTGGTCACCACCTCAGCGGGGAAGGCGTCCAGCTCGGCGCCCGGCCGGTTCTCGCTCGCTGTCATTGCTCGCAGTCCCATTTCCAAAACCTAAATCCGCTCCCACAGCACGGTGCCGCCCATGCCCATGCCAACGCACATCGTGGTGAGGCCGTACCTGACCTCGGGGTGCTCGGCGAACTGGCGGGCCAGCTGGATCATCAGCCGCACGCCGGACGACGCCAGCGGGTGGCCGAGCGCGATCGCGCCGCCCCACGGGTTCACCCGCGGGTCGTCGTCGGCGATCTTGAAGTGGTCGAGGAAGGCCAGCACCTGGACGGCGAACGCCTCATTGACTTCGATCAGCCCGATGTCGTCCATGGTGAGGTTCTGCCGGGCGAGAAGCTTCTCCGTGGCGGGCACCGGGCCGATGCCCATGACCTCGGGCTCCACGCCGGCGAAGGAGAAGTCAACCAGCCGCATCTTGGCCGTGAGGCCGAGCTCGGCCGCGACCTCCTCGGCGGCGACGACGCAGCCGGTGGCGCCGTCGTTGATGCCGCTTGAGTTGCCCGCGGTGACCCGCCCGTGCGGGCGGAACGGGGTCTTGAGTGACGCGAGGCCGTCGCGGGTGGTCTCCGGGCGGGGCGGCTCGTCCACCGTGGCCAGGCCCCAGCCGAGCTCCCTGGTCCGGACGGCCACCGGGACCAGGTCGGGCTGGATCTTGCCCGCCTCGTAGGCGGCGGCGACCTTGCGCTGGCTGGCCAGGGCGTAGGCGTCGGCCCGCTCCTTGGTGACCGCGGGGAAGCGGTCGTGCAGGTTCTCCGCGGTCATCCCCATGAACAGGGCCGACTCATCGACGAGCTTCTCCGACAGGAACCGCGGGTTGGGGTCAGCCTGCTCCCCCATCGGGTGGCGCCCCATGTGCTCGACGCCGCCGGCGATCGCGATGTCCGCGGTGCCGAGCGCGACCGCGCCCGCCGTCGTGGTGACCGCGGTCATGGCCCCCGCGCACATCCGGTCGATGGCGTAGCCGGGGACGGTCACCGGCAGCCCGGCGAGGATCGCCGCGGACCGGCCGATGGTCAGCCCCTGGTCGCCGATCTGGGTGGTCGCGGCGATCGCCACCTCGCCGACCCGGTCCCCCCGCAGGTTCGGGTTGCGCCGCAGCAGCTCCCTGATGACCCGGACCACCAGGTCGTCCGCGCGGGTCTCCGCGTAGATGCCCTTGGGCCCGGACTTGCCGAACGGCGTGCGCACGCCGTCGACGAACACCACCTCACGTGCCTTCATGGAAGCGATGCTACTCGCCGGTAACCAGAAATGCTACTCACTGGTAACTAGCGGCGCGGGCGGCCCTTGCGCAGGAAGTCGGTGAGCTGGTCGAGTGGCCAGGCGTTGATCACGTCGGCGGGGGTCAGGCCGCCGAAGCGGGCGGCGGCGATGCCGTAGCGCAGGTTGGTGAGGTCCACCAGGGAGTGCGCGTCGGTGTCGATCGCGAACTTCACCCCCGCCTCCCTGGCGGCCGCGATGTGCTCCGGCGGCAGGTCCATCCGGTCCGGGGACGCGTTGACCTCGAGCGCCGTCCCGGTGCGGGCGCAGGCCGCGTACAGCGCGTCCAGGTCGACGTCGACCGGAGGGCGGCGGCCCACCTTGCGGGTCACCGGGTGGCCGATGATGTTGACGGCCGGGTTCTCGACGGCGGTGAGGAACCGCTTCGTCATCGTCGCCCGGTCCTGCTCGAAGCTGGAGTGGACTGAGGCGACGCAGATGTCGAAGCCGGACAGGAAGTCCTCGTCCCAGTCGACGCTGCCGTCGGGCGCGATGTTCAGCTCGGTGCCGTGCAGCAGCGCCATGCCGGTGCTGTCGGCGAGCGCGCGCAGCTCCTCGCGCTGCCTGAGCATCTTCTCGTCCGTCATCCGCTGCATGACCAGGTTCGGTGCGTGATCGGTGACCGCGTAGTACGCGTAGCCGCGCTGCTCCGCGGCGGCGAGCATCCCGGCGAGCGGGACGATGCCGTCGGTGAGGTCGGTATGCGTGTGCAGGTCACCGCGGATGTCCTCGGCCGTGATCAGCGGGCCGCCGGCCGGGCCGCCCGGGCGGCCGGCGCCGACCGCGCTGGCCGGCAGCCGCGCGGCGAGCACCGCGTAGATGTCGTCGACGCCCGCGCCGTCCGGGAGCGCGCGCAGCGCGTCGCGCAGCGCGGCGTCGCCCGCCGCCACGTCGATGCCGCGCAGGATGCGCTCCTCGGTCTTCGGACCGAAGCCGGCCACGCCGCGCAGCCGGCCGCGCCTGATGGCCTCGGCGAGCTCGGCCGCGCTGGTGATGCCGAGCTCGCGGACGAGCTGCAGCGCGCGCTTGGGCCCGACGCCGGGTACCTTGGCCAGCTGGGCGACGCCGGGCGGTATCTTGGCGCGCAGCTCTTCCAGCGCCTGGAAGGTGCCCGTCCGGCGGGACTCGGCGATCTTCGCGGCGATCGACGGGCCGACGCCGTCGATCGCGGTCAGCGCCTTATCGGACAGCGCGGCGATGTCCGCCGGGTACCCCGCGACGGACTTGGCGGCCCGCTCGTAGTTCCTGGCGCGGAACGGGTCGCCGCCGGTGAGCCCGAGCAGCTCCGCGTACTCCCGCAGCAGCGCCGCGGCTTCCTGGTTCGCCGATGCCATGGCACCCATTGTCGCGCACCGCCGCCGCGCGCCCGGAGTCGCGCGGCGTCACGGGACCGAGTCGCGTCGCCCCGCCGGATCCCTCCTGGGCGGGATTCGCCGGGGCGCGGGCGCGCGACCCCGGTGTCGCCTGGTGACGGACGATATGAAAAAAAAGTAATCGTCCCGGCAAAATGTGACGGTCTCCGCAAGAATGACGGTATGCCGGAGCGGGGAGCGTAGCCGGCCCGCTTTTGCCTGGGTCAGTGCTGCGAACAGGAGGACGTTGATGGGCCGCCCGATCATAGGTATTACCGGGGAGCTTGACGCGGCCCGCTGGGGTGACTGGCTGCGGGAGGCCGCGATCTTGCCGGTCAGCTATATCCGTGCGGTGGAACGCGCCGGGGGCGCGCCGCTGATCGTGCCGCCGGTGCCGCCGGCCTCGGTGGCGTCCTTCACCGAGGTCGTCGACGGCCTGGTGTTCACCGGGGGCCGGGACGTCGATCCCGCCCTGTACGACCAGGAACGTCACGAGGAGACCGACGAGCCCGACCAGCGCAGGGACCGCTTCGAGCTCGCCCTCATGCGGGCCGCCCTCGACGCGGGCGTGCCGTTCCTCGCCATCGGCCGCGGCCTGCACATCCTCACCCTGGCCCGCGGCGGCACGCTCTCGCAGCACCTGCCCGGCCACCGGGCCGCCAGGGCGCGCTACGCGCCGCACGACGTGGTGCTGTCGGGCGACAGCCTGCTCGGCCGGCTGCTCGGCACCCAGGTCAAGGTGCCGGCGGCGCACCACCAGGCTCCCTACCGCCTGGGCGACGGCCTGACGGTGGCCGGCTGGTCGACCGACGGCGAGGTCACCGAGGCGCTTGAGGTGGGCGGCCACCGCTTCGGCGTCGGTGTCCAGTGGCACCCAGAGGAGGGCGACGACCCGCGGCTGCTCGCCGCCTTCGTGGAGGCGGCGGCGCAGCCCAGCCCGGCTCGGACGGCGGAACCCCAGGCGGCCCGCAAGCCGGTCGCGATGAAGCCCCGGGCGGGCAGCCGCCGCTAGGACGGCGCCGTGCGCGCGGACGAGCGTTTAGAGCGGCGTGTTGTAGCCGCTGAACCAGTGGACGTGCAGCCAGTTGACCGCCGACGTCCACGCGCCGGTCGCTTCGAGCAGGCCGACGGCCACCAGCATGACGCCACCGATCCGGCTGACCGTCCGTGCGTTGCGCTTGAAGAAGCTGAGCACGTTGACCAGGCGCTGGAACGCGAGCGCGACGATTAGGAACGGGATGCCAAGGCCGAGGCCATAGACGAACGCGAGGAACGCGCCGCGCGCCGCCGTCCCCGACTGGAGCGACAGGGTGAGCACCGCGGTCAGCGTCGGGCCGATGCAGGGCGTCCAGCCGATCCCGAACAGCACCCCAAGCAGCGGCGCGCCCGCCAGCCCGGCCCTGGGCATCGCCGACGGCTTGAATATCCGCCCGGCGAACGTGAACCGGTCGAACGCGCCGAAGAACAGCAGGCCGAGGAGGATGGTCACCCCGCCGAGCACCCGGGTGAGCGACGAGTCGTGCGCGCTGAACAACTGGCCGAGCCCGCCGACCGCAAGCCCGGCGACGGAGAACACGGCGGAGAAGCCGACGACGAACAGCGCCGTCCCGGCGATCGTCCGGCCGGTGTGCCGCTCCGCGGGGGCCGTCGCCTTCGCCCGGGCCCGGGTCGTCACGCCGCCGCCCGAGGAGCCGTCGGCCTCATCGTGCGCCGCGGCCTGGTCCGTGCCGGTGCCGGCCGTGCCGGTGCCGATCGTGCCAGCGTCGGCCATGGTTGGCTCGGGCGCCGTCGTCGCGTCCGCGCCCGACATGCCGGTGATGTACGCCAGGTACCCGGGCACCAGCGGCAGGCAGCACGGGGACAGGAACGTCACGGCGCCCGCCGCGGCGGCGACCGGGATCGCCAGCAGCAGCGGCCCCGACGACACCAGGCTGACCACCGACATGCCTCCCAGTATGGCGGACGCCGGGCGCCGGGGTGGCCAGGGCCTGGCACCTGCCCGGTCGTGCGGCCCGGCGGCCGGCCTCGTCCCGTGTTGTCACCGGATATCGTTAACCCCTGTGAAACCGGTCGCCAGCGAAGCCCGCGTGACCCGCCGCCCGCCGGGGACCCGGCTGCTGCGGGCCGGCGTCATCGCGTTCGCTGCGGTGGTCATCAGCTGGCTGGTCGTCGAGGTGCTGAACAACGCGCTCAGCCTGGTTGACCTGACCGTGTACCGGGACGGCGGGCTGATCGTCCGGCATGTCCGCCCGTACTACAACCCGGGCTCCTACGCCCCGCTCTACGACTGGGGCGGGTTCAGCGCGCTGGCGCTCAAGTTCACCTACACGCCGTTCGCCGCGATCACCTTCGCCGTCGTGTCGGTGCTGCCGTGGGGGGCGCTGGTGGCCTCCTCGGTCGTCGTGAACATGGCGGCGCTGGTGGCCGCGCTGTGGTTCACCTTCGGCGGGCTCGGCTACACCGATCGCCGGGTCAGGCTGGGCGCGACCCTGCTGGCCGCGGCGGCCACCTTCTGGCTGCAGCCCGTGGTGCGCACCATCTACCTCGGGCAGATCAACCTGATCCTCATGGCCGCGATCATCTGGGACTTGTGCCAGCCCGACCTGCGCGCCAACGGCCGGCGCCGCTGGTGGAAGGGCGCGCTCACCGGCGTCGCGGCGGGCATCAAGCTGGTCCCGCTGGTCTTCGTCCCGTACCTGCTGATCACGCGCAGGTTCCGGGAGGCCGCCGCGACCATGGCCGGCTTCGCCGTCACCGTCGCCGCCGGGTTCGCGGTCCTGCCGCACGACTCGTCCCAGTGGTGGCTGCACGGCATGTTCCTCGCCGACGGCAACCGGGCCGGCTTCATGGGCTGGGCGGGCAACCAGTCGCTGCGCGCGGTCATCACCCGCTTCGCCGGGTCGGTCGCGGCCGGGCAGGACCCGTGGATCGCCGCCGCCGTCGTCGCGCTCGCGCTCGGCCTGACCGCCGCGTACCTGCTTGACCGGGCCGGCTACCCGGTGCCCGCCCTGCTCGCGACGGCCCTCACCGGGCTGCTCGCCTCCCCGATCAGCTGGGATCACCACTGGGTGTGGATCGCCCCCGCCGTCGCGGTCACCGGGCACTACGCGCTCGCCGCGGCCCGCCGCCCGCGGCAGGCAGGCGGCGCGCGGCGCACCGCCCGCCTGCTGTGGGCGCTCGCCGCCGGGATGATCTTCTTCTTCGCCGCGTGGCCGGACGCCCTGTGGGAGAACGCGCGGAACCTCGGCAACTTCTCGCTCGGCTTCCTGTGGGCGCAGTCCAACACCAACCCGATCAAGTTCGCCGAGTACGGCGACCAGCCAAGCTACGTCGAGTACCACTGGCACGGGTTCCAGCTGCTGTGGGGCAACGCCTACATCCTGGCCGGCGTGATCCTGCTCGCGATCCTGCTCGTACTCGGCTGGCGGCTGGCCAGGCGCGGCCAGGCGGCCTCCGCCGCCGCGCCGCGCGAAGAGCTCAGCGCCACGCTCCCCGGAGCGGGGTTATCTGCGCGGTGAAGGGTAGCGGTGAGACACTGGCGGCGTGTCCATGCCATGGGTGACCGTGTTCCTCGATTTCCCCGCCGGATCGTCCGACGCCGCCGCCGCGTTCTGGGGCCAGGTGACGGGATACGGGCTGTCGCCGTCGCGGGGGGCGGATGGGGAGTTCGCGACCCTGCTGCCCCCTTCTGGTGATGCCTACCTGCGAGTGCAGCGGGTGCGGAGTGGCCCGGGCGGCTGCCACCTCGACCTGCACGTCGACACCGCAGCCGAGTCGCTGGAGGCGGCCGCGGACCGAATCCGGCTGGCCGGGGCGCAGGTCACCCGCCGCCATGAGCGCCTCGTGGTGGCGCAAAGCCCCGGCGGGTTCCCGTTCTGCCTGGTGGAATGGCATGGCGAGCGGGCCGTGCCGCCGCCGCTGGCCGGGGACGGGGTCGGTGCCAGCCGGGTGGACACGCTCTGCCTGGACGTGCCGCCCGGCGGGTTCGACCGTGAGATTGCCTTCTGGGCGGCGCTTACCGGCCAGGGGACGCGGCCCGCGCCCGTCCCCGGGTACGCCTACCTGGACGGCCCGGCGGGCTGGCCGGCCCGCCTGCTGATGCAGCGGCGGGAGCAGTCCGGCCCGGGCGACCCGGTAAGCGGGCACGTGGACTTCGGCTGCACCGACCCCCTGGCGCTCGGCCGGCACGTCGCGCTCGGCGCGCGGGTAACCGCGACTCAGCAGTACTGGACGGTGCTCAATGACCCGGCCGGCCGTGAGTACTGCCTGGTCGGCCGTGACCCCCGCTGACGATTCCGGCTCTCTACAAGTAAACGTTGCCGGAGATCAGCGTGTGCGTCCGGCCGCCCACCCAGACCGAGCCGTCGGCGTCGGCGGTGACGTGCACCCGGCCCTGACGGCCGAGCGCGGTGCCCTGGCTGGCGGTGTAGGGCGCGGTGGCCTTGCCGGACGACAGCAGCCACATGGCGAGCGACGCGTTCAGCGAGCCGGTCACCGGGTCCTCCCCGGCGCCGCTGATGAGCGGGGTGAAGGCGCGGACCTCGAACGCCGCCGGCGATCCCGCCGGATACGGGCCGAAGACCCCGATGTCCCGCGATGTCACGCCGGGCGCGAGCGCGAGCACCGCCTCGGCGCTGGCCAGCTCGACGGCGACCCAGCCGGGCCCGTTGTCGGCCCACTGGGCGTCGAGGATGTCCTCGCGCTTGACGCCGAGGGACGCGGCAATCTCGTCGAGCAGCGGCTCGTCGACCGGGCCGGAGCGGATCAGCGGCGGTGCCTTGAAGGCCAGCTGGCCGTGCGGGGACCTGCGAATGGGGACGAGGCCGACGCCGCACTCCTGGACGACGACGTCCTGCCTGGCCGGCGGGCCGCCTGCCTCGAGCCAGGCGTGCGCGGAGCCGAGAGTGGGATGGCCGGCGAAGGGCAGCTCCCGTTCCGGGGTGAAGATCCGCACCCGGTAGTCGGCGCGCTCGTCGGACGGCGCGAGCAGGAACGTGGTCTCCGATAGGTTCGTCCAGTTGGCGAACCGCCGCATCTGCTCGTCGGTGAGGTCGTCGGCGCCGTGGACCACCGCCACGGGGTTCCCGCGGAACGGCTCCTCGGTGAACACGTCGACCTGCCGGAACTGCCGGTGCACGAAACCATCTTAGCGGTCAGCCGCCGGCAGACGGTTCCCGCGGCCCCGTGCAACCGGGAGGCATAGCCCGGCGCCCGCTACGCGGTCACCGCGGACCCGGCACGCACGCGGCACTGAGCGAGCACGTTGGCGATCACCTGGTGGCCGGCGCGCCCGGCGGCGGTCAGGATCGACTCGGGGTGGAACTGGACGGCCCAGCGGCCGGCCGCGGCGTCCTCGATCGCCATGACCGCGCCGTCCGAGGTGGCCGCGGTGACCGTGAAGCCGCCCTTGACGTCCTGCTCCTTCGCGTACAAGGAGTGGTACCGCGCCGCGGTGAACTCCGCCGGCAGGCCCGCGAGCAGCGCTCCCCCGAACTCGCGGACCTGGACCCGGCCCGGCTTGCCGTGCTGCGGCTCGGGCAGCAGCGACAGCTCGCCGCCGGCGTGCTCCACCATCGCCTGCAGGCCGAGGCAGACGCCGAACGCGGGCAGGCGCCGCGCGTCGAGCTCCGTCAGCAGCTCGTCGCAGCGGAAGTCGGACGGCCGGCCCGGGCCGGGCGACAGCACCACGAGGTCCGGGGCGAACTCGTCGAGCAGGGCGGCGGGGAAGCCGGCGCGCAGCGTGGTGACCTCCGCGTCGTGCTGCCTGAAGTAGTCGGCGAGGGTATGCACGAACGAGTCCTGGTGGTCGATGAGCAGGACACGCAGGCGGCGCGGTGCGGGCGCGGCAACGCGGACGTCCGGGTCGTCGGCGTAGTCCGCCGAGCCGGAGGCCGCGATCTCGGACTCCGACGGGCCGGTCAGCGCCCGCTCCGCCGCCAGCCGGGCCTCCTCGACCTCGCGCAGCGTCTCGAGCAGGGCGCGGGCCTTGATGTGGGTCTCCCGTTCCTCGGCGGCCGGGTCGGAGTCGTACAGCAGCGTCGCCCCCACCCGGACGGCGGCCACGCCGTCGCGGACGTGCGCGGTGCGCAGCGTCAGGCCGGTGTTCATCGACCCGTCGAACCCGATCTTGCCGACCGCGCCGCCGTACCAGCGGCGCCGTGACTCCTCGTTGTCCTCGATGAACTGCATGGCCCAGGCCTTCGGCGCGCCGGTCACCGTGACGGCCCACATGTGGGTGAGGAACGCGTCGAGCGCGTCGAACCCCGGGCTCAGCCGCCCCTCGATGTGGTCGACCGTGTGGATCAGCCGGCTGTACATCTCGATCTGCCGCCGCCCGATCACCCGCACGCTGCCAGGGACGCAGACCCGCGACTTGTCGTTGCGGTCCACGTCGGTGCACATGGTCAGCTCGGACTCCTCCTTGGCCGAGCCGAGCAGGCTGGCGATGTTGGCCGCGTCTTCGAGCGGGTCGGCGCCGCGGGCGATGGTGCCGGAGATCGGGCACGTCTCCACCCGGTCACCGTTGACCCGCACGTACATCTCCGGCGACGCCCCGACCAGGTACTCGCTCCCTCCCGCGTCAGCCGGGCCGAGGTTGAGCAGGAACTCGAACGGCGCCGGGTTCCGTTCGCGGAGCCGCTCGTAGAACCGTGACGGGGACGCGCACCGCTCGTGGAACGTGTGGCCTGGGACGACCTCGAAGAGGTCACCGCAACGGAAGCGCTCCTTCGCCTGCTCCACCACCGCCGCGTACCGGCCGGGCACGGGCTGCGGCGGCAGTTCCGCCGAGCCTGGGCCAGGCTCCGGCGTGGCCGCCGTTTCCCTGGGCAGGCCGGCCGTGGAGGCGGCGCCTGCCGGATCGCCTGCCGAGCCGGGGTCCCCCGCCGGGCCGGCGACGGTGAAGTCGTAGGAGTACCGAAGAGCCTCCTCGCGGCGCAGGTCGACGACCCAGATCTGGTCCGGCAGGTGCAGCACCAGGTCACGCTGGTCGTCGGAGCGGTCGATCGACGTCCGCACCGGCTCGAACTGGAACGCCAGGTCGTACCCGAACGCGCCGTACAGCCCCAGGTGCGGGTCCGGGCAGCCGAACGCGGCGGCGATCTCCCGCAGCACGCTGAACACGGTGGGCCGCCGGGACCGCTGCTCCTCGGTGAACGTCTCCTCGCCTTCCGGCACGAAGACGGTGACCGTGCTGAGCCCCTCGTGCGCGCCGTGCCCGGAGCCGGGCCCGGCCGGGCCCGGCTCCGGCCGGGCCACGCCGGCGCGCAGCATCGCGGCGCGGATCACCGGCATCAGCACCCGGCCGCGGTCGTTGAGCGCCCGCGCGGTCACCTGCCTGCCCCGGCAGGCGATCTCAACCGGCGGGTTGACGTAGGCCATGTGCCAGCGGGTGTACCGGCCGGGGTACTCCATGCCCGAGCTGAGCACGCCGCCGCGGCGGCGGTCGACGAGCGCGGCGATCCTGGTCAGCTCGGCCGGGTCGAACTGCTCGGCGGTGCGGGTGATCGTGACGCCGCCAGCGGCCGTCATCGTGCTGGTTTTCACCGGTTGGGCCTCTCGGGTCAGGTCTGGTCTGCCTGCGGTCTGGCTCGGTAGCCGGCGGAGAAAAACGAAAAGCGACCGCCGTTACCGGGCGGTCGCTCTGACAACAACAGCTGGCGCCGCCTAGGGGCGGCGCCACCACTGGAGGTCAGGAAACGTTTTCATCGAGACACACCCTAGCACCGCGCCGTGGCGCCGCGCACCAGTTCCCCGGCGCGCGCCGCGCTCCCTGGATGACAGCGACTGACACGCCCGTAGGCACGGATCGGCCTTCCTGGTACGGTCTCAAGCGCGACTGGAAGACCGAGGAGAACAGATGAGCAGCAAGACGACGACCACCCTGGCCGAGCTGCCCTCGCTGAAGGGGCAGCAACTCGGCGTCAGCGAGTGGTTCGAGGTGACCCAGGACCGGGTGAACACGTTCGCCGACGCGACCGACGATCACCAGTGGATCCACGTGGACACCGAACGGGCGGCGGCCGAGTCGCCGTTCGGGGGCCCGATCGGGCACGGGTTCCTCACGTTGTCGCTGTTCGTCCCGATGTGGTCGCAGATCCTCCACGTCACCGACGTCACGATGGGGGTGAACTACGGGCTCAACAAGGTGCGCTTCCCCGCCCCGGTGCCGGTGGGCTCGCGGATCCGGCTGGTCGCCACCCTGCTGGACGTGGAGGAGGTCAAGGGCGGCCTCCAGCTGACCGCCTCCGGCGTGATCGAGCGCGAGGGATCGGACAAGCCGGTCTGCGTGCTCGAGTCGCTGACCAGGCTCTACGGCTAAGACGCCAGCGGCGGCGCGGACTCGCTGAGTGCGGGGCCGCGCCGTCGGCGTTCCCGGCGGGACGGGGTGCCCGTCAGGGGCCGGTAGCCTGGCGTCGTGCTTGATCACGAGTGGTTCTGCGAGCGGGCCGAGAAGGAGATGTCGACCCTGGTCGCCGTCGTCGCCGCCGCCCCCGACATCGCCGCGGACGTGCCGAGCTGTCCCGGCTGGACGATCGCGGACCTCGCCGGGCACACCGGCAGCATCCACCGGTGGGTCACCGCCGTCGTCGAGACCCGCGCCACCGCGCGGGTTCCGTTGCCGGAGGCGGGCGAACCGCGGACCTCGGCCGACGACCTGGCGCAGTGGCTCGCCGCCGGCGCGGCGCCGCTGCTCACCGTGCTGCGCTCGGCGGGCCCGCTGACCGACGTCTGGTCCTGGGGCCCGGGGCGCACCTCCGGCTGGTGGGCGCGCCGGATGCTGCACGAGACGACGGTGCACCGCGCCGACGCGGAACTCGCGCTCGGGGTCACGGACCCGGTCATCGACCCGGTCACCGCGGCGGACGGCATCGACGAGTTCCTGTTCAACCTGCCGTCCGCCCGGCGCCCCTACCCGCACCTCGCCTCGCTGCCGACCGGGAAGTCGCTGCACCTGCACGCGACCGACACCGACGGCGAGTGGGTGATCCGGTTCACCGACAGCGGGATCGCCTGGGAACGCGGGCACGAGAGGGCGACCACGGCGATCCGCGGCCCGGTGACGTCGCTGCTGCTGTTCACCTACGGCCGCCGCCCGGCGTCGGACCCCTCCCTCGCCACCTTCGGCGACGTGTCCATCCCGTCGCTGTGGCAGGAGAAGACCGCGCTGTGACGGCACGCCCCGTGACGGCAAGCCCCGCGCGCGGCTGATGACCGGGCGACTGCTCGCGGTCAGCGACCTGCACGTCGGGTACCCGGAGAACCGCGCGTACGCGGACTCGCTCGCCCCCGGCGACCCAGGCGACTGGCTGATCGTCGCCGGCGACGTCGGCGAGACGTTCGCGGACATCGGGTTCGTGCTCGCGTCCCTGGCCAGCCGGTTCGCGACCGTGATCTGGACGCCGGGCAACCACGAGCTGTGGACGCTGCCGTCGGACCAGGTGACGCTGCGCGGCGTCGCCAGGTACGAGGCACTGCTCAAGGTGTGCCGCCGGTTCGGCGTGCTCACCCCGGAAGACGATTTTCCCGTCTGGGACGGGCCAGGCGGCCCCGTCACCGTCGCCCCGCTGTTCACGCTGTACGACTACTCGTTCCTGCCCGGCGCTGCGCCGGGCGCGGGGCCAGCCGGCCCGGGGCCAGCCGACCCGGAAGCAGGCGCCGATGCCGGCCCCGACGCGCGCCGCCGGTCCGCGGCGCTCGCGGCGGCACAGGCCAGCGGGGTCAAGGCCGCCGACGAGGGACGGCTGCACGCGGACCCGTACCCGTCGGTGGCGGCGTGGTGCCGGGACCGGGTCGCGGCGACCGAGCGGCGGCTCGCCGCGGTCGACGGGCCCATCGTGCTCGCCAGTCACTGGCCGCTGCTACGCGACCCGGTCCAGGCACTGCGACACCAGGCGTACGCGCCGTGGTGCGGCACCACCGCGACCGCGGACTGGCACACGAAGCACCAGGTACTCGCCTGCGTCTACGGTCACCTGCACATCCCGCGCAGCACGCGCCACGACGGGGTCCGCTTCGAGGAAGTCTCGGTCGGCTACCCGCGCCAGTGGCAGCGCCGCGGTACCGTTCCCCCGCCGCCGCGGGTCATCCTCGGGGACGGGTTGGGCCGCTCCCGTTCCGGCTGACCTTCTTCTCGCCGTCAGCCGTTAGAAGGAGAAGCCGCCGGGTCGGGAGTTGCGGTCGGCGATGAGGCCGGCCAGCGTGGCGAGCGCGATCTCCGGCGGGGTACGGGACCCGATGTTGAGGCCGATGGGGCGGTGCACCTTGGCGATCTCGCCGGGGCCGACGCCGAGGGACTCAAGGGCGGCGACGTGCGGGCCTTCGTGGTGCGGGTTGCCCATGATGCCGACCCAGCGGGCCTTGCCCGCGAGGGCGTCGCGCAGCGCGACGCCGAGCTCGTCGCGGTGGTGGTCGGTGACCACCACGTCGGCGCCCGCAACGTCGTCGGGAACGGCCGGCAGCACAGGGAAGCCCGCCATCTTCGCGGCGTCGGCGCGGGCGGCGTCGGGCTCGACGAGCAAGGTCCGGTAGCCGGCGTCGGCGGCGTACCGCAGCAGGTAACCGGAGACCGGGCCGGCGAACACCGCGACGAGAGTCCGGTCACCGCCCCGTGCTGCGTCCTGGGCGACGGCGGGCGGGGCTGACGGGACGGCGGTCGCGGCCGGTGCCGCGCCGTGCGCGACGGCGCAGGGGTCGCTCTCTTCTGCCATGGCCCCTAGTCTGCTACATCAGGCCGCCCGCCGGCCATGTGGGACCGGGCGGGCGGGCGGCGGCGCGCGGGGCCCCGTAGGGCCGGCGTCACAGGCCGGTCACCGGCGGTTAGGGTGGGCGGTTATGGAGTTTCAGGAGGTAGTGCGCCGCAGGCGGATGGTGCGGACGTTCACCGGGGAGCCGGTTTCCGCGGAGTCACTGGACCGGATTCTCGGCAACGCGGTCCGCGGGCCGTCGGCCGGATTCTCCCAGGGGCAGTCGTTCCTCGTGCTGACCGAGCCAGGGGACCGCGAGAAGTTCTGGGCCATCGCGGGCGCGGCCATCGCGGAGTCGGCCCAGACCGCACCGCTGGTCATTGTGCCGATGTCCTGCAAGCGCGTCTACCTGGAGCGCTACGCGCAGCCCGACAAAGGCTGGACCGACATGGACGAGGCGCGCTGGCCGGTGCCGTTCTGGCACATCGACACCGGCATGGCCGGGCTGCTGATCCTGCAGACCGCGGTGGACGAGGGGCTCGGCGCGGTGTACTTCGGCATCGTGCCCGAGGCGGTGGCGCCGTTCCGCGCCGCGTTCGGCGTGCCGGACGACCAGGAGCCGATCGGCGCGATCGCGGTCGGCCACGACGCCGAGACGGACAAGCGCGACCTGCGCGCCAAGCGGCGAAACCTGGCCGACGTGACGCACTACGGCCGGTGGAACGGCGGCTAGCCGACCGGGTCAGGAGCGGTCGCTGGCCTCGCCCGGCCCGACGGTGACGTTGGCCGCGTGGACGGTGTCGTCAGCCGCGTGGACGGCTTCGTCAGCCGCGGCAACGGCGGCGTTAGCCGCGGCGATGGTCTCGTCCGTCGGCCGGACGTCCGGGTCGTCCAGCCCCTCGGCCTCCTGGCCCTGGTGGGCGAGCCGCCCCGCCTCCCTGGCCGCCGGGCCCGCCGCGACGATGATCGCCTCCGTCTCGGCCTGGTCCTGCGGCGGCGGGGCGGTGAGCCGCCACGCCTCGCGGACGATGACCTGGAGCGCGCCCGCGAACGGTATGGCGAGCAGCGCCGCGACGAAGCCGCCGAACAGCCCGCCCACCCAGTCGCCGAGCGAGGCGGCGACCAGCACGGAGACCAGCACGAGCAGCGGCGAGATGCGTACCGTCTTGGACATGATCACCGGGTTGAGAACATGGTTCTCGACCTGCGTGTAGACGACGAAGACGACCGCGGTGATGATGCCCGCGGTCAGCCCCTGGGTCAGCGCGAACAGGATGGTCGGTATGCCCGCGAGCGCGCCGCCGATCATCGGCAGGAAGTCGACGAGCGCGACCCACAGCGCCCACAGGAGGGGAAACGGCACGCCGAGCGCGGCGAGGTCGACGAGCACCACGATCCCGCAGATGATCGAGGTCAGGAAGTTCCCGAGCATGTACCCGATGACCGAGCGGTTCACCTCGGACGCGATCGCCTGCGCCTCTTCCGCCTGCCCGGGCGAGAGCAGCGAGAGCACGCCGCGCCGCAGCCGCGGCCCCTCGAGCAGCAGCATCAGCACCAGGATGAAGATGGTGACAAGCTCGAATACCAGCGACAGCGCGCCCTTGCCGACGGCCAGCGCCGGCGAGGACAGGCTCTGCCCGAACGTCACCAGCTTGGCCGAGTTCTGCTGCACCCACTGCTGCACGTGGTAGTGCTGGACGAGCCTGCCGTACCAGTTCTTACCATGCTCCGCGTTGGCGACGTAGGTGGGGAGATTGTTCGCTAGGTGAGTGATGCCGTTGACCAGCGGGTAACCGAACGCGAAGGACAGCCCGGTGAACGCCAGCACCATGAGCACGCCCACCACGGTCACCGCCAGCCCGTGCCGCTTGGTCGCCCACCGCTCGACCCACCGCACCAGCGGGTTCAGGATCAGCGCGAGGAACCCGGCGACAAGCAGCAGCAGCAGCACGTCGCGGAGCCGGTAGATCAGCTTGCCGGCCAGGAAGAAGAAGGCGACGGCCAGGATCGCGACGATGATCGTCCGCAACGGGACGCGGCGCAACTCGGCGGCCGACCACAGCCGCGTGAGCCGGTAGCCCAATTCCCCCCGGCCCTGGCCGGTTTTCCCCTGGCCGGTTCTGTCCTGGCCGGTTCCGTCCTGGCCGCTTATGCGTTGCCCGTTTCTGCGCTGCCCGCTTCGCACGACCCCGTACTTCTCCTCAGTCACGCCTACAGCATGTCAGGTTACCGGCGCGTTTTGCGCGATCCAGGCGCACCTGGCCCGCCCTGGCCGGTAACGGCATTCCCGGCTGACTACTCCCCTGACCCGGGCGTGCCATGCGGCGCCGACCGTCCTCTTTTTCCGGATTTAACGGCACGGCAGCAGCCCGGCCGCCAGCTTGGCGGCGAGCACCCGCGCCGCCGCGGCGTCGACCGTGGCGCGGAACGCGGCGTCACCCGACGCCTTGGCGAGCACCGCGGCCGCCATCTGCTCGGCGGGGCCGAGGCTCTGGGAGGTCACCAGGTCGCCGCCCGCGGCGAGGAAGCTAAGCGCCCGGTTGCCCGCCGGGATCGCCTGCACGGCCTTCGCCTGGCCAAGGTCGTCGGACACGATCACCCCGGTGAAGCCGAGCCCGTCGCGCAGCAGTCGCATCACCACCGGGGAGAACACGGCCAGTCGCGACGCGTCGATCTTCGTGTAGGTGGCGAGCGCCACCATCACCATCGGCGCCCCGGCGTCGATGGCGGCGCGGAACGAGTCCAGGTCCGGGTCGCTCGCCGTCGTGACGTCGTCCACCACGTCCGGGGTGAAGTCGGTGTTCCCGGTCACCTGCCCAAGCCCGGGGAAGTGCTTGGCCACGCTCATGACCCCGGCCCCGGCCATCCCCTGCAGGAAGGCGACGCCGTGCGCGCCGGTGGTCGCCGGGTCGAAGCCGAACTCCCGGTTGAGCGCGCCGATCGGCGCGTTGGCCGCCGCCGTCGCCTGCGGTACCACGTCCATCACCGGCGCCAGGTTGAGGTTCACGCCGGCGGCGCGCAGGTCGGTGCCCCACTGCGTCGCCGCCGCGCGCAGCGTGGCTGGCGGCCAGCCGCCCTGGACGAGCGCGGACGGCATGGTGGCGAACCCCGGCCCGGTGAGCTGCTGTATCGCGCCGCCCTCCTGGTTAGCGGCGATGAAGAAGCCGATGCCGCCGGTGCCCGACGGCAGATGCGACTGCATCGCGGTGACCTGCCCGGCCAGCGCCTCGGTGCCGGCGGCGCTCGGGGTGAGCAGCAGCGACCCGAAGTGATAGGACCGCACGGCGTCGGCCAGCGGCCGCGTGCTGGCGTCGCCGGCCACGCCGACAAGGAACAGCTGCCCGACCTGCTGCGCGAGCGTCAGGCGCCCGAGCACCTGTGACACGCACGCGCTGGCGGCGGGCGCGGTGCCACTCGGCTGGCCGCTCGGCGAGGCCGCCGTGGTCGGCGACGACGCGGGCAGGTCAGCGCTAGCCGACGTGGAGCTGCTCGCCGCCTGGCTCGGGCCCGGCTGGCCGGCCGGCGCCCCGCCCGCCCCGCTGCAGGCGGCTGTGACAGCGCAGGCAAGGGCGACCGCGGACCCCGCCGCGCAAGCTCGCCACCGCTTCCTGCCCCGTTGCACGCCACGACTCTAGTGGCTCATCCGTTGGGGCCCGCCATCTAGCCATTCCCGAGGTGTTGCCAGACGATGATCCAGAACGGTGCGTGGCGTCGTCCGTCACCATCCGATGACCGTCATCCGGAAGGGAGCGACGATGCTCTTCGCCGTCTTCGACCACAACGACGCGACCGGCCTGCCTGCGGCGCGCCAGCTGGACGAGCGTCTTGAGCTGATAGCGGCCTACGAGCGGCTCGGCTTCTACGCCTACCAGATGGCCGAGCACCACGGCACCCCGCTCGGCATCGCCACGCCGCACCTGATGCTCGCCGCCGCGTCCCGGCTTACCTCGTCGATCAGGCTCGGCACGCTGATCTCGATCCTGCCGCTTGTGCCGCCGCTGCGGATGGTGGAGGAGGCGGCCACCCTCGACCAGCTCACCAACGGCCGGCTTGTCCTCGGCGTGGGCCGCGGCGTGTCCCCGGTCGAGACCGGGTTCCACGGGGTGCCAGGCGACGAGGCGCAGCCGCGCTTCGACGAGGCCTTCGAGATCCTGCTCCAGGGACTGTCGTCGGACGTGGTGAACTTCCACGGCAGGTACTACGACATCGACTCCGCCCCGGTGGTGACCAGGCCGGTCCAGCAGCCGCTCATCCCCTGGTACGCGACGCGGACGCCGGACAAGGCCCGCTGGTGCGCCCAGCTCGGCATGCCGATGCTCGCGCTCGTCCCCTCGCCTGCGGTCCGGGTGCTGACCGACGCGTACCGGGAGGAATGGGCGTCACTCGGCCGCGACGAGGCCGCCCTGCCGCCGCTTGGCATCTCCCGGCAGATCGTGCTCGCCGACACGAACGAGAAGGCACTGGAGATCGCCGGCCGCGCCTTCGGCCCGTTCAGCGAGAACATCAGCTACCTGTGGAGGAAGTTCAACGTCCCGATGCCGCCCGGCGTGGCCGACGGCACCTTCGAGCCGACCGCCGCGTCGCACCGCTACGCCGGCGACCCGGCCGGCGCGCGAGCCTGGGTCGCCGAGCACACCGCGGTGGCGGGCATCAACTACATCTCCCTTGAGTTCGCCTTCGGCGACATGACGTCCGCCGAGACGCTGCGCTCGGCGGAGCTGTTCGCCACCGAGGTGATGCCCGCGTTCCGCTGAGTAGCCGCGCCAGCCGGCCACGGGCGCCGCCCGCCGCAACCGCGGAGGCCGCCGCGCCGTCTAAAGGGCATGCGCACCCCCCTGACCGTCCTCGCTCTCCTCTCGGCTGCTGTCTCGGTGATCACCGCCGGCTGCAGTGCCGCCGGGACGCCACCCGGCGGCAGTGCCTCCTCAGTCACCTCCGCCCCAGCGGCGACTTCCGGTACCACCGCTTCTACGGCGCCGGCCGTGGCGGCGACGACCGGCGCCGCGACGCCAGGGGCCGGCCAGTCCAGTTCGGGCGGCGCGGGCTGCCAGAGCCAGCCGGCCCAGGGACTTTCACCAGGGTGGCTGACCGGGATCGAGTTCGTGTCCGCCGGCCAGGGCTGGGCGGTCGGCCAGAACGTGATCCTCGCGACCACGGACGGCGGTGCGCACTGGCGGGTTCAGCGGTCCGGGACGCTCAACCTGACCGCCGTTGACTTCGTGAACGGCCGGGACGGCTGGGCTGCGGGCAATACCAGCCTGCTCGCGACGACCGACGGCGGCGCGCGCTGGACGGCGCTGCCCGAGCCGTGCCCGGTGATCCGCTCGGTCCACTTCATCTCACCGACGACCGGGTTCGCCGTGGCGGGCGGAACGGACGACGGCGGCTACAACACCGCCATGCCCGACCAAGGCGGGGTGGTCCTGACCACAAGCGACGGCGGGCACACCTGGCGGACGCTGCCCGCGCCCGCGGACGCGCAGTCGGTCTGCTTCAGCGACCCGGCGCACGGCTGGCTCGGCGCCGGCGGGCGGCTGTACCGGACCATCGACGGCGGCCAGCGGTGGAGCGGCCCGCTCACCCCCTCGAGCGGGGACACGGGGGCCGGCTACACCGCCGAGATGAATGTCCAGTGCGCCGGCGTCGGGTCGGCGTGGGCGCTGAGCATCGGTCCCGGCGCCGCGATGAGCCAGGAGCCGCACATCGGCTATCACGCGGACGCGTCGGGCGCGACGGGGATCTTCGCCGAGCAGTACTTCCCCGGGCCCAACCCGCCCGGGCGCGCGCCCGGCTCCTATGCGGGCCCGTTCTCCGCGCTCAGCCCGTCGGCGGCCGTGTTCATCGACTACTGCCCGGCGTGCGGTCCCGGCACCGCCCCCTGGGACGTTGCCACCGGCTCGGGCGCGACGCTGACCGTCAAGGGGAACGTCGGGAAGCTCACCCACCCGCAGGCGGCGAGCTTCCTGTCCGCGCAGGCCGGCTGGGTCGCGGGCACCGCCACGGAGTTCACCGACACGGGCAAGTCCCGCGCGCAGCAGCGGATCGTCGCCACCACCGACGGGGGCGCCACCTGGCAAGTGGAGTACGCCAGCCCGTGGACACCCTGGACTGGCTGACGCCGCTGACGACGGTTACCGTCCGGCCCGCACCGGTCCGCGCGTCTCTGGAGTGATCCGGGAGCCGTCCCGGTGACGTAAACAGGTCAGTCGGGCAGCAACGGGCCCGCGCACGGATCGGCGAGTCAGGAGGGGAACTCATGGCCATCGGTGTCATCTTCAATTTTCCCGGCGGAACCACGGAACAATACGACGAGGTCACGCAAGGGCTGAACAACGGCCAGCCGCTGCGCTCACTGGCGGAGTGGCCCGGCGGCGGCTGCCTTTCCCACGTCGCCGGCGCGACCCCGGGCGGCCTCTGCGTGCTTGACGTCTGGGAATCACCGGAGAAGTTCCAGGCATTCGGTGAGAAGCTGATGCCGCTGATCCACCAGGCGGGCCTCAAGCCGGACGAGCCGGTCATCTTCCCCGTGCACAATTTCGTCAACCAGTAGGCGGGCCGTCATGCCAACACCGCACGAGGCCCTGTCCGCCGCGCTCGCGCTGCCGGGCATCACGGTCCTCCACTTCCGCGGCACCCAGTGCGTCGAGCGCTTCTCCCAGGCCGACATGCTGGGGCTGCTCATCCAACTCGGCGCGGTCCCGGCCCCAGCCTGACTCAGCGTCAGCTCAGGGCGGAGTAGCGGAGCTGGCCGTCGACGATCGTGGCGATGACCTCGAGGGACGCGATTCGGTCCCGGCTCACGAGAGTGGGGTCCTCGGACAGCACGGCGAAGTCGGCCAGCTTGCCCCGCTCGATGGAGCCCTTCACGTGCTCGGCCTTGCTCGCGTAGGCGGAACCCCAGGTGTAGGCGCGCAGGGCCTCCTTGGCGGTGATCGCCTCCGCGGCGTTGAACGGGGCGCCGGAGGCGGTGCGGCGGTTGACCATGTCGTGGATGCCGAGCAGCGGGGTGCCGGTCGCCACCGGGCGGTCGGAGCTGCCGGGGAGCACCACGCCCGCGTCAAGCACGGACCGCTGCCGGTACAGCCAGGACTGGCGGTCCGGGCCGACGGAGGCGAGCATCCCGTCGCCGATCTCGGTGGCGAACCGGCCCTGGCCAACGGGGATCACGCCGAGCGCGGCGGCCCGGGCCACCTGGTCGGGGCGGGCGGCGGCGAAGTGCTCGATCCGGTGGCGGGCATCGCGGCGCGGGTAGCGGTCGGCCGCGGCGGCGAACGCGTCGAGGGCGAGGTCGATCGCGCGGTCGCCGATCGCATGCGCGGCGACGCGCCAGCCTGCCTGGTGCGCGGCGATGATCATTCCGGTGAGGTGGGCGGCGTCGCCCTGCAGGTAGCCGCAGTTGCCCGGCTCGCCGTCGTAGGGGGCGGACATGGCGGCGGTGCGGCCGACGAGCGACCCGTCGGTGAAGACCTTCATCGGCCCGAGGCGGAGCCAGTCGTCGCCGAAGCCGGTGCGCAGTCCCAGGTCGATCCCGGTCTCGATGCCGTCGGACGGGTGCGCGCCCACCGGGTGAAAGGCGTCGCTGATCACCATCAGCTCGGTGCGGACGTGCAGGCGGCCCTGGTCGCGGGCGGCGACGTAGGCGGCGAGCTCGACCGGGGACTGGCCGACCCAGCCGCCGCCGACCCCGGCCTCGGTGACCGAGGTGAGGCCCTCCCGCAGGTAGTGCTCCCCGGCGGCGGCCACCGCGTCGGTCAGCGTGGCGAGCGGGACGGGCAGGGCGAGGTGACCGACGAGTTCCTGCGCTCGCTCCTCGATGAGGCCGGTGGGGCGGCCCGTCGCGTCGACGGCGACCCGGCCGCCGTCGACGTGCGGCGGGTCCGCGTCGATGCCGATGTCCCGCAGCACCAGGCTGTTCACCGCGCACATGTGACCGGAGGTGTGCTTGAGCCAGACGCGGTGGCCCGGCGCGGCCTTGTCCAGGGCGTCGCGGTGCGGGTGGGCCCCGGTCCGCGTCTGGTCGTAGCCGGCGCCGACGATCCACTCCCCCGCCGGCGTGGCGGCGGCCCGGTCCGCGACGCGGGCGTACAGCTCGTCGAGGTCGTCGACCCGCAGGTCGACCTCGGTGAGCGAGAGCCCGAAGCCGATCATGTGATTGTGCGCGTCGTGGAAGCCGGGGATGAGCGCCGCGCCCTTGAGGTCGATGACCTCCGCCGCCGACACGTCGGGGGCGCCGTCGTAGACGCCGATGATCCGCCCGCCGGCCACGGCGACCGCCGCCGCGCGCGGCCTCGCCGGGTCCATGGTGAGCACGCGGGCGTTGACAAGCAGCAGGTCAGGCTCGAGTGGCATGGCTCAAGAGCCTATTGGGGCCGCGCCTGATCATGGCGCATCCCGGGGCCGGTGTTGCCCGGGTCGCCATTAACATTCCTCGACAGTTATATAACCAATCTAGTATGTTCGGTGCTATGACGATGGGGACGACCATGCAGGTGATCGCTGAGCCGCGACGGCAGGCGATCCTCGACCTGCTCCGCGAGGAGGAGCTCCCGGTCGGTGAGCTGGTGCGGCGCCTGGGCGTGAGCCAGCCGCTGATGTCCAAGCACCTGCGGGTACTCAAGGACGCCGGGCTCGTCGAGGTCCGCGCCGACGCACAGCGCCGTCTGTACCGCATCCGGCCTGAGCCCCTCGCGGAGATCGATCACTGGCTCGCGCCCTACCGCGAGCTGTGGAGCACGAGCCTCGACCGGCTCGAACGGCACCTGGACAGCAGGAGGAACGGATGACCGACGCGACGCTCGACACCACCGGCACCAGGCCGGCCGTCCGGCTTGAGCGGTACCTGCCCGACCCGCCCGCGGTCGTCTGGCAGGCGATCACCGACCGCGCGCAGCTCAAACAGTGGTTTCCCTGCGACGTCATCGTCGAGGGCGGCCGCTGGGAGGTAGGTGCCGCGATCACCTTCCCGTTCCCGCCCGAGGTCATCGACATGACCCTGGCCGGCACGGTGCTCGCGGTGGACGAGCCGAAGTTGCTCTCCTACACCTGGGGCGACCAGGAGACGCTGCGGTTCGAGCTCTACCCGGAGGGCGACGGCACCCGGCTGGTGCTCATCGACCAGCTCGAGGCGAGCTGGGCGGCGCGGAACGCGGCCGGCTGGGCGGACTGCCTCGACCGGCTCGCTGGCCGGCCGACCGACCCGAACGCCTGGCGCCGCCGGTTCGCCGCCTACTCCGCCGCGTTCGAGCCGGAGATCGGCCCGCAGGAGGGGCCGCCCGCCGACTTCAAGTCCGAGGTCTAACCCGTCGCTTCGCCGCGCGGCCGGACGAGGAACCCGGTGTCGAAGCTGAAGCCGGCCCGCTGGTAGAACGGGACCGCCCGCTCCGCCGGGCGCAGCACGACGCGCAGGTAGCCCTGGTCGTCGGCGTGCGCGAGCAGCGCGCGCAGCAGGGATGAGCCGATCCCCTGGTTCCGGTAGGCCGCGAGGACGAACGCGTTGGCGAGGTACCCCCACGATCCGGCTTCGCGTCCGGGCTGCGGCATGCGCTCGAAGACCGCGAGGTTCACCATGCCGACCATCTCGCCGGACACCTCGGCCAGCCAGGAGACTCGGCGGCCCGACTGGCGCGCGTACCAGTCAAGGAACCGGGCCTCGAACTCCGGGTCACCGGCCGGGCCGTGCTGCTCGGCGGTCCACGCGCGGCGCAGCGCGGCGAGCGCGGGCGCGTCGGCGGCGCCGGCGATCCTGATGACTGGGGCGGTCATGAGCGATGAGCCTAGCGGGCGACGGGCGAGCGGCAGCTTACGATTTCGTGCCCGCCCGCCGCGGAAACTAACAGCACTCGCAGCCCTGGCAGGACGGGTCATCGCAGCAG
>CAZORE010000009.1:7509-15411 GCA_964581815.1 uncultured Streptosporangiaceae bacterium | reverse complement strand
CCGCCGCGGAAACTAACAGCACTCGCAGCCCTGGCAGGACGGGTCATCGCAGCAGCAGCACATCGCGGTCACCTCCCTCCGCACGCTGGATGTACGGCGGGCACCAGGCGACCGGGACTGGGTCCTGGCACGTCACCGCTGGGTCGGACAATCCGGTGATCACCCCGGCCAGCTCGTCCCGTAGCGCGGTGAGCCGGGCGATCTCCCGGTCGATCTCGCCGACGTGCTCGCGCAGCAGCACCTCGGCCGGGCCACACGGGCAGGTCCCGGTGTCGCGGGCCTGGGCCAGCTCGCGGATCTCCGCGAGCCGCAGCCCGAGCCGCCGGGCTCCCCGGATGAACAGCAGCCGGTCCACGTCAGCCGGCCCGTACCGCCGGTGGTCGCCGCCGGTCCGGCGCGGCCGGGGCAGCAGGCCCGTCCGCTCATAGAACCGGACCGTGTCTACCCGCACCCCGGCCCGGGAGGCCAGCTGCCCGACAGATAGCGCCCCGGCCGGCGGCGCCCCGCCGCCCACGCCCTGATCGATCGCCATGCCACGACGGTAAGCCCTGGACCGTACTCCAGGTTCAAGAGCGCGCGGCGTCCGGTTTCGCGGCTCGCGGCGGTCGACCTCGTCTTCGGCGGTGAAACACGCCTCCGTTCGGGGCCACCTTGATCCGGCTTCGGCTCTTAGCGCGGGGCCAGGCCGCGGATGATCGTGGCCAGCAGCGTCTGGTAGGTGTACTGCGGGTCGGGGGTGAGGACCTGGTCCTTGAGCTCGAGGGCCACGGCGCCGTGCACGGCCGACCAGATCTGCTGCGCGACCTCGACGGGGTCGGGGGCGGCGAGCACGCCGGCCGCCGCGGCCAGCTCGACGGTCCGCACCAGCGCGCCGAAGGTGGCCTGGGCGTGCTCCTCGACCTCCGGGTTGTCATGAAAATGCGGCTGCGCCCGTTCGAACATGATCGCGTAGAAGTGCGGGTTCTCCAGCGCGAACTGGCGGTAGCTCAGGCCGCAGGCGACGAAGCGGGCGCGCATGCTCGGCTCCCTCGTGTCCCCGGTGGCCGCGTCCATGTACGCCCGCAGCCGGTCGAAGCCCTTGATCAGCAGCGCGTCCACCAGGCCGTCCTTGCCGCCGAGCTTGTTGTAGACGCCCATTGGCGCGATGCCCGCCTCGGCGGCGACGGCCCGGACGGTCAGTCCGGCCGGGCCGTCGCGGACAAGCACGGCCTCCGCGGCGGCGAGCAGCTCGCGCTCCACGTCCGCGGACGGCGTCCGGCCGCGCCGGGCCGGTGACGCCGGGCCGGCGGTCCCGGCCCGGTCGCTGCTTTCGGCATCCGCTTGGCTCATGCCGAACATCATCCCCTATCCGGGCCGGCGCATCGCTTCCTTGCGGCCCTTGACAAGTATAGAACGACGTTACATAGTTATGTAACAACGTCCTATAAGAGTCTCACAGGGGGTCTCGTCCCATGGAAGCCCGTTCCGGCACTGCGCAGCACAGCACGGTCCAGCCCGACCGGCGCTGGTGGATTCTCGCGGTGCTCTGCCTCAGCGTCCTGCTCACCGTCGTGGACAACACGATCGTCAACGTCGCGCTGCCGACGATCAGCCGCGACCTGCACGCTTCGACCTCGGCCTTGCAGTGGGTGGTCGACGCCTACACGCTCTCCTTCGCCGGGCTGCTGCTGCTCGGCGGCAACCTCGGCGACCGCCTCGGCCGACGGCGCTTGCTGCAGCTCGGCCTGCTGCTGTTCGCTGTGTTCTCGGTCGGCGCGGCGCTATCGCAGACCACCGGCGAGCTGATCGCGGCCCGGGCCCTGATGGGCGGGGCGGCCGCGCTGGTGTACCCGGCCACGCTGGCGATACTCAACAACGTGTTCACCGTGGCCCGCGAGCGGGCCATCGCGATCGGCGTCTGGTCCGCGGTATCCGGCCTCGCCGTCGCGATCGGGCCGGTGTCCGGCGGCGCGCTGCTCCGGCACTTCTCCTGGTCCTCGGTGTTCTACGTGTCCGTGCCCGTCGCCGTGGTCGCGCTGCTGCTCGGCCGGGTGCTGCTGCCGGAGTCGCGCGACCCCGACGCCGGGCGCTTCGACCCGCTCGGCGCGCTGCTGTCCGCCGCCGGGATCGCCCTGCTCACCTGGTCGATCATCGAGGCACCAGAGCACGGCTGGGCGTCCTTCGCCACGGTCGGCGGGATCACCGGGTCGCTGGCGCTGCTGGCCGCCTTCGCCTGGTGGCAGGTGCGGCGCCCCGACCCGATGCTCGACGTGCGGCTGTTCCGCAACCCCCGGTTCAGCGCCGCGAGCGCGGCGATCGCGCTGTCCTTCTTCGGGCTGTTCGGGTTCATCTTCATGATCACCCAGTACTTCCAGATCCTGCGCGGCTACGACCCGCTCGGCGCCGGGCTCGCCACGCTGCCGTTCGCGTTCGTCACCGCCGGGTTCTCGCCGGTCGCGATGCTGCTCATGCGCCGGTTCGGCACCAAGCTGGTGGTCGCCGCCGGGCTCGTCACGATGAGCGCCGGGTTCGCCGTCGCCGCGACCACCGAGGTCACCACGCCGTACTGGGGCAGGGTGGTCATCGCCATGGCGCTGATGGCGGCGGGCCTCGGCCTGACCACCGGCCCGGCCACCGACGCGATCATGGGCGCGGTGCCGCGCGGCAAGGCAGGCGCGGGCTCGGCCGTCAACGACACCACCCGCGAGGTCGGCGGTACCCTCGGCGTCGCGATCGTCGGCTCGGTGCTCAACTCCGCCTACGGCTCGCACGTGCTGTCCGGGCTGACCGCGCTCGGCGCGCCCGCCGCCGCCGGCCACCTGGCCGGGCAGTCGGTCATCGCCGGGATGAACGTGGCCGCCCGCTTCCCGGCGCCGGTGCGCGACGCGGCGCTGGCCGCGGTCCGGTCGGCGTTCATGACCGGCATTCACCGCGGCTCGCTGGTCGCCGCGGGGGTCACGCTGGCCGCCGCGCTTGTGGCGCTCGCCTTCATGCCGGCCCGCGCGGCGGCTGAGTCCACGTCCACCTCGACCGAGCTGCCGGCCGGCCTCGTCGAGACGGCACTCGTTGAGGCGGCCAACGCGCAGGCCGCCCTTGCGCCGGTGCCGACGGCGGACCGCTGAGAGGGCTCCGGCAGGCGAAGCGCCGCAGGCATTGCGCCTGCGGCGCTTCCTGTTTTCGGCTAGCAGGCGGGGCGGCCGTCGCGGGGGCCGAAGGCGGCGATCGCGTCGGCGTCGCTGGCCGTGGCGCGCAGGTAGTCCTCGGCCCAGGCGGCCCGGTCCGGGTAAGCCGAGCCCGCCACGACCGCGGCGATGGCCGCGTCCAGGTCGACCTCGACCCGGCGCAGGCTGACGCCGCCGTCCTTGAGCAGGGCCCAGTGGCCGCCGGGCCGGCCGTAGGGCATGCCGACACTGCCGGGGTTGACCACCAGGCGGCGGTCGACCAGGCGGGCGAAGGGCATGTGGGTATGACCGCAGACCACCGTCCGCACCTCGCCAGGCAGCCCGGCGAACGCCTCGGCCCAGCGGTCAAGGCGGGTGTCGACGAGCACCACCTCGTTGTCGTCCCGCGGCGTGCCGTGGCAGAACGCCACCGGGCCGAAGCCCTGCACGTCGACGATGACCGGGTGCGGCAGGCCCGCGAGCAGGTCCACGTGCGCGGGAGGCAACTGCGCCGCCGCCCAGGCGTCAACGGGGTACGCCTCCTCGTCCGGCGGGTACTCGCCGCGCGCCAGCGCCACCAGGTCACGGTCGGCATTGCCGCGCACGAGGACGACGTTGCCCATCGCGGTCAGCCGGTCGAGGACCTGGACGGGCTGCGGCCCGGCCGCGTGGTCACCGCACGCCACGATCAGGTCGGCGGCCTGAACCTCGGGCTGCGCGAGCACGGCGTCGAGCACGGGCAGCACGCCGTGGATGTCGGACAGGACCG
This sequence comes from uncultured Streptosporangiaceae bacterium, assembly GCA_964581815.1. Lineage (GTDB taxonomy): Bacteria > Actinomycetota > Actinomycetes > Streptosporangiales > Streptosporangiaceae > Trebonia. Next base: position 11,502 of record CAZORE010000009.1, on the reverse strand, counting down.
CGACGCTTTCGACCAGTGTGGTCATGCCTGGACGATAGCCGACGTGCGGCACGGCGCTGCGGTCCCCGGTACCGCAGTCCTCGTCACCCCACTTGATAGTGGTTCGAGAGGGCCGGATGACCAAGCGGGACGCCCGGGCGGCGGTCCGGCAGATGCGCCAGCTGAGCGAGCGGCCCGGCCTGCACGATGCCGTCGCGACCGGGGACTTGTCGCGGTCCTGGGCGGTGGCGATCGCCGACTGGACACGGAAGCTCCCGGCCGCGATGCGTGACGAGACCGACAAGATCTTGCTCCAGGCGGCAGCGGCCGGAGCGACGCTCGAGGACCTGGCGACGATCGCCGGCCTGGCCATCGAGAGGTGGCGCTCGCAGCGGCCCGACCCAGATGACGACGAGGACCGCTTCAGGGACCGCTACCTCAAGCTGGGCACCACGTTCGGCGGCGCGGCCGTGCTCCGGGCCGATCTGACCCCCGAGTGCGGCGCCGCGGTGACCGCCGTGCTTGAGGCCCTCGGCAAGAAGCGCGGTCCGGAAGACAACCGGCCCCAGGAGCAGCGGTTCCACGACGGCCTGCAAGAGGCTTGCCAGCTCCTCATCCGCGCCCGCATGGTCCCTGACCGCGCTGGAGCCGATACACAGGCGGTCGTGCACATCCCCATCTCACAGCTCCGGGACATGCCCGGCGCCCCCGAGATCGAGGGCGCCTGGCTCAAGGCACGGCTCGGCGAGCCCGGCTACCTGGCCGGCCAGGACGCCGAGGTCGCCGCGTGCGACGCCATGACGGTCCCGGTCGTCACCGGGCACGCCGACATGAGCGCGATCGACACGATCATCTCACTGGCCGCGGTCAGGCCGGGCGGTCCGGCCGCGGCGCGACAGGCGCACCGCTATGCGATCGCCCGGCTGGCTGTCGACTTCGTGTCCGGCCCCAGCGGCCTAGCCGCGGCGCTGCGCACAGGCCTCCTTGAGCCCCCCTTCAACACGCCGAGCCTGCCGCTCGACATCGGCTTCTCCGACTCGATCCCAGGCCACATCCGCCGCGCGGTCATCCTGCGTGACAAGCGCTGCGCCTGGCCAGGCGGCTGCGACCGCCCGGCTTCCGCCTCTGACGTCCACCACATCGTCCACAAGAAGGACGGCGGTCAGACCTCGCTGCACAACGTCGGCATAATGCGAGTACCACCACGAGGTATGCATCCACCGTTGGGGCTGGGCGGTCATCCTTCACCCAGACGGCACCATGGAAGCCCGCAGCCCCGACGGCAGACAGGTACTACGTAGCCATGCCCCGCCGCGCCGCGCGGCCTAGGTCGCGCAGTCAGTCGGTCCAGTCGAGTTGCGGCTCGGGCACGCCAACGGAACGGCCGTGGGCCTGGGCGCCTCGAATTCGATCAAGGTCCAGACGGGCGGCTGCGGGCTCACGGGGTGAGGATGATCTTGCCGGTGTTGCCGTGCGACAGGATGCGCCGGTGGGCGTCGGCCGCCCGGTCGAACGGGTAGGTGCCGTCGATACGGGGGGTGACGGTGCCCGCCGCCCAGAGCGCGAGCACCTCGGTGAGCTCCGCGGTGAGCAGGTCGATCCGGTCGACGAGGCGGCCGATGTGCACGCCCGCCACGGCCTTGTTGGCGTTCATCAGCTGCAACGGGGTGAGCAGCGGTATCGACGCGACCTGGCGCAGCATGCGGGCGCGGTTCCGGTGCTCGCCGCTTGTCAGGTTCGCGAAGCCGTAGGCAATCAGGCGGCCGCCCGGGCGGAGCAGCTTGAGTCCCTTGCGCGAGTCCGCGCCGCCCAGGGGATCGAGTACCACGTCCACGCCCTCGCCGTCGGTGAGCCGCCTGACCTCCTTGACGTAGTCCGTGGCGTGGTAGTCGATCGGGTAGGTGCAGCCCTCCTTCCTGATCGCCTCATGCTTGGCGGCGGACGCCGTGCCGAACGTCTGCACGCCGTCGACCGTGCGGCACAGCTGGAGGGCCGCGGTGCCGAGGCCGCCGGCGGCCATGTGGACGAGCACGCGCTCCCCCGGCCGGACCGAGGCGGCACGGAACAGGATGTGGTAGGCGGTCAGGTAGTTCACCGGGATCGCGGCGGCCTCGGTGAAGTCCTTGCCGTGCGGGATCGCGAACGCCTGGTTCTCCGGCACGCACACCGTGTCGGAGTGGCCGCCGTAGGTGGTGAGGGCGACCACCCGGCTGCCTTCCTTACGCTCGTCGACACCCGGGCCGACCTTGTCGATCACGCCCGCTGCCTCATAGCCGAGCACGGCGGGCGGCTTCGGCGCACCTGGGTACATGCCCTGGGCGGCCATCACCTCGGCGAAACACAGGCCCGCCGCGCTGACCCGGATCCGCACCTCTCCTGCCTTCGGCTCCGGGTCTTCCGTCTCGCGCACCTCAAGTGAGTCCGGCCCGTTCGTTCCCGTGGTCCACACCGCGCGCATGAATCTGCCTCCCCCGCGTGCCTAGCCGGCTGCGTCGCGCCGGGCGCCCGCTATGCGCACTGTCTTACCGCGCCGAGGTCAGCTGATACAAGCGGCCGCTAGGATCAGGGCCGTGATGGCCTGGGAACACGCACTGCTCGGCGACGTCGGCCCGGAACGGATCGGCCAGGCGGCCGCAGGCGACGGCGAGCCGGTCGAGGAGTACCGCGGCCTGCTCGCCGCGCTCGGGGCGACGCCGCGGGCGGTGGACGAGCAGCGGCTGCGCGACGGGCACCCGGAACTTGACCTGGTGCGGCTGCCCGGCAGCGGGCTCGTGGTGACGCTCGGCGAGCTGAACGTGCTGCCCGACTACCTGGGCCGCCCGGAGGAGATCGAGACCGCCCCGTTGCGGTTCATCGGGCCGCTGATCCAGTCGGTGCGCAGCTGGAGCGTCGCGGAGCTCGGCCGCTCCGCCGGGCACCGGCGTGCGCTGCCGCGGCTGCTGCCCGGGTCGCTGCGCTACCCGCTGCTCGGGCCCCTCGCGGAATCCGCCGAGATAGCGGCGATTACCTCGCTCGGCAAGCGGCAGGGGTTCGCGCCCGCGAACTGGTACGGCTCTGTCCTGGCGCGCAACGCCGGTCACTTCGCCCCGTTCTCCTGGTACCGCTGGCACGCGTTCCACCTCGCGGCCCGCGACCTCATCGCGCGGTCGGCGGCCGCCGACGGCGGGGAACGCGAAGCACTGCGGCAACGGGCGCGGATCTACGCGGGCTACGCCGACCACTTCCTGCAGGACTCGTTCGCCGCCGGGCACCAGGTCAACAAGACCCTGGTCATCCAGTGGTACATCGAATGGCTCGCCGCGTCGGGCGTGTCCTACCCGCACCGGGACGTGCTCGACGCGCTGACCGTGACGCGGCAGCCGCTGCTGCACGGCCCCGGGCATTATGACCGGGCCGCCGCCCGGTGCTTGGCCACGACCGCGGGACGCGACGACGCGGGACCGGGCGCGGCGGCCAGCGCGGCACCCGGCGCGGTGCCGCTGCCACCCTGGGACCCGCAGGACATCGCCGACCTGGCGACGTCTGAGGAGCGCGTCGCCGTCAGCGGCGTCACCGGCGACAGCGACGGGGACCGGCGGGCCGCCTACGCGGCGTACCTGGCCATGCTCGGCAGCGGCAGCGTGCAACTCGCCGTGAAGGTCGCGCACGAGTACCTCAACAAGCACTCGCTCGTCGTCTCCTCCGGTGCCGACGGCCAGCGGTTCCGTATCTACGGCGACCACACCCTGCTGTCGAGTCACGAGGGAGCGCTCCGCACGGCGCAGGCCGCCGAACTGTCCAGGCGCGCGATCGCCGATCTGCTGCGGGACGGGGAGACCGCCGTCGACAGCTGGGACATCTTCGACAGCTTCCCCGACCACGTCGAGCACGACGGCCGGATGATCTCCCTGCCCGAATGGCACCGGGGCGGGCTGCGCGACCTGTGCTTCGAGCTGTTCGGCCAGCGCTCGACGCGCGCGGTGCGGTTCGTGATGTCCAGCGCCTTCCGGCAGCTGGGTACCCCGGTTGGCTAAC
>CAZORE010000009.1:5602-7409 GCA_964581815.1 uncultured Streptosporangiaceae bacterium | reverse complement strand
TCATTTGGAGCCGGCCTGCTAGCCGCTGGGGCCTGCGGAGCCGTGGCGGTAAGACCGCTGTCGGCCATGATGCGCCGCACGACTTCATCCTGTGGCATCTCGGCGGGGATGACCTGCTCGATACCACCGGGAAGCAGGTCGAGCTCGCGGTACCAGGCCCTCATCTCCGCGGCGCCGTACTTCCCGGCCTGGGGCTTCGTGGCGTGGCGTCTGAGGGTCTCCCCGAATGGCACGTCGAAGTAATAGCACCAGGTCAGGCCCTGGTGATCGTTGATGAGCGCAGTGAGCATCTCCCCGTAGTGACCGGTGCAGAAGATGCCCTCGACGATGGCGTTAAAGCCATGACTGAGCGCGTACCGCGCCACCAGGTCGATCAGCGCGATGTTTGCCCCTCCGGGCACGTCATGCTCGCGCAGTACTTCGCGGCGCAGGTTGTCCTGCCCGACGATCGACAGGTCCCGGCGGGCGTGCCGCCGACGAATCTCCGCGGCGGTCGACGATTTGCCGGAGGCCGAATTCCCGCGCAAGATGATCAATCTTGTCTCGCCTGAACCTGTCCCGGGCACGCGCACCAACCTAGCGTCGTTCCCGGGCCGGCCGGCCGCGGCTCGCCAGACATCGATGGCCGACCTCGCCCGGGCCATCGGGAGTCACCTGTGATCGCGGTGTCCTGGCCAGGTAATGTCGCCGGATGTGAGCGCAGACCGCGGCCCGTGGATTGACCTGCACAGTCACGCCGGCCGGTGCTTCCTGGCCGGCCTTCCCGCCGAGCACCCGATGGTGGCCGCGCTGGGCGCGTCGTCGGTCGCCGAGGCGGTGCGGGATGCCCGGGCCGCGGGCATGACCGCGCTGGTGCTGGCCACCGTGTCCGACCTGGCCGTGCTCCGGCCCGACCCGGTGACCGGGCTGCGCGCGGACCGGGACTTCCGCCCCGGCGAGGCGGCCGCCGATCACCGCCGCCAGCTGGACGGGCTGCGGTCCGCCGTATCCGCCGCCGGCACGCAGGTGGCGACGTCGGCGGCCGAGGTGGACGCGGCCGCCCGTGACGGCCGCACGGTGGCGCTGCTCGGCTGTGAGGGCGGCGACTTCCTCGAGGGTGACCTGCGGCGGCTGGAGGAAACTCGCGCGGCCGGCGTCACCGTGCTCACGCTGGTGCATTACCGGGTCAATGAGATCGGCGACGTGCAGACCGAGGCGCCCGTGCACGGGGGGCTGAGCCGGTTCGGCCGGGAGGTGGTCGCCGAGTGCGGGCGGCTGGGCATCGTGGTGGACTGCGCGCACGCCAGCTTCGCGACCACCATGGACGTGCTCGAGGTATCCAGCCAGCCGGTGATCATCTCCCACGGCCAGCTCGGTCACGCGAGCAGCTCGCACCCGCGGCTGCTGACCGCCGCGCACGCGGCGTCGGTCACCAAGGCCGGCGGCGTGATCGGTGCCTGGCCGGCCGGGGTCACCAGCCGGTCCCTGGCCGACTTCGCTGATGAGATCATCCGGCTCACCGAGGCGGCCGGGCCCGGCGGCGTGGCCATCGGCACCGACCTGGACGGCAACTACCGGCCGGTCCTGACCAGCTATGCCCAGCTCGCCGACCTGACCGCGCTGCTAGGGGACCGCGGCCTCCCGGCCGACCACGTCCAGCAGGTCCTCGGCGGTAACGCCGCGGACCTGCTCCGCCGCACCATCCACTGAACGGCACACGATCGAAGGGATCCCTGGTGGACTTGTCTGAGGCGATGCGGACGCAGAACGCCTGCCGCTACTACCGGGACGACCCGGTGCCCGACGAGGTGCTCTACCGGGCGGTGGA
>CAZORE010000009.1:3005-5502 GCA_964581815.1 uncultured Streptosporangiaceae bacterium | reverse complement strand
GATCGCTCGGGCGGCTGTCCGTCGTCGGCGGCGCGTCAATCTACCCGATGGTCCAGAACCTCTGCCTGGCGCTGCGCGCCCAGGGCGTGGGCACCGCGCTCACCACGCTGCTCGTCGAGCGTGAACCCGAAGTGAAGGAACTGCTCGGCATCCCCGGGCACTTCTCGACCGCCTGCCATGTCACCGCCGGCTACCCGGCCCGTCCCTTCCCCCGCAAGCTGCACCGGCCCGAGGTGAGCAGCCTGGCGTTCACCGACACGTTCGGCAGCCCGCTAGCCGCCCCGGACGCGTAAGCGCGCACCTCAGCCCCCTGGGCGCCCGGGCGCGAACGCTCAGCCCGCCGGGCGCCCGGGCGCGAACGCCTGCGGCAAGAACGGGCGGAAGACGGCGAGCGACAGCGCCAGCGCCGAGTAGTAGCCGACCAGCCAGGTCAGGTCGGCGAGGCGCTCCCGGCCGAGCCCGGCGAGGCCCGCGTCGTAGTCCTCATCCGGCAGCGTCCGCTCCGCGGTCATCACCCGGGCGAGCCGGCCGACAAGCGCCTCCGAGTCGGTCAGGCCGTCGGGGACCCGGCCGGTCAGCGCCGCGTTGACCTGGGCCTGGGTGAGGCCTGCCGCGCGGGCGGCCGGCTCGTGCGCGAGGCGTTCAAAGTCGCTGCGCAGGTGGCCGGCGACGGTCAGGATGGCGAGCTCCCGTTCCCTGGCCGTGAGCGCGGCGGCGAACCGGATCTTCGCGCCGACCTGCTGCATCGCGTTGCCGACCTCGGGGGTGAGCAGCATGACGGCGAACGGACCGAGCAGACGGCCCGCGTCGTCGGTGATCGGCACGGTGCCCGCCTGGCTGGCCCGCGGGCCGCCGGTGATCGCGTCGTAGACGGCGCGCTGCGCGTCGTCCAGGTCCGCCGGGTCGAGCAGGCCGAGGCGGGGCGGGAGGTTCTCGTACGCGGGGGCCGCGCCAGCGTCCGTCTCCGCGCTCATCAGGCGATGGTGTTGCGCAGCGCGCCGACGCCGGTCACCTCGACGGTGACCACGTCGCCCGGCTTGAGGAACAGCGGCGGGGTGCGGCGGGCCCCGACGCCGGACGGGGTGCCGGTGAGGATCACATCGCCGGTGCGCAGCTCGGTGAACTCGGAGATCGTGGCGATGAGCCGCGGGATGGGGAAGATCAGCAGCGAGATCGTGGAGTCCTGCACCTTCTCGCCGTTGACGGTGGTGGAGATGGACTGCGCGGTGATGTCCACCTCGTCCGCGGTGACCAGGTACGGGCCGAGCGGCGTGCAGTCGTCCCAGGCCTTGCCCTGCATCCACTGGTGCGTCTTGTACTGGTAGTCGCGCATGCTGATGTCGTTGGCGACGGTGTAGCCGAGCACGTGGCCTGGCGCGTCCGCCTCGCTGATCCGGCGGCCCGGCTTGCCGATGACCACGGCCAGCTCGCCCTCGTAGTCGACCTGGGCGGACTCCCGCGGCAGGTCAAGCGCCGCGTACGGCCCGGTCAGGCTGCTGGCGAACTTGGGGAACAGCACCGGGTAGTCGGAGTCGGTGCGCCCGGTCTCCTCGATGTGCGCCTTGTAGTTAAGGCCGATGCAGATGACCTTGGCCGGGTGCGGCACCACGGCGCGCAGCTCCGCCCCGGCGGCCGGGAAGGCGTCCGCCGTCCGCCGCTGTGCGCCCGCGAGCACCTCCGCGGTGGTGGCCGCGCCGAGCTCGGCCAGCCCGGCGAGCGGGACGAGCTGGTCCCCCTGGAGCTCAGCGACGACCGGCGCGCCGCTCTTGTCGTAGGTGGACGCGTAGCGCATGGCTCTGGCAACCTCTCGGCGGGGACGGCGTGAGTGTCCTGTACGGCAGGACGTAAAGAGGGTATTACGGGACGGGAGACAGCAGGCAGGAAGGGGCGCGCGATGCCCGTCATCGGACTTGGCCACACCGGGCTCTGGGTGAGCGACCTGGCGAAGATGCGCGACTTCTACGAGCGGGTGATCGGCCTGACCGTCACCGACGCCGACGACGAGCAGGGCATCGTCTTCTTCAGCGCGCAGCCGGAGGTGGAGCACCACGAGTTCGTACTGCAGCGCGGCCGCACCGCGCCGCCCGGGTCGATGCTCCCGCACCAGATCTCCTGGCGGGTGGACTCGGTGGAGACGCTGCAGATGTACCACCACCGGTTCAAGGCCGAAGGCGTCCCCGTCCAGCAGGAGGTGACGCACGGCAACGCGTACGGCATCTACTTTTTCGACCCCGAGGGCAACCGCGGTGAGGTCTACCTGCGCATCGACCGGGACGTCAGGCAGCCGTTCCGCAAGTCGCTGAACCTGGAGCAGCCCGTCGACGAGGTCAACGCCGAAGCGGAGCGCCTGCTCACCGACGGCGGCCCGGCTTACCAGCCGGTCACGTGGACCCCGGAAGCTTAAGACCGTCATCCAGAACGGAAGCGCTCATCACCCGCCCGCGCCCGACTCCACGTCGGGCAGCCACGCGCGCAGCGGGTACGCGCATACCTAACT
>CAZORE010000009.1:0-2905 GCA_964581815.1 uncultured Streptosporangiaceae bacterium | reverse complement strand
CTTCGAGGTCGGCAGTGGTGCGCCGCCGCGTCGCGGGGTCACCGGGCCGCCAGCCCGAGACGCGACAGGACCGCCCCGGGCCCGGTGTACGGGACCGCGTCCATCCCAGCCGAGGCTGCGGCGGCGACATTGACCGGGCTGTCATCGGTGAACAGGGTGGCGGCCGGATCGAGGCCGAAGCGCTGCAGCAGCCGTTCGTAGATCTGTCGGTCGGGCTTGGCGATGCCCTCGAGCCCGGAGACGACCGTGCCCTTGAACCAGCCGAAGAACTCGAAGCGGTCCCGGCGCCCGGGGTAGGTCTCGGCTTCCATGTTGGTCAGCGCGTAGCAGGGCAGGCCGCTGCCGGTTACCTGGTACAGCAAGTGGATGCCTTCGGGGATCGGCCCACCGATCATTTCCTCGCTGCGCTCGGACCAGGCCATGATCAGTTCCGCGTAGTCCGGCCACCGCCGGGCCAGCGCCGCGCATGACTCCCGCATCGGCGTCCCGCGGTCGTGGGCGTCGTGCCATTGCGGGGTGCACACGGTGCTGAGGAACCATTCCATCTGCGCCGGGTCGGGGATGAGCTTGCGGTACAGGTAGCGGGGGTTCCAGTCGAGCAGCACCCCGCCGATGTCAAACACGACCGCCGTGATGGCTCGATCAGGTGAGGTTTTCATTCAGACACCTTCTATGAGCGTCAGTTGAACGCCTGCGGCTTCGAACGCTGCCAGTACCCCGGCGTCGGCGTCGGGCGTGGTGACCAGGTGCGAGAGGTCGGCCGCGTCGCCGAACCGGAAGTTGGATCCCTGGTTCAGCTTGGCGCCGGCGGCAACGAGGATCCGCTTGCTCGACGCCCGGATGCTGGCCCGCTTGAGCTGGGCGTCTTCGTAGCTGGCAGAGGTAAGGCCCCGACTGGCCGATACCGAGCATGCGCCGAGCAGCAGGACGTCAGCGCTGATGTCACGGACCGCGTCGACGGCCTGGCTGCCGTACATGGCCAGAGTGTCCGGCTCGACCGGGCCGCCCGGTACGATAACCCGCGCCCCAGGCACCGCGGCGAGCGCCGCGGCGACATGCAGGGACAGGCATAGCGCGGTCACCGGCCGCCCGGCCAGCTCGTGCGCGACTGCGTGGCAGGTGGTCCCGTTGTCGATGATGAGCGAGTCGTAGTCGCTGACCAGCGCCGCGGCGGCCTCAGCCAGGCGCGCTTTCGCCTGCGCGTCCTCGCTGGCGCGCACCTGGTAGGAAACGTCTTCACCGAACTTGACCGCCCGGGCCGCGCCTCCCCGGGTCCGTCGCAGCGATCCGTGCGCCTCCAGGTCGGCAAGGTCGCGGCGGATGGTAACCGCCGACGCCCCGGTCAGCTCGACGAGCTGGTCGACGTGGATCTGCGCGCCGCCGCGTACCGCTTGAATGATCAGTTTCTGTCGCATTGATCGTTGCACATGATCATTTGATCACTTAGCGTCAAGGGGTGCAAGAGACCCATGAAGGACGCCGGCCAGCGGCCGCCCCCGGCCTGGCCGTCACGGGCCGCAGATTCGACCTGCTCAGCCTCGGGACCTTCATCATCGTCGGCCTGCCTGACGGGATGCTGGGCACAGCGTGGCCGGCGATGCGGCAGAGCTTCGGCGCCCCCGTCGGGGACCTCGGGCTGATCCTGCTGGTCAACACCCTCGGATCGGTGCTGATCGCCGCGTTCGTCGGCCGTCTCATCCAGCGGCTCGGTATCAGCGCCCTGCTCGCCGCCGCCAGCTCGTGCGCGGCCCTCGGCGGCATCAGTTTTGCCGCCGCCCCCGGGCTGTGGCTCGTCCTCGCGATCGGGCCGCTTCTCGGGGCCGCGATCGGGATGATCGACGGCGGCCTCAACACCGCCGTCGCCCTCACCGGCCGGCCGCGCCTGCTGAACCTCCTCCACGGCTTCTACGGCATCGGCGCCGCCCTCGGCCCCCTCATCGTGACCGCCGCGATCCTGGCCGGATCCTGGCGGGCCGCCTACCTGTTCCTCGTTGCCCTCGACCTCGCCACCGCCGCACTGTGGATCGTGCACCACCGCCGCATGCCCCCGCCCGGCGCCTTCCACGATCCCAGCGAGACCGACGCCAGCCGGGCGGCGGACGTGACCGACCTGGCAGCGGGCTGGTCCCGCCGACGGACCGTTTCCGTCCTAGCTCTGGGACTGGTCCTGTTCTTCTTCTACACCGGCCTCGAGGTCAGCGCCGGCCAGTGGGAGACCAGCTACTTGCGCGGCCACCTGAACATGTCCGCGTCCAGCGCCGGACTCGCCGCCTTCGGCTACTGGGGCGCCCTGACCGCCGTCCGGATCGGGCTCTCCCTCCCGGCCAGGGCCGTCCCGGTCCGGCACGTGATCGGCTGGGGCATGGCCGCCAGCACCGCCGCCGCCGCGCTCATCTGGTGGCAACCCGACATCGCAGTCGTCGTGGCCGGATTCGTCATCCTCGGCGCCGCACTCGCCGGGATGTTCCCCGCCCTCATCGCCATCACCCCGCAGCGGATCGGAGAGCGGCGAGCCCAGCATGCCATCGCCTGGCAGGTCGGCGCCGCCGCGGCCGGCGGATCAGGCATCTCCGCGCTACTCGGCCTCCTGATCAACGCCACCAGCCTTGCCGTCCTCGGCCCCGCTCTCCTCGTCCTCGCTCTGCTGCTCGTCCTAGCGAACGCAGCCCTGGCCCGGCTCGCCCCCATCCCCGCCCCAGGCGGCTCCCGCCACTAACGGACATCCCGGCCCGGCGAAGAGGTCATCAACCTCATCGCAGCGAAGCCACGGCGCTTGGCTCCGCCGCGAAGGCAGCGCGCCTATCCAGATCAGCAGACACTCGTAACAGGCAACGGCGCGCTTCGATCCGATCAGCCTGCCAAGGCTGGCGGCATCGCATCATGCCCAAAGAGCTTGTGTCCGAGG
>CAZORE010000008.1:72858-108243 GCA_964581815.1 uncultured Streptosporangiaceae bacterium | reverse complement strand
CAGGCCGCCACCCTCGCCGAGGGATCGGAGATCCCGCACCGTCAGGCGAACGCCCTCTACTGCCGCGGCCTGGTCGACCGGGACTCCGCCGTGCTGCTCGCCGCCGCGCAGCAGTACGCCGAGTCGGGTCGGCCGCTGCCACGGGCCAAGGCCCTGGAGGCGGCGGCCGAGTGCCTCGTCGAGGCCGACGAGCGGACGGCGGCCCGGCAGGCGTTCGAGCAGGCCGTCGAGATGTACGAGTTCCTCGGCGCCGAGGCGGACCTGAACCGGGTGCAGTCGGAGTTCCGCGCCCACGGCATCAGGCGCGGCCCGCACAGCAAGCACCGGCGGGCGGTCAGCGGCTGGGACTCGCTCACCGACGCTGAGCTCAAGGTCGCGGCGTTCGTCGAGGACGGGCTGTCCAACCCGGAGATCGCGGCGCGGCTCATGCTGTCGCGGCGGACTGTGGCGACGCACGTGTCGCACATACTCAAGAAGCTGAACGTGACCACGCGGACCGACATCGCGCGTGAGTCCGCACTGCGCGCCGCCACCGCGCAGTAGGCCAGGGCCGAGAGGCAACAACCGAATCCAAGGTCAAGGGTCAGGTCGCGCTGGGACCGATGATCCCCGCTGGCTTTCCCTGAGAGTCCCCGTCGCTCGGGCCACCCCACCCCTACGAGCGACGGGGACGCAGGCGGCGCGCCGGGTGAGGGGCCGGCGCGTCGCCTCAGGCGTACGCTGCCCCGAGCTTACGGGTCCGGGGCCACGCGGCATGCTTAGTGGCCGGCGGAGTCGCGCAGCCCGCCGGCCCGCGTGACTGCGCCCGCGGAGGCCCTGTCGCGCGGGCGCAGTCACGTGCCGAGGACGACAGGTCGTCCCCGGCGGTCACGGTGGTGATGAGCCAATGGCGGATATTGGCTCACCACCACGTCTCTTGGCCGGCCGCCGTGCGCCATCAGCGCGACCTCTCCCCGGCCCGGGGCCATGGAGATCATACGGGCCGTCTCAGCGGGAGGGATCTTCACGGCGGCCGGGTTCGTAACGTCATGCCGGGCACCCGGCCGGGGGCCGTCCGGGTGCCCGGGGGGTGGGGACGGTGCCGCGTTTGCGGCCCGCGGCACCGGCCCCACGGCGCGGGGATGACCGTCGAGTGCGGCTCTCACGGTCAGCCCCGCCTGGGCGGGACGGCGAGCGCTTGCGGCAGGCTCAACCGTCCCACGGGGGGCGGGGACGGCCGGCGTGTGCGGCGCACGCCGGCCCTCCCCACGTCTGGAAGTCGGCTGAATTTGCCACGCTCGGGCGTATCAGATTGCGCCTGGCCAGGAGAAACCTGGTCGACGCGTCCCGGAACGGTCAAATTCAGCGGGCTCATAGGGGGTCAACGGCCCCAGGTGGTGGCGCGGCCCCAGGTGGTCGCGCGCTTCGCGACGATGGTGATCCTCATGTTCCTGCTCCAGATGTATCGGGGCCGCGCTGGTCGCGGCCGGGGGGACGCCTGCGTACTCCTGACCAGAAGGGAAGCCGGCAGCGCGCCTGGCGGTCATAGACGCCTCGCGAGCTCGCGCCGGCCCAGGCCGCGCCGGACAGGCCGCGGCCGTGAAACCCGATGCCGCGCAGGTCGGCGGGGCGGCAGCCGCCTGCGCCGACGGCGGGGGCAGTGAACCTCCGGGGGCTCACGGTTCACCGCCCCCGCTCGCGGCTCCCCGAGGGGCAAGCTCGGGGTTTCCAACCCGGAAGGAGTCCTCCCGGGAGCCTTGGCCCGGCCCGCCGGGCACGGCCGGCCGGTCACTCGATGGTTGCGACGGGACGTCACCCGGCGGGACGACCGCCGGTGGCCCGGGCGTGAGCACGTAGTACACGGCGCGCCCGGCGGGCGTTCTGTAGTGGCCGCAGTCGGACGCCATGGCGGCGGCGAGCTGCAGGCCGCGGTCCGCGTCGGCGTCGGCGTCGGCGTTCTCCCACGAGTCTCCGGTCACCGACGCGTCATGGACCTCGACCCGGAACTGTCCGGATGACCACCTGATGCCGAGCGTTATGGTCTCGCCCGCGCCGTTCATGACGGCGTTGATCACGAGGTCGCTCGTGAGGAGTATGGCCACCGCCGGGTTGACCGGGACCGACCAGGCCGCGATCGCCGACCGGACATGCCCGCACGCGTGCGCCGCCGCAGCCGGGCCCAGTTCCAGCCGGACGCGGCGATGCCGCAGTTCGGCCGGCAGGACCGGCATGGCCGGCGCTATCGTGTCCATCGCAGGTCCTCTTCCTGACGTTGGTGAGCTTCCTGGCGCGCCTGCCTGCTCCCGGGGAAGGGGCGGAGCAGGGGGCCGAGTCTCTCTCTCGGCCGTAGCGCCGGTTGCAAGACAAATACTCGTGAAAATTGCAATGCGAGACATCGGTCAGCTGACCGATCTTCAACTACGTCAGTCCGGCGCGGTCTCCGATGGGTCGTGCGCGAAGTCCAGAGTGAAGTACACGGCCTTGCCGGCCGAGGTACGGTAGAAGCCCCACTCGGCAGACAACGAGGTCACGAGCAGGAGGCCCCGGCCGGTTTCCGCTTCGGCGGAGGCCGCGTCGAGCACCGGAAGGTCGCTCGACCCGTCGTGGACGTCCACTCGTAGCCCAGCCGCGTCGCAGCCGACCGTGAGGACGACGAACGTCCCTACGGTAAAGGTGCCGTGCGTGACGGCATTGGTCACCAGCTCGCTGGTGAGCAGGACCGCCACGTCCGCGTCGACCGGGGTCCGCCAAGCGCGGATGCAGTCATGAACCACGGCGCGGGCCGCGGCCGCGGCGGCGACGTCCGCCAGCAGCGGGATGCGGCACTGGCGCTGGCTGGCCGGAAGCGGCGGGCTAGCGGGGCGATTGGGGCGGGTCGGCGCCATCGGGGTCATGGGCTTTCCTTTAGCGGGCCGGGCGTTGCCTCTTGCATGACAACTTTCATGCAACTTGCATCGACAGACATCGGTCAGCTGACGGATATCGGATCCCCGCAGGTGAAGGGATCCTCCCGGACGTCACAGGGGTTACCGCACGCCTGTTTCCGGCTGTCCGCTCACACGAAGACAGTCCGGGCTCATGAGCAACCAGCCGCCCGTTCGGCACCCATTCATCGCTCGTGGCTTGCGCGGTCCTCAGCCCACCCCCGCCATGACAGCCCGCTCGTGCGTTACCCGAGGTCGCCGCGGATCAGGTCGGCGGCGCGGTAGCCGACGAGCATGGCGGGCGCCGCGGTGTTCCCTGATACCTGGACGGGGAGCACGGAGGCGTCGGCGATCCGCAGCCCCTCTACCCCGCGTACCCGCAGCCGCGCGTCTACCACGTCATCGTCGTCCGGGCCCATCGCGGCGGAGCCGACGGCGTGGTAGATGCCGGTGCCGGTCGCGAGCGAGTAGCCGATCGTCTCCCGCCCGGTCCCCACCGAGGGGCCGGGGAACTCCTCCGCCCCGATCAGGGCGGCGGTTGGCGGCTCGGCGAGTACGGCGCGGGCGATGCCGAGCACGGGAGCCATCGCCGCCCGGTCGGCCTCGGTTTCCAGGAACCGGGCGTCGATGACCGGCGCGTCCCCAGGCAGGCCGCCCGAGAGATGCACCGAGCTCGTCGTCTCCGGCCGGATCGCGTAGGCCATGAACAGGATGCCGCCGTGCCTGGCCAGCTTCATGTCCTTGCTCGTGGTGTCGAGGGCCATCGGGAGGAACAGGCCCTGGACGTCGGGGCGCGGCACGGCCGGGTCGGACCTGAACTGGCAGACCAGGTCGTACCCGCCGGTGGACAGCAGGCCCCTGCCGGTCATGAGCCATCTGAGCGCCTCCGACGCCCGGCCTGTCCGGCTGCTGAGCCGGGTGCCCGCACCGCCGTGGCCGTTGAGCGTCACCTGGAGGGCGACGCCGCGCTGCTCGATGAGGCGCATCCCGACGTTCGGCGACTCGGCGACAAGCTCGATGCCGTGCGGCCTGAGCAGTTCCGGGCGACCGATGCCAGAGCGCTCGAGTAGCAGCGGGGTTTCCACGGAACCGGCGCAGAGGATCACCTCGCGGCGGGCCGCCACCGCACCCGCCCTGCCCCGGCCGTCGACCGTGCCGACTCCGGTGACCCGGCGGCCGTCGAACAGCAGCCGGGCGGCACGGGTGCGGGTGGCCACGGTGAGCCCGCCGCCGTGACCGCCGCCGCGCCGGGCCGCGGCCTGGCGGGCGAGCACCGGGCGGACGTAGGCGTCGTAGGACGTGGTGCGGCGGCCGCGGGAGATCGTCGACGGCGTGAAGCCGATCCGCTCGGCATCGCTGGCGTTCGCGTCGGAGACCCGTTCCCAGCCATAGCTGACCGCCGACGCCATGATCGCGGCCGTCACCTCGTCGCCCGGGTCGGTAATCGAGACGCCGAGCGGCCCGCCCGCTCCCCTGCCCTCGCCCGCCCCGAGGCTGTGGTCCTCCATCGCCAGGTAAGCGGGCAGCACGTCCGCCCACGACCATCCGGGGTTCCCGCGGGCGGCCAGCCCGTCCCAGTCGGCGGGCGCGCCGCGCATCCACATCATCCCGTTCACGGCCGCGCTGCCGCCGACGACCCGGCCGCGCAGCCAGACCTCCGGCGACTGGCCGGGAGCCACGGGGCTGGTGACGTACCGGTAGAGGTACCGGTCGCCGCGCAGCGTGTAGTAGAACCCCTTGGGCACGCGCAGCAGCGGGTTGCGCGCTGGTCCGCCGTACTCGAGGAGCAGCACGCTCACCCGGTGGTCATCGCTCGCCAGCCGGCCGGCCACCACGCAGCCGGCCGCCCCGGCACCCACGACGACGTAGTCGAACTCCACGCCAGCCATCTTCCCCGATCACCGCGGCTTCCCTGACAGTTTCCCGTGGCCGAGCTTCAGCGGACTCACGGAGCACACTCCGGCGGTCAGCCGGCTGGGTCAAGCCACAGGTGGACGGCGAGGGCAAGGCCGCTCAGCGCCACCAGCCAGCGCAGGACAGCGGGCGGCATCCGGCGAGCCACCCAGGGCCCGGCCAGGCTGCCGACGAACAGGCCGAGGGCCAGCGGCGCGACCGCCGCCCAGTCCACCCGGGTGGCCAGGACGAACAGCGCCGCCGAGGTGATCGTCGCCGCGCCGACCGCCATGTTCTTCAGCGCGTTCGCGATTGGCAGCCGCGGCTCGGTGGTCAGCAGCAGCAGGGCGAGGGTAAGCACGCCGGATCCCGCGCCGAAGTAGCCGTTGTAGCAGGAAAGCAGGACGAGGCCGCACGGCAGCAGCAGCCGCCCCCAGCCGGCGTCGGGCCGCCAGGACGGCCGCGCCGCCAGCCACGGCTGGCCAAGCAGGGCCAGCGAGCCGGCCGCCACGAGGAACGGGACCACCCGGGTGAACACACCGGGCGGCGTCACGAGCAGCAGCGCGGAGCCGGCCGCGCCGCCAAGCGCGGCGACGGAGCCCCAGCGGCGTAGCCACCCGCCGCGGCCGCGCAGTTCCGGCTGCGACGCGACCGCGGAACCGGGCCAGCACGCGACGAGCGCGACCAGGTTCGCGATGTTCGCCTGCAGCGGCGCGACGCCGGCCAGCAGCAGCGCCGGGTAGGAGACCAGGGACGTGATCCCGCCGGCCGTGCCGACCAGGCCGGCGACCGCTCCGGCGGCCGCGAGAAACAGCTCTCGGTAAACCAGGCTCACCGGCCACCAAGCGCGGCTTCAAGCTCGTCGCGGGCGGGCTGGACGGGCGGGGGGACCGCGCCCGGGGTAGCCAGGAGCTTGCGGGTGCTCGCGACGACCTCGGGGTCGGTGTAAATCTCCGCCGGGAGGCCCTGCATGCCCATGACCCGCCAGAACGCGCGGAAGGCCACCGGGTCGTAGGGCATCGCGGTGCGCACCTCCGCGTAGCTGACGCGGTCGGGCGCGTGCGGTGGCGCCGGCGCGGGGTCACCGAAGACGACGTGACGCGCGTAGCTGAGGCGCGCGCCGTCCACGATGACCTGCTCGGTGAAATGGGGCTCGATGTGCGCGGTGACCAGGTCGTCCATGGCGACGGCCTGGGCGCGCGGTTCGTCGGGGAACTTGGCGAGTGTGCTGGTCAGGTCGGCGGCGCCGGTGAGCGCGAACGCGAGGCCACGGCCGAGGGTGGGGTTGGTGGTGCAGACGCAGTCACCGATCGCGTGCAGTCCCGTGGCGACTGGGACCTGGCTGACGACGAGGCGGCGGAGCGTGTTGCGCAGTCCGCCCATCACGAAGACGCCGGTGATCGGGTCGAGGGCGTCAAGCCAGGCCCGGTAGGCGGGCACGGTGCTCACCACCCGGGTGAAGATGCCCGGGTCCCTGGCGACGCGGAAGCGGTGATCGCCCGCCAGCGGGAAAAGGGCCAGCTGCATCGTGGCGTTGTCGCCCGGCCAGAGGCCGACGAGGAACTCGTCGAGGGCCGCCACCATCCGGCGCAGCGGGGAGCCGGGCGGCATGACACCCGTTCGGAGACGGTAGTGGCGGCTGTAGTACCCGATTCCGCACTCCGCCTGCTGGAAGCCGCTCTTGGCGGCGCCGACGGCGGTGAGCCAGTCGTCGATGGCGGAACGCCGGCCGCTGGCGTCGACCACCACGTCGGCCAGCAGGTCGCCGCTCTCGGTGCGGACGCCGGTGACATGGGGCGGCGCGCCTGCCGCGCTCTCCCGGCCGGCTGGCGCGGTCAGCAGGCCGGTGACCTTGACGCCCCGCTTGAGTGTGATCCCTGGCTGGCTGGTGACGGCGCGGAGCAGCACCAGGTCCAGGGTCGACCGCCTGGTCGCCATGACCGTGAGCCGCTCGTCACCAGGCCGCGGCGTCTTATCGGGCAGCGACGGCGGCATCTGCGTGTGCAGCGGCGCCGCCACCGCCCCCGCCTCGAGCAGTCCCGCATAGACGTCAGGCAGCAGGTCGCGCAGCAGTTCCCTGGTGCGGGCCATGATGATGTGCGGGTGAACGAGCTGCGGCGCCGTCGCCCGGAACGCGGCGGTCCCGGCTTCCTCGACGTCCCGGTGCACCGGGAGCGCGTCCCGCTCGACGACGGTGACCTGGTGGCCGGCGCGGGCCAGCAGCAGCGCGGCGATGCACCCCGTGCCGCCGCCCCCGACGATCACCACTCTCAACTGCCGCCCCTCTCCGCTGAGGCTACAGGAACAGGATCTCCCAGCGATCATCCCGCGCAGCGTGCGCAGGTCACAACGCCCGGCTGCGCCTCGCTCAGCCCCGCGGAGCGCCGCGCCGTCTTAGAAATCCCGTCAATTCTCAATATAAAAATCAATTATGCATGAACGGATGCGGACAACTTTCTCCCTGCGAGCTTGATTCCCTAGCTGATGTAGTCGCCTCGCGGGCTGTCGCACGATAAAACCCAAGTGCGGCGGCACAGTTCGGCGTAAATAACACAGAACGCAGCGATGCGGCGAGGGGGAATGCGCGTGACCGAGCTTGACGACCCGGCGGCGCCGGCGGCCGACTATGACATCACACCGCTTCTCCAGCCGCTGCAGATTCGCGGCCTGCGGCTGCGCAACCGGTTCGTCATGCCGGGAATGCAGCGCTACTGGTGCGCTGACGGCGCACCGGACCTCCGGCTGCGCGAGTACTACCGCCGCCGCGTCCTCGGCGGCGCCTCGCTGATCATTTCCGAGTCGTGCGCCGTCGATCATCCGAGCGCCACGAAGAACCCGACGTTCGCGCGGATCTCGCCCGACACGCGCGAGGCGTGGCGAGAGTGCGTGGCCGGCGTCCACGAGGCCGGCGGCGCCATGTTCCTGCAGCTCTGGCATCAGGGCGCGGTCAACTACGGTGGGGACGCGGAGAGCAACCCGGATTTCGTCGCGCTGAGCCCGTCCGGTTACTCGCACCCGGGTGAGTCGTTCGGCCGCGCCGCGACCGTAGCCGAGCTTGACAGCCTCAAGCACTCCTTCGTCCAGGGCGCGCTCGACGCCCAGGAGATCGGCGCCGACGGCGTCGAACTCCACGCGGCCCATGGCTTCCTGCTCGACCAGTTCCTGTGGCCGGGAACCAACCTGCGCACCGACGGCTACGGCGGGCCAGCGATCACCGACCGCGCCGCGTTCGTCGCCGAGGTGGCGGCGGCGGTACGGGCCGCCACCAGGCCAGACTTCGTCATCTCCGTCCGCATCTCCCAGTGGAAGGAGTCGGACTACGACGCCAAGATCGTCGAGAAGCCCGACGAGCTCGGTGAGCTCGTCACCCTGCTGCGCTCGGCCGGCGCGGACATCTTCCACGTGTCCGCGCGACGGTTCTGGAAGCCCGAGTGGGACGGCTCTGATCTCAGCCTCGCGGGCTGGGCGAAGTCGTTCACCGACGCGCCGGTCATCGCTATCGGCAGCATCGGGCTCGACAAGGACGTGATGGCCTCACTGAACGGCGAGGAGGCGGAGCAGACCGGGGCTCGCCGTATTGACGAGCTGATGCGCCGCTTCAACCGAGGCGACTTCGATCTGGTAGCGGTCGGCCGCAGCCAGATCGGCGACCCGGAATGGATCGCGAAGATGACCGACCACCGGGTCTCCGACATCCGGCCGTTCCGCTCCGGCGACCCCTGGCTCAGCCACGACGTGGTGGAGGCGTAACCGGGCGCAGGCCGGCAGGACCACGACGGCGGCGAACCGGCCGCACGGGCGGGCGGCGCGGTCAGAGAAGAACTCCGCGGTGCTCGTCCTGGTGTCGATGGCCAGGTCATGCACGTTGCCATCCGGGATGCCCGCGGCGCGAAGCTGGCCGCGGATCGCACCCGTCAGGTTGAACGTGGCGTGCCCCGGGCGGCTCGGGGTGAGCAGCCGCCCGCCCGCCGCGCCAAGCGCCCCCGTCACCTCGGCCACCTCGGCCGGACCGATCTCGTAGCTCGCGGCGCCGATCGCCGGGCCGATCCCGATGAGCAGGTCACCGGGGACGGTGCCGAACGCCGCCGTCATCGCGGCGACCGCCTTGGGCACCACGCCGCTCAGCGTCCCAGCCCGGCCGCTATGCGCGACGCCTGCCGCCCGGTGCGCCGGGTCGAAGAGCACAACCGGGGCGCAGTCCGCCACCAGGACCGCGAGCGCGGCGCCGGGCACCGCGGTGATCATGGCGTCGGTCGCCGGGAACGCGGCGGCCGAGTCCGCGGCCCCGTCGTGCCCCCGGCCGGCGAGTGCGGCCGTGACGACCGTGACCCGGTCGGTATGCCGCTGGTCGGCGATGGTCAGCCGGTTCACGCCGAGCGCCAGCGCCAGGCGGCGCCGGTTCTCTGCCACCGCCTCTGGGTCGTCCCCTACATGCGCGCCAAGGTTGAGGCTGCTGTAGTCACCCTGACTCACCCCGCCGTGCCGCGTCGTGACGACCGCGGTCACCTGTTCGGAGTTGAAGGGAAATGCGCGCAGCGGAAGGGTAGTGCCCACCACTCCACCCTAATCCACCGCCGACCTACGATGCTGCTGGGGCGAGATATGCAGGTGATGCACTTGATCATCTCTGTTGCTTCAGAAGTTCTGACAAAATGGATAGCTATTCCAGAAAATACATTCCATCATCTCAAGAAATACGTTGCATCAACCACGCTTATTGCTTGTGCCATGAAAACTAACTATTTCACCGCAAGGAATCGCGAGCTTGTTGGAGTATCACACAACAACCAGGTGATTCCTGTTGCGAGAGCTAATGGCTGAGTGCTCGCGCGGAATCGTGATCTCATTGATCTATCAAGCACCAAAGCCCGCGATGTACTCTCCGGCCAAAGGCCTTGCTCTCGAGGAGGCGGGTAAAGACCATGTTCAGAATTAGACGCGCGCGCATCGCAGCGGGTGGGGCAGCGGTGGCCGCGGCGGCACTGCTGGTCGCTGGATGCAGCTCAAGCTCGACATCAAGCACATCGGCGACCACAAGCACATCAGCGGCGGGCGGATCGAGTTCGTCCGCGGCCGCCCCGGTCTCAAGCTCGCCGGCGGCGAGCGGCTCGGGCACCCGGATGGCGATCTTCTACTACAACCCGAGCCCCTACGGCGTCGCGTCGCTGGCCGGCGCGAAGGCGGAGGCCGCGAAGCTGGGCATCCAGCTCGACGCCTTCGACGGCAACAACAACCCGCAGACGCAGACCACGCAGATCCAGGACGCGATCACCACCGGCAAGTACAAGGCCTTCTGGGTCTGGGGCCTGGACGACATCGCTCTTACGCCGGTCATCAATAAGGCGATCAGCGCTGGCATCAAGGTCGCGTGCGCCGACTACACGTGGGGCACGCTGGCGCAGCAGAACACGCTGGCCGCCACCTCGACCTGCGCGACGACCATCGGGCAGTCGATCGCCCCTGAGGCGACCAACCTGGAGACCACGATGGACTCGGCCTGCACCAAGGCCGTGGGCAGCGGCCACTGCAACATCGCCTTCCTGCCTGGGCTCGCCAACTACCCCACTGACACCAACCGCATCAACCAGATGACGGCGTACTACAAGTCGAAGTCGGGTTACACGTTCACCGTGATGCCGCCCGGTCAGTATGACCAGACGCAGTCGCAGTCCGTGGCCCAGACCTTCTTCACCGCTCACAAGGGCATCAACGTGTTCGCGACGTTCGGCGACCAGATGGCGCAGGGCGCGCTGACCGCGCTGAAGCTGGTCGGCGGCTACACGCCGGGCCAGAACATCGAGATCATCGGCTACGGCGGCGCGCAGGAGATCGTCAACGAGGTCAAGTCTGGCCTGGTCTACGCCACCCTCGGCCTGTACCCGGCGGGCGAGTCGGAGCTCGGCATCCAGTACCTGAACGACGCGGTGCAGGGCAAGTCGATCCCGAACCTGGTCAACATCATCGACCCGAATAGCCGTCCTGCGGTCATCAACAAGGCGTTCCTTGACGCGCACCCGAGCTACGTGCCGGACTGGAACCTCGAGGGCGGGCTTGGCACCGCCGGCTAAGTGCTGAGGAAATGAGGTAAGTGCTTAGCGCAATGAACGAAGGGCGAGCCGGATGAGCACCACGGCTGTCTCGCACATCCGGCTCGACTCGATCGGCAAGCGGTACTCCGGCACCAAGGCGCTTGACAACGTCAGCGTCGAGGTTGCCGGAGGTACCGTGCACGCCCTCGTCGGGGCGAACGGCGCCGGGAAGTCAACCCTCGGGAAGATCATCGGCGGCGTGATCCGCCCCGACGACGGGCAGCTGTTCGTCGACGAGCGGCCGGTCAACTACGCAAGCCCGCGCGAGGCGCGCCTCGACGGGATCGCGACCATCACGCAGGAACTCGCGCCGATGCCGCACCTGAGCGTGATCGAGAACGTCTACTTTGGCATCGAGCCGAGCCGTCTCGGTGTCGTCCAGCGGCATCAGATGCGCAGGCAGTACGACGCCCTCGTCGCGCAATGGGGTTTCGAGCTCGACGGGAACGCCAAGGTCGGCGCGCTGCGCACCGCCGACCTGCAGAAGGCGGAGATCCTGAAGGCGGTCGCGACCGACGCGCAAGTGATCGTGATGGACGAGCCGACCTCGTCCCTGACCAGCGTCGAAACAGAGAAGCTGCACCGGATGATCGACGTGCTGCGCGAGCGCGGCAAGACGATCATCTACGTGAGCCACTTCCTCGACGAGGTACTCGGCCTCGCCGACACGATCACCGTGCTGCGCAGCGGCCGTCTGGTGCGGACGGCGCCGGTTTCCGAGGAGACCGAGGAGAGCCTGGTCGCCGGGATGTTCGGCGCCGCCGCGGCGGCGGAGCACTTCGAAAAGCGGCCGCACCCGTCGGCACCGGTGGTTGTCGACGTGTCCGGCCTGAGTCGCAAGGGCGTACTGAGCGACATCTCGCTGCAGATCCGGGCCGGCGAGATCGTCGGCCTGGCCGGCCTGGTGGGCAGCGGCCGTTCCGAGCTGGCCCGCGCGATCGCGGGCGCTGATGCGATCGATCATGGCACGATCGCCGTCGACGGCACCGTGCGCCATATCCGGTCGCCCGCGGACGCGATGGCGGCCGGGATGGCGTTCCTGCCTGAGAGCCGCAAGGACGACGGGCTTTTCCTCGGGCTCTCCATCGCGGCGAACACCACCTTCGCGGACCTGAGCTCGGTCGCCGGCGGGCTGGGGGTGCTCAGCCTCGGCCGCGAGCGGTCGAGGACAAGGGAGCTGCTTGACCTGACATCGGTGCAGCCGCCTAACCCGTCAGCGAAGGTAGTCAACCTCTCCGGCGGCAACCAGCAGAAGGTGCTGTTTGCCCGCTGGCTGTTCCGCAACCCGCGCGTGCTGATCCTCGACGAGCCGACCCGCGGCGTCGACGTCGCCGCGCGCGCGGCGATTCACCGCCTAATCAACAAGCTCGCGGCCGAGGGCACCGCCGTGCTGCTGATCTCGTCGGAGATCGAGGAGGTGCTCGGGCTCGCGCACCGCGTTCTCGTGATGCGCCGCGGCTCGATCACCAAGGAGTTCAGCGCCGACCCGCCGATGGAGGCCGTGATGGAGGCCGCGTTCGGCCTCGGAGGAGGACAATCTCATGACCGCGCCAACTGACCCAGTGGCGTCCGATTCCCTGGCGTCCGTTCCGGAGCCGGGGAACCAGGCAACCGGGGACCCGGGCGCGCCCAGCGCCCGCGTTAGCGTCGGCGGGGTCGCCATCCCTGGCCTGCGGTTCCGGGTCACGCCGCAGCACATCCGCGACTACGGCATCCTCGTCTTCGCCGCCGCGCTGTTCATCTACTTCACCGTTGCCTCGTCCACCTTCCTGACCTCGGCCAACCTGCTCAACATCGTCTACCAGAACGCGACGATCGGCATCGCGGCGGTCGCGGTGACGTTCACGATCATCGCGGGCAACTTCGACCTGTCGCTCGGGTCGATCTTCGCGCTGAGTGAGGTGCTCGGCGCGTGGGCCGCGGTGCACTGGGGCGTCGCGTGGTGCTTCCCCGTCGCGATCGGCTCCGGGGCGATCATGGGTCTCATCAATGGGCTGCTGGTGACGAAGCTGCGGGTCAACGCGTTCCTCGCCACGCTCGCGAGCGGCCTCTCGTTCGGCGGCATCGCGGTCGGCGTGACCCACGGCGGGCTGCTGATCACGCCGACGAGCAGCGCCTTCACGTTCATTGGGCAGCACAAGGCCGCCGGCATCTGGGATTCCGCCATCATCTTCATCGTGCTCGCCGTCATCCTGCAGCTCGTGCTTGCGTACACCGTCTTCGGACGGCACCTCTACGGCGTGGGTGACAACCGGAACGCGGCGCGGCTGTCTGGCCTCAAGGTCGACCGGACGGTGATCACCACCTTCGTGCTCACCGGTGCCGCCTGCGGGCTGGCCGGCCTGATCGACTCGTCGATGACGGGGTCGGGGACGAGCTCTCAGACCGGCCTCGCCGGCCAACTCGCGTTGCTCGCGATCGCCGGCGTCGCCCTCGGCGGCACCAGCATCTTCGGCGGGGTCGGCTCGGTCTGGCGGACGGTTCTCGGCGTGCTGATGCTCGGCATGATCACGAACGGCTTCGACCTGCTCGCCGTCGCGGACTACTGGCAGAACATCGTCCGCGGCCTCCTGATCATCATCGCGGTCGCGATCGGCTTCGTCGTCGACCGCCGCTAGGCGGGCGACCGGGCGACCGGGCACGGATTCAGATCTTTGGTCTTGAGCCCTGGTTACTCGGTAAGCGCGAGCGCCATCTTCGGGCAGCGGGTTACCGCGTCGCGGACGCCGTCGGCGTGTTCGGCGGGGACCTCGCCGTCACCCGCGATCGCGAGGACGTCTTCGCCTTCTTCGTCTTCGTGGATGGAGAAGACCTGGGGGACCAGGCGGACGCAGACGGCGTTGGCCTCGCATGCGACGGGGTCGACGGTGACTTTCATAGCGCGGATATTAGGCCGTGCGGGGAGCGGTGACCAGAGCGGCTGTGTCATGAGACAGGTGCGGGGAACGACATTTGTGACATTCGGGGATACGCCCGGGCCCGGTTGCCCGCCGCCTTGACCGCCCTATGCGGTCGCCTTACGCTCCGGGAAAGCCCTGGCAAATGGGGCCGTAATGCGCCTATGGCATTTCGTAGAAGGCGGGAGGGCACTGATGCCCGTAACTGACTCCTCCGTCGACGCCGGCTTCGACTGGTTCAGCCCGGAGGTGTGCCGGGACCCGCAGTTCTACGACGGCCTCATCCGCGAGGCGGGGCCCGTCGTCTACTCGCCGCAGTACGACGTGTGGGCGACCGGCAGGCACGCGCAGATCGAGCTGATGATGCGGGACTGGAAGACATTCTCCTCCACCCGCCCTCCGTTCGAGGAGATCGGGCAGCCGATGATCCTGCTGTCCGACGACCCGCCGGACCACCAGCGGGTGCGCACCGTCATCTCCAAGGGCATGTCGGCGGCCGTGCTGCGGCGCTGGCAGGAAGACTTCGAGGCGGCGGCCGAGCAGCTCGTGCTCTCGTTGCTCGACGCCCCGGACGGGCTGATCGACGGGCATACGGACCTTGCCAAGAGGTACGTGCTCAAGGTGTTCCCCGACGCGATCGGGCTCGGCGACTCCAACCGCGAGATGCTGATCAAGTTCGGGCACGCGCAGTTCAACATGTTCGGGCCGAAGAACGACATCTACCAGGCGTCCATGGAGGCGGCAGGCGAGGTCTTCGAGTGGGTCGGCCAGAACTGCAAGCGGGACGCGGTCCAGCCGGGCGGCGTCTGCATGGCGATGTACGAGGCAGCGGACGCCGGAGCAGTCACCCAGGAGGAAGCCGAGATCCTGGTCAGGACGCTGTACTCGGCCGGGTCTGACACCACGATCTACTCCCTCGGCAACACGCTGCGCGCGCTGGCGGAGAACCCGGCGCAGTACGAGCTGCTCCGCTCCGACATCGACGAGTTCGCGACGCGGGCATTCGAGGAGGGCATCAGGTACGACAACCCCGCGCGGTTCACCAGGCGGCGGGCGACCATGGAAGTCGACGTCGACGGGGTGACCCTGCCAGAGGACGCCAAGCTGCTACTGCTGCACATGCCGGCTGGGCGCGACTCGCGGCGCTGGGAGAACCCGGCCACGTACGACATCACCCGCGACGTCGTCGGCAAGCACCTAGGGCTCGGGTTCGGCGTGCACGCCTGCGTCGGCGCGCGCGTGGCCCGGCTTGAAGGCGTGTCCCTGCTGTCGGCGCTGGCCAGGCACGTGCGCTCGATCGGGCTCGCCGGCGAGCCCGAGGTGACTACCAACATGGCCGTGCACGGCCACGAGAAGCTGCCGCTGCACATCGTGCCCGCCTGACCTGG
Source organism: uncultured Streptosporangiaceae bacterium (assembly GCA_964581815.1). Taxonomy (GTDB): domain Bacteria; phylum Actinomycetota; class Actinomycetes; order Streptosporangiales; family Streptosporangiaceae; genus Trebonia. The sequence goes on along the minus strand of CAZORE010000008.1, from coordinate 93,073 downwards.
CCCGCCGTGGATCGCTGGCGCCGCGGTTTACCGCCGCCGTTACCGCTGCTGTCGGCTGGTGAAGATCTGCTCCTGCGCGACGCTCGCGATCCGTGTCCCGTCGGCGGTGTAGATCGTCGCGAGATACCAGCCGCGACCACTCGATACGGTCTGCGGGGTGAGCTGCTGCCAGATCCAGCCGTTTCCGACCTTGCGGCCACGTCGCTGCTGCACCGCCATCAGCTGTCCGCGCCTTCCTTGTTCACGTCACCCAGCTGGCCGTGGCTGGCGAGGGCGGCCGCCTGCTCGGCACAGACCTCGGCAACCGCCTGGTGCGCGGCACTGCTCAGGCCAGGGAAGTTGACGAAGCCATGCGGCATGCCGACGTACTCGGTGAGGCGGACGGGAACGCCGGCGGCGCGCAGCGCATCCGCGTAGCGCTTGCCGCCGTCGCGGAGCGGGTCGTGCTCGCCCACCTGGATCAGCGCCGGCGGGAGCCCGGCATGCTCGGCGAGCAGCGGCGATGCCCACGGGTTGGCGGTGTCGCCGTCGGGGCCGAAGTAGAACCGGTGATAGGCGGCGATATCCGCGTCGGTCAGGAAGGGGGTGGACGGGCCGGCCGTCGTATTATGCACGTCTGTCATGTCGGTGGCCGGGTAGATGAGTGCCTGGTGGCTGATCGGCGGCCCGCCACGGTCACGGGCGATCAGGCAGGTCACCGCCGACAGGTTGCCGCCCGCGCTCTCCCCCATTACCCCGATCGGCCCGGTCGCGCCCAGCTCGGCCGCGTGCTGCGCCGCCCAGTCGAGTGCGCCGAAGCAGTCCTCCACCGCGGCCGGGAACGGGTGCGACGGCGCGAGCCGGTAGCCCACGGAAACAACGACGGCTCCCACCCGGGCCGCCACCGTGCCGCAGATCCAGTTCCCCAGGTCAAGGTCGCCGAGCACGAACCCGCCGCCGTGGAAGTAGAGGATCAGCGGGCGGGCGGATTCGCTGGCTCCGGACGACTGGTAGACGCGGACCGGGATGTCTCCGGCGGGTCCAGGCACGGGCCGGTCGGTCGTCCTCACCCCGGGCGGAACCGCGCCGAACAGCCACCTGGTCACGGCGTTGACCGGCACCCGGCGCGCCTGCAGGGCAATGACCTCGGCCTCGCTCATCGTCGCGACCGGCGCCATGCGCCTGGTCAACCAGGCCCAGGCACGCAGCCGAAGGTTCACCTGAGTCATCGTGACGTTCTCCTTCCAGTCCCGCGGGGCGGCCTGCCTACGCCAGCGCGCGGACCAGCCGCAGCGGCGTCCTGTCACCCTTGATCGACGCCACCATATCCAGTGCCTGCCTGGTCTCCCGCACGTCGTGGGCGCGGAATATGCGCGCGCCGAGCCAGGCCCCGACGCTGGTCACGGCGAGCGTGCCCGCGAGCCGGTCCTCGATGCCGGCGCCGAGCGTCTCCCCCACGAAGTCCTTGTGCGACGCGGACATGAGCACCGGCCAGCCGGTCGCGGTCATCTCACCGAGCCGCCGGGTGAGCTCGAGCGAGTGCCAGGTGTTCTTGCCGAAATCGTGGGCGGCGTCGATGACGATCCGCGCCGGGTCCACCCCAGCCGCCAGGGCACGGTCCGCGAGCGCGAGCACGTGGCCGAGCACGTCCGCCATGACGTCGCGGTAAGACACCCGGTGCGGCCGCGTCCGCGGCCATGACCCGCCCGCGTGCGAGCACACGAGGCCCGCGCCGTACTCGGCCGCCACCTCCGCCAGTTGCGGGTCCCAGCCGCCCCAGGTGTCGTTTACCAGGTCGGCCCCTGCCTCGCACACCGCCCGCGCCGACTCGTGCCGCCAGGTGTCCACGCTGATCACCAGGCCGGGGTATGCCTCGCGAACCGCGGCGATGAACGGGACGACGCGACGGATCTCTTCAGCGACGGTGACCACGGGGCCGGGCTTAGCGGGCACGCCGCCGACGTCGAGTATGTCCGCGCCCTCGGCGACCACCTCGTGCACCCGGTCGATCGCCGCCTGCTCGTCCCAGGTCAGCCCGGGCCGGTAGAAGGAGTCCGGCGTGCGGTTGACGATCGCCATGACGAGCCCGCGGCCGGGCGCGAACTCCGCCTTCCCCAGCCGCAGTGGTCCCGGCTCGCGCGACCGCGCGTCCTGCTGGCTCATCCCCGGCCCCCCGATTCGCACTCGTACCTGAGGTAGACGACACCGCCCGCGAACCGGCGCGTGTCTCGCAGTGCCAGGTCCAGGTGGGCGCCGTCGGGCAGCGCCCGCTTACCGCCCCCGACAAGGGCGGGCACCAGGAACAGCTGGACCTCGTCGACCAGCCCCGCCCTGATGGCCTGCCCGGCCAGGTTCGCGCCGCCCACGGTCAGGTCGCGGGCGGCGGTCTCCTTCAGCCGCCGGACCAGGTCCGGGTCAAAGCTCGGCTCGATCCGTGTCCTGGCCGTCGACGCCGCGGCGAGCGTGGCGGAGAACACGATCTTGTCGGCCGCTTGCCAGATGCCGGCGAACTCCAGGTCCAGCGGCGGGTGGCCCGACGGCGCGTCCGCGTTCTCCCAGTAGAGCATCGTCTCGTACATCCGTCGCCCGTACAGGTAGGTGCCGACCGGCCGCTCGAGGTCGTTGACGAAGCTGAGCACCTCGTCGTCGGGGGCTGCCCATTGGAAATCGCCCGTTGCGTCTTCCACGTAGCCGTCCGCCGAGGCGATCGTCGAGTAGATCAGCTTGGCCATCAGTTCCGTCCGCCCTTCACTCGCTGACGCGGCAGCCAGATGAATGTGTCCTGCCCACGGATCAGACGACATCTTCGTGCCGAATTTATCGCGGCGGGCCCTGCGAGCCTTGCTTCACCCCGGCCGGAAGTGATCCGCTGGCGACCGCGGTGACGGAGACGGGCTAGGGCATGCCCATCGAGTGCCTAGGGTCACCCCGCGTAGAGGGAGTCGATGACGTCGGCGTACCTCTCGTGCACGACGCGGCGCTTGAGCTTGAGCGTCGGGGTTAGCTCGCCGGTCTCCGCCGTCCATTCCACGGGCAGGAGGCGCCACCGCTTGACCTGCTGGACCCGGGCTAGCCGCTCGTTGGCGGCGGCTACCCCGGCCGCCACCTCGGCGAGCACCTGCGGGTCCGCCGCCAGTTCCGTGAGCGACCCGGCGGTGATGCCATGAGCCCGGGCCCACGCGGGCGCGGCCTCGCCGTCCAGGGCGAGCAAGGCCGTCACGAACGGCCGACCATCACCGTAGGCAAGTGCCTGGCCGATCAGCGGGTGGGCTACGAGCGCGTTCTCCACCGCCGCGGGCGCGATGTTCTCGCCGCCCGCAGTGATGATCAGCTCCTTCTTCCTGTCTGTCACCGAAACGAACCCGTCGGCGTCGATCGTCCCGATGTCCCCGGTGTGCAGCCAGCCGCCGGCGTCGATCAGCTCCGCGGTCAGGTCGAGCCGACCCATGTAGCCGGCCGTGTTGCCCGGCCCGCGGGCCAGGATCTCACCGTCATCGGCGATCTTGACCTCGATCCCGGCGACCGGCCGGCCCACCGTGCCGAGCTTGAACTCGGCGGGCGTGTTGGCGGTGAAGGCCCCGGTGGTTTCCGTCATCCCGTACACGTCAAGGATCTTCATGCCAAGCCCGCTGAAGAAGGCGGCCACCTCCGGGGGCAGCGGGGCCGCGCCGCTGGAGAACGAGGTGGCCTCGCCGAAACCGAGCAGGCCACGGATCGGTGCGAGCACCCGCTCGTCGGCCGCCCTGAACTCCGCCTCCAGTTCCGGCGACGTGACGTGCCCGTACTGGCAGCTGTCCACGTAGCGGCGGCCGACTCCCGTGGCCCGCTGCACGGCGGCCCGCCTGCCCTCGTCCTGCTCGGCCATCATCAGGGCCTGGATGCCTGACTTGATCTTCTCCCAGACCCGGGGCACGCCGAAGAACCCGGTGGGGCGTGTCTTGCCGATCACCGAAACCAGCCGGGCCGTATCCGGGCAGAAGTGGACGTGGGCGGCGTTGTGTACGGGCAGGTAAACGCTGAACATGCGCTCAGCGATGTGCGCGAGCGGCAGGTAGGAGACCCATCGCCCCCGTGGGCTGACTGTCCCCATGACATCGACCGTCGCCAGCGTGTAGAGGATGTTGCGGTGGGTGAGCAGGACGCCCTTGGGGTTGCCCGTGGTGCCCGAGGTGTAGAGCAGGGCCAGCGGGTCATCGGGCGTGATCGCCGCTATCCGAGCTTCGATCTCACTGGGGTCGGCGGCGAGCCTTTCCTGGCCGAGCGTCAGCAGGTCGGCCCACGTCATGTACCGGTCATCGGCCGGGCAGGCGGACGGGTCACGGACGATGACCTTCTTGATCCCCGGCAGCCGGTCGAGCGCCGTCCGCCAGCGGTCGAGCTCGGCGGCCCCGTCAAGCACAGCCATCCGGGCATCGCAGTCCCCGGCCACATAGGCGACCTGCTCGGGGGCCAGCGTGGGGTACAGCGTCACGCCAAGGCCTCCCGCGTGCACCGCCCCGAGGTCGGCCAGCACGTGCTCGCTGCGGTTCGGTAGCATCAGCGCGACCCGCTCGGCGGGCGCCAGCCCGAGCGCGACGAAGGCGGCTGCCGTTTCCAGCACCCGCTGCCTCGCCTGCGCCCAGGTCAGGGTGTGCCAGCCGTCGCCGGCGCCGGTCCCCGCCTCGTCGGAGTACGCGCCGGCATCGCCCGCGGTCTCGGCTAGCTGCCGCAGTTCATCGCAGAGCGTGCGGCCGGCTATCTCGTCCTCGATCTCCGCCCGCTGTCGCGCTATGTCGCTGCTCACTACTTCCTCCGTCCGTGCCGCCCGCCCGGGCCGGCAAGGCCACCCAAAGGGGGCGGCCAGTCAGGCTTGATGGCATGGTCGCACCGCGACGGCTCATCGTGCTAGGTACGTCACCGCCAAAACAGACGGATCACCCGCTCGGCCCGGCCGCCGACGCGCGCGGCGACGACGTCCACCGGGCCAGGTAGGGCCACGGCTCACGGCGGGCCGAAGATAGAGGGGACCCTCGGCGAGGAGGGACCCCTGACGCACGGGACGCAGCCAACCGCATCGTTCGGAAAGGACCGGTCAGCGTGACGGAAGTGATCGAGCGGACCGAGATGCTCCAGCCCGAGCCGGCCCGCGCACTGGGCGCGCTGCTCGGCGTGCCGGTGCCCGACCTGGAGCACGGCGCTGGCCTGCCGCTGCTCTGGCATTGGATCTACCTGATCGACCGGCCCGCCCAGTCCGACCTCGGTCCCGACGGGCACCCGGTACGCGGCACGCTGCCCGCGCCGCCAGGCCCCGGGCGCCGCCGGATGTGGGCCGGCGGCCGGGTGCGCACCCGGGGGCGGCTGCACTCTGGCTCCCCGGCGACCAAGCGGACAAGCGTGCTGTCGGTAACGGAGAAGCAAGGCCGGTCTGGGCACCTGACCTTTGTCACGGTCGGTCATCAGATCGCACAGGGCGGCCAGCTGGTGATTGACGAGGAGCAGGACATCGTCTACCGGGAGGCGGTTATCGTGCCGCCGCCCGCGCCTGCCGCTGCAGCGGCCTTCGTTGAAGAACCTGCCGGTGAGCCACCGCGGGTCCCGCCAGCAGACGGCGAATGGGAGATCGAGGTGTCCCCCACGCTGCTGTTCCGGTTCTCCGCGCTGACCTACAACGCGCACCGCATCCACTACGACCGCGACTATTGCCGCGACGTGGAAGGGTACCCGGGCCTGCTCACTCACGGTCCGCTGCAGGCGCTCGCCATGGCCGAGGCGGCGCGCGCGGCCGGCCACGGCGATGGCGATGGCGACCTGACCTTCGAGTACCGCCTGGTCTCGCCGCTTTTTGACTACCAGGGCCTGGTCGTCGGCGCGGCCCGGGGTCAGGCCGGGGCGGTCACTTCCGCCCGCGACCGCTACGGCCGTCAGACCGCCGCGGGCACCCTCACGCGCGGGGTGAGGGTGGGTGAGGGCCGGTGAAGGCGGGGGCCGGCATCACGTCGGCTGGCCGGCGATGCGGCGCAGCGCCGGGATGAGCGAGTCGATGTCCTGGCCGGTGCGGAAGGCCACGACGGTAGTGCCACCCGCTGGTTCGCCGGGAGGCGCGGCGAACAGCTCGGTCACCAGGCGCAGCGCCTCGTCGACCTCGTGAACCGGATCGGGGGACTCGCCGCGCAGCCAGCGCCGCAGCACGTGGTTATGCGCCGCGACCAGGGCGGCGGCGGCCATCTCGGCGCGCAGCTGGGCCGGCTCGCCCGACCGCGGTCGCACGGTAACCGGCTGCCGTGGGTCCGGCCGATCGGGGACCGGCCGCAAGCCGGCGATGAACTCGCGGAACAGCCGCTGGTAGCGGGCGCCGCTGACGATCTCGCGGTCATGCAGCGCCGGAACCTTGCTGGTGAGCGCGTACCGGCGGCGGGCGAGGTCCCCCTCATCCACGTAGTGCAGCAGGACCAGGCGGACGGCGTCGGCGACCGCCCCGAGCGGGTCGCCGGGGCCCGAGGTCCGCAGCCGCTCCGCGACCTGCTCGAGCAGGCGGTCGTGATCGGGGAAGATTACGTCTTCCTTGGTGCGGTAGTGCCTGAAGAACGTGGTCCGGCCAAGGCCCGCCCGCTCGGTGATGTCGTCAACGGTCGTCTGCTCGTACCCGCGCTCATCGAACAGGGCGAACGCGGCTTCGGCCAGCCGCTCGCGGGCCGTTGGCTTGGTCATCGCCGGCATCCTTCCCGAGCCCCGCCCGCGGCCGGCTGCGGCCGCGGGTCGCGGGACACCAGTCTTGCTACCTTGAGCGGTACTCAGTACCATTTTAACGGTATCCGATACCAGACCGAGGTGATTTTCGTGGCCGACGCGGACGACAGGGCGCGCAGCGAGTCCGGCCTGCCCATCAAGCCCCTCTACGGCCCGGACGCGCTGGCCGGGCTAGACCTGGAAGCCGCCCTCGGCTCTCCGGGCGGCTTCCCCTTCGCGCGCGGCGTGTACCCGTCGATGTACACCGGACGACCATGGACGATGCGGCAGTACGCGGGCTTCGGCACGGCCAAGGAGTCCAACGCGCGCTACCACGAGCTCGTCGCGGCAGGCACTGGCGGGCTGAGCGTCGCGTTCGACCTGCCCACGCAGATGGGCTACGACTCCGACGAGCCGATCGCGCACGGCGAGGTCGGGAAGGTCGGCGTCGCGATCGACTCGGTCGACGACATGCGGCTGCTCTTCGGTGGCCTGCCCCTCGACAAGATCTCCACGTCGATGACGATCAACGCGCCCGCCGCCACCCTCCTGCTGCTCTACCAGCTGGTGGCGGAGGAGCAGGGCGTCACGGGGAACCAGCTGACCGGAACCATCCAGAACGACGTGCTCAAGGAGTACATCGCCCGCGGCACCTACATCTTCCCGCCGCAGGCGTCGCTCCGGCTGGCCAGCGACATCTTCGCGTACTGCCAGCGGGAGATCCCGCGCTGGAACACCATCTCCATCTCCGGCTATCACATGGCCGAGGCGGGCGCGACCCCGGTGCAGGAGATCGCGTTCACCCTCGCCAACGCCAAGGAGTACGTGCGGGCCGCCATCGCCGCGGGCCTGGACATCGATGACTTCGCGCCCCGGCTGTCCTTCTTCTTCGTCGCGCGGACCACGCTGCTCGAGGAGATCGCCAAGTTCCGCGCGGCCCGCGTCATCTGGGCGCACATCATGCGGGATGAGTTCGGCGCCAAGAACCCTAAGTCGCAGATGCTGCGGTTCCACACGCAGACCGCCGGGGTGCAGCTGACCGCGCAGCAGCCCGAGGTCAACCTCGTCCGGGTCGCGGTGCAGGCGCTGGCCGCGGTGCTCGGCGGCACCCAGTCACTGCACACCAACTCCTACGACGAGGCCATCGCCTTGCCCACCGAGAAGGCGGCCCGGCTGGCCCTGCGGACCCAGCAGGTCATCGCTTACGAGACCGACGTAACCAAGACCGTCGACCCGTTCGCCGGGTCGTACGCGATCGAGTCGATGACCGCCGAGATCGATGCCGCGGCCCGCGAGCTGATCGCGGCGGTGGAGGACCGGGGCGGCGCGGTGGCCGCGATCGAGCAGGGCTTCCAGAAGAGCGAGATCGAGAACGCCGCGTACCGCGTCGCCCGGCAGATCGACGACGGGACGCGGACCGTGGTCGGCGTCAACAAGTACCTGGTCAGCGACGAGGAGCCGTACGAGCCACTGCGCGTCGACCCGCAAATCGAGGCGGACCAGTGCGAGCGCCTCGCCGTGCTCCGCGCCGAGCGCGACAATACCGCCGTTACCCGCGCGCTCGACGAGCTCCGGACGACCGCGGGCGGCGCGGGCAACGTGCTCCCGCCCATGCGCGAGGCGCTGCGGCTGCGGGCCACCGGCGGCGAGATCGCCCACGCGCTGCGCGACGTCTGGGGCACCTACCAGCCGCATGACTCGTTCTGACCAGACCGGCACTGACCAGACCGGCACTGGCGCCGGGGAAGCGGAGAAAGAGATGAGGAACTGCTCGTGAACATCGTCGTCTGCGTGAAGCAGGTGCCTGACACCGAGCTTGAGCGGTCGCTGGTGCCGGGTGACAACACCGTGAACCGGGCTTCGGCCGACGGGGTGATCAACTACCTGGATGAGTTCGCGATCGAGGCAGGGTTGCAGCTCGCCGAAGCGCACGGCGGCGAGGTGACGATCTTGTCGATGGGGCCGGCGAAGGCGGCGGAATCGATCCGCAAGGCTTTGTCGATGGGGGCGGACAAGGCGGTGCACGTGATCGACGACGCGCTGGCGGGATCGGACGCACTGGCGACGTCGCTGGCGCTGGCTGAGGCGCTGAAGGCGGTCGGGTTCGAACTGGTGATCTTCGGGTCGGAGTCGACGGACGCGCGAACCGGGATGGTGCCGGCCATGGTGGCCGAGCGGCTGGGCGTCCCGCAGCTCACCCTCGCCTCCAAGGTCGATATCTCCGGCACTGACGTCACCATCCGGCGGTTGACCGACGACGGGTACCAGGTGGTAACCGGGTCGCTGCCGGCGGTGGTATCGGTGGTGGAGAAGGCCAACGAGCCGCGCTACCCGACCTTCAAGGGGATCATGGCGGCGAAGAAGAAGCCGGTGCAGGTGCTGTCGCTGACCGACCTGAACCTGGACGCGGGATCCGTCGGGCTGACGGGCGCGGCGTCGTGGGTCGAGGACTTCGCGGCCCGGCCGCCGCGACAGGCCGGCGTGGTCGTGAAGGACGAGGGGGACGGCGGCGCCAAGGCGGCCGGGTTCCTCGCCGAGCGGAAGTTCATCTGAGCGGGCCTGGAGGAGCATTCATGACTGAGGTACTGGTCCTCGCGGAGCACACCGCTGACGGCGAGGTCAAGAAGGTCACCCTGGAGCTGCTGACCGCCGCGAAGCGGCTGGGCGCCCCGTCGGTGGTGTGGGCCGGGCCGGGCGCGGAGTCGGCCGCCGCGCGGCTGGGCGAGTACGGTGCGGAGAAGGTCTACGCGGCCGACAGCGCCGACTTCGCCGATTACCCCGTGGCGCCGGCGGCGGAGCTGCTTGCGCAGCTGGTCGGGCAGGTATCCCCGGCGGCTGTCCTGGTCGCGGGGACGACGGAGGGCAAGGAGATCGCCGGGCGGCTCGCGGTCAAGACCGGGTCGGGGGTGCTGACCGACGCGGTCAACGTCACCGCCGGGGACAACGGCGCCCCCCTCGCCGAGCAGCCCAACTTCGGCGGCTCGATCACCGTGCACTCCACCGTGAAGGCCGGCACCCCGATCATCGCGGTACGGCCGAACGCGATCAGCCCGGAGGCGTCGCCCGGCGCGGGTGCCGTCGAGGCCGTTTCCTTCGTCGCCTCCGACGCGGCCAAGTCGGCGCGGGTGACCGAGCGGGTCGTGGCGGAGAAGGGGGAGCGTCCCGACCTGACCGAGGCGCAGATCGTCGTATCCGGCGGCCGGGGCACCGGGTCGGCCGACGGGTTCGGCATCATCGAGAAGCTGGCCGATTCCCTCGGCGCGGCGGTGGGCGCGTCGCGGGCGGTGACGGACGCGGGCTGGTACCCGCACGCGTTCCAGGTCGGTCAGACCGGCAAGACGGTCTCCCCGCAGCTGTACGTCGCGGTCGGGATCTCCGGCGCGATCCAGCACCGGGCCGGGATGCAGACCAGCAAGACGATCATGGCGGTCAACAAGGACCCCGAGGCGCCCATCTTCGAGATCGCCGACTACGGCGTCGTTGGCGATCTCTTCCAGGTCCTCCCCCAGCTCATCGACGAGATCAGCAAGCACAAGGGATAACCCACCGTCCACTGTCTTGCGACCGGGTCTCGACCAGGACCGGGCTTAACTGGAAAATCAAGCCGGATCAGGCTGGATCAGAGCAGATTCACACGTGACGCGCAGGAAATTGCGAGGTTCTTATGCCTCTCAGCATCCTCCGGTGTGATCATGGCCACTACGAACGAATGGGTCGTTCTTCTCCCAAATCCAGGAGTGTCCCATGCGCAAGGCAAGACCCATCGCGCTGATGACCGGGGCGAGCGTGCTAACCGCCGCGTTCGTCGCGGCGATGACAACGTCCGCTCCCGCGGCGCTCGCCGCCCGCACGACGCCGGCGGCACCGGTCATCCGCGTGTCGCCCGGCATCATCCAACTGCCGCAGGCCAAGACGCGGGCCACGCCGTGGACCACCGCGCTGTGCGAGTCGCAGCTGTCGATCGCCTGCTACGGGCCGGACCAGCTCCGGGCCGCCTACAACGTGGCCCCCCTGTACGCGCATGGCATCACGGGCGCGGGCAAGACGATCGTGATCGTCGACTCGTTCGGGTCCCCGACGATCCAGAACGACCTGTCCGTATTCGACAAGCAGTTCGGCTACCCGGACCCGCCGTCCTTCAACATCATCACCCCGGCCGGCCCGGTCACGACCGAGGACCCGGGCTGGGCCGGCGAGACCACGCTGGACGTCGAGTACGCGCACACGCTCGCGCCGGGCGCCAACATCCTCCTGGTCGAGACGCCGGACGCCGAGACCGAGGGCGTCACCGGCTTCCCGAACATCGTCAAGTCCGAGCAGTACGTGATCGACCACCACCTCGGTGACGTGATTACCCAGTCTTTCGGCGCGACCGAGGAGACCTTCACCAGCTACGCGCAGCTCGCCCCGCTCCGCGCAGCGTACCTCGACGCGTTCGCCCACGGCATCACAGTGCTCGCGTCCACCGGTGATGACGGCGCGACCAACGCCACGCTGGACGGCTCATCGTTCTACTCCACCCCGGTCACCGGCTGGCCGGCCACCGACCCGCTGGTCACCGCCGTCGGCGGCACCCAGATCCAGGAGAGCGCCGCAGGCAGCTTCTCGCAGGTCACCTGGAACGATACCTACGACGTGCCGCTGCAGCAGGCCTTCACCGGCACCGACGGGCCCAGCCCCTTCGCCACCGGTGGCGGCGTCTCCGAATTCTTCAACCTGCCGATCTACCAGCTCGGCGTGGCCGGCACGATCGCCAAGGCCACCGGAGCGCACGGCAAGCTGCCGCGCGCCGTCCCGGACATCTCGATGAGTGCCGCCTGCGACGGCGCGGTCACCTACTACACCAGCTTCCCGGGCAGCACCCCCGGCTGGCACCTCGTCTGCGGGACCAGCGAGGCGTCGCCCGAGTTCGCCGCCATCGTGGCGCTGGCTGACCAGGTGGCGGGCCACCCGCTGGGCCTGATCAACCCGGCGCTGTACCTGCTGTCGGCCGTCCACGCCCCTGGCCTGGTGGACGTCACCTCGGGCAACAACACGACCGCGTTCACCGACGCGAGCAACAACCTCGTCACGGTGCAGGGTTACTCCGCCGGCAAGGGCTACGACCTGGCGACCGGCGTTGGCACCGTCAACGCGGCGCTGTTCGTGCCCGAACTCGCGGGCAAGTTCTGACCTTCACGCGAAGAGATAACTGCCTTATCGGAACCTAGTGCGGTGGCCCCCGGCCCGCGACCTAACCGCGGGCCGGGGGCCACCTTCGTCCGGGCCTGGGTACCTCTATCTCTTCGACGGCCCGTCGCCGATGATTGTCTCGGGCTGAGTGAACATTTACCCGCAAGAGGGTCGCTCGCCAGCTGGTCTGCGTTTGGGAGGCGCCGCAATGTCGTGGGATTTCTCAACCGACCCGGAGTATCAGGAGAAGCTGGACTGGGCCGACGCCTTCGTGCGCGAGGAGGTGGAACCGCTCGACCTCATCTGGCCCGGCCGTGCGTACGCGCCGCCGCGCGGCCGGGTGCGCAAGGTCGTCGACCCGCTCAAGCAGGCGGTCAGGGACCAGGGGCTGTGGGCCACGCACATGGAGCCCGCGCTCGGCGGGCAGGGGCACGGGCAGGTCAAGCTCTGCCTGCTCAACGAGATACTCGGGCGGTCGTCCTGGGCGCCGGTGATCTTCGGCTGCCAGGCGCCCGACACCGGGAACGCGGAGATCATCGCCCGGTTCGGCACTCCCGAGCAGAAAGAGCGGTACCTGAGGCCACTGCTCGACGGCGAGGTGTTCTCCTCGTTCTCGATGACCGAGCCCGAGGGCGGCTCCGACCCCACGCAGTTCCGTACCAGGGCGGTGCGCGACGGTGATGAGTGGGTGATCGACGGCTACAAGTTCTTCTCGTCCAACGCGAAGTCCGCCTCGTTCATCATCGTCATGGTGGTGACCGATCCGGATGCGCCGCGCGGCAAGAACATGTCGATGTTCCTCGTGCCGGCCGACACGGCAGGCATACATATCGAGCGCAACATCGGCGTCGGCACCGAGCCCCTCGGCGAGGGCGGGCACGCGCTGATCAGGTACGAGGGCGTCCGCGTGCCCCGCGACGCGCTGCTCGGCGGCGAGGGGCAGGGGTTCGCGATCGCGCAGACCAGGCTCGGCGGCGGCCGCATCCACCACGCGATGCGCACCATCGCGCAGTGCCAGAAGGCCCTCGACATGATGTGCGAGCGCGCCTTGTCCCGCTACACGGCGGGCAGCCTGCTCGCGGACAAGCAGTTCGTGCAGGGCTACATCGCCGACTCCTACGCCCAGCTGGCGCAGTTCCGGTTGTTCGTGCTGTACACCGCGTGGGAGATCGACAAGTACAACGACTACCGGAGGGTCCGCAAGAACATCGCGGCGATCAAGACGATCATGCCCGCCGTGTACCACGACATCGCGGCGCGCGCGCTCCAGGTGCACGGCGCGCTCGGCGCGAGCAACGAGATGCCGTTCTCCCGGATGGTGAACGGCGCCTTCGTCATGGGGATTGCCGACGGGCCGACCGAGGTGCACAAGGTGACCGTGGCCAAGCAGGTGCTGCGCGGTTACGAGCCGTCTAGCGACCTGTGGCCGTCGGAGCACCTGCCGAAGAAACTGGCCGCCGCCCGGGCCAAATATGCCGCGTACCTGGAAGACGACGAGTGAGCAGGCCGCGCGGCGAGCGGAGCTCGATCACGGACGCGGATTGTCCGGGTCGGGCGCTACGGTCGGTCCATGGCTGACTTCTCCGGTGCGGACCTGCGGGGATCGCGATTCGAGCGGGCCGACCTGAGCGGCGCGCAGTTCTGGGCGAGCGACTTGACCGGCGCCTGGCTCCGCGGCGTCGACCTGCACGACGTGGTGATGCGCGGCGTTGAGCTGTGCGACGTGGACATCAGCGGCTGGATCGAAAACGTGACGATCAACGGCGTCGACGTCGGGCCGCTGATCGAGGCGGAGCTCGACCGGCGGGACCCCGACCGGGCCAAGATGCGCCCGGACGACCCGGCGGGCTTCCGCGCGGCATGGGACATCCTCGGCCGGCGCTGGGAGCGGACCGTCGAGCGGGCCAGGCGGCTGCCGCCCGAGCGGCTGCACGAGTCGGTGGACGGCGAGTGGTCGTTCACCGAGACGCTGCGCCACCTGCTGTTCGCCACCGATGCCTGGGTCGGCCGGGCGATCCTCGGCGACACGTCGCCGTGGGACCCGCTCGGCCTGCCCTGGGGTGAGATGCCCGACACCCCGGTAGTCCCGCGCGACCGGGACGCGCGACCCTCGCTCGACGCCGTGCTCGCGCTGCGCCGGGCGAGGACGGCCATGGTGCACGACGTGCTGGCCGGCCTGACTGACGAGTCGCTCGCCGCGCACACCACGCCGCCCGACGGTTTCGGCTGGCCGCCGCCGGAAAGCCTTCCCGTCAAGAAGTGCCTGCTGATCGTGCTGAACGAGGAGTGGGAACACCGCCTGTACGCGGAACGCGACCTCACCGCGCTCGAGGCCAGGGAGCCGTAGCCGAGCCGCCCGGCCGCGCGGGCCGACATCGCGGGCCAGGCGGCGGGAACGGCCGCCGCCGGGCTGGGTAATGTCGTGCGTGACGTCGCGTGACGGGAGGGAATCATGAGCGAACCGCCGACCGAGGTCATCCGGCAGCGCGGGCTGTGGTTCGAGGAGCTGCGGACCGGGGTCGTCTACCGGCACTCGCCCGGCCGCACGCTCGGCGAGGCGGACAACACGCTGTTCTCCACGCTGACCATGAACCCGCAGTCGCTGCACCTGGACGCGGCGTTCAGCGAGTCGACCGAGTTCGGCGAGCGCCTGGTGAACAGCCTGCTCACCATGTCGGTCCTCGTCGGCCTCTCCGTCGGACACCTCACCCAGGGCACGATCGTGGCGAACCTCGGGTTCCGTGACGCGAAGTTCCCCGCACCCGTCCGGCACGGCGACACGATCTACGGCGAGACGGTAGTGACCGACAAGCGGCTGTCGTCGAGCCGCCCAGGACAGGGGATCGTGACCTTCGAGCACACCGCGCGCAACCAGCACGGCGAGGTCGTAGCGGTGGTCACCAGGACCACGCTGATGCGCTGCCGGCCGGACGACGGCGAGCCGGCACCTCTCAGCGAGTGGGACGCGGAGTGATGACGGCGGCGGAACCCCCTTCCCTGCCGGGGCCGGCGCTGCTGTTCTGCCCGGCCGACCGCCCCGACCGGTACGCGAAGGCACTCGCCGCCGCCGACGCGGTGATCCTCGACCTGGAGGACGGCGTCGGCGCTGACGGCAAGGACGCGGCGCGGGCGGCGCTCGTCGCCACGGACCTGGACCCGGCGCGGGTCATCGTCCGGGTCAACGCCACCGGGACGGCGGAGCACGCGGCGGACATCGCGGCGCTGCGCGGGACCGGGTACCGGCAGGTCATGCTGCCCAAAACGGAGACCAGGGGGCAACTCGGCGCGCTCGGCGGGGACTGGGGGGTGGTGGCGCTGTGCGAGACACCGCTGGGCATCGTCAACGCGGCCGAGATCGCCGCGGCGCCCAGCGTCATCGCGGTGATGTGGGGCGCGGAGGACCTGATCGCCGCGATGCGGGGCCGGACAAGCCGGCGGTCCGACGGCGGGTACCGGGACGTCGCGCGGCACGCCAGGTCGGCGGTGCTGCTCGCGGCCGCCGCCCACGGCCGGCCGGCCATCGACGCGGTGTACGTGAACATCCCGGACCTCGACGGGCTCGCCGCCGAGGCGGAGGACGCGGCCGCCTCCGGGTTCACCCTCAAGGGCTGCATCCACCCGAGCCAGGTCGCGGTCGTCCGCAAGGCGTTCCGGGCCGACGAGGCGCAGGTCGCGTGGGCTAAGCGTGTCTTGGAAGCGGCGCGCGACGCCGGCGCGCGCGACAAGGGCGCGATCAAGGTAGACGGGCAGATGATCGACGCCCCGCTCATCCGCCAGGCCGAGGCGATCATCGCCTCACTCCGCTAGGGCGGATTCCCGGTAATGGTGGCGGGCAGGCGGAGCCACGCATACGTTCGGGCTGTATATCTTGGCCCGGCGACCGATGCGAGGGATCTTGTGGCGCTTATCAGGCGTGGCATTCACTTTGGGTCTTACGGGAGCGTCGATGACGGGGCGGCGGTGTTCGGGCGGCTCGCCGATGCCGCGAAGCTGGCCGAGGAAGCCGGGTTCGACGCGATCTCGGTGCCGGACCACGTGCACCAGAACCGGGTCGGCGGCGGGCCGGCCTCCCCCATGTTCGAGGCCTACACGGTGCTCGGCGCGCTGGCCACGGTCACGTCGTCCGCGGCGCTGCTCGCGCTGGTCAGCCCGGTGACGATGCGCGCGCCCGGGCTGCTCGCCAAGGCTGTGACCACGCTTGACGTGATTTCCGGCGGCCGGGCCGTGCTCGGCGTCGGCGCGGGCTGGGACGTCGCCGAGCACGAGGCCTACGGTATCGGCTTCCCCGGGCTCGGCGAGCGGTTCGACCGGCTGGATGAGGAGCTGGCCATCTGCCGTGAAATGTTCACCAGCGAGCAGGCGACCTTCACCGGGAAGTTCTACGCGATGCGGGATGCCTACAACGCGCCGCGGCCGGTGCGCGGGTCCATCCCGGTGCTCGTGGCGGGCGGTGGCGAGAAGCGCACGCTGGACCTGGTCGCCAGGTACGGGGACGCGGGCAACGTGTTCGCCGGCGACCCGGACTCCGTGCGGCACAAGTTCGACGTGCTTGCCGGGCACTGCGAGCGGGCCGGACGGGATCCGGCGGAGATCACCAAGACCGTGTTCGCGTTCGACACCTCGGACCTGGCGGCCCTTGCGGCATCTGCCCGGTCGCTGGCGTCCGCGGGCGCGGACGGCATGATCGTCGTCGGCCCGCAGGACCCGGCCGCGATCGGCCCGATCGGCGCGGTCCTCGCCGGCGCCTTCCCCGGCTAGCGGCGGCTAACGGCCAGCTAGCGTTCCGCGGACCGCCCGGCCGGCGCGGGTCAGCCGACGGACGCCAGGTAGGTGCGGGCGGCGGTGGTCAGCGCGGTGATGCCGGTGCGCAGCGTCGGCTCCACCACCGGGGCGAAGAACGGCGAGTGGTTGGACGGCAGGCCGTCCACTACCGCCCTGGCCTCCTCCATCGTGGTGACGCCGGCGAACAGCGCGGGGTCGGAGCCGCCGATGAACCAGTAGGCGCACGGGACGCCCGCGGCGGTCGCCAGCACGCCGACGTCCTCGCTGCCGGTCACCGGGCCCGGGTCGAGGGTCAGGCCGACGCTGGTGTTGAACACCTCGGTGAGCCTGGCGCTCGCCTCCCGGTCGTTGACCAGGAGGGGGAACGACGACGTCGTGGTGATCTGCGGGTCCTTCCGGGCGCCGGAGGCGGCCGCCTCGGCGCGGACAATCCTGTCGATCGCGCTGCGCACCTTGTCATGCACCTTCTCGTCGAAGGAGCGCAGCGACAGCAGCAACTCGGCCCGGTCGGGAATGATGTTCGACGCGGTGCCCGCGTGCAGCGCGCCGACGGTGAGCACGGCGGTGTCGGCCGCCGCCACCTCACGGGAGACGATGCCCTGCAGGCGGAGCACGGTGGCCGCGGCCATCAGCACCGGGTCGACCGTGGTCTCCGGGCGCGAGCCGTGACCGCCCTCGCCGTGCAGCACGATATGTATCGCGTCCGCCGCGGCCATCGCCGCGCCGCCGTGCAGCCCGAGCACCCCCGCGGGCAGCGGCATGACATGCTGGCCGAGCACGATGTCCGGCCGGGGAAACCGGTCGTACAGGCCGTCGTTGATCATGGCTTGCGCTCCTCCGTCGCCCTCCTCGGCCGGCTGGAAGACGAGCAGCAGCCTGCCCTGCCAGGCGCCGGACGACGCTTGCGCGGCCAGTTCCGCCGCCGCCCCGAGCAGGCAGCTGACGTGCATGTCGTGACCGCAGGCGTGCATAACCGGGACGTCATTGCCCGCGGCGTCCCGCACGTGCCGGGTGCTCGCGTACGGCAGGCCGGTCTGCTCAAGCACCGGGAGCGCGTCCATGTCGGCGCGCAGCAGCACCGTCGGCCCGTCGCCGTTCTCGAGGACACCGACCACCCCGGTCCCGCCGACCGCGGCCGTGACCTGGTAGCCCAGGCCGTGCAGCCGTTCCGCGGCGATGCTCGCGGTCCGTCGCTCGGCGAACGCGAGCTCCGGATGGGCGTGCAGGTCACGGTAGAGCGCGGCCAGGTCATCGAGGTCAGCGACTTGAGCCACGGGGGCCTCCTAAGCGAGCGGCAGGGCTGTCCGCCGACCAGGCGGAGCGATGCTCATCCGCCAAAGTCGACGTTCTTGAATGCACGATAGCGGACACCCCGCGACCGCCACTTTTGACACCCTCAACGGCTAGTCTCATGTGCCATGAATGCCCAGCCATCGGCGTCCCAGCCGGCGTCCCTTCCGGAGATGTCGCTGCCGGAATGGCTCGTGCTCGCCCTCCTCAGCCAGCAGCCGGCGCACGGCTTCGCGGTCGCTCAGCTCACCGCGTCCGGCGGCGACCTTGGCCGGGTCTGGCAGATCCCCAAGGCGGTGGTCTACCGCGCGATCGGGCGCCTGCTCGAAGCCGGCCTGATCGTGCCCGAGGGCACCGAGCCCGGCCTCGGCCCGCAGCGGACCGTCTACGCCGCCACGGGCGATGGTCAGGCCGCCGCTGAGCGCTGGCTGCGCGAGCCCGTCGAGCACGTCCGGGAGATCCGCTCCGAGCTGCTGCTCAAGCTCGCGCTCCTCGACCGGGCCGGCGTGGACCCGGCCGGGCTGCTATGCGCGCAGCGCGCCGTGCTCGAACCGCTCGTCGGCGCGATCGAGTCGCGCCGCGCCAGTAGCGAGGGCTTCGACGCGACCCTGTTGGCCTGGCGCCGCGCGACCGCGGTCGCCGCCTTGGAATTCATCGACATCATCACCCCCGCTGACCGGCAGCAGTAGCCGCGCGGGCTCAGCGGCGTTCCGCGAGCGCGAAGAAGCGGTTCGGCGCGTCGTCGTAGGCGGTGAGTACCCAGCCAGAAGCCTGCGTTGACCCGCACAGCGGACCCTCCGCGAGCGGCTCGTCCGGCGAGAGCGCGTGCCCGTGCCTGGCGGCGAGCGCGGCGCGGCCGGACGGGTGAAAGAGCACCAGCTTGCCGCCCGGGCGGATGACCCGGGCCAGCTCACGGAGCCCCGCCTCGGTATCAGGAAGGTGGTTGACCAGGCCCGCGGCGAAGATCGCGTCAGCGCAGCCGTCGCGCAACGGCAGCGCGCGGGCGTCAGCGAGCACAACCGCCGCTCCCGCCGCCGCCGACGCCGGGCGCGCCGCGTTAAGCATCTCCGGTGTCACGTCGAGCGCGATGACCGCTCCCCTGGGCCCGACCGCCTCCCGCAGCGGCGCCAGCGCCCGGCCGGTGCCGCAGCCCACGTCGACAACCGTGCCGCCGCGCCTGATACCCGCCCGGCCGACCGCTGCCCGGTACGCCGGGATGTCGTCGCCGAACTTGACGTCCCAGGTGGCGGCGCGGCAGGCGAAGAATGCCCGGGTCTCGGTCAGGTACCAGGACCCGGCCGCCGCCAGCGGCGCCGCCACCCGCCTGATCACCGGCCAGCAGACGTCGTGCAGGTCGATGACGATATCGGCGCGCGCCTCGCGCTCGCGCCGGCCCCCCTCGTCCCGTTCCCCGGCTGACGCCTCCGGCCTGCCCGTCTCCAGTTCCGCGGGGCGCCGCCCGCCCGGCGCGGTCCGCAGGAAGATCGACACGTCGCCGGCCGTGCCCGCGCCCGCCGTCACGAGGACCGGGCGCCCGCGGGCCGCGAGCCGCTCGCTGAGCCGGCCAGCGAGGAGGCTCGCCCGGTCCGCCGGCCCGTCGACAAGCACGCGCCGCGACCCGGCCGGCAGCAAGTCGGCCAGGCCGTCCAGCATCTCCGCCCATCGGTGCCTGCTGCTGTCATCCATGGCCGCCGGCGCTGCGGCGGGCGTTCCGGCGGTCGGCATGCCCTCATTCTGCAAATACCGCTTGCGCTGCGCAAGGCGCACCGGCCCCGGAACAGGGACGACACGCTGCGCTGTGACAAGTGGAGTCAGCCGAGTCCGGCCGGGTAGCGTTGGCCGACAGGGTCACCGACAGTACGGGAGTTTCACATGAAGCTGAGTGCGCGTAACCAGATTCCGGCCACCGTCACCGCCGTCACCTTCGGGGAGGCGACCGCCAACGTCGTGCTCGACGCCGCCGGCACCCGGCTGGTCGCATCGATCACCGTGGAGGCGGCCCGCGAGCTCGGGCTCGCCGTCGGCAGCCAGGTCACCGCTGTCATCAAGGCGTCCGACGTCATCGTCGGTGTCGCAGACTGAATCCTCTTCTCTTGACCATGTCGACCTGCCCATCTTCCGGCCCTAGGCAAAAGAAGAGGATTCACTGAGCAGGCCTTCGTAGGCGGCACTTCTTGCGCAAACGGGGCCGCCGGGCAGCACGTGCAGCAGGCCGTCGGGCAGGCCGGCCTCCTCGAAGACACGGGCGAGGACGACGCCGCCGGAGACGCTGGTGCGCGGGTCGGGC
>CAZORE010000008.1:20351-72758 GCA_964581815.1 uncultured Streptosporangiaceae bacterium | reverse complement strand
GGCGGTGCCACCCTCGGGGGTGATCCAGCCGCCCGAATACACCTGGCCGCCCCAGGTCTCTTCCTTGAGAAATGTCATGGCTTACTCCAGCGCCTTCCGTCGACTAGTCACAATGTGACCACGAACGTTACGCTAGCGAAGTCAGGTCGCCGCCGCCATGGCGCGCTTCCGCTGGCCGGAAGGCCCGCCTCATGCCGCCGGCTGGCACGTCAACGCCGCCGGCCCGCCGGGCCAGGCGGACCTTGTGCGATGCCCCAACTCAATCGTCCGCCAGGTTGTCAGCCGCGCCGTTGGCGACCGCCCGGCTCCCGCTTAGGATTGAAGTCACAATGAGACTACGTCCCTTATGCCCGGATTGTTCGGCGGGCGCCGGGGCGACGACGGGAAGCCCCGGTGACCCAAGTCGAGGAGGACTGGGACATATGACAACGCCAGTGGACGCTTTTCGCACGCCGCTGCTGATCGCCGGCGAGGAACGGCCCGGCGGCGCAGGCACGTTCCCCGTCTATGACCCGGCGCAGACCGGGGGGATCATCGGGTACGCCGCCGCGGCGTCACGCGACGACGCGCTCGCGGCCGTGGCCGCCGCCGAGGCGGCCTGGCCCGCCTGGTCGGCGATGACCTCGACCGAACGCGCCGGGATCGTGCTCAAGGCGCTGGAAACACTCGAGACCGACCAGGACGCGCGCACCGACATCCTGTCGCGGGAGAACGGGAAGATCCGGTTCGAGGCGTTCATCGACCTCATCGTCTTCTCCGGCCGGTTCCACCAGGCGGCGCAGTACGCGCCGGAACTGGACAACGAGGAGCACATCGCCGGCCCGCCGTTCAACACGACGATCACCAAGCTGTCCCGCGGCGTCGTCACGATCATCTACCCGTTCAACTGGCCGCTCGCCATCCTCGCCGCGTCACTGCCCGCCGCGCTGATGTCCGGCAACACGGTGATCGTGAAGCCGCCGCCCACCACGCCGCTGTCGTCGGTGCAGACGCTGCGGCACCTGGTCCGGGCGCTGCCGCCGGGCGTGCTCAACGTGGTCACCGGCGCGGACGACGTGGTTGGCCCCGTCGTCGTCGGCGACCCGCGGATCAGGCACGTCTGCTTCACCGGCTCGGTCGGCGGCGGCAAGCGGATCATGACGATGGCCGCGGCGAACGTCACCAACGTGACCCTCGAGCTTGGCGGCAACGACCCGGCCCTGGTGCTGCACGACGCGGTACTTGACGAGGCGGCGTTCGCGAAGATGAGCGGCGCGACGTTCATGACCACCGGCCAGGTGTGCATGGCGCTCAAGCGGCTCTACGTGCCGCGCTCCCGCTACGACGAGGTCATCGACGGCCTGTCGGCGACGCTGGTGAACCACAAGATCGGCCCTGGCCTCGACCCGGCGACCACGATGGGCCCGCTCAACACCGCGAACCAGCGGGACTACGTCGCCAAGCTGCTCGAGGAGGCTCGCGCGTCCGGGGCCGAGGTGCAGAGCTACGGCGAGTACACCGGCGACTGGACCTCTGGCAACTACATGCTGCCGTCCCTGGTGCTCAACCCGGAGCCGTCGCTCGGGATCGTGGCCGAGGAGCAGTTCGGGCCGGCGCTGCCGATCCTGCCGTACGACGACGAGGAGCAGGCCATCCGGCTGGCCAACGCCACCTGGTCCGGCCTGTGCTCGTCCGTGTGGTCCGGCGACACCGAGCACGCGATGCGGGTCGGCCGGCAGCTCCGCACCGGCGTCACGTTCTTCAACAACCACAACGCGACGGCGGTCGACGAGCGCGCGCCATTCGGCGGCTTCGCCCAGTCCGGCATCGGCCGCGAGCTGGGCCGGGAGGGCATCCGCGACTTCACGGAGACCCACGTGATGGCGGTCCCCGTCCCGTCCGAAGACGGCGGTCACTAGCGGCAAAGCCCATAAGCAGCAGCCAGAACGGGAGCGTGTGTCACATGGTTCCGTTCTGGCACCACACATGTCGCGGCGGCCCGGGTGGCCTGGCCTCCGCGCTCCCCGGCCAGCGGTCACGAGGCCGGCTTCAACTCAAGATCAACTTATCGTGTGCATTTGATGCCCGTTTTCCGCGATTAAGTGCACACGATAACTGGATCACTCACCCTCGGGAGACGCAGTGTCCAGCTACGACAGGTTGTTCATCGGCGGCGGCTGGGTGCCGCCGAGCTCAACAAGCACCATCGAGGTGCACAATGCATCGACCGGCGAGCACATCGGCTCCGTGCCCGAGGCGGCCGAGGCCGACGTGGACGCCGCCGTCGCCGCGGCGCGCCGGGCCTTCGACGACCCCGCCGGCTGGTCGTCCTGGTCGAACACCGAGCGTGCCGCCGCCCTCGAGCGGCTCGCGACCGAGCTTGAGGCCCGGGCACCGGAGATCGGCCGGCTCGTCTCCATGCAGAACGGCATGCCGATCGCGCTGTCCCCGATCATCGAGGGGCTGACCGCCGTCGGCACGCTGCGGTACATGGCCTCGCTGCTCGCGACGTCCCCCGTCGAGGAGGAGACGGCCCGGTTCCTCGGCGGCGACCTGGTCATCAGGCACGAGCCGATCGGTGTGATCGCGGGGATCGTGCCGTGGAACTACCCGCAGACGCTGTCCTCGTTCAAGTACGCGCCGGCCCTGGCCGCAGGCAACACGATCGTGCTCAAGCCGTCGCCGGAAACCGTGCTCGACTCCTACGTGTTCGCCGAGGCGGTCATCGCGGCGGATCTCCCGCCCGGCGTGATCAACGTCGTTCCAGGCGGCCGGGAACTCGGCGCCTACCTGGTGCAGCACCGTGACGTCGACAAGGTCGCGTTCACCGGCTCAACGGCGGCCGGTCGGCAGATCGCCGAGGTGTGCGGGCGGCTGCTGCGCCCCGTTTCCCTTGAACTCGGCGGCAAGTCGGCGGCGATCATCCTGGACGACGCCGACCTGGACCTGGCCAAGATCGGCCAGAACCTGTTCGCGGCCACGCTGGTCAACAACGGGCAGACTTGCTACGCGGGTACCCGGATCCTCGCGCCGCGCTCCCGGTACGCCGAGGTCGTCGACGTCTTCGCGGCCTTCGCCTCGTCGCTGCCGGTCGGCGACGCGCTTGACCCGGCGACGCTGATCGGGCCGCTGGTCGCGGAGCGGCAGCGGGACCGGGTTGAGCGGTACATCGCCAAGGGGATCAGCGATGGCGCGCGCCTTGTCGCCGGCGGCGGCCGGCCCGCCGGGCTGGACCGGGGCTGGTTCGTGCAGCCGACGGTCTTCGCGGACGTGGACAACAAGTCGGTGATCGCCCAGGAGGAGATCTTCGGCCCGGTGCTGTCGATCGTCGAGTACACCGACGAGGACGACGCGATCAGGATCGCCAACGAGTCGGATTACGGCCTCGGCGGCTCGGTCTGGACAGCAGACCTCGCCCGCGCCAGGTCCGTGGTCCGCCGGGTCCGCACCGGCACCATGGGCATCAACGGCTACCTGCCAGACCCGGCCGGCCCGTGGGGCGGCGTCAAGTCGAGCGGCCTTGGCCGCGAGCTCGGCCCCGGGGCGATCGCCGCGTACCAGAACCTCAAGACGGTCTACGCCTGACCGCCCGGCCAAGGCCTGGCGAGGGCCTGAATGCCGGACGGATGCGCGGTGGCGCTTGAGCCGCCGCGCACCCGTACCTATAGGCTCGGCACAGGATCTCAACGCTGAGGACGGAGAGGCTTATGGCCGCGAAGGGCAGTGCTGAATGGAAGGGTGACCTCCAAGGCGGGAGCGGCACCTTCACCGCCGGTGACTCGATCAGCGGCGGGTACACGTTCAAGTCCCGGTTCGAGGACGGCCCGGGGTCCAACCCCGAGCAGCTCATCGCCGCCGCGCACGCGGCGTGCTTCTCGATGGCCCTGTCCAACATCCTCGCCTCGGCGGGCAGCCCGCCCGAGTCGGTGCAGACCGACGCGACGGTGACGCTCCGGTTGGTCGACGGTGCCCCCACGATCACCAAGATCGCCCTGGTCACCACGGGCCGGGTGCCCGGCATCGACCAGGCGACGTTCGCCGAGCACGCCGCGACGGCCAAGGCCGGCTGCGTGGTGAGCAGGGCACTCGCCGCCGTTCCGGAAATCACCCTGGAAGCGACGCTGTCGTAGCCCGGGGAGGCGACCCCCCGTACCCCCCGATGTTCGCGCGCGCGGCCCTGATCGCAAAGATCGCGATCTTATCAGGGCCGCCCGCGCGAACCAGAGCCGCGAGAGTGCCCCCGTCTGCCTCGGGACCAAGCTGCATAGAGATACCCAATGCCCCCGATGCTCATCCGCGCGAACCAAAGCTGCCGGGGTAAATCGTCCGCCGATGACACTGCTGATGACAAAAGGATGGCCATGGAGTTCGTGAAGCTTGCCGACGGGAACCAGCTGCCGATGCTCGGGCTTGGCGTCTGGCAGGTACCTGACGGGGCAACGTGCGAGAACGCCGTGCGCTGGGCGCTTGAGCTCGGCTACCGGCACATCGACACCGCCCAGGCCTACGGCAACGAGGCCAGCGTTGGCAAGGCGCTGCGAGACAGCGGCGTGGCCCGCGACGAGGTGTTCATCACCACCAAGTTCTACCCCGGCGGCAAGGACCCGGTCGCCGACGCGGAGCAGAGCCTGCGCAAGCTCGGTGTCGACCAGGTGGACCTGTACCTGGTGCACTGGCCGCAGCGCGGCCCGGTCTGGGCCTGGCCGGGCATGGAGCGGGCGGCCGAGCGCGGGCTGGCCCGGTCGATCGGCGTGTCGAACTTCAGCGCGGCCGACCTCGACCAGGTGACCGCCGCGGGCAGCGTAACCCCGGCCGTCAACCAGATCCAGTTCAGCGCCGTGGAGTACCGGCGCGGGCTGCTCGAGGCGTGCCGCCGGCATGGCGTCACGCTCGAGGCGTACAGCCCGCTGGGCACCGGCCGTCACCTCGGCAACAAGCGGGTCAGCGAGATCGCCGCCCGGCTGGAGCGCACCCCGGCGCAGGTGCTGCTGCGCTGGTGCCTGCAGCACGGCGTCCCAGTGATCCCCAAGTCGACCCACCGCGAGCGGATCGCCGAGAACGCCCAGGTCTTCGACTTCACCCTGTCCGACGAGGACATGGCCACCCTTGACGCGCTCGACAAGACCCGCGGCACCGACCGCGCCCTCGAGCGCCACTGGTGGAGGTAGCCGAGGCGGCAAGCGGCCGCCTCGGCCGACGTGGCGGCTAGAGGAACGGCGCGTTGGTCTCGTACAGCAGGTAGAGGCCGATGAGGAGGAAGGCGGCGGGCAGGATCCAGTGCCCGTAGCGGGCGATGACGCTGGTGATCCGCTCGTGGCGCACGAGCAGGCCGCCGACCAGGCACCAGAGGGCGACGCAGGCGGCGAAGACGGCGAGGGTCACCGTCGTCTGGATGGTGCCGGCCGCGGCGAAGAACGGGGCGTAGGCCACCACGTCGTCGGCGCCGTTGACGATGGCCAGCGTGGCCACGCCGAGCAGGCCGCCGACGGACGGGGCCGGCGGCGCTTCCCCGGCGCGCAGCGAGCGGACCGCGGCGACGAGGGTGATGAGGCCCATGCCGACCGGGATGAGGGCGAGCAGCCAGAGCCAGTGCTGCGGCACGAGGGCGAGGCCGCGTCCGGCGGCCAGCGACGCGCCGACCAGGACCGCGAAGCCGGCGTACTGGCCGGCCCATATCTCCCACCGCCGCGGCCGCCCGTTCGCCCGGGAGGACGCGCTGAGCAGCGCGAGGACCACCACGTCGTCGAGGTTGGTCCCCGCGAACAGTGCCGCGGCCGTGCCGACCTGGGCCGGGAGCGAACTCAGAGCGCGCTGCCGCCCGTCGCCAGGCGCATCAGTTCGCTGTCCACGTCGATGTCAGTCTCCTTGCCCCCGTCCGAGCCGAGTTCGTGCTGGTAACTCTGCCACGCCTGGTCGCGCACCTCGCGCGCGAAGCCGGACTCCATGAGCAGCACGAGCTCGAACGCGGCGCGGTCGATCCGCGCGTTAAGCGACGGGTCCCCCCAGTCCTCTGGCGCAGCGAACAGTGAGGTCGGCACGGGCAGCGTACGCAGGTAGGCGAACAGCGAGCGCATCTGGTCATCGACGACCAGCGCGTGCCGCGCCGTCCCGGCGGTCGCCGCGAGCACCACCGGCTTGCCGATCAGCAGGTCGTTGTCGAGTACGTGGAAGAAGGACGTGAACAGCCCGCTCGGGCCGGCCTTGTAGACCGGGGCGGCGGCGATGACCCCGTCGGCCGCGCCGAGCGCGTCGACCGCCTGCTGGAGCTTGGGCGTGACCAGCTGACTGGTCAGCGCGGTGGTGATGTCGCTGGCGAGCTCGCGCAGGTCGATTACCCGGGTCCGCACGGCGGCGCCGCGCTCCCCGGCGAGCGCGGTGGCGCGCTGCGCCGTCCGGTCGGCAAGCATCCGCGTCGACGACGGGTCCGACGTCCCGGCGGTGACCACGACGAGGGTGAGTGTCTCGCTCATTGCGTTTCCTTATCGGTAAATGTCAGCGATCGCTGCCCGCCCGGCGCGGGGATGAGCACGATCAGTCAGAACGAGGGGCGGCTGCCGTCAGCTTCGCGCACAGCTTCTCGAGCTGGCGGAGCTCGGCAGGGGTGAGCCCGCTGAGCATCGACTGGGCCACCGAGCGGCCGTGCCGGCGACCGATCCGGTGCTGCACGGCCTTGCCGTCGGCGGTCAGCGCCAGGCGCACGCCGCGGCCGTCGCTCGGGTCGGTGGTCCGGCTGACGAGACCGCGGTCCGCGAGCCGGTCCACCATCCGGGACAGCGCCGGCTGGCTGAGCAGCACGTGCCGGTTGAGCTCCGTGAGGCGGATCGGGTCGGGGCACTTGGACAGCGTGTAGAGGACGTCGTACTCCCGCATCGTCAGGTCCTCCCACACGTCCTGCGCACCGAACCGCCGCATGAGCGTCGCGTGCGCGGCCAGCAGTGCCTCCCACGCGTCGTTGGCCGGGTGGCGGTCGTCTCCCGGGGGGATGACCTCCCGTGCCTCTCGAGGGCCCGCCGGATGGGCGCGCCAGGATATCGGGCGGGCGGAACTGGCCGTCATCAGAGCACCGACGGGTACTCGGCCTTGAAGTCCTCGGCCGTGTCCTGGTAAGGGGAATCGCCGGTCACGTTGTCGCCGCGGTTGGCGTTGGGGCGCGGCTGGCGGGCCGGCTGGTCGCCGTACTTGGCCGCCAGCAGCCGCTCGTGAGTCGGGGCCGGGGCGGTCTCCGGGTCCCGCCGCGCCTCGAGCTCCTTGCGCAGCACCGGGATGACCTCGCCGCCGAGCAGCTCAAGCTGGCTGAGCACGGTCTTCAGCGGCAGGCCCGCGTGGTCCATCAGGAACAGCTGGCGCTGGTAGTCGCCGAAGCTCTCCCGGAACGTCAGCGTCTTGTCGATGACTTCCTGCGGCGACCCGACGGACAGCGGCGTCATCTCCATGAAGTCCTCCATGGACGGGCCGTTGCCGTAGACGGGCGCCGCGTTGAAGTACGGGCGGAACTCCTTCTTCGCGTCTTGCGAGTTCTTCGCGAGGTACGCCTGGCCGCCGAGGCCGACGATCGCCTGCTTCTCCGTGCCGTGGCCGTAGTGCGCGAAGCGCTTCCTGTAGAAGCCGATGAGCCGCATGTAGTGCTCCTTCGGCCAGAAGATGTTGTTGGCGAAGAAGCCGTCACCGTAGTAGGCGGCCTGCTCGGCGATCTCCGGCGAGCGGATCGAGCCGTGCCAGACGAACGGCGGCACGTCGTCAAGTGGCCGCGGGACGCTGGTGAAGCCCTGCAGCGCGGAGCGGAACTTGCCGTTGGCGTCCACCACGTCCTCCCGCCACAGCCGGTGCAGCAGGTTGTAGTTCTCCAGCGCGAGCGGCAGGCTCTCCCTGATGTCCTGGCCGAACCACGGGTACACCGGCGCGGTGTTGCCACGGCCGAGCATCAGGTCCATCCGTCCCTTGGACAGGTGCTGGAGCATCGCGTACTCCTCGGCGATCCGCACCGGGTCGTTGGTCGTGATGAGCGTGGTTGACGTGGTGACGAGCAGCCGCTTGGTGGTCGCCGCGATGTACGCGAGCAGCGTGGTCGGCGCGCTGGAGAAGAACGGCGGGTTGTGGTGCTCACCGATCGCGAACACGTCCATGCCGACTTCCTCGGTCTTTTGCGCGATCTTGACGAGTCCGTCGATCCGCTCCGCCTCACTCGGCGTGTAGTCGGTGACCGGGTCGCGGGTGATGTCACTGACCGAGAAGATACCGAACTGCATGTTCGATACCCTTACTTCTCCATCGGACATGCCTCGGGGGGGCGAGTACTCCAATCTTGGCCCGCCAACAGGGATCAAACTGTCGGACAACGGCAAGATTGGAGCACTCGTCCGGGGGGTCGTCCCCCCGGGAGATGACTGCATGTGAAATGCCTCCCTGGCATTCGCGGCGGCGGTGTTGGCGTCAGCCTGTTATATGCGTTTGCATGAATCTCTAACACCGGCTGAGGCCAAGTATTCCCGCGACGCTTGGCGGCGGCCCATAGAGCGGCGCTATGGCCGGAGGGACCCCGGCAATAACGGAGGTAGGCCGGGGGAACCCCGGCCCGGCTAGATCGACCCGGTGGAACCCCAGTACATAACAGGTCTGGACCGGAGGAACCCCGGTACATAACGGGTCTGGCCACTGGATCAAGAGAGGCGGGCCGCGATGCGCTCGCGGCCGGCCCGCTCGTACGCTTCCTCGCTGAGGCCGATGTGCTGGCGGGCGGCGAGCAGGTCGCGCAGCAGGCGCTGCATACGCTGCGATAGCGCGAGCAGCCGCCCGCCGCCGTACCTGAACAGGGTCTCGGTCAGGTCCGCGCAGGTCTCCGCCGCGAAGACCGAGGCGACGGTCAGGTCCGTGTGCATGCGCGGCGGCACCGCCCCGGCGCGGGCGGCGGCCCAGGTCGCCATGACCGCGTCCCGGTGCGCCGCCCTGGCGGCCCGCAGTCTGGTCTGCGCCCGGCCGAGCTCCACGAGGAAGGCCGGGCGGTCCGCTAGCGAGGGTCCGCCGGGGGTACGCGCCTGGCCGGCCAGGCGCGTCATCTCGTCAAGCGCCCGGCGGGCCATACCGATCATCAGCGGCGGCAGCTCGTTGGACAGGAACACGTGCGCTTCCACGTTGAACAGGGCGCCGCCCCGGCAGGCGCTCGCGGCTCGCTCGAACGTCAGCTCAGCGGGGACGAAGACCTCGTCAAGCCGGAAGTCGAAGCTGCCGCTGCCGCGCAGCCCGGCCACCCGCCAGTTGTCGATGACCGTGGCCTGCCCGGCCGGCACGATCGCCACCATCAGCCGGCCATCGGGGCCGGCGATGCGGAAGCCGCCGATCAGCCAGTCGGCGTGGGTGCACCCGCTGGCGAAAGACCACTGCCCGCTGACCACGTACCCGCCGGCCGCCGGCTGTCCTTGGCCGCGCGGCCCCGGCGTCCCCATGATGAGCGGCCGCGGGCGGCCGGGAACGAAAACCTGGCGGGCGCCGGCATCGGGCAGCCAGCCGCCGGCCGTCCCCGTCCCGCCGTTGCCGACCATGACCGCCCAGCCGGTCGCGCCGTCGGTGTAGGCGAACTCCTCGAGCACGTCGCAGAAGTGATGAGGATCGAGCGGCGTGCCGCCAAGCTCGGCGGGCGTCTTGAGCCAGAACGCGCCGAGCTCGCGGAGCGTGGCCATGGCGCCTGACGGCAGGTTCCGCTCCGCCTCGGCCCGCTCGCCCGCCGCCTCGAACTCCGGGCGACGTGTCCCGATGGCGGCGAGCAGCCCCGCCCTGATCACCCCGCTGTCGTCCACCACTCCAGATCGCCTCCAGGGAAGGCCGCCGCGGGCTCCTATGAGCGCATGTGGGTAACGGTGCCGAAGGCGCGCTGCCGGTACAGCAAGGGCTCGAAGGAGTGAGTGTCCGCGTGGACCACCAGGCCGATGATGATCACGTGATCGCCGGCCGTGACGAGCTGGTCGGTGCGGCACACCAGCCACTGGCCCTTGCCGGCGAGCCGGGGGGCGCCGTGGTCCATGTACCACGCTACGCCGGCGAACTTGTCCGCGCCCTTCCTGGCGAAGGCGGTAGCGAGCGCCTGCTGGCCCGACGCCAGGACGTTCACGCCGAAGTGGCCGGACTCCTGGATGACCTTGAGCAGGTCCGAGTTCTGGTCCAGGGAGACAAGGATCATCGGCGGGTCAAGTGACAGCGAGGAGAACGCGCTCACCGTGGTGCCGTGCGGCTTGCGGTCGATGTGCGAGGTCACCACGGTCACCGGGGTGGGCACCCGGGCGAGCGTGTCGCGGAAGACGGTGGCGTCGACCCGGTCGTACCCGGGAACGCCCACGGGACCTTCCTCGTCGCTCGCGGTGCCGCCGTCCTGCATGACGCCTCCCTCGGAACTGCCTGGATCTTTCGACCATAACCGGTGGGGGCAAGCCGGGCTAGCAGCGGCAAGTTCAGACCGCCCTGTGCTCCGCCACAATGGACAGCGCCCACCAGCCGAGAGACGATCCAGGTCATGATCAACGGGGTTCGAGCCCGATGCTGAGCGGGCTCGACGGCAAGGTCGCCGTCGTGACCGGCGGGGCGGGCGGGCTCGGCGCCGCCGCGGCGCGGCGGCTGTCACGTGAAGGGTGCCGGGTCGTCGTGGTGGACATCGACGGCGACGGCGCGCGGCGGGTGGCCGGGGAACTGCCGGGGATGAGCATCGCGGTCACCGCGGACGTGTCCGCCGAAGAAGATGTCGAGCGGTACCTGGACGAAGCCACGCACTCGTTCGGTCGCATCGACCTGCATCACCTGAACGCGGGGATTCCAGGGTCCGTCGGCGGCTTCCCCGACCTGTCCGCGGCCGAGTTCGACCGGGTCATGGCGGTGAACGTGCGCGGGATCTTCCTAGGGCTGCGCGGCGCGTTCCAGCGTTACCGTGCCCAGCGGGCGGCGGGGAGCGTGGTGCTGACCGCGTCGATCGCGTCGCTGCGCGGCAGCGCGGACCTGATCGCCTACCAGACGTCCAAGCACGCGGTGCTCGGGCTGCTGCACGGAGCCGCCATGTACGGCGGGCCGCTCGGCATCCGGGTGAATGCGGTCGCTCCGGGCATCGTGCCGACCGCGCTGTTCACGCAGGCGGGGCGGGAGGACATGGTCCGGCGGGCGGCGACCGCGCCGCTGCGCCGGGCGGGGACGCCGGACGAGATCGCGTCGGTGGTCGCGTTCCTGCTGTCCGACGAGGCCTCCTACATGACGGGAGAAGTGGTGTCCGTGGACGGCGGGTCGTCCATCGTGTCCACGGTGCGCGCCTCGGGCGGGGCGGGCGCCTGGGACTTCGGCGCGCTCGACGCGCGCACCTACCGGGACCCACCCGAAGGTGCATGAAAGTGCCATCGGTGTCGCTATAGCAGCACCAAAGGCACATCCACACGGGCGGCTTGGCCGAAACGAGAGGAGCAGGGGTGAGCCAGAGCGCGGCGGGGCGGGCCATCGGGTTCGTCGGCCTCGGGAACATGGGCGGGCGGATGACGCGGCGACTCGTCGCGGCCGGAATCCGGGTCCGGGGCCTTGACGTCCGGCCAGGCCAGGCGGAGTCGGCCGGCGCGTCCGCGGCCGAGTCGCTTGCTGAGGTGTGCGACGAGACCGAGGCGGTGCTGCTGTCGCTGCCCGACAGCCGGGCGGTGGAAGCCGTGGTGCTCGGGATGAGGCCCGCAGCGGACGGGCTGCTCGCGTTCGCCCGGCCGGGCCAGGTGATCATCGACCTGTCGACGTCCGCGCCCTCGTCCACCCAGCGCATCGCCAGCGCACTCGCCGAGCGCGGCGTCCATTACCTGGACGCGGGGATCTCCGGCGGCGCCGCGGCCGCGGCCAAGGGCACGCTGACGATCATGGTGGGCGGCCAGGCGGCGGTGCTTGAATCGGTGCGCTGGGTGTTCGAACCGATCGCGGCCAAGATCGTGCTGATGGGCGGGAGCGGAGCCGGGCACTCCACCAAGCTGCTCAACAACTTCCTGAACGCGGTGACGCTCGCCGCGACGGCCGAGGTCATGGTCGCCGCGCGCAAGGCCGGGCTCGACCTCGCGGCGGTGCTCGACGTGATCAATTCGTCCAGCGGGGTCAGCTACGCGAGCACGAACCGCTTCCCCCACATCATCAACGGCGACTACCTCGAGGGCGGCCTGACCAGCAACCTGATGACCAAGGACGTGGTCGCCTACGTCGACCACGTACGGGAACTCGGGGTGCCCTGCCTCAACGCCGCGGGGCCGCTCGCCTCCTTCGGCGCGGCGGCCAACCTGGGCTACGGGGAACTGATCAGCAACCGGGTGGTCGACGCGATCGGCGACCTGGCGGGCGGGGTCCGGCTGCACTCCGCTGGCGAGGTGGAACGGGCTGGCCAAGGGGAAGGAACCGGTGGGGAGGCGTCATGACGGAGAACGCAGGCGGCGTGGCGGCCGGAATGGTCATCGGCTTCGTCGGCCTCGGCAACATGGGCATCCCGATGACCCGGCGGCTCGTCGCGGCCGGGCACCAGGTGCGCGGGTTCGACACGTCGGCCGAGGCGCTGCGGGAGTTCGCGGGCATCGGGCCGTCGGACACGGGTGGCGGGGTAACGGCGGTCGCCGAGCTCGGCGCGGTGGGCGACGGCGCGGCCGCCGTCATCTTGATGCTGCCCGACTCGGACATCGTCGAGCGCGTCCTGCTCGGCCGGCTGGCCAGCGACCCGGTGCCCGCCCATGGAACCGCCGGGACCGGGCTGCTCGCCAGCCTTACCGAAGGCGCCACGGTCATCGACATGTCCTCGTCGGACCCGGCCCGAACCCAGGCGCTCGCGCCGCTGTGCGCCGCGGCGGGAGTCACGCTCATCGACGCGCCGGTATCGGGCGGCGTCGCCGGGGCGCGGGCGGGGACCCTGGCCGTGATGGTCGGCGGCCCGGCGGCGGTCTTCGAGCGGTTCCAGCCAGTGCTCGGCGCCATCGGGTCGCGGGTGGTGCAGGCCGGCGATACCGGGGCGGGGCACGCGGTGAAGGCGCTGAACAACCTCATGTCCGCGGCCAACCTGCTCGTGGCGTCGGAGGCGCTGGTCGCGGGGCGGCGGTTCGGGCTCGACCCGGCGGTGATGCTCGAGATCGTCAACGCGGCGAGCGGGCGATCCCCCGCCACGGAGAACAAGTGGCCGAACTTCGTGCTGACGGAGAAGTACGACGCCGGGTTCGCGATGCGGCTGATGGTCAAGGACATCAGGCTCGCCCTCGGCATCGAGCGCGCCGCCGGGGTGCACGCCCTGGCGTCTGAGGCCGTGGCGGCCGCGTGGGAAGCCGCCCTTGCCGACCTGCCGCCAGGCGCCGACCACACGGCCATCGCCCGCTGGCTCAGCGAGCGACAAGCCTGATCCTTCTAGGGTGACGGGGGTGGAAGGCGACGTCGTTGGCAGGCGGCTGACCACGATGATCGTTTCGCGGGACCAAGGCGGGGGCGTGCTGATCGTTGCCCTCCACAGAAGGGCGCCTGGCTCCTTGACGAGGATGCCGACGGGCAAGGATTCTGGCCTCACCCGTGCGGTAGCGCGACCCGAGTTGGAGGCGACGCGGTGGCAGACGTGGTTCCTGCGGAGGAGTTCGTTGAGCTTGCCGGGGGGAGAGTGCACGTGCTGCGCGGCGGCGCCGGCGAGCCGGTGCTGTTCCTGCACGCGGCCGGCGGCGCCGGGGTATGGCACCCGTTTCACCAGCTGCTCGCCGAGGCCGGGTTCACGGTACTCGCGCCCGATCACCCGGGCTTCGGGAAATCAGACGACTTCCCCGCCGCCGAGGCGGTCGACGACCTCGTGTATCACTACCTGGACGTGCTCGACGCGCTCGGGCTCAGCCGTCCGCACGTGGTGGGCGGGTCGTTCGGCGGCTGGATCGCGGCCGAGCTCGCCGTGCACTCGCCGCACCGGGTCGGGTCGCTGACGCTGCTGTCCGCGGCCGGGCTGCGGATACCCGAGCACCCGGTCACCGACCTGTTCCTGCTGTCGCCGGACAAGCTGGTGGCCACGTTGTTCCACGAGCCGCCCCCGCCCCCGCCCCCGCTGCCCCCCGGCGCCCAGCCGGACCTGGACGCGATCCTCGCGGGCTACCGGGAGGCGACCTCACTGGCCCGGTTCTGCTGGGCTCCTTTCCTGTCCAACCCCAAGCTGGAACGGCGGCTCGGCCGCATCACCGCGCCGACGCTGGTGGTCGCGCCGTCCGACGACCGGCTGATCCCGGTCGAGCACGCGCGACGGTACGCAGAGCGGATCCCCGGCGCCAGGTACGCCGAGGTCGCCGACTGCGGGCACGCCATGTACTTCGAGCGGCCGGCGGAGTTCGCGTCCACGGTGACCGCGTTCCTGAATGCGCATCCCCTTGCCACGGCAGAGAGCGGAGTCAGCCGGTGAAGTTCAGCTTCTTCCACCTGATGCCCTACCCCTACCTGCCGGACGACTTCGACGAGAAGTACGCCTCGTCGGCGCTCACCTACCCGAACGCGAACTTCTCCCCCGAGCTCGGCAGTGCGCTGTACGCGCGCTACCTGGACGAACTCGAGTACGCGGACAAGCTCGGCTTCGACGGGGTGGCGGTGAACGAGCACCATCAGTCGGCCTACGGGCTGATGCCGTCGCCCAACCTGATGGCCGCCGCGCTTACCCGGCGCACTTCCCGGGCGCGGATCATGGTGCTGGGCAACGCCATCGGCATCCGCGGCAACCCGCTGCGGGTAGCCGAGGAGATCGCGATGCTCGACCTGATGTCCGGCGGGCGGGTCGACTCCGGGTTCGTCCGCGGCATCGGCTGGGAGTACTTCGCGCACTCGGTCAACCCGGTCAAGTCCCGGTCGCGGTTCAACGAGGCGCACGACCTGATCATCAAGGCGTGGACGTCGCCGGAGATGTTCTCCTGGTACGGCGAGAACTACGAGTACCGGTACGTGAACCTGTGGCCGCGTCCGGTGCAGCAGCCGCACCCGCCGATCTACATCCCCGGGGCGGGGTCGTCGGAGACGATGAAGTTCTGCGCCGAGCGGAAGCACACCTACATGTCGGTCTACGCGCCGACGCGCATCGTGCGGCGCTGGTTCGACGGGTACCGGGAGGCGGCGGCCGAACTCGGCTACGAGCCCGACCCGGAGCGGATCGCGTTCTCCGTGCCGATCTACGTCGCCGACACCGACGAGAAGGCGCACGCGGAGGCGCGGCCGGCGCTCGAGTGGCTGTACCGCAAGGGACTCAAGCAGACACCCGAGATGGTGACCCCGCCCGGCTACATGTCGCCCGGGTCGCTGCGCGGCGTGCTGTCCTCCGGGATGCGGCCGTTCGGCGGCGCCTCCTACGAGGACCTGCTCGCCCAGGGGCAGGCGGTCGTCGGGTCGCCTGCCTCCGTGGCGGACCGGCTCGGCAGCCTCTACGCTGAGCTTGGCGGTTTCGGGCAGCTGATCGGGCTGTTCGCGATCGGCCCGTCCACTCATGAACAAGTCATGCGCAGCGCCGAGCTGTTCGCTACTGAGGTGATGCCCGTGCTCCGCCCGCTTGGTGTCATGACGGCTAACCCCCAGGCCAGCGCATGAGCGGCCTGCGCGACGAACTGCTGGCAGGCATCCGCGCCAGCCGCGAGAAGTTCGAGTCGGCGGGCGACCGGGCCGAGGAGCTGCGCACGCTGCCGCACGACGCGGTGGGCCTGCTGCGGACGCTCGGCCTGTTCTGGCTCAAGACCCCGGCGGAGCTCGGCGGAACGCCGCTGCCGCCCGGCGAGTTCTGCGACGTCATCGAGGAACTCGCCTACGTCGATACCTCGACGGCGTGGGCCGCGATGATCGGCGCCGGGTGCAACGGGCTCACCGGCGGATGGCTGCCGGAGGACGGCGCGCGGCGCATTTTCGGCGCCGCCGACGGGGTCCGCCCGGTGGTCGCCGGCCAACTCGCGCCGCGCGGCAGCGGGCACCCGGTGCGCGGCGGCTACCTGGTCAGCGGCCGGTGGGGTTTCTCAAGCGGCATCGTCCACGCGGACTGGCTGATCGGAGCGTTCAAGCCGGACCGCGGCGAACAAGGCGGCGCAGGCTCTGACGACGACGCGGCCCCCAGCGGGTTCCCCTTGATGATCGTCTTCCTGGTGCCCAAGGACCAGGCGGAGGTCATCGACAACTGGCACGTCGCCGGCCTGCAGGGCACCGGCAGCCTGGACTTCTCCCTGGACGGCGTCTTCGTGCCGGCCGAAATGACCTACCAGCTCGGCGCGCCCGCCGTCCGCGGCGGCGACCTGTTCCGCCTCGGCATGCCCGCCTTCGTGTCCAACGAGGTGCCGCCGCTTGCCGTCGGCCTGGCTCGCCGCGCCCTCGACGACATGACCGAGCTGGCCACGCACACCGCCCGCTTCCCCGGCGGCCCCACCGTCAGCGAGCGCGCCGTCTTCCACAAGGAGCTCGGCCGTGCCGAGACCAGGATCAAGGCCGCCCGCGCGGTCCACCGCGAGGCCATGGCCCACGCCTGGGACGCCGCCGTCGCGGGAACGGTCCCCGGCGAGGAAATCCAGCTGGCCGTCACCACGGCATCGATCTACGCCGTCGAGACCTGCACCGACGTAGTGAGCGACCTGTTCAGGTACGGTGGCGGCCGCGTCCTGGCCCTGTCCAACCCCATGCAGCGCCACCTGCGCAACGTGCTCGCCGCCCGCCAGCACATCGCCCTGTCCGAGGAGCACTACGAGGCCGCGGGGCGCTACATCCTTCAGGCCGCCAAGTCCCGCCGCCCCTGACTGGTCGTCACGGGTCACGAACCGGGTAGCCGGCTTATCAGCTGATGGGAGTGTTCCGTGCAGCCTGATCCCGACAACGTCGGCGGCTACCTCATCAGCGCCCGGTCCTTTGATGAGTACCGGGCGATGTTCGCGCTCGCCGACAGCGACCTTTCCGGATCGGTACTGGATTGCCCCGGCGGGGCATCGAGCTTCACCGCGGGCGCGAACCAGGCCGGCGCGTCAGCGATCGCGGCCGACCCGGTGTACGCGCGGCCGCGGCACTCGCTGGCCGCGCTGGCCGTGACCGAGGTTGAGCGCGGCAGCGCGCACACCGCGGCGGGCGCGGACCGCTACGTCTGGGACTTCCACGGCGATCCAGCCGGCCACGCAAGGGTCCGCCGCGCCTCGGCCGAGGCGTTTTCCCGCGACCTCATCGCTCACGCCGCACGCTATGTGCCCGCAGCGCTGCCGAGCCTGCCGTTTCCCGGCCGGCGATTCGACCTCGTACTCAGCTCGCACTTCCTTTTCACCTACGCCGACCGGCTCGACCTGGAGTTTCACCGCGCGGCACTGCGCGAACTGCACCGGGTCGCGCGCCGTGAGGTACGAGTATTCCCGCTGCTCGAACAGGGCGGGCGACCCGTTCCCGCACTCCTGTCCGGCCTGCTGCGAACGCTTGGCATCCCGCACCGCATCCAGCGGGTCGACTACGAATTCCAGCGGGGCGGCAACGAAATGCTGGTACTCAACGGACCAGGTTAGCGGCAGCGAGCCTATGCGTCGGTCTGCATTTACAGCGTTGCGACAGCGGGAAAATCAAGCACGCGTTTGACTCTTGCGTTTGCCCACGCCCTTGGGAGGAGCGGGGGCGGACGGGGTGAGCCGCGCGCGTTCGGACCACGATTGGGTTTTTATCGTGGGCCGACTGCGCGCGGGCATCCCCTCCGCCCCCGCGACCCGCAGAGACCATCGGAGGCAAGCACGTGAAACACGCCCTCGTTAGGAATCACTCTGACCGCGTGCCGCGGCGGGCCTGCACTGCCGTGGCGAGCGTGTCGAGCGCCGACGCCGTCATCTCGATGTCCATGCAGGCGTCGGTGACGGACTGGCCGTAGGTCAGGGTGGCCGGAGTGCCCGGGTTCTGGCGGCCCGCGACGATGAAGGACTCGAGCATCACGCCGGTCAGGCCGTACTCGCCGCCCGACAACTGCTCCGCGAGCGACCCGGCGACACCGAGCTGGCGGGTGTGGTCCTTGCCGCTGTTGCCGTGGCTGGCATCGACCATGATGCGGCGCGGCTGCCCGGCCGCCGTGATCAGGTCGAGTGCCTTGGTCACGTGCGAGGACGAGTAGTTGGGACCGCTGCGGCCGCCGCGCAGGATCACGTGCGTCTCGGGGTTGCCCGCCGTCGTCACCACCGCGGCGGCGCCGGCCGCCGTGACGCCGAAGAACGTGTGGCTGACCGCCGCGGCGCGGCACGCGTCGACCGCCACCTGCACGTCACCGTCGGTGCCGTTCTTGAATCCGACCGGCATGGACAGGCCGGAGGCCAGCTGGCGGTGCACCTGGCTCTCGGTGGTGCGGGCGCCGATCGCGCCCCACGTCACGGTGTCCGCGATGTACTGCGGGGTGATCGGGTCAAGCCACTCGCAGCCAACGGGCATGCCGGAGCCAACGATGTCGAGCAGCAGGCGGCGAGCGGTGCGCAGGCCGCGGTGCACGTCGAAGGAGCCGTCCATGAGCGGGTCGTTAATCAGACCCTTCCAGCCCGTCACGGTCCGTGGCTTCTCGAAATACACGCGCATCACGATCAGCAGGTCTTCGGCGTGCCGTTCCCGCAGGGCGGCGAGCCGGGCGGCGTAGTCGAGCGCCGCCTTGGGATCATGGACAGAGCACGGACCGGTGACAACGAGCAGCCGGTCGTCGGTGCCGTCGAGCACCGCGCGGACCTCAGCCCGGGTGCGCTCAACCGTTTCCTGACCGGCCCCGCTGAGCGGAAGCTCGTCAAGAAGGGCACCCGGGGACAGCAACGGCTCGTAGCCGACAATTCGGGTATCACTGACGCGTGACATCGGGCTTATCTCCTCCCGGGCGCGCCGTGCCCGGGGTCCTCCGCGAGCCAGCTACGCCCTTTGACTTGGGCGAGGCTGATACCCCGCCCACGGCTGGCTCCGGGTGACTATCAGCGCGCAGGACTACGCACGGCTCCACCCGGAGCCGTCGTAAAGCGCAGATACCACCGTGACACGGGATTGATATTACACTGCCGCTGCGCGTGGGAGCGGCAGGATGCGCGTTGGTGAGACATCTGGCGGTCACTACGCGCCATCATTCTGATCATGACCAGCCTCAACCTGGCCGACATGCTGGCCCTGTTCCTGTCGGTCATCGGGCCGCAGAAGGTGCTCCTGTCGTTCGCGCGCATCGCTCAGACGCTGGACGCCAAGTCGGTGCGGCTTGTCGCCGTGGTCGCCGCCGTGGCGTCGGCGGGCATCGGCTTCGTCTGCGCGCTCACCGCGCCCTGGGTCGCGACGTTCTTCCACATCAGCACGCCCGCGCTTGAGCTGGCCGCGGGCGTGGCGTTCTTCGTCTACGCCCTCGCCCTGGTGTTCGGCATCCACATCGACCTCGCCGACCCGGCGCACGTGCCGGTGTCCGGGAGCGGCGAGCGTGCCGTCGGCGTGCGCCTGCCCGCGGGCTCCGCCGCGGGCGTGGCCGCAGGAGCGGGCGCGGTCGCGGTCGCGGGCGAGGCCGACCCGGCGCACCCGGTCAGCAGCGGCGTCCGCACCCTGCTGCTCCCCTGGGTGGTCAGCCCGCTCGCGGTCGCCGCGGTACTCGAGGAGTCGCTGCTGGCCGGCAGCTGGGGTGACCGCTGGGAGGTGGGGGTCGCGTTCGCGCTTATCGCCATCCTGAACGCGGTTTCCGGGATTGCGCTCGGCCCAGTGCTCGGCCGGACGAACGACAACGTACTCGAGGTCTTCTCGCGGCTGCTCGGCATCCTGCTAGCCGCCGTCGGCGTCCAGCTCTTCCTCATCGGCCTGACCACCCTCGGCGTCATCCAACCGAGTCACTGACCGGACGGTCGGCACCTCCGCGAGGCGAAGCCTCGCGGAGGTGGGTTCCGGGGGGTCGTCCCCCCGGGCGAAATGCTACGAGGGCGTCCGGCTCGCGCTTTTTGCGAGCAGGCGCCCTCGTACCGAGTAGCCCCGACCGGATTCGAACCGGCGTTACCGCCTTGAGAGGGCGACGTCCTAGGCCTCTAGACGACGGGGCCGAGATGCTCGCCGAGGGTTCCGCATCCCCGGCGAGGTACACCATACCGCCTCTTGGTGAGTGGTACCAACACGAGGGAACCGGTCCCGCCGGAAGCACCGGGAATATCAGGATTCGCGGGTCAGCTGGGCGGCGGCCGCCACCAGGGCACCGTTGCCCGCGGCGGCCGCGCCGTCGGGCAGGACCCGCGTGTCCTCGAGGCCGACCCTGATGTCCTGCCCGTCCGCGATCGCGGCGCGCAGCACGTCCCAGGTGGCCAGGTCGTACCCGTGGCGTACCTGGCGGGCGGTGATGCCCGCCCCGGCCAGTTCCGCGGCGGCCTCGGCGGCGGTCGCGACGGCCTCGGCGGGCACGCGGGAGGTCGGCTCCATCAGCACCCACAAGATCCGGTCCTGGAAGCCGCTGGCACCGAGCAGCCGGGCGTCATCGGCCGTCCACACGCCCGCCTCGATCCCGATGCCCAGGCTGGTGAGCAGGCCGGCCAGCTCGCCAGTACCCGGCTCGTTCATGTTGATCGAGGCGTAGTCGGGCCGGTCCGGCCCCGTCCAGCCGGCCACCAGGTCAAGCCGCCGCCGCACGTTCCCGTCCACGGTCCAGATCCCCGTGGTCACCCCGACGGGCAGCCCGGTCGCCGCCCGGACCGCCGCCACCGCGGCGAGCACGTGCTGCGGCTCGAGCGTCTGCTCCCCCGACGGGTCCCGCGGGTGAAGGTGCAGTGCTCCCGCCCCGGCGCGCTGCGCGTCCCGCGCCTCGTCGGCCAGTTCCGCCGGACTGAGCGGGACCCGCTGATGATCGGCGCGCGTTGTCCCGCCGTTGAGAGCAGCCTGAATGAGCACCATGCCTCCGTAGACGCGCCGTTCTTCCAGGCATGCCCGCACTTTGCGCATCTCGAACACCAGCGGGCCCGCTGGGCGCACATGCGCCTTAAACGGGCAAACCCGGCTTACCGGAGAGTTCGCGTTCGCTCCGGTGCCCAGGATTCGATACACTACATCGGCGCGGTACGGAACGCCCGTGGATCACGGGGCGACTGGTTCGCGTTGCCAATGGGGTATGGGGTAATTGGCAGCCCAGCAGATTCTGGTTCTGTTAGTCTAGGTTCGAGTCCTGGTACCCCAGCGAGTTGAAGACGGCCCCGTGCGGCACGCGCGAAGGGCCGTCTCGCTTTTTCCGGGAAAGGCGCGCGGCGAGTTCCCGGCCAGTGACGTGAGATGCGGTGGGCGGGCGCGTCGCCCGCCCACCGCATCGCCCCGGTACCAGGGGAATGCCCGCGGCGGGAACCGCCGGCGGTTACTCCGGCTCCGCCACCAGGCGGTCCGGTTCGAACTCGGGCAAGGCGGGGGCTCAAGTGCCGCGGTGTGCCACGTGTCCGCCCCGGGTGAGCAGCATGATTTTGTCGTTGAGTGAAATTACTTGGTGACCAGGAAGCTCACCGAGGAGGAGCGCGGCCGGCTGGCCGCGCTCCTCGGTCACGGTGCGCTTGTTATCGGCACCGTCTTTTGTTGCCTGCGGCAGGTTCCTGCCTTTGAGCTATCCTCCTGTCGCGCTGCCGGTCACGAGGCCGGCGTGAGATGCAGGAGCACCATCTCGACGTCCTGGTTGTTGGACGGACCGGGGTCGGCGTAGGCGTTGGACTGGGAGGGCCAGCCGGTGTAGTTCTTTGTGGAGTACTCGGCCCAGAGCGCGCCGTAAAGCAGCGGCGCCTCAGGCACCTGGGTGGACATGACCTGCTGCAGCGCGCCCACTGCGGTCTGCTGAGCGGCGGGGGTGCTCGCGGCCGCGAGCTGGCTCAACGCGCTCTGCGCCGCTGGGTCCTTGAACCGGCCCCAGTTGCCCGACGCGGCCGTGCCGATCGGGGCAGTGGCAGTTTCGTCCAACCACTGCTGGTAGGCGGTGTACGGCTGGGGGCCGGCCGCCCAGTGGAGCGTCGCGTCGAAGTTGCCGTTCTGCACATCGGTGTTCCACGGGGCGTAGCCGCCGGCTTCGCCCTGTGGGGTCACGTCGAAGCCCTGGGCATTCAGCTGTGTCGCGATGAGCTGGACGTCCGTGTAGTAGTCGGTGAAGTCAGAGGGGTCCTTGAGCGTGAACTTGAGCGTCTGCCCGTTCTTCGTCCACTTGCCACCCGACTTGGTCCAGCCGTCGCTGGTCAGGATCGAGGCCGCCTTAGCGGAGTCGCCGGTGGCGGGCAGGTCGTTGGCGTACTGCGAGGAGAGCAGCGACTGGTTCGCGGGCAGCAGCAGCCCGCCGGACGAGGTCGCCGGCGCCTCGTAGCTCGACTCACCCTGGGTGGCCAGCTGCTGGCGGTTAATCGCGTAGCTGATCGCCTGCCGGACCTTGGGGTCGTTGAGCGGGGCCTTAGTGGTGTTGAACAACATGGTGACCACGTTGTTCGACGCCATGTACGGGGCGGTCGACATAAACAGGTGGTTGGTGGACGGGTTCTTGGCCACGAAGACGTTCTGCACGTTCGCGATGTTGTTACCGGCCCAGTCCACCTGTCCGGACTCGACGGCCGCCGGGGAGGTACCGGTCGCGTAACCGGGGAAGATGACCGTGGGTACGTGGATCGACGACACGTTCCAGTACTTAGGGTTGTACTGGAGAGTGATCTTCTGCGGGGTGAAGCTCGACACCGTGTACGGCCCGGTGCCGACCGGGTTGGCGTCGGCGTACTTGCTCGGGTCCCCGACCGACTGCCAGACGTGCTGCGCGACGATCTGCTGAGAGCCGATCGCGAACATGTTCCCCGCCTGGGGGGTGGGGAACGTGAGCGCGACGGTGTTCGGCC
The DNA here is from genome assembly GCA_964581815.1 of uncultured Streptosporangiaceae bacterium. Classification (GTDB taxonomy): domain Bacteria; phylum Actinomycetota; class Actinomycetes; order Streptosporangiales; family Streptosporangiaceae; genus Trebonia. The sequence goes on along the minus strand of CAZORE010000008.1, from coordinate 49,995 downwards.
CGGTGGCCGTCGCCGAGCTCACGGTAGGCGTCCCGTTGACGTCCGCGGTCGCGGCGTATTTCTTGATCAGGTTGAAGGTGAAGGCCACGTCGGCGGCGCTGAACGCCTGGCCGTCGCTCCACTTCACCCCGGACCGGGTGGTCAGGGTGAGGGTCTTGCCGTCGGCGGACCACGAGTAGTTGGTGGCCAGCGTCGGCACCGGAGCCTGGGTCGGGTTCATCAGGTTGAACAGGAACAGCGGCTCGTAGATGAGGTCGGTCGCGTGGAGGTTCCACCCGGTCGAGGCGGTCGCGCTAAGCGGGTTGAAGTTCTTGGTTAGCGGCGACAGTTCAGCGGTCTCGACAACCAGCGGCTGCGTGCCCATCTTGGTGCCGGCTGCTGCACTCGCCGAGCTGGAGCCTGGGCTCGTACTCGCCCCTGGGCTTGAGGTGGTCGACGAGCCGCTACTGCAGGCTGCGACCGCGAGCACTGCGAGGGCGCCGAAGGCGCAGGCCGCCTTGCGCGGGATCTTGGTGGGTTGCATTGTACACTCCGTTATGCCCGGCCGGCGCGGGGCCGGCCCTTGGTGTATGTGACCGTGGCGGGTCTTTACTGAGTGGCGCTCCGGCCGGCCGGGTCCGCGCCCGGTTCCGGCTCGCCGACCAGGCCGACTTGGCCGGTCGCGTTATGGGTAGCTATGTCATTATTTGTCGGTATATGGCGGGGATCCTGCGGCGCGTGCAGCCAGCACGCGCTGCGATGCCCCGGCCCGGTCTCGAAGGCGGGCGGGGCTTGTTGTGCGCACACGTCCATGGCGAACGGGCAGCGCGGGTGGAAACGGCAGCCGCCGGGCGGGGATACCAGGCTCGGGGGCGCGCCGCGACCCTGCAGCGACGGCGGTTCGGTCCGGTCAGGATCGGGTGCCGCCGCGAGCAGGAGCTGGGTGTAGGGATGACTCGGTGAATCGGTCACGCTCATGGCCGGACCGGTCTCCACCAGCGTCCCCGCGTACATGACCGCCACCTCGTCGGCCAGGTAGCGAGCCGACGCGATGTCGTGGGTGACGTAGGCGATGGCCAGCCGCTCGTTGTCGCGCAGGCCGGCGAGCAGGTTGAGCACGCCGAGCCTGATGGACACGTCGAGCATGGAGACCGGCTCATCGGCGATCAGGATCTTGGGCCGCGCCGCCAGGGCCCGGGCGATGGCCACGCGCTGCCGCTGGCCGCCGGACAGCTCATGCGGCAGCTTGGCCGCGAACTCCTTGGCCGGGGAGAGCGCCACCCGGTCCAGGAGCTGCTCGATCGCGGCGTCTCTTGAGAGGTTATCCGCGGTCCCGTATAGCGCCAGCGGGCGGCCCACGTGATATGCAACCGTGTGCGCCGGGTTGAGCGAGGCGAACGGGTCCTGAAGCACCATCTGCACGGTGCGCGCGTAAGCCCGCCGGGACCCGGCGGTCGAGGGAACGCCGTGCATCAGCACCTCGCCGGACGTGGGTGCCAGCACCCGGGCCAGGAGCCGGGCCAGCGTCGACTTGCCGCAGCCGCTCTCGCCGACGATCGCGAGAATGCCGGCTGACGGCACGGTCAGCGACACGCCATCGACCGCGTGCACCACGGAATCCCGCCGGAACCGGACCCGGCCCGTCTGACGGACCGGGAAGTGCTTGGTGACCGACCGCGCCTCAAGCGCGGGGGCCGGCTCGCTCATCGGGAACCTTCCATACTGTGCTCAGCCGCCAGCGCGGGCGGGAGGGAAAGCGAGGACGCGACCGGATCGTGCAGCCAGCAGGAGACCACGCGGTCCGAGGTTCCGTCGCGCGGGGGCGTGCGCAGCAGCGGGGTCCGCTCCCGGCACACGTCCATGGCGTAGGAGCACCGCGGGTGGAACGAGCAGCCGGCCGGCGGGTGGCGCAGGTCGGGCGGGGAGCCACCGATGCCGGTCATCCTTACCCGGGGACCGTGCAGCGACGGGAACGAGCCAAGCAGGCCCAGCGTGTACGGGTGCCGGGGAGCCCGGAACAGCTCGGGCGCGCTCGCCTGCTCGACAATGTGTCCCGCGTACATGATCGAGATCGAATCGGCGATCTCCAGCAGCAGCGACAGGTCGTGCGTGATGAACAGCACGGCGAACCCGAGCCGCGTGCGCAGCGCGGCCAGTTCCTCCAGGATCTCCCGCTGGGTGACCACGTCCAGGGCGGTGGTCGGCTCGTCCATGATGACGATCCGCGGCTCGAGCGCCAGCGCCATCGCGATCATGGCGCGCTGCCGCATCCCGCCGGACAGTTCGTGCGGATACGCGCGCAGCCGGTCCGGGGTGATGCCGACCATCCGGAGCAGTTCCGCGGCCCGCTCGCGGCGTTCCGCCCGGCTCATCTCCGGGCGGTGGGTCCGCAAGACATCGGTGAGCTGGACGCCGATCCGGAACACCGGGTTCAGCGCGTTCATCGCGCTCTGCATGACCACCGCGATCTGGGACCACCGGACCTGGCGGAGCTGCCGCTCGCTGGCGGCGAGCAAGTCGATCACGTCACCCGGCTGGCTGCCTGGTCCCGGCTGGGCCGCCGCCAAGTGGAGATCGACGCTGCCCGCGGTGATCACTCCGGGCGCGCGCAGCAACCGGGTGATCGCATACGCGAACGTGGACTTGCCGCTGCCGCTCTCCCCGGCCAGGCCCGCCACCTCACCTGGGTACAAGGTGAGGTTCGCGTCGGCCACCGCCCGCACCGCGTTCGGTCCGACGCCGTAATCGACGCTCAGCCCGCGCACATCGAGCAGCGGCGTGCTGGCAGTCGGCCTGATGGTCATAGGGAGATCTCCGTGTCCGGGGTAGCGCGGCCCGACGCGCTGTCCGCCAGGTCCGTGCCTTCTAGGGCCTGCGCGGTCACCGGGGTGAGGCCGAGCCGGAACCGGCGGGGCAGGCCGGCGCCGCGGGCCGCCTTGCGGGACAGGCCAGCGGCCCTCAGCCGCGGGTTGATGAACTCATCGATGCCGAAGTTCAGCAGCGCGAGCGCCGTGCCAAGCAACGCGATCGCCAGGCCAGGCGGAACGAACCACCACCACCAGCCGCTTTGCTCCGCCTGCAAGTTCCCCGCCCAGAACAGCATGGTTCCCCACGACCAGTGCGAGGTGTTGATCAGCCCGAGGTAGGCGAGCGAGGCGTAGGTGCCGATGGCGTAGATAACCGTGAACAGGAAGGACGACGCGATGATCGGGATCAGGCTTGGCATGATCTCGAAGCCGATGATCCGCCACGGCCGCTCGCCGATCAGCCGCGCCGACTCGACGAAGTCCCGGTTCCGCATCGACAGCACCTGCACCCGGAGCACCCGCGCGCCCCACGCCCAGCCGGTGACTGCGATGATCAGCGCGATCAGCGGGTCGTTCGCCGAGGACGAGGTGCCGAGGAAACCGGTCAGCACGATCAGCAGCGGCAGCGCCGGCAGCACCAGGGACACGTTGATCAGCAGGGACAGCAGGTCGTCAAGCAGCCCGCCGAAGTACCCGGCCAGCACGCCGATGAGAATGGACAGCACGGTCGCCGCCGCGCCGGCCAGGAACGCCACCAGCATGATCGGCCGGGTCCCGGCGAGCAGCTGGGACAGTATGTCCTGCTGGAGGTTAGTGGTGCCGAGCAGGTGCGCTGCCGAGGGCGGCTGCGGCGTGCCGTTCGTAGCGGTGGTTATGAAGCTCGGGTCATAGGGCGACAGCGCCGAGCCGAAGATGGCCAGGAAGACGAAGATGGCGAACAGCGTGAGCCCGGTGATGACCTTGGCTGAGCGCGGCAGCCGGATCCGTCGCCGGGTGGCGGGAACGATCGTCGGAGTGGGCACTCCTGGGGCGCCGACGATGGTCACGGTGGTCATGCGGTCACGCCTCCCGCCGGGCTCGCGGATCGAGGAACACGTAGACGAAGTCACCGAGCAGGTTCGCGGCGAGCACGGCAAACGTGATGATCAGGAACAGGCCTTGCAGCAGCGGGTAGTCGTGGTTAAGCACCGCCTGCTTGAGCAGGTAGCCGATGCCCGGGTAGTCGAAGACGATCTCGGTGAGCAGCGCTCCGGATACCACGAAGCCGATCGCCAGGGAGAACCCGGTCACGCTGGGCAAGATCGCGTTCCGTGCCGCGTAGCTCAGCACGCGCCACTTGGGCAGGCCCTTGGCCTGGGCCATCAGCACGTAATCCTCGTCCATCGTGGTGACCATCACGTTCCGCATGCCAACGGCCCAGCCGGCCGCGGACGCGAGCACGATCGTGAGCGCCGGGAGGACCGCGTGGTCAAGCACATCGGTGAGGTAACCCGGGTTCCAGGCCGGAGTCTGGGTGATCGAGTAGCCACCGAGGAGCGGGAACCAGTGCAGGCCGGTACCCAGGAGGGCGACCAGCAGGATCGCCAGGAAGAAGTACGGAGCCGCCTGGAAGAAAGTGAGCGCGGGAAGCAGGTTGTCCAGGACGCTGCCACGGCGCCAGGCCACCACGATGCCGAGCGCGGTGCCGAGCGCGAAACTGATCAGCGTGGCGATCCCGACCAGGCCCAGGGTCCAGTAGATCCCGCCGCCGATGACCGAGCTGACCGAGGTGGGATAGAAGCTGGTGGAGGTGCCCAGGTTGCCGTGCAGCAGCTGAGCCCAGTAATGCACGTACTGGTCCCACGCGGACTGATTCCCGGACAGGCCGAACTCTTCGTACAGGCCCTTCAGGGTGGCGGGGGTGATCGTGCCGTGCAGGTTGGCCAGCTGCGCGGCGACCGCGTTGCCGGGCACCATCCGGGGGATGAAGAAGTCGATCGTGATCGCGATCAGGGCGGCGATCAGGTAGAACGCCAGCTTGCGGACAAGAGCGTTCACCGTTCCCTCAGCCCCGTCTCGCCGGGCGCGCGGCCGCAACTCTCCCGGCGTACCAGCATGGTGGGCAGTACCAAGTCTTTTCCGTTCTAGGTACAACGAGACCACTGAGTGCTTACGGGCGCGCTTTGTCCGGTTCGCTTCAGTGTCGCCGTTGGACAGGATGAGCTATACCGGTTAAGTGTTAACCCAAAGCGGCATCCACGTAAAGGGCTGTCTGTGTTTTGCTCACGTAGCAATCAGATCTCGGTGCCGCTTCGCAGCCTAGGGACGGAGCTCATCCGAGACCGGGACCATGGGCACATACCGCCGCGAAGGGCCGGCCGCGGCGGCCGTCCGCCGCCTCCGGGACCTGGCGTGGAAGGCGTGCGGACGCGCGGGGACGGGCGCGCCGGCTAGGCCGTCCGGCGGGTCCTGACGGGCGACGTGATCCCGGGCACGCCCGCCGGCCCGGAGCTCATCCGGACCTTGAGCTGCGGCTGAGGCTCCATGACGCTCTCCGGGTGACCGCCGGCCGCCAGTTCGCGCAGCATCCGCGCGGCGGTCGAGCCGGCGCCCGCGATGTCCCGGTGCAGCGCGGTCAGCGCTGGGTGCATCAGCTCGCACAGGGCGGAGTCGTCCCAGGAGATGATCGACACCCCGTCGGGCACGCTGACGCCCATGCGCTGCGCGACGCCCAGGCCGGCGGCCGCCATCACGTCGCTGTCGTAGAGGATCGCGGTGGGCGGCTCGGCCGAGCCGAGCAGGCTAACCGTTGCCTGGGCGCCGTGCTCTGCGGTGTAGTCCGCCTCGACGGAGAACGCCGTGAGCCCGGCGATCGCGGCCGCCGCCTCGAACGCATCGCGGCGGAGGACCGAGTGCCAGTAGGCGGACCGGCCGCCCACGCGGGCGATCCGACGGTGCCCCTGACCAGCCAGGTAGCGGACCACGGTCTCCACCACGCGCCGGTCGTCCTGCGCGATCGCGGGCAGTGTCCCCGCGCCGCGGTGCGAGCCGATCACCACGGCGGGCATCTTGAGCTTCTCGATGGCCGGGATCCGGCGGTCATCGACCTTGAGGTCAACCACGAAGACGCCGTCCACCCGGCGCTGCGCCCACCACTGGCGGTACAGCTCGATCTCCGCGTCCGTGTCCTCGGTCATCGTGAACAGCAGCGTGACCTGGTGCGCGGCCAGGTCGGCCTGAATGCCGGAGATCAGCTGCATGAAGAAGGGCTCGATGCCGAGCAAGCGGGCGGGCCGGTCGATTACCAGGCCGAACGCCCCGGTCTTGCCCGCGGAAAGGGCGCGCGCGGCGCTGCTCGGCTGGAACCCGATCTCCTCGGCGATCGCCAGGATCCGCTCCCTGGTCGCGGCGGAGACCCCTGGCTGACCGTTGAGCGCGAAGGAGACCGCGGCCTTGGTCACGCCGGCCCGCTGCGCGATGTCGGTAATGGTCGGGCGTTTCATCGGCCCCCCTGGGCGGTGCGTCAGAGACCGCTGCGCCTGACGCGGACGGCCGGGGCAGGCCCTCGGCCGGGCACAGGACAATGCGGGCTCGCTATCCCGGTTAAGCATAACCGGGATGCGTCCGGGACGCGTCCCGGTAAGTCCAGGGAAAATCCCGGGTAAGTCCGGGACGCGTCCCGCAACAGATCCTGGACCCCCTAGACAGTCGCCCCCACCATGTACTATCCAATACTTAACCGGTATAGTCCCGGTCGCCGCCACCCCGACGGGGAAGACTCATCCAGACCGGCGAGGAGACCGCGTGCGCAGGAACACATCAAGGGTTATGACCGGCGGGGCGCCGGCCAACTGGCTCGGTGCGAACTTCTGGTCCCGGACCGGCGGCCCGCTGATGTGGCGCCGCTATGACCCGGCGGTCGTCAGCGCCGAGCTAGCCGTGCTCACGCGCCACGGCCTCACCATGACCAGGTCGTTCTTCTACTGGCCGGACTTCATGCCCGGCCCGTACGAGATCGACGAGACGATGACAGCGCGGTTCGCCGACTTCCTCGACCGGCACTCCGAGCACGGCCTCAGCACGATCCCGACCTTCATCGTGGGCCACATGTCCGGGGAGAACTGGGACCCCGCCTGGCGTAACGACCGCCACCTCTACAACGACGTCTGGCTGGTCGGCCGGCAGGCCTGGTTCGCGGCCGAGATGGTCCGCCGCTTCCACGCCCACCCAGCGGTCGCCGGCTGGCTGGTTTCCAACGAGATGCCGCTCTACGGCGGCGCGGACACCGATCACGAGGTCGTTGCCAGCTGGGCGCGGATCATCAGGGACGCGGTACGCGCGGCCGGCGGCCACCAGCCGTTCTCGCTGGGCGACGGCGCCTGGGGCATCGAGGTGACCGGCAACGACAACGGGTTCCGGCTGACCGAGGTATCCGAGCTCACCGACTTCCTCGGCCCGCACATCTACCCCGTCGGCGACGACCCGGTCAGGCAACGCTACGCGGCCGCCGTCGCCTGCGAGCTGGCCGGGACGTTCGGCAAGCCGGTGATCATGGAGGAGTTCGGCGTCAGCTCCGACTTCGCCTCCGACGCCAACGCCGCCACGTACTACCGCCACGTGCTGCACAGCACGCTGCTGGCCGGCGCCACCGGCTGGATCGCCTGGAACAACACCGACTTCGCGCTCCCTGGCCAGGACCCGTACCGTCATCACGCGTTCGAGCAGAACTTCGGCCTCACCAACGCGCACGGCACCCCCAAGGCGACGCTCAAGGAGATGAAGGCCTTCGCGCAGACCCTGGCCGCCATCGACTACGCGAACTGCGAGCGCGCCGACACCGACACCGCCCTCATCGTGCCCAGCTACCTGGACACCCAGTACCCGTTCAGCTCGCCGGACAGCCACTCCGCGGTCGCCCGGGCCCTGCACCAGGGCTATATCTCCGCGCGGCTCGCGGACCTGCCGCCCGTGCTGACGCGGGAAACGGACGGGATCGAGCCCGGTGCCCGGCTCTACCTCGCCCCGTCCGTCAAGCAGTTGCTCGCCCCCACCGCCGCCGCGCTCGAGCAACTGGCGAGCGACGGCGCCACCGTCTACGTGTCCTACTGCGCGGGCGACGTGTCCTGGCACCGGGGGCCGTCCTACGGCGCGATGAACGAGCTGTTCGGCGTCAGGCACCAGCTCGACGTCGGCATGGTCGACCGGGTAACCGACGACGTGGCGGAACTCACCCTCACCAGGGACTTCGGCGGCCTGAGCCGGAGCACCACGCTGACCTTCCCCGTCGCGGGTAACGAGCACGCCCGCGCCTACCTGCCGGTCAGCCCCACCACCGCGGAGGTCATCGCGACCGATGCCCACGGCCGGCCCGCACTGCTAAGGCGCCAGGCGGGCCGCGGCTCGCTGATCCTGTGCACCTACCCGCTCGAGTACATGGCCTCGGCCGCGCCCCGGGTCAATCCCGACGCGACCGTCGCCCTCTACGGAGCGCTCGCTACGCACGCGGGCGTGCGGCGGCCGGTGAGCGTCGACGAGCCCGGCGTCGCCTGCGACGTCCTTGTCCGCCGGGACGGCACGCGGTTCGCGGTGATCGCCAGCCACGCCGCCGATGAGGTGACCGTCAAGCCCGTCCTCGGCTGCGCGGCAGACCGCGAGCCGCCCCGTGGGCTGACCCCGCTCGGCGGGACCGAGATCGTGGACAGGGTGACCCTGCCCCCGTTCGGCGTCAAGGTCTTCAAGATCACCGAAAGCTAGCCGCCCGCATCCCGACGACGCCGCGTACGCTTTGGCTACTTCGGCCCCATTTCCTGGCGATTGGTTTGCCCATGCCCTGGTACGACTTGCCCCTTGAGCAGCTGCGCGAGTACCGCACGAGCACGCAGGAGCCGGAAGGGCTCGACGACTGGTGGGCGCGGCGGATCGAGGCGGCGCGGGCACTCGCCCGGCCGCCCGTCCTCACGCCGCACCAGCCCCGGCTGTACGACCCGGTCGAGGTGTACGACGTCGAGTTCTCCGGTGGCGGCGGCGACCCAGTCCGGGCCTGGTACCTGCGGCCGCGGGACACGCCCGCCGCACCCATGATCGTCAAGTTCATCGGCTACGGCGGGGGACGCGGCACGCCGGCCGAGCACATGCTGCTGCCCGCGGTCGGCTACGCGCTGCTCGTGATGGACAGCCGCGGCCAGGGCGGCCGGTGGGCGAGCGGCGCGACCCCCGACGGGGCCACCGGGACCGGCCCGGAGAACTCCCTCGTCATGACCAGGGGAATCACCAGCCCCGAGGACTACTACTACACCCGGATGTTCACCGACGCCGCGCGCGCGGTGGACACCGCCATCGAGCTGGCGGGCGCCGCGGGCGCCGGCGCCGCGCCGGGCATCGCGGTGACCGGCGGCAGCCAGGGCGGCGCGCTGGCGCTCGCCGCCGCCGCGCTGCGCCCGGACGCCGTGCGGGTGTGCCACGCCGACGTTCCGTTCCTGTGCGACATCCAGCGGGCGATCACGCTCGCCCCGCACGCGCCGTATACCGAGATTCCCGAGTTCCTCGCAAAGAACGTCCAGCTCATCGAGCCGACGCTGAACACGCTGCGGTACATCGACTGCGCGCTGCTCGCCCGCCGGATCACCGCGGCCACGCTGATGAGCGTCGGCCTGATGGACGATATCTGCCCGCCGTCGACCGTCTTCGCGGCGTACAACGAGATAACCGCGGACAAGGAGATCGCCGTCTTCCCGTACAGCGGTCACGACTGGCCTGCCGCCCACGCCGAGCGCCAGCTGGCCCACCTCCGCGACCACCTGCCCGGGTACGCCGCGCCAAGCCGCGCTAGTCGCGGATGACCACGCGGTTGGTCAGGGTGCCGATCGACTCGATGGTGACCGACACCTCGTCGCCGTCGGTCAGCGGGCCGACGCCTTCCGGGGTGCCGGTCAGCAGGACGTCGCCTGGCAGCAGGGTCATCACCGAGGACACGTACTCGACCAGCGACGGGACGTCCCAGAGCAGTTCCGACGTGCGCGCGTGCTGCTTGACCGCCCCGTTCACCGTGGTGGTGATGCCCAGGTCGGCTGGGTCGGCCCCCGTCTCCATCCACGGGCCGAGCGGGCAGAACGTGTCGAAGCCCTTCGCCCGCGTCCACTGCCCGTCCCTGGCCTGCAGGTCCCTGGCGGTCACGTCGTTGGCGCAGGTGTAGCCGAAGATCACGTCGGCGGCGCGCTCCTTGGGCACGTCGCGGCAGAGCCGGCCGATGATGACCGCGAGCTCCCCCTCATAGTCCACCCGGTCGGTGATCTTCACCGGGTAGGCGATGCGATCGCCGGGCCCGGTCACCGACGTGGACGGCTTGAGGAACAGGACCGGCTCGGAGGGCAGCTTCAGTTCCCCGTATAGTTCACGCATCTCCTTGACGTGCTCGGCGTAGTTCTTGCCGACCGCCACCACCTTCGACGGCAGCACCGGGGCGAGCAGCCGCACCTCGGCCAGGGGATAGCGGTTGCCGCTGACCCGCACGCCCGCAGGGTCGACTCCGAATGGATGTCCGTGCAACTCCGAGATCGTCTGCGGCTGTCCGAACTCACCCTCAACGACGCCGTAGGCCACTCCGTCGGCTACGGCGAACCTCGCGATACGCACGATGCTCCTTCGCTTCGTTTGTCGCCTTCGAGCCTACTTGCCCCGGGCTCTCGCGGGGAGCGCCGAGCGACGCCGACGCCGCTACTGCTGGTATCCCTCCACCTCAGGCACCGGGCGGACCTCGGCGGCGTCCGGGTTCTCCCCGTACTGCCGCCGCGCCCGGCGCTGACGCAGCAGGTCCCAGCACTGGTCTAGCGCCTCCTCAGCGGAACGAAGGCGCTCCCGCTCCTGTTCCGAGCTGAGCTCTCCCTGCGCGAGTTGCCCCCGGAGCTGGTGCTCTTCTTCGATCAGGTCGCCGATCCGGGCCATGATGTCCTTGTCGTCCATGTGCATAAGGTATGCCGGCCGGGCTCGGGTGCGCGATCGGGGCCGTACGTTTGTGCCGAACGGGCGAGCCAGGGCTCAGTCGCTTCTCTGGTTCGCCTCGACGAGGCTGCGGTCATCGGTGCCGCTCTGGCGCGTGCGCAGCACGGGTGCCGCGACCGCGATCCAGGCCGCCAGGGCAAGCGGGATGCACAGCGCCAGGTGCAGGCCGGTCCGGCTCGCGACCGCGCCGATCACCGCGGGGCCCGCGGCCAGGCCGGCGTAGCCGAGGCCGACGACCTTCGCGAGGCCCGATCCCGGGCGCTCCGCGTCGGCGCGGCCGCCGGCCGCGAACACCTGGGGCACGACGATCGAAAGGCCAGCGCCGAAGGCGGTGAACCCGGCGACGGTAACGGCAGGGACCGGCGTGGCGAGGGCCAGCGCCAGCCCGGCGGTCGCGGTCACGCCGCAGGCCCGGATGACGGGGACGACACCGAAGCGGTGGATGAGCCGGTCCCCCGCGGCGCGGCCGAGGGTCATGGTGGCGGAGAACGCGGCGAAGCCGAGCGCGGCGAACCCGGCGCTTGTACCTAGGTTGTCGCGCAGGTAGACGGCGGACCAGTCCCCCGCCGCGCCCTCGCCGACCAGTGCGCAGATGCCGAGCACGCCAATCGCGAGGACCAGTCGCCGGACCTGCCCCCTGGTGACAGACGGCGTTTCCGTGGCGCTTGCGCCTCCAGGGACAGGCGGCGGCTCACCCGGCACCGGACCGCCGGGCCGCTGGTGCCCGGTGCGGCCGGTACCCGGGAGGAGCCAGCGGCCTGCGGTGCCCATGATCAGGGCTCCGGTGACGCCGGCGGCGGCTAGCGAGGGGAGCAGCGCGACGCCGGCCCAGGCGAAGGCACCCCCGGCCAGTGACCCCAGGATCGCGCCGAGGCTGTAGCAGGCGTGCATCGACGACATCACCGGCCGCTCGTAGAGCGCCTCGATCTGAACACCCTGTGCGTTCTGCGACACATCGAGGAGGCCGCCGCTGACGCCGATGGCGAACAGGGCCACCATGAGCCCCGGCAGGGCGTGCGCCAGGCCCGGTGTCACGGCGGCGGCACAGCCGCCGATGCCGAAGATCCGGACGAGCGGGGCGCTGCCCACCCGGTCGACCAGCCGTTCCGCCAGCGCGGAGCCGAGTACCAGCCCGGCCGGTACCGCGAAGAGCGCGATGCCGAGGATGCCGTCCGACAGGTGCGCCTGCGCCTTGGCGGCCGGGATGCGGGCCATCCACACCCCGCCGGTCAGCCCCATGACCAGGAAATGCGCCGACACGGCCCAGCGCGCCGGGCGCACTTCTCCCCGCTGCCCGGAACCACGCACCAGGTCACAATAGCCGCGAACTTCGCGGCGGGCCAAAGGGTTAGTCGATGGCAGGAAGCCGCCAAAACCCTCGTTTCCTGCCATCGCGGCGGCCGACCGCGAAGATAGTGGACATTTGGGTACATGGGAGTGTGCCCAAATGTCCACTATCCGTCCGGTCGGGTCGGCTGGCTCTGCCGGGCCTGGCCTCCCGCCCTCGGGCGCGGGGCGGGAGGGACGGGAGTGGCGGGAGCCATCGGGTGAAACACGCCCTCGTTCTGGAGGATGGATGTTGTCGTGGTTTTGCTGAGACGCGCGATCGTTATTGAGCTACGGCTCGCCTCGTGAGTCTGCCGCAGCTCCGGCGACCGCCGTCGTCCGGGACGCTGCCTCGTGAGCTGGCCGGGACGGGGCGGCCCGGAGCGGGTGGCTTGTGTGTGCCGCTCCGGGGCGCGCCTCAGGCGGACTCCCTTCTTTCGGCACGTTGCCGTGCCCGGAACCATGGGGTCAGGGCAAAAGAAGGGAGTTCGATTATTCGGGGACGCGGCCGGCGCGGAGCAGGCCGTAGCTGACCGCCTCCTCCAGGGCATGCCAGGAGGCGGAGATCACGTTCTCGTCCACGCCGACCGTCGACCAGGCGTCGCCCTCGGCGTTGCTCGACTCGATGAGCACCCGGGTGATCGCGCCGGTGCCGGCCGAGCCCTCGAGGATGCGGACCTTGTAGTCGGTCAGCTCCAGGGAGGCCAGCTCGGGGAAGGTCTGCTCAAGCGCGGCGCGCAGCGCGCGGTCGAGCGCGTTGACCGGGCCGTTGCCCTCGCCGACCGCGACGACGCGCTCGCCTTTGGCCTGGAGGCGGACCGTGGCCTCGCTGGTGACCTTGCTTGTCGACATGGGGCCGTCCTCGCGCTGCTCAACGATCACCCGCCAGGACTCGACCGTGAAGTGCCGCTTGCGCTCGCCCGCCAGCTCGTCGCGGAGCAGCAGCTCGAAGCTCGCGTCCGCGGCCTCGAAGGAGTAGCCCTTCGCCTCAAGGTCCTTGACCCGGTCGGTCACCCGGCCGATGACCTCCTTGTCGCCGGACAGGTCGAAGCCGAGCTCGCGGCCCTTGAGCTCCACCGACGCCCGGCCCGCCATGTCGGAGACGAGCATGCGCATGTCGTTGCCGACCTCGGCGGGGTCGATGTGCTGGTAGAGCATGGGGTCGACCCTGATCGCCGAGGCGTGCAGCCCGGCCTTGTGCGCGAAAGCGGACAGGCCGACGTACGGCTGGTGGCTGTCCGGCGTGACGTTGGTCACCTCGCTGATCGCGTGCGCGATCCGCGTCATCTCCCTGATGCCCCCGCCGTCGAGTACCCGCCTGCCCTTCTTGAGCTGCAGGCCCGCGACGACGCTGAACAGGTTCGCGTTGCCGGCCCGCTCGCCGTAGCCGTTGGCGGTGCCCTGCACGTGAGTGACGCCCGCCTCGACGGCGACCAGGGTGTTCGCCACGCCGCAGCCGGTGTCGTCGTGGCAGTGGATACCCAGCCGCGACTGGGTCGCCTCGGCGACGTGATGGACGATATCGGCGAGCTCGGTGGGCATCATGCCGCCGTTGGTGTCGCACAGCGCCACCACGTCCGCGCCGGCCTCCGCCGCGGCCCGCACGCACTCGAGCGCGTACCCGGGATTGGACCGGTAGCCGTCGAAGAAGTGCTCGGCGTCGAGGAAGACCCGCTGGCCTCCCGCCCGCAGGTGCCGCACCGTGTCGGCGATCATCTTGAGGTTCTCGTCAAGCGTGGTCCGCAGCGCGAGTTCCACGTGCCGGTCATGGCTCTTAGCAACCAGGGTGACCACCGGGGCGCGCGACTCGCGGAGCGCGGCGACCTGCGGATCGTCCGCGGCGGCGACACCCGCCTTGCGCGTCGAGCCGAACGCCGCGAGCGTGGCGTGCTCAAGGCTGAGCTCGGTCTGGGCGCGCCGGAAGAACTCGGTGTCCTTCGGAATGGCTCCCGGCCAGCCGCCCTCGATGAACCCGACGCCGAGCCGGTCCAGGTGCCTCGCGATCACCAGCTTGTCGGCAACCGTGAGGTTCAGGCCCTCTTGCTGTGCCCCGTCGCGCAGGGTGGTGTCGTAGACGTGGAACTGGTCGTCGAGCATTGTCGCTTTCCGTTTCTTCCGTGTCGTTTTGGTGGCGAGCCAGCGCATTTCACCGCAAACAAAAAGACCCCTCGTGGAACACGAGAGGTCTGCGCGTCGGCATCGTGGCTCAGCTTCCCTGGCCGCGACTAGGGCTGCCGCCCTAGCTGCCGACGCGCCTGCCGATAATAATCAGGCCGGACGTCACGGAAGCTAGTGTGCCACAGGCCGGCGGTGCTTCGTCAACCGGGGGCGGAACTGATGCCGTTTCGCCGCGGCGTAACCGGATCAGCCGACCTTGCGGAAGAACGTCCCGGCCAGGGCGGCGGCCGCATGGTTGGCGGTGGTGCCGGTCTCGAGCACCGCGACCGCGAGGCTGCCCCGGTAACCGACGAACCAGCTGAGGTAGGAGTGCTGCCCGGACTGGACCACGCCGGCCTGGCCGAACACCGGCACGCCGGACAAGTCGGCGGCGTGCGCGGACCCGGACGTGACGGCGAGGCGCATCAGCTGGCGCAGTTGGCTGAGTTCCGTGGCGGTCAGCGGCGCCTGCCAGGTGGTACCCGAGTCCGCGGGGACGATGACGGGCGAGTGCCCGGTGCCCGCCGCGACCTCGGCGGCGACGGTTGCCATGCCGAGCGGGCTCATCAGCACGCCCCCGGTCCCCGTCGCCTGCGCGGCCACCTGCGCCTCGCCGGACACGGCGGGGGCGGCTCCGGAGAACGCGGACAACGGAAGCTTCCAGGCGGCACCGATGCCGAAGCCCCGTTCCATGCTGGTGAGCTGCTGCGCCGTCAGGGTGCGGGACATGTTCGCGAACGCGGTGCCGCAGCCGTTAGCGAAGTCGGTGGCGAGCGTCGCGGTGCCCGGCGTGGCGGGCTGGTAGGTGAATGTCTCCCCGCCGACGTCGGCCACCGGTTCACACGGCAACGGGTGGCTTGCGTCGACGCCGGTGGACAGCAGCGCCGCGGCGGAGACGATGCTGAACGCCATGCCAGGCTCGACCTTGGCGCCGAGCGCCCCGTGCTTCGGCAGCGGCGCGCTTCCCGGTGCGTTGCGCGATGCGAGGACGCGGATCGCCCCGGTCTGCGGGTCGACGGCGACGATCTCCGCGGAGTTCGACTGGCCCGCGAGCGCGCTCACCGCGGCGGCCTGCTGCGGTGAGTTCAGCGTGGTCCGCACCGGCGTGCCGACGCGGCCGCCCGCCGAGTTCCACAGGATCTTGATGCTGTGGCCGGCCGCGTTCACCACGACGACCGAGGTTGACGGCGTGCCGATCAGCTCGCCCTGGTAGGCCTGCTCGAGCCCGCTCAGTCCCACCGTCATGCCGGGCACGTACGCGGCGCCCTCGTGGCGCAGCACCGACGAGTTTTCCGTGCCGACCTCGCCGACCGCCTCCTGCGCGGCCGTGTCGAACAGCCGCTCCGTCCTGCGGTGCGCGGTGAGGCCGGGAACCGTGGACAGCTTCGGCCATAGCGAGGTGTAGCCGGCCGGGTCAAGCGTGAGCAGCGAGAGGAAGTCGCTTGGCGGCGCGGCCTGGATCTGGCCGAGCACCTGCTGGGGGTTGATCCCGGTGACCGCGCTGAACCCGGCCGCCGTCGCCGCCGGGTGCTTGAGCTGGCCCGGGTAGACACCGATCCGGTAGTCCGCCGCCGCCGCGACGAGCGGCTGGCCGTCCATGTCCGCGATGGCGGCCCGCGGCGCGAACGAAGTTTCGACCGCCAGCCGGTCCCCGGCGGCCAGCGACGGGTTGATGACGGACGGCGCCCAGTTGATCACCCAGGTGCCGTTTTCGAGCGTCAGCCCGAACGTCCCGATGTACGACCACTGCTGCCCCGCCTCCGCCAGGTCCACCATGGCCCGGAAGGTGGCGACCGCGGTGTTCCCGTGCTGTACGACGTGGTCCATGGCGAAGAACTCGTTGGTCGCGTCGAGATCGGTGTAGGCGGCCGTGAGCTGGGCGGTAACCTCTCCAGCAGTGCCGTTGGTGAGGGCCGCCGCCTGCGCGTACTTGCCCAGCTCCCAGTCGTACAGGAAGGCCTGGACGGTCGGCTCCGGTGAGCCCTCGCCCCCGAAGCCGGTCGCGAAGCCCACGCCGAGCACAGCGGCGGCGACCACGAGGACCGCGACCATCCGGTACTTCTTCGACAAGAGGGTGCGCCGCTCCGGCGGCTTGCGGTGGCGGCTGCCGCGGGCGCGCGGCGGAGGGCCGGCCGGCGGGCGCGGAGCCGTCTGCCGTTCGCCGTCTGGCGTCAGGCTGTCGGCGGGGCGCGGCGCGGCGCCGTTGACTGGTGTACCTGGCCCGAGGCTCTGCAGTCCGGGGACGGTGAAGGGCAGCCCGTTACCGCGAGGGCGGCCCGCATGGCTGCCACGTTCACGAGAGCGCGCAGTCACCGTCCGCCTCCGGAGTCACCGTCGTCGCCGCAAGGCACGCTCAACCTCCCTGGCCGCGTCCCGCTTGGCCAGGTCTTGTCTCTTATCGTATGTCCGTTTACCCCGGGCAAGTGCGAGCTCCACCTTGACTTTGCCGTCTTTGAAGTAAAGCGACAGCGGGACGAGCGTCAGGCCTTGTTCCGACGCCTTACGGACCAGGCGGTCGATCTCTCCCCGGTGCAGCAGCAGCTTCCTGGTCCTTCTGGGCAAGTGGTTCGTCCACGTTCCCTGGGTGTACTCCGGAATATGGACGTTATGTAGCCACACTTCCCCATCAGAGACCAGCGCGAACCCATCCGCCAGTGAGGCGCGCCCGGCGCGCAGCGATTTCACCTCGGTGCCGGTGAGCGCGATGCCCGCCTCGAGCGTGTCCTCGATCACGTAGTCATGTCTCGCCCGCCGGTTCGAGGCGATGACCTTGCTGCCCTGCTCGCGTGCCACGTTTCTCCCGTCGCGCCCTTCATGCGGCCACTCATGCGGCCGGACGCGAGCCCGGCGTCCGCCGTGGGTACGCCTGAACTCATCCCCGGCAGCGGCCGGCTAAACCCGCAGGTAGCGGCGGAGCGTCAAGAACGACGTAACGCCGCATAGGGCCACACCAACGACCATCGCCATCACGATGACCTCGACCAGGTCGGTCATGGTCAGGCCCACGTTGTAGTTGAAGTACTGCTGCAAGTTGTTGAGCAGCAGCGACTTCACCCCGATGAGCAGCGCCGCGGCGAGTACCCAGCCGAGCAGGCCCGCGATCACGCCCTCTAGCAGGAACGGCAGCTGGATGTAGAAGTTGGACGCACCGACCAGTCGCATGATGCCGGTCTCCCGGCGCCGGTTGAACGCGGACAGCCGGATGGTGTTGGCCACCAGCAAGATGGCGGCGACCACGAGGATCAGGGCCACGATGACGACCGCGTTCCGCAGGCCGTCGAGCAGCCGGTAGAACTTGTCGAGGATGTTCATCTCGTCGATGACCGAGTCCACGCCCTGCGCGCCGGTGACCGCGCTCGCCACGATGTTGTAGTCGGCGCCCGGGTTCACCAGCTTGACCTCAAGCGACGGCGGCATGTCCGTCTCCTTGAGCGTCGAGACGTAGGACTGGTCGTTCGTGAAGGCCTGTTTGTACAGGGCCCACGCCTGCGTCTGGGAGACGTAAGTGACGTTCTGCACCTGAGGCATGGACTTCAGCCGAGACTCAAGCGACGTCGTCTGTGCCGTGGTCACCGCGCCGTGGCAGTTCGGGTTGGCGCTGTCCGCGTAGCACAGGTAGACGGAGATCTCCACCTTGCTCTGCCAGTACGTGCGCGTGCTGTCGACCTGCTTGACGAAGAGCAGCCCCGTGCCGAGCAGCGACAGGCTGATCGCCACCACCACGACGAGCGCGACGGTCATCGTGAGATTTCGGCGCAGCCCGACCCAGATCTCCTGGAACACGAAGTTTGAACGCATACTGCCCTTATCTCATCCCTGGTCGTTCACGTGCCGTCTTGACGGCACCCGGTAAGCAGGTGGTAATGCCGGCCGGAGCTAGTAGGCCTGGCCGTAGACGCCGCGGTTCTGGTCGCGGACCACCTTGCCGTACTCAAGCTCGATCACGCGCTTGCGCATCGAGTCGACGATCGCGGCGTCATGCGTCGCCATGACGACCGTCGTTCCCGTCCGGTTGATCCGGTCGAGCACCTTCATGATGCCGATCGAGGTCGCCGGGTCGATGTTGCCCGTCGGCTCGTCGGCGAGCAGGATCATCGGGCGGTTGACGAACGCGCGGGCCATCGCGACCCGCTGCTGCTCGCCGCCGGACAGTTCGTCGGGCATCCGGTCGTGCTTGCCGTCGAGGCCCACGAGGTCGAGCACCTCCGGCACCACCCGCTTGATGAACCGGCGCGGCTTGCCGATCACCTCGAGCGCGAACGCCACGTTCTGTTCGACCGTCTTGTTCGGCAGCAGCCGGAAGTCCTGGAAGACGCACCCGATCTTGCGGCGCATCGCCGGGACCTTCCAGTTCGTGAGCCGCGCCAGGTCGTTGCCGGCGACGAGGATGCGGCCGTCGTTCGGGCGCTCCTCGCGGAGTATCAGCCGCAGGAACGACGACTTACCCGACCCGGACGGGCCAACGAGGAAGACGAACTCTCCCTTGTTGATCGTCATGTCGACGTTCTCCAGAGCGGCCCGATTCTGGTTCGGGTAGATCTTGGTGACGTTTTGAAACTCAATCACAGGACCATCACAGGATCTCTCGACGAAGGACTGCCGCCCCTTAATTGCAGGGCTTGCGTGCCTGCAGGAACAGGGCGTTTGCCCCGGTCCGGCAGCCACACAGGGTCTTTCCGGCTTAGCCGGGCAACTTGCGGGTAACCTGGCTTAGCCAGGGAACAGTCTAGGGGGAAACTGGCAGCTAAGGCTCCAGATCACGCCAAGTGCGCCCGGGGCACCGCTTCCGGAAGGGATTCAAGATGAGCTGCGAGCACCTGATCTGCGCTCACTGTGCTGGCCCGGTGATCGAGGGCCGGTGCTCGGTCTGCCGCGCGGCCCGCGCCGAGGTCCACCACCACGGCCCGGTCCTCACGCCGCAACTTCTCATCGCCGCCGCCCTGCTGCTGTTCCTTGGCCTCCTCATCGCGACCCACGTGCTTGGCTAGCGGCGAGCGGTCAGGGGAGGTCAAACTTGTGGCCGAGAAGCTGGCCTACGTCAAAGGCTGACCGCAGGCGCCTACTCGGCTTCCCGCTCCGAGCGGCGGAGCCAGCGGATCTCGGCGTCGATGAAGTCATCGATGTCGCCCTCGAGCACCGCCTCGGCCTGCGAGGTCTCATAGCCTGTGCGCGCGTCCTTCACCATCTGGTACGGGTAGAGGACGTAGTTGCGGATCTGCGAGCCCCAGGCGCGGGCGCCGTCGCCCCTGAGGTGGTCCAGTTCCCTGGCCTCCTCCTCGCGGCGCCGCTCGAGGAGCTTGGCCTGAAGGACCGCCATCGCGGAGGCCCGGTTCTGGATCTGGGACCGCTCGTTCTGGCAGGAGACGACGATGCCGGTCGGTAGGTGGGTGATCCGGACCGCGGAGTCGGTGGTGTTGACGCCCTGACCGCCGGGTCCTGAGGAGCGGAACACGTCCACCCGGATCTCGTCGTCCGGTATGTCCACGTGGTCGGTCTGCGCGACGACGGGCACCACGTCCACGCCGGCGAAACTCGTCTGGCGGCGGCCCTGGTTGTCGTACTTGGAGATGCGGACCATGCGGTGCGTGCCCTGCTCACCGCGCAGCGTCCCGTAGGCGTAGGGGGCCTTCACCGCGAACGTGGTGGACTTGATGCCGGCCTCGCCGTAGGAGACGTCGTAGACCTCGGCCGGGTACTTGTGCCGCTCCGCCCAGCGCAGGTACATCCGCTGCAGGTTCCCCGCGAAGTCTTCCGCGTCGGCGCCGCCCGCCTGCGAGTTGATCGTGATCAGCGCCTCGCGGGCGTCATACTCGCCGTTCAGCAGGGTGCGGACCTCGAGGGCGTCCATCTCCTTGCGCAAGGCGGCGAGCTCGGCGACGGCCTCGTTGTGCGTGTCCTGGTCGTGCTCGTCGTCGGCCAGCTCGAACAGCACGCGGGTGTCCGCAAGCCGCTGCCGCAGGCTCTCCATGCGGTTCAGCTCACCCTCCAGGTAGGAGAGCCGCCGGGTAATCTCCTGTGCGCGCCCCTGGTCCTCCCAGAGCGTCGGGTCGGCCGCCTGCTCACGCAGGTCAAGGACCTCCGTGCGCATCGCCTCAGGATCGACTACGGCCTCAATCGTGTCGAGCTTGGACGACAGTTCCGATATCTCATCGGCGGGATCGGTGGCGACCATGCCGGAAAGCCTACGCGAATAACGGCCCGGCAGCGTATTCGGGACGCGCCGGTAGCCCGCCGACCTGCCCGTTATCCGCCTGGGGCGCCCTGACCCAGGCGACACCGCGCCCATTCCTTTCGTATACGGAAGTCGGTCGGCCGGCTTTTTGCCGTTTGCCTGGAACCGTCGTTGCCTTCAGCCCAGGTTCCCCCGCCCGGCAGGCGGCATCTGCTAACACGAGAGAAGCGGGGTGGATGGGGATGAGCAGCAGCAAGCAGCAGGTCGCGGGCGATCAGGCCCCGGGCGAGACCAGCGTCCTGATCACCCGGACCGCCACCGACAAGGTGGTGAAGGTGAAGCGGTTGCTTTCCCAGATCTCGGCGAGCGTGGCCGCGGCCCGGGAAACCTCGGCCGAGTTGGCCAGCTCCCACGCCGCGACTCGGTCGGCCGCGCTGCTGCCCCGGCCGCCGACCACGAAGGCGCCGGTCAGCGCCGTATTGGTGCGGCCGACCGCCAGCACGTCGCGCGTCAGCGCGGCGTGCGCGGCGTACAGGTCATCGCGCAGCGCCGACCGGCCCACCGCCGCCCAGCGGTCGTCGCGCGGCAGCGCCACGATCAGGTCGCGCAGCCGGCACAGCTGCAACCGGTCCGCGAGCAGGAAGTACACCGCCGCGGTCTCCTCGACAGCGTGCTCGGTCGCGGCCGCGCTCGTCACGATGTCGAACGCGGAGTACGACGGCACCATCGCCGCGACCAGCTCCGCGAGGCCCGCGGGGACGCCGCTGCCAGCGAAGGAGGCGCGCCGGTCCTCGTAGGTGGACAGGTCGCTGCCGGAGAGCAGCTTGGGGATGGACGAACGAACGGTGGAGACTCCCGCGCTGAAGAAGTTCACCGTCTCGGCGATGCCGAACGACAGCCGCCGGTTTACGAGCAGCCAGCGCGTCGCCCGTTCCATCAGCTTGCGTGCCTCAAGGACGATCGCGATCCGCGCGCCTACGTCCACGGTGCCCGCCATGGCCTCGACCTGCTGCCAGAAGGCCCGCATGCCGAAGACCTCCCTGGCGACGAGCCAGGCCCTGGTGATGTCGACCACCGGCAGCCCGGTCTCCTCGCCAAGCCGGAACAAGAACGTCGTCCCGCCGGTGTCCACCATCTCGTTGATCACTTCGGTGGTGATGATCTCGCGGCGCAGCCGGTGCGCGCCTAGCTGGTCGGCGAACCGGTCCCGCAGCGGTACCGGGAAGTAACCGGCCAGCGTGGACTGTAGCGACGGGTCGTCGGGCAGGTCGGAGGCGAGCACCTGCTGGCCAGCCGCGATCTTGGTATGCGCGAGCACCACCGCCAGCTCGGGCGTGGTCAGGCCGGTGCCCGCCGACCGCCGCGCCGCGATCTCCTTCTCGTCCGGCAGCCCGTCTGTCTGCAGCGACACCCGGTTCTCCCGCAGCAGCTGGCGCAGGTACCTGGCATGCACGTGGAGCAGCCTGGGCGCCTGGAAGCGGGCCGCGGCGAGCGCCATGTTCTGCCCGTCGTTGTGCCGCAGCACGTGCGCGGCCACCTCGTCGGTCAGCGCGTGCAGCAGCGTGCCCCGCTCCTGCGGCGGCAGCGCGCCGGCCGCGATCGCCCCGGCCAGCAGGATCTTGATGTTGACCTCGTGGTCCGAGGTGTCCACGCCGGCCGAGTTGTCGATGAAGTCGGTGTTCATCAGGCCGCCGGCCAGCGCGTACTCGATCCGCGCGGCCTGGGTGAGGCCGAGGTTGCCGCCCTCGCCGATCACCCGCGCCCGCAGCTCGGTCGCGTTGACCCGGACCGCGTCGCTTGACCGGTCGCCCGCGTCGGCGTGCGTCTCGTGCGATGCCTTCACCCAGGTGCCGATGCCGCCGTTCCACAGCAGGTCGACCGGCGCACGCAGGATCGCGGAGATCACCTCGTCCGGCGAGAGCGCCGTGACCCCGTCGTCAAGGCCGAGCGCCGCGCGAGCCGGCGCGGAGACCGGCACCGACTTCGCCGACCGTGGCCACACGCCGCCGCCCGCGGAGATCAGCGCCCTGTCGTAGTCCGCCCACGACGAGCGGGGCACGTCGAACAGCCGCTGCCGCTCGGCGAAGCTGACCGCCGGGTCCGGGTCCGGGTCCAGGAACACGTGCCGGTGGTCGAAGGCCGCGACCAGCTTGATGTGCCGCGACAGCAGCATCCCGTTGCCGAATACGTCACCGGACATGTCACCGATGCCGACGGCGGTGAAGTCGTCGGTGTCGGGGTTCAGTCGCAGCGCCGCGAAGTGCCAGCGCACCGACTCCCAGGCACCGCGGGCGGTGATGCCCATTTTCTTGTGGTCGTAGCCTTCGGAGCCGCCCGAGGCGAACGCGTCGCCGAGCCAGTACCCGTACCGCCCCGCGATCTCGTTGGCCACGTCGGAGAACGTCGCGGTGCCTTTGTCCGCGGCGACGACCAGGTAGGGGTCGTCGCCGTCAAGCCGGACCACGCCGGGCGGCGGGACCACGGCGTCGCCGGCGATGTTGTCGGTGACGTCGAGCATCGCGCTGATGAACGTCCGGTAGCAGGCGAGCACTTCCGCCTGGTAGGCGTCCCGGTCGGCCGGGTCGGGCAGCCGCTTGCAGACGAACCCGCCTTTCGCGCCGGACGGCACGATGACGGAGTTCTTCACCTCCTGCGCCTTCACCAGGCCGAGCACCTCGGTGCGGAAGTCCTCAGGCCGCTCCGACCAGCGCAGGCCGCCGCGCGCGACCGGTCCGAACCGCAGGTGCACCGCCTCGAACCGCGGCGAGTAGACCCAGATCTCGTACTTCGGCCGCGGCGCGGGCAGCACGGGGACCCGCTCGGACGCGAGCTTGAACACCAGGTACGGCGCGTGGTCGCCGTTGCCGGCGCGCTGGTAGTAATTGGTCCGCCGGGTGGCGTCGATCAGCGTCAGGTAAGCGCGCAGGATGCGGTCATGGTCCAGGCTGACCACCTCATCGAGCGCTCCGCGCAACTCCTCGGTGATCGCCGTGCAGCGCTCCTCAGCGCCGGTCGCACGGGCCGGGTCGAACCGGGACTCAAACAACCGCACCAGCAGCCTGGTGATCGCCGGGTTGGCGCGCAGCACCCGCTGCAGGTAGCTCTGGCTGAACTGGAACCCCGCCTGCCGCAGGTAGCGCGCGTACGCGCGCAGCATGGCGACCTGCCGCCAGTTGAGGTCCGCGTCGAGCACCAGGCCGTTGAACTCGTCGTCCTCAATGCGGTCCTGCCAAAGGGCGGTCAGCGCTTCCTCGAACCCGGCGCGCAGCGCGTCGGCGTGGGCCTGCGTCACCGCCCGCCGCCGGCCGCGGATGCCGAAGTCGTAGATCCAGAACGGTTGCGTGGTGCCACGGAACTCGTAGGGGTGCTCGTCAAGCACTTCGAGCCCCATGTGCTGCAACTGCGGTAGCACGTCAGAGAGCGTGAGCGGCGACAGCTGGTAAACGCGCAGCCGCCAGACGTCGCTGCCCGGCGGGACCGTCGTCGGCAGCTGACCGGGCGGCTGGTGGCCTGGCGGTACCGCGTCAGCCGCCGGGCTCAGGGAAAGACGGATCGCGAAGCCGGCTGACTCATCCCGCAGCCGCCGCACCACGGCCAGGTCGCCAACCGCCGCGGCCGGGGCGGTTGCCGCCTTGTAGGTCTCTGGAATGCCGTCGGCGCAGGTCCCGATGGCTTCGATAGCGATCTCTGGACCGAGCTGGCGCTCCGCCTCCTCGGCCAGGTCCTCGTCCCAGGAGCGGACCGCGGCGGCGATGCGCACCTGGAGGGCCGCCTGGTCGACCGGGCCGAGCTGATGGCCCGGCTCGGCGTGCACCACGATGTGCAGCCGGGCGAGGGCCGAGTTGCCCACCATCGCGCTGTAGTCCACCGAGGCGCCGCCGAACGCGCTGCGCAAGATCTCCTGGGCGCGGAGCCGGACCTGCGTGGTGTACCGGTCGCGCGGCAGGTAGACCAGGCAGGAAACGTAGCGGCCGTAGGAGTCGGGGCGTACGAAGAGCCGCACCTGCTTGCGCTCGCCGAGGCCGAGCACGGCCAGGGCGATCGGCGCGAGCCGCTCCGCGCTGATCTCGAACAGCTCTTCCCGCGGGAAGCCCTCGAGGATCTCCAGGAGCGCCTGGCCGTCGTGGCTGTCCACGGGCACGCCGGCGATGTGCAGCATCCGGTCGAGCTTGCGGCGCAGCACCGGGATGCGGGTGACCGACTCGGTGTAGGCGGCCTGAGTGTAGAGGCCGATGAACCGGTACTCCCCGATGACCTCGCCGGTGTCCGGGCTGAACCGGCGCACCGCCACGTAGTCCAGGTAGCTGGGCCGGTAGACGGTGGACTTCGTGGACGACTTGGCCAGCACGAGCAGCCGCGGCCGGTGCTTACCCTGACCGCCGTCGGCCGGGCTGACGGCGAAGGACTCATCGGCCCCGTCATGGCGGAGGATGCCAAGTCCGGTGCCGGGGACGGGCTTGAGCTCTCGCGGCTCCCCCGCCTGCGCGTAGGCACGGTAGCCGAGGAACGTGAAGTGGCCGGCCGACAGCCAGGCGAGCAGTTCGCTTGCCTCGGTCTCCGCCGGGTCGTCGATATTAGAAAGCAGCTCGACCAGGTCGCGGGCGGCGGACCGCATGCGCCGCTGGTCCTCCATAGCGACGCGCAGGTCGTCAAGGACACGGCGCAGGTCGGCGGCGAGCGCCGCGGGATCGTCAACGGCGCCAAGTTCGACGTGCATCCAGGACTCAGGGACCGCGTCGGCGTCGGCGACGGCTGCGCCCGTGCCCTGGGCCGCTCCGGTCACGTCCCGGTGGACCGTGAAGAGCGGGTGGACAATGAGCCTGATGTCGGCGTGCTGCCGGTTGAGTTCCATCGTCACCGAGTCGACCAGGTACGGCATGTCGTCGGTGACGATGTCGATGACGGTTCCCGCCCAGGTCAGCGAGGCGTCCCGCTCGGGTCGGACGGTAACGGCGGGGCGGCCCTGCGGGCGGTGGGCGCCGAGCGCGGCGTGCTGCGCCGCGGTCGCCGCAAGCCGTACTGGTCCGGCGGCGATCAGGTCCTCCACGGCGACGAGCCGGTAGTACGCGCTGAGGAAGCCAGGCAGGTCACCCACCACCTGGCCCGGGTCGCCTGGCGGGTTGACGCCCCCGGCCCCGGCGACCTCCGCAACGGTGCCGCTGGGGACGTAGGTCCACAGCTCCGCCGCCTTGGCGATCAGTTCATCCCTGATGTCGTCCGGGGCCTGCCTGGCCTCGGCCGCGCGTTCCGGCATTGCCTGTTCACTCCTTCGTGATGGCTGACCGTCACCTCATTGTGCCGGCCATGCACGGGGAATGCGACTGTTGCCTTGCTGGGAGGGCGACCCTTGTACCCTCCTGAAGCACGCCCTGCGGCAACAGGTTGCCACCGCACCGGGCATGCGAGCGGGCCCCGGAAGCGGATAGCTCCCAGGGGCAGCCACGAAATCGCATCACAGTCGCATCGTAAGCACGGGCGCGACGGATGCGCCCGGATGCCTCCCTCTTTACAGACTAGAACCCGGAGCGCGCGAAGCGAGCACTTCCGGACTCGTCAGGGCACTCGGGTCAGCAGCCTTTCTACCGGTGACCCCAGGAGAAACTTCTGTATCAGGCCAAGAACGGAACGCGCCGGTCATCGCCGCCCAAGGGTGGTGATAAGGATCACCCAAGTGCGGTGATGAAATCGATGAGCTCCCGCTGCCTGGCCAGGCTGGGCAGCACCAGGTCGGCGCCGGCCTCGCGGAGCTCGCCACTGGACGCCCGGCCGCTGGCCACCCCCACGGACGTGGCGCCGCCGACCTTGGACGCTTCCACGTCGCGCGGGGCGTCCGCGATGTAGACCGTCAGCTTCTCGGCAAAGCTCACCTGGTATTTCTCCTCCGCCCGCAGGCGGGTGGCGCGCAGGAGCGCGCCCTTGGGGTAAGGCTCGGAGCCGGCGAACCCGCCGATGCCCAGGTCCAGGTACCGGTCGAGGCCGAAGGCACGCAGCTTGAGCGCCGCGTTGGGACGGCTCGACCCGGTGAGCACCGACTGGACCACGCCGCCGATCCCGGCCAGGGCCTGCAGCGCCTCGGCGGCCCCGGGAAGCAGGGTGCCCTGCGTCGTCAGCTGGTCCCTGCGCGTGGCAAGCCGCGTCGCGTACTCCGCGCCGAACGGCGCGAGCAGCCGTTCGGACTCGCCGTCCGCGCGCAGGCTGACGCCGTTGCGGCCAAGCGCGTCGAAGAAGATCTCCGGCTCGGTCATGCCGGGCATCTGCGGCAGCTGGACCAGCGGGCGGCCGACCACCTCGGCGAACGCCTCTGCGTACGCCGCCCTGGTGACCTTCGCCACGTCAAGCAGCGTCAGGTCGATGTTCCACAGCACCAGCCGGTGAAGCATGTTATCTCCCGGGGGGGCGACCCCCCGTACCCCCCGGTGTCCATGCTGGCGGACCCGATCGCAAAAACCGCGATCGTATCGGGTCCGCCAGCACGGACCAAGGCGCGGGGTATCTCCGTCTCGTCTGGGCGCGGACGATGGTCTTGTGAATTTCGGGCACCGTCAGCCCATGTGGGGATAACGGTAGTCGGTCGGCGGGACGAACGTCTCCTTGATCGCGCGGGCGGACACCCAGCGGATGAGGTTGAAGACCGAGCCCGCCTTGTCATCCGTGCCGCTGGCCCGCGCGCCGCCGAACGGCTGCTGGCCAACCACCGCGCCGGTCGGCTTGTCGTTGACGTAGAAGTTGCCGGCGCTGTACCTCAGCACCTCCGACGCCTCCGCGATCGCGGTACGGTCCGTGGCGAGGATCGAGCCGGTCAGGGCGTACGGTGCCGCGCCGGCGGCCTGCGCGAGCATCCCGGAGTAGTCCGCATCCTGGTAGACGTGGACCGCGAGGATGGGGCCAAAGTACTCAGTGGTGAACACCTCGTCGCCCGGGTCGGCGCACTCAAGGATGGTTGGCGCGACGAAGTAGCCCGTCTCGTCGTGGACCTGGCCGCCGGTCAGGAAGGAGACCGACGGGCGCGACCGCGCCCGGTCGAACGCGCCGCGATGCTTGTCCGCCGCGCGGGCGTCGATCACCGCCCCGCCGAACAGGGACAGGTCCTCGGACACGTCACCGTAGGTGATCGACTGGGTGTCCGCGATGAGCTGGTCCTTGACGACCGCCCACAGGGACGCGGGAAGGTAGGCGCGCGAGGCGGCCGAGCACTTCTGGCCCTGGTACTCAAAGGCACCCCGGACCAGCGTGGCCGCGATGGACGCGGGGTCGGCCGAGGGGTGCACGATCACGAAGTCCTTGCCGCCGGTCTCGCCGACCAGCCGCGGGTAGTCGCGGAACCGCTCGATGTTCTGCCCTACAGCGCGCCACAGGTGCTGGAAGGTGCCGGTTGAACCAGTGAAGTGGATCCCGGCGAGGTCGGGATGGGACAGCGCCACCCGGGAGACCGCCTGGCCGTCGCCCGTGACCAGGTTGATCACGCCGGGCGGCAACCCGGCCGCGTGCAGCAGCGCCATGAGGTAGTGCGCCGACAGCTGCTGCGTCGGCGACGGCTTCCACACCACCACGTTGCCGAGCAGCGCGGGCGCCGACGGCAGGTTCCCGGCGATCGCGGTGAAGTTGAACGGCGTGATCGCAAGCACGAACCCCTCGAGCGGCCGGTATTCCATGCGGTTCCACGCGCCGGGTGCGGACACCGGCTGCTCGGCGAGCAGCTGCCTCCCAAAGGCGACGTTGTACCGCCAGAAGTCGATCAGCTCGCAGGCGGCGTCGATCTCGGCCTGGAACACCGATTTCGACTGGCCGAGGATCGTTGCGGCGTTCAGCGTCGCGCGCCACGGCCCGGCGAGCAGGTCGGCCGCGCGAAGGAAAACGGCGGCACGCTCGTCGAAGGGCAGCGCCCGCCATGCCTTCGCCGCGCGGCCCGCGGCGGCGATCGCGGCCGCCACGTCCTCGTCGGTCGCGTTCCCGAAATCGCCGAGAACGTGCCGGAAGTCATGCGGCTTGACCACCGGTACCCGCTCGCCCGAGCCCATGACGGCCCGGCCGCCGATGCTCATGGTCAGCTCGGCCCGCTGGCCGGCCATCTCCTTGATCTTGTCCGCGAGCACCGCGCGATCCGCGCTGCCAGGCTGGTACTGCCTTACCGGCTCGTTGTACGGCAAGGGAACCCGCGTCACAGCGTCCATACCGGGCACCTTCCCCGCCCGGGGCCAACCCCAACCTTAACGGCTCTAGAGGTACTGGAGCTCCTGGGTGGCGTACCAGGCAAGCTCGTGGGCCTCGGCGGAGTCGACGGTGAAGGAGGCGTCGTCGTCGCCCGCGTCGGCCGCGATGACCGCGTCGGCGGCGGCGGCCACGTCGGGCACCGCGTCAAGCTCGTCGACGTGACCCGAGGCGACCGCCGTGACCGGGACGCTGGCGCCGACAAGTACCGCCGCGGCGTCGTCGTCGTACGCCTGCCAGCTGACCTCGCCATCGGGGACATCGGCGGCGAGCACCACGCGGCGGCGCGGCGCGGCCTGATCGGAATCGAGCAGGCGCAGCGACCGCCGGGCCGCCGCCAGCATCGCGACGTACTCGAGCTCCTCGTCATCACCGCTCGCGTATCCCTCGCGCAGCGCCGGCGTGACCGCGAACGCCCGCAGCGGCGGCGGGCCGATCTCGCCCTTGGCGAGGATGTCGGCCAGCTCCGGCAGCGTAGACGCCAGGTAGACCCGCATGGCGGAAATGCTAGCGGGGCGGCAGTGCCTTTGGGGTGCCGACGGCGGCGACTACGGCGGCCACCGCGTCGGGGAGCGGGACGTGCTCCCAGAGCCTGAGCACCGTCCAGCCGGCCTGGGCGAGCGCCGCGTCGGCGGCGCGGTCCCGTTCCACGTTCCTGGTTAGCTTCGGTGACCAGTACCACTCATTGCTCTTGGGCTTGCCCCCGTGCTCCGGGCAGGCATGCCAGAAGCAGCCGTCGACGAATACGGCAACCCGCCGGCTGGTGAACGCGATGTCCGGCCGCACCCGGCGGGCGGGCAGGTCTAGCCTGAGGTCCTTGCGGTAGCGGTAGCCCATGGCGAAAAGCGCCGCGCGCAGCGCCAGTTCCGGCTTGGTGTCGGCGCGCCGGTTGCCTCGCATGTTCGCCGCGCGGCCCGGGTCGGCGGTGAACGGGTACGACTTGCCCTTCGCCGCCGCCTCCGTCGCCGACCTGCTCTCCCCCGCCTCCGCCGCGGGCGGGCGCGTGGCCTTCCGCGGT
>CAZORE010000008.1:1855-20251 GCA_964581815.1 uncultured Streptosporangiaceae bacterium | reverse complement strand
CGCCGACCTGCTCTCCCCCGCCTCCGCCGCGGGCGGGCGCGTGGCCTTCCGCGGTCGTGGCTTGCCTCGCCTGGCTCCCACGGCGGTGGCAACCGGTTGTGCCCCGGCGCTGGCATCAAGTTGCGGGTCTACGCGCGCCACGGGCAAAGCCTAGCGACCGGCGGAGCCGGCCGCCGGGGAAGAGCAGGGTCCGGGCGGTCGCGGGTCGGTGGCACGGGTCCTTGGCATGGCCGGCCGCGGGGCTGGCCGGGCCGGAATGTCGGGGGTGGCCGGTAGAAGTGGTGCCATGACCGCAGAGCAAGTTCAAGCGGCGCCCATGCTGCCCGACCTCGACCTGGCGACGATGTGCGTCACCTCAGTGCCCGAGGTCTGGCCGCCACTTGACGGGCCGCCGGCCGCGGAGGTACTTCTCGGTCTCGGTGATGGCCCGGCCGCCGCCAGGCGAGCCGACCAGGGGAATCAGGGAACCCCGTGGGCCCGCCAGTTCGCGGTGCTGCTTACCGAGGCGCTCGCCGGCGTGCGACCGCTGCAGCAGGTGCTGCCCTGCATGTCCGGGCACGGCAGCGTCCAGCTACGCAGGCTGCTGCCCGTCTTCTGCGGCGATTACCGGCCGAGGATCCAGCGTGTGCTGACGACCATGCCGGCCGCTGACGTGATCGAGATGACGCTCGTTGTCACGGCGGGGCCGCGCACCCGGGCGCTGGCTGTCCGGCTGGAGCGCGCTACGCCGGCCGGGCCGCAGGCGTGGCGGAGCAAGCCAGGCGCGCCGTGGCTCTGCACCGATGTCGAGGCCGCTTAGCTCCGGCCGCCGTGGCAGCGCTTGTACTTGCGGCCGGAACCGCACGGGCACAGGTCGTTACGGCCCACGGTGGCGTACGGGTCGGCCGCGGCGTCGCCGTGCCGCTCCACCCCGCCGGCCTCTGACGGCGCCGAGTACTGAAGGTTGCGCGGCCGCTGCGGCTGCAGCCGCGCGGGAAGGACCGGCTGCGACCCGCTGGCCTGGACCTCCGGGGTCGTGTCGGCCTCCTCGTGGGCAGCGGCGGCCTCAGTCGCACGGTCAGTGCTGCTGCGGGTCGCGGCCTGGCCGCGGCCCGCCGCGGTGGCGTGACCCCGCCCGTTGGCGGCGTGCCGCCCGCGGGACTTGCTGAAGGGGGCCGGCGGGGGGGCCGGCGCCGGCTGCGGCGGGGGTACGGGCCGCGGTGCGCGGGCGGGCACCGCCGGCGCGGCGGGTGCCTGCGCAGCCGGGGCGGCCGCGGCCTGCGCCTGCTGGGCGCCGCCCGTGGCGACGCCGGGAAGGCTGCCGCCGAACGCGAGCTGTGCCCCGGCTCCCACCTCCTCGACGATGGGGTTCTCCTGGAACTCGATCTGGAGGTTGAACAGGTTGCCGACCGACTCTTCCTTGATGCCGTCCATCATCGAGTTGAACATGTCGTAGCCCTCCCGCTGGTACTCGACCAGCGGGTCGCGCTGCGCCATGGCGCGCAGGCCGATGCCCTCGCGAAGGTAGTCCATCTCGTACAGGTGCTCGCGCCACTTGCGGTCGAGGACGGACAGCACGACGCGGCGCTCGATCTCGCGCATGCTGTCGGGCGTGAGGTCGGCCTCGCGGCGGTCGTATGCCTGCTGCGCGTTCTCCTGCACCAGGGCGGTGATCATGTCGGCGGTCAGCCCTGACTTGTCACCGCCCGCCTCCTCGATCACCGTGTCGATCGGCAGCGTGATCGGGAAGAGCTGCTTGAACGCCCGCCACAGCTTCTCCAGGTCCCACTCCTCCGGGTACCCGTCGGCCGTCGCGGCGGTGACGTAGGAGGCGGTCACCTCGTCGATCATGGACCGCACCTGCACGTGCAGGTCCGCGCCCTCGAGCACCTGCCGCCGCTCGCCGTAGATGACCTGGCGCTGCCGGTTGAGCACGTCGTCGTACTTGAGCACGTCCTTGCGGATCTCGAAGTTCTGCGACTCCACCTGGGTCTGCGCGGACCTGATCGACCTGGAGACCACCGAGTTCTCGACCGGGACGTCCGCCGGGATGTGCAGCCGGTCCATGATCGCCGCGACCCGGTCGGAGTTGAACATCCGCATCAGGTCGTCTTCGAGCGACAGGTAGAACCGGGACAGGCCCGGGTCGCCCTGCCGGCCCGACCGGCCGCGCAGCTGGTTGTCGATGCGGCGCGACTCGTGCCGCTCGGTGCCGAGCACGTACAGCCCGCCCGCCTCGACGACCTGCTCGTGCTCGGCGGCGACCGCCGCCTTCGCCTTGGCCACCGCCTCCGGCCACGCCGCCTCGTAGTCCTCTGGCGTGTCAACCGGCGACAGGCCGCGCTGGTGCAGTTCGAGGTCGGCGATGAACTCGGGGTTACCGCCGAGCATGATGTCGGTGCCGCGGCCGGCCATGTTCGTCGCCACGGTGACCGCGCCGAGCCGGCCGGACTGGGCGACGATCATCGCCTCCTGCTCGTGGTACTTGGCGTTGAGCACGTGGTGCTGAATGCCGCGCCGCTTGAGCATCACCGACAGCAGCTCGGACTTCTCGACGCTCACGGTGCCGACGAGGACGGGCTGCCCGGCCTGGTGCCGTTCCGCGATGTCCTCAACCACCGAGTCGAACTTCGCCTGCGCGGTCTGGTAGATCACGTCGGTCTCGTCCGCGCGGATCATCGGCTTGTTGGTCGGGATCGGGACCACGCCGAGCTTGTAGATCTGCATGAACTCGTTGGCCTCGGTCATCGCCGTGCCGGTCATTCCCGCGAGCTTGTCGTAGAGCCGGAAGTAGTTCTGCAGCGTGATCGTGGCGAACGTCTGGTTCTCGTCCTTGATCTGCACGCCTTCCTTGGCCTCGATGGCCTGGTGCATGCCCTCGTTATACCGGCGGCCGTGCAGCATGCGGCCGGTGAACTCGTCCACGATGAGGACCTCGCCGTTCATCACGACGTAGTCCTTGTCCTTCTTGAACAGTTCCTTGGCCTTGAGCGAGTTCTGCAGGAACGACACGAGCGGGGTGTTGACCGGGTCGTACAGGTTGTCGATGCCGAGCCAGTCCTCGACCTTCTCCACGCCCGACTCGAGGATGCCGACGGTCTTCTTCTTCTCGTCAACCTCGTAGTCGCCCTCGCCGTCCTCGCCGCGCCGTAGCCGCGGGGCGATCTTGGCGAACTCTGTGTACCAGCGGGAGTTCTGCTCGGCCGGACCGGAGATGATCAGCGGCGTCCGCGCCTCGTCGACCAGGATCGAGTCCACCTCGTCGACGATGGCGAAGTTGTGGCCGCGCTGCACGGTCTCCTCAAGTGACCACGCCATGTTGTCGCGCAGGTAATCGAAGCCGAACTCGTTGTTCGTGCCGTAGGTGACGTCGGCGGCGTAAGCCTTGTGCCGGTCGGCCGGCGTCATGTCGGCCAGGATCACCCCGACCTCGAGGCCGAGGAAGCGGTGCACCCGCCCCATCCACTCCGAGTCGCGCTTGGCCAGGTAGTCGTTGGTCGTGACGACGTGCACGCCCTTGCCCGCCAACGCGTTCAGGTAGGCCGGGAACACGCCGGTGAGCGTCTTGCCCTCACCAGTGCGCATCTCGGAGATGTTGCCCATGTGCAGGTTCGCCGCGCCCATCAGCTGCACGTCGAAGGCGCGCTGGCCGAGCGTGCGGCGAGCCGCCTCGCGGACTGCGGCGAACGCCTCGGGCAGGATGTCGTCGAGCGTCTCGCCCTCTTCGGCGAGCCGCCGCTTGAACTCGTCGGTCATCCCGCGCAGTTCGGCGTCGCTCATCGCGACGAAGTCATCCTCAACGGAGTTGATCTGCTCGCTGATCCGCTTGAGTTGGCGCAGGATCTTGCCTTCGCCGGCGCGAAGGATGCTGTCTAGGATCGAAGGCACTTTTCGTCGTGCTCCTTGCGGCAGGACTCGGTACTTGTCGGACGTGCGCGGATCTGCGCGTGGGCTGAACACGCCTCACCATGCCATCGTAGGCGAGATTGGGGGGCCGGCTACCGCGTCCCGCCGCACGTTGAGGTATTTTCGTGACAACCTCAGCATAGGCAGCGTGGGGTCTGAAGGAGGAGTCGTGGCCGAGCAGGCATCGGGCACCGTGGAGGGCACGGGGGGAAGCAGCGCCGCGCTGGTCCACGGAGCCGGGCACATGGAGCACAACCGCGGCCGGACCATCTCCTGGGTCGGGACCTCGGTTGTCATCGTCGGTTTCATCGTCGGCGGTGCCGCGTTCGTTCCCACCCCGCACTGGCTGGTCTTCTGGATCGGTGCCGCCGTTGCGATCTTCGGCTGCCTCATCCTGCTGTTCTCCAAGGCGATGAACACCGACTGGTATTAGGTCCGGCCGCGTTGAAGCCGGCTGCCGGGGCCTGACCGCACGGCGCCTTGAATGTCGGATCCGCCCGCTAGAGTCATTGGCGTGGGACAGACAGCCGCTACCGTTCTGCGTGAGCCGCGGACGCCGGCCGGGGATAGCCTTCAGCTGAGCGCGGACGAGGTGCGGCGGGCCACCCTCTACGCACAGGGATTCATCGGGGCGGGGGCGAAGCGGGGCGGGGTGGCCGGGGTACTGCGCCGGGTCAGCGCCGTGCAGCTTGACACCATCTCCGTGCTCGCGCGGTCGCATGAGCTCGTCGCGTACGCCAGGCTCGGGCCGGTCGGCCGGGCGGCGGTCGAGGAGGCCTACTGGCCGGCGACGAAGCCGACGGCGTTCGAGTACTGGGCACACGCGGCGTGCATCCTGCCCATCGCGGACTGGCCGTATTACGCCTGGCGGCGGCGCGCGATCGCCGCGCGTGGTCAGCGCTGGCACAAGGTCTCTGAGGAGGCCTGCGAGCAAGTTCTCGGCCGGCTGCGTGACGAGGGACCGCTGACCGCGACGCAACTCGGCGGCGCGAAGGCGGGCGGCCCGTGGTGGGACTGGTCGGAGGTGAAGATCGCCGCGGAGTGGCTGATCGACACCGGGCGCGCGGTCTGCGTGCGGCGCACCGGCTGGCGGCGGATCTACGACCTGCCTGAGCGGGTCATACCCGCGGACCTGCTCGGGCTCGAGCCTACTGACGACGAGTGCCTCATTCACCTGGTGGGCACGGTCTCCCGGGCGCTCGGGGTCGCCACGCACGCGGACTTCATGGAGTACCAGCGGCTGAACGGGTACGGGCTCCAACTGCGGGATGCCACGCGGCTCGACGGCGCCGCGGCGGCGGCCGGGCTCGTGCCGGTGACGGTGCACGGCGGGAAGCAGCCGGCCCGGGCCTGGGCCGACCCGGCGGCGCTCGCCTGGCTGGCCGCGGGCGGCCGCGGCACGCACCGCACGGCGCTGCTTTCCCCGTTCGACTCGCTGATCTGGGACAGGAAGCGGGTGCTGCGGATGTTCGGCTACCGGCACCTGTTTGAGCCCTACGTACCTAGGGAGAAGCGCGAGCGGGGTTATTTCACCATGCCGCTGCTCGCCGGCGGCCAGATCGCGGGCTGGGCCGACCCGGCGAGGGACGGGAAAACGCTCGTGGCCAGGAACGTCTTCCTGGAGCGGCCCGGGGCCGTCGCCCCCATGGCGCGAGCCCTCACGGAGGCCGCGCAGTGGGCCGGCTGCTCGAATGTGGTGGCGGAGCGGGTACAGCCTGCCCCGCTCGCCCAGCCGCTCGCCGCCGCCCTCCAGGATGCGTGACCGCGCGGCCGATATAATGGCGGTTTTTGCCATCGGCCGCGCACCGGGGGGTACGGGGGGTCGTCCCCCCGGGGGGAGCTAGCTGATCTCGATCAGCTTCTCCCGCACCGCGATCATCACGGCCTCCATCCGGGAGTGGATCTGCAGCTTCTCCAGGATGTTCCGCACGTGGTTCTTCACGGTGTTCTCCGAGATGAACAGCTCCTTGGCGATGTCGCGGTTGTTCAGGCCGCGCGCCACCAGGCGGAGCACCTCCATCTCGCGCTCGGTCAGCTTCAGCACGGGCGCGTGCTTGGCCGGCCCTTCGTCGGCATCCCGGCGGGCCAGGGTGGCGAACTCGGTGATCAGCTTGCCCGCCATCGACGGGTTGATGAGGGACTGCCCGCCGTACACAGCGCGCACTGAGTCGGCCAGTTCGTCGAGCGGGATGTCCTTGAGCAGGTAGCCGATCGCGCCCGCGCGGATCGCCTCGAACAGGTCGTCATCCTCGTCACTGATCGTGAGGATCACGATCTTGGCGGACGGGGCGACCTCCTTCATCTGGCGGGCGGCCTCGATGCCGGTCATCTTGGGCATCCGGATGTCCATCAGCACGACGTCGGGCGCCACCTCGGTGGCCACCGCCACCGCCTCCACGCCGTCGGAGGCCTGGCCGACGATCTCAAGCCCGGCCTCTCCCTGGAGTACCACCTCCAGGCCGCGGCGGAAAAAGGCGTGATCATCCGCGATCAGCACCCGGATCGGGTCGGTGGCCGACCGGGCGTCACCGTCTGGTGCCGGCTGGGGTACGGGGGGAGGGGGCGCGTCAGGGGACGGCTGCTTAGGCGGCGAGCCAACCCCAGGCTTGGCGGTCGACGGCCTGCCCGTCGGCGCGTTCCTGGCCGTAAAGGACCGCTCGGTCACGGCCGTGCTCCTTTCCTTCCAGGGGACGCCCCCTGGACCCCCCGGAATGGAGGGGACTCTGCCCATGGCGCCCGCAGGGAGTGCCGCGATGAACGGCATTCCCTTGCGGAAGCCTGGGTGAGCCTCGTGGTCTGTGCTGTCGGCAGGCGCCGCAGGTACTGCGGCGCCTTGGGCTTGCTGAGGCTGGAGCCTCGTGGTTGAGTCAGCTTCCCGCCACTAAAGGTTAGTTTCCCTCTGCTTGAGGTTACTTGTCAGCGGGCCACTTAACCAGTCGCGCCGTTAGTCCTCGACCAGACGGATGACGCCGTAGTCGTAGCCGCGACGCCGGTAGATGACGCTGAACTTGCCGCACTGGCTGTCGTGGTACGCGAAGAAGTCGTGGCCGACGAGTTCCATCTCCACGAACGCCTGGTCGATGGTCATCGGCTCCGACGCGTGGAATTTCTCCCTGACGACCAGCGGGCCATCGCCCACCATGTGCATCGACAGCAGCCCCGAGACGGACGCCTCGGCCTCGGCCTCGTCGCTGAAGCCGGCGAAGTCGACTGCGTCGTCCTCCGGCAGCGCCGGAAGCGGTATCACCGCCTCCGGGCGGCGCTGCCCGTTCATCCGGCCGCCCGGTCTCGCGCCCGTCCGTGCGCCCGACTTGCCGTGTGCCCTGGTGCCCGCCCGGCGGCCGACCGGCATGCCGTTGAGCATGGCCGCGTCATCGGGCGCGGGGATCGCCGGGATCGAGACGTCGGCCAGGTCAGCGGGCTCGGCCACCGCAGCGTCCGCGCCGGCCGGGGCGGCCACCGCGGCCAGCACTTCGGTGGAGCGGACCGTGAGGTCGCCCCGCCTGACCTTGCGTCGCTCGGCCGCCTTCCGCAGCTGGCCTTCGAGCTTGGTGAACGCGAGATCAAGGGCCGCGTACCGGTCGTCGGCGGCCGCCTCGGCCCTGATCGCCGGGCCCCTTGATCTGATCGTGAGCTCTACCCGCTCGCTGTGGTCGGCCTGCCTTGGGTTACGCTCCGTCGACACCTCGACATCGATCCGGATCGCGTTGTGATCGAGCTTCTCGAGCTTGGCCAGCTTCGCGCTCGCATGCCTGCGGAAGCGCTCGGGAACGCTGGTGTGCCTGCCCTTGAAGGTGATTTCCATCTCGATCCCCCTTCGGCGTTGGTTACCTGTGGCGAACCTTTTCATCCTTCACTTGTGCTCAAGCTCTACCTTCCTCACCAGTGCAGGACAAAACGGTCCGGAAAGCACTCGCCCGGCCGACCTGGTCTTCGACCCCACATCCGCCTGCTGAGAGGTTC
Source organism: uncultured Streptosporangiaceae bacterium (assembly GCA_964581815.1). Classification (GTDB taxonomy): domain Bacteria; phylum Actinomycetota; class Actinomycetes; order Streptosporangiales; family Streptosporangiaceae; genus Trebonia. The sequence goes on along the minus strand of CAZORE010000008.1, from coordinate 12,403 downwards.
GCGGCCTTCCATGGCCACTACTACCCTTCTCCCGGAGGTCGGAGAGCGCCTTGTGCTCCCCGGCGGGGCAGGACTTACTTCTAAGCCGCACCGTGATCGGACGACGACAAGTCGCCTTACGTGGACCGTTTCGCCTGCGGCTGGCATCGGCTTGCCAAGGAGACCCTCCGGCCGCCAGCGCGGCTCGGAGGGCCTGCCCGGCGCAACCACGGACCCGGGCGAGTGCCATGCATGAACGCTAGCTCTACTCGGCTCAATTGTCAGGAGGGACCTTGGCGGCAAAACATCACATAACGGAATGGTAACGTTGTTTCTTTCCCTGAGTTCTCAGTGAGCCCGGTGGAAAACCGGGTCAACCGGGGTAGGCCGGCGCGACTCCGTTGCCGAGGGCCATCCACGCGCCGAAGAGGCTGTTGTCCGCCACGATGGTGCCGTCACTCAGGCCGGCGATCAGCAGGTTCCCCAGGCTGGCCGTGATCGTCTTCATGTCCGGCTCGACCGGCATCTGCGTGGAGTAACCGCCGCTCACCGGGTACTCGGTCGCGGCGGGGCCCGGCTGGGCGAGCGTGATGACGTTGTCCGGGCCGTACCAGGTAAGCCCGGAGAACGTATTAGCGGGGCTCAGCGGGGTCAGCTTCACCTCGGACAGCGTGATCTGCGGATTCGGCCCCTGCTGCCCGGAGATGGCGCCGAAGGTCAGCTCGCCGCTTTCGATGACGAGCGCCACGCGGACCCCGTCCGGCGCGACCCGCAGCGCGGTGAACGCGATGCCCACGTCCTTCGCCGGGGGGTTGTCCACGGTCACGGTCACGGGACTCAGCTGGCCGAGCGGGTCCCTGGCGGTGACCGTGACGCGGAACATGATGACCTGGCTGCCTTGCGCCGTCCACAGGTTGTCGCTGCTGTCCCAGCTCATCGTCGCGTACCCGCTGCCCCGCTTTCGCAATCCGGCACCGACGAGCCCGGTGTACAGGGTGGTATTGCGCAGCGCGGCCAGGTACCTGCCGCTCGGTGAGACCGCGACCTGCGTGTAGCCGGTGCCGATGAGCTCAACCCGCTGCGGTTTGCCTGCCGCGCCCTGGCGGCTGGTCAGGTATCCCGCGCTGTCGACGTAGTAGTACACCGAGCTGGCCCCGGTGGGCGGGCCCTTCTTGCTCTGAGACTTCTGCTGCACCGGGTTTCCCGGGCTGCCCGGCGGGAACCACGGATGGCCGTTCAGCTTGACCTCGAGGGACTGGACCGCCCCGGTTGACCCGTTCTGGCCGGACCCGGACAGCGTCCAGAGCAGCTGCGACGAGACCTGCTCCATGAGCGCGTCGTTGCCGCCGTCCTTGGCGATGGAGCCGGTGAGGTTGACGACCGCGAGCACGCCGTCCACCGTGACGTCGCTGATCTTGGTGCCGGCCGGCAGCGCGGTCTTCGTCGCCCCGCCCGAGAGCCAGTCGTCCGGCGGGTCGATCAGGTCTTGGACCAGCCCGTTCAGCAGGTCGCCGGGAGCGCGCAGCGGCACGTAGATCGGGTCAGGGACCAGGTAGCTGCCCGTCGGATCGAAGAAGTACAGGTTACGGAGCTGGTAGTCGTTCGCGAACGAGCCGCTGGTGAGCAGCACTTCCTCGGGCGCGAACGAGATCCGCCACTGGCCGCTGGGTTCCTTGACGAGCTGGAACGGCGGCGGCGCGTCAGACGAGCTGCCGGTTGCCGAGGTGGACGGCACGGAGTAGCTGCTTCCCTTAAGCGTCGCCTGGATGGTGCCGGTGACCTCGACGGTCGCCGTCTTGGCGGTCTGCGCGGTCTGCGGGGACTGCGAGGTCTGCGGGGTCTTCGCGGTCTTCGCGGCGGCCGGGTAGACCGGGTCCCCCGCGTCCGGGCCCTCCTTGTAGATCACTGCCGACCAAGTCGGGTAGTTCCAGACCTTCTGTTCCTGTGGCGTCAGGTACTGCAGCGCCACCTGGCTGTAATCGCCGAAGCTGGCGGAGGCGGCGAGGAACCCCTGGACGATCTTGTCCGGCGACCAGCCGGCCCGCGGTTTCTGCGGCTGGAACTGCACGTTGGGCTGGTTCGCCGCCCCTGTCCCCTGGCTCACCGGATAGGACTGCACCGGGCCGCCGGTTGGCATCGACACGCACCCGGCGGCGAGTGCCGCGATGAACAGCGCGGCCAGCGTGGCCAGCGTTCGCCGCAGCGTACCGCGCCTACCCACGGGATCCGCCGTGCGGATAGGAGGCGTCGTCTCCCCGGGGAATGACCGCCAGGTCGGCATCCAGCGTGGTGACGGCGCTGCTGGCCACGATCTCCGCCTCGTCGGGCCCCAACGGCAGGGGCGAGCCGACGATGGGCTGCCCGGAGGTCCGTGGCAGGGTGAGCCGGAAGACCGAGCCGCGGCCCTTCTCTCCCCAGGCCTGGAGCCAGCCGCCGTGCAGCCGGGCGTCTTCGAGGGAGATGGCCAGGCCCAGGCCGGTGCCCCCAACCGTCCGCGCGCGCGACGGGTCCGCCCGCCAGAACCGCTCGAAGACCATCTGCTCCTCCCCCGGGGCAAGCCCGACACCGTGGTCGCGAACGGCGACGGCGGCCGCGCCCAAGTCCGCCGCCACGGTGACGACCACGTCGCGTCCCTCTCCGTGCTCCACGGCGTTCACGAGCAAGTTGCGCACGATCCGCTCCACCCGGCGCCGGTCCACCTCGACCATCGTGGCCTCGACCGGCAGCCGGAACTCGATGCGGCAGCCCCGGCGCTCAGCGAGCTGCTGCGCGTCGTCCGCGCCCCTGCGCACGAGATCGCACAGGTCGGCCGGCTCGGCGTCGAGCGTGGCGACGTTCGAGTCGTGCCTGCTGATCTCAAGCAGGTCAGTGAGCAGGGTCTCGAACCGCTCGATCTGGCTCTGCAGCAGCTCGGTGCTGCGCGCGGCCGCCGGCTCGAGGTCTTCCCGCGAATCGAAGAGGATTTCCGCCGCCATCCTGATCGTCGTCATCGGGGTACGCAGCTCATGCGAGACATCGGAGACGAACTGGCGCTGGACCTTGGACAGTTCCTCAAGCTCGTGGAGCTTCTCCTGCAGGCTGTCGGCCATCTCGTTGAACGACGTGGCGAGCAGGGCGAGGTCGTCGGCCCCGCCGACGACCATCCGCTCCTCGAGTTGGCCGGCGGACAGCCGCTGCGCGGCCGCCGCCGCATGCCGCACCGGCAGCACCACCCACCGGGTCACAAGCGAGGCGATCGCCGCGAGCAGGGCCACGAGCGCGATTCCCACGCCGACGAGGGTCGTCTGGACGAGCTGCAGGGTCTGCTGCTCTTCGTTCAATGGGAACACGAGGTAGAGCTGGTAGTAGTTGCTGACCGGCGCGCCGAATGCGATCGCGGGCGTGCCCGGGCCGCCCCCGCCGGGGAACAGCGTGGTGGGCGCGAGGTACAGGTTGTTTTCCGACTTACCCTCTCCCTGGGCTACCTGCTCCTGCTGGACGTTGTTCAGCAGCGTTTCCGGGAGCGTCGCGTCGGCGTTGAAGGTATACGACCACTTGTAGTAGCCCGCCAGGGGCAGCAGGGTCTGGTTGAGCCCGACGGCGACGCTGTAGGTGGCGGTGCCGCTCGTCGGCTGGACCAGCGCCGCGATCGACCCCTGAACCTGCCGCGCGGCCTGCCCGGTCGCCGGGTACGAGGTCACCCCGGAGGCCGACTCGGCATTGCTCAGCGCCGTCAGGGCCTGTGCCCGCGCCGAGGTTTCCGCGTTGTACAACAGGCCGTCGGCGATCTGCTCGGTGAGGAAGAAGCCGAGCACCGCGATCACCGCCGCGGAGATGACCAGCGTGGTACCGACCACCCGCAACTGCAGCGACCGGTGCCAGCGGTGCCTGACCTTCGCGAGGATCAAGTGCTCCCAGCGCAGCAGGGAGCGGATGGCGATGGTCAGCTCGTGCGGGAGCCAGCTGACGAGCCAGCGCACCCATCTCTTGCGCCGCAGCGCCATCTCCCAGGCCTCGCGCCGGTCGCGCAGGTCACCCTGGTCATGCTGCGGTACCGGGACGGGCGCGGGGCCGGGCAGGGCAGGGGCGGGCGGTACTGGCGCGGCCGGGACGCCGGCCGCGTCGCTGTTAACCGCAGACTGCTCCATCCGCCGATCAGCCAGGTCCCGCCTTGTAACCCACGCCACGCACCGTCACGACGATCTCGGGGTGCTCCGGGTCCTGCTCGATCTTGGCCCGCAGCCGTTGCACGTGCACGTTCACCAGCCGGGTGTCCGCCGCGTGCCGGTAGCCCCAGACCTGCTCGAGCAGCACCTCGCGGGTGAAGACCTGCCGCGGCTTCCGCGCGAGCGCGACGAGCAGGTCGAACTCGAGCGGGGTGAGGCTCAGCGTCTCACCGTTCCGCTTCACCGAGTGGCCGGCCACGTCGATGGACACGTCGCCGATCTGCAGCATCTCGGGAGCCGGCTCGTCCGTGCGCCGCAGCCGCGCCCTGATCCTGGCGACCAGTTCCTTGGACTTGAACGGCTTCATGATGTAGTCGTCAGCACCCGACTCCAGGCCCAGCACCACGTCCACGGTGTCGGTCTTCGCGGTCAGCATGACGATCGGCACGCCGGACTCGCCCCTGATCTGACGGCACACGTCGATGCCGTCGGATCCGGGCAGCATCAGGTCAAGCAGCACCAGGTCCGGCCGCGTGTCACGGAAAGCCTCAAGTGCCTTGTCTCCGTCAGCCACAAACGTCGGATCAAACCCCTCGCCGCGGAGGACGATGCCAAGCATCTCCGCGAGCGCCGCGTCGTCGTCGACGACCAGCACGCGTCCTTTCATGAGCCCCATCGTTCCATGTTGTCCGCTCCAAGCCGAGCACCCGCCGCGACGATCCCGGTGCGGTCCGTCGATAACCCGCGCGCATGCGCAGGTTACCCCTTTTTACCAGGTCCGCACCACCCGCGAGCCAGTTACCACACAGACAGTAAGGGCACGTCAGCACGCCGCGCGGCCCCCCTGGCGGGGTAGGGCACCGGTGCGGGGGTAGGTAGGCAGGGCCATGTACAGGGGGACAGCCGGGCGGAAGGCCAGCACGTCTCGCCACCGGACAAGCGCAAACGGGGGAATCATGGGCGTCTTCGACAAGGTCGTGAAGGACGCGGAGGAGGCGATGGCGCGAGACGACCCCGGGCTCGCGCAGCCGGCCGGCCAGCCCGGCGGCCAGGCGGGCCGGGACATGCGGGCCGCGCAGCACCTGATCGGGAAGCAGCGCGGCGCCCACGACGATGACCAGGACCAGGACCCGGGCGGCGACCGGGGCGGTGACGACCAGGACGATAGCGACGAGCACTGGTAGCCCAGTTGGTCAGGCGAGCGTACGGCCGGGCGCACGGCCCGGGCGTTTGCACCCCTTACTCCCTGTGCTTGCGCTATTTTCTGCGCATGCCTGAGCCGTTGAGCAGTGTCGTCGAGGCGGGCTGGGCGGAAGCGCTCGCCCCTGCCGCGGACCAGATCGCGTGGATGGGCGCGTTCCTGCGCGAGCAGATCGCCGCGGGCAAGCGCTACCTGCCCGCGGGCGACCAGGTGCTGCGCGCGTTCAAGCAGCCGTTCGCCGACGTGCGGGTGCTGATCGTCGGACAAGATCCCTACCCGACGCCTGGCCATCCGGTCGGCCTCAGCTTCTCTGTGGACCCCGCCGTCCGGCCGCTGCCCGGCTCGCTCGTCAATATCTTCCGCGAGTACTCGAGCGACCTCGGCTACCCGGCGCCGTCAAACGGCGACCTGACGCCGTGGGCCGAGCATGGCGTGCTGCTGCTCAACCGGGTGCTGACGGTGGAGCCCGGCAAGCCGCGCAGCCACCAGGGCAAGGGCTGGGAGGCGGTCACCGAGCAGGCGATCCGTGCTCTCGCCGGCCGCGGCGGGCCGCTCGTCGCCATCCTGTGGGGCCGTGACGCCCGCGACCTCGCCCCGCTGCTCGGCAGCGTACCGCGCATCGAGTCGGTGCACCCGAGCCCCATGTCCGCGCACAACGGGTTCTTCGGCACGCGGCCGTTCAGCCGCGCCAATCAGCTCCTCGAGCGTCAGGGCGCCGCCCCCGTCGACTGGAAGCTCCCCTAAGAGCCGCCCGGGGACGCCAGGGCGCACGGTAAACGTATCCTCGATGTCCGTGGACATTACCGGGGAAGCGCGGCCGGACAACGGCGCGCACGCGGCCCTGCCGAGCCGGCGGGTGCTCGCGGCCTGGTTCGGCGCGTTCGCCGTCTACGCGGGCGCGATGATCTTCACCAGGCACGCCGACGGAACCTGGGCGGCCTGGGGATGCGCGGGCTACGCGGTGACCGCGCTGCTCCTGCTTGCTCCCACCGGCTGGGCGATCCCGCTTGGCGCGGCGATCGGCGGCGCGCTGATCGCCCCGCTGCTCTGGCTGATCACCACGTTCCCCGCCACGGGCGAGGTCGTCGTCATCGGCCAGTCGGCCAGCTACCTGCTCAAGCACGGCACGCCCTACCTGCCGCCCGCGCTGGTGACCGGCTGGACGTCCTACAACCCCTACCTGCCGCTGATGGAGGTGTTCGGGCTGCCCCGCTCCGCGGGCCTGTCCGGCGTCCTCGGCGACCCGCGGATCTGGACGACGCTGACCACGGTGGTGCTGATCGCCGCGGCCTTCGCCGCCGTCGCGCCGCACCGGGTCCGTGGCTGTGCGGGATGCCGCGGTCGGGTCGCCTGGTGCACGGCGGTCGCCGTCGCCTCGCCGCTCATCGCGTTCCCGCTCGCGGTCGGCGTCACCGACCCGCCGATCATCGCGCTGACCTGCCTGGTACTCGCCTGGGCCGGCCGGGGCAAGCTGGTCAGGGCAGGCCTGGCGCTGGGCGTCGCCTGCGCGATGAAGACCACGGCGTGGGCGGTGGTCCCGGTGCTCGCGGTCATGGCATGGGTCCGCTACGCTCCGCGGGCCGCCGCCCGGCTGACGGCCACGACGGTCGCGGTGACCGGCATCCTCGCGCTGCTCGCCGCGCCTGAGGCACTCGCGACGCCGGCTGCGGTCAAGCAGAACCTGATCGATTACCCGATGGGCACCACCAAGTACAAGACGGTCGCGGCGAGCCCGCTCCCCGGCCACCTCATCGCCGGGCTCGGCCCGGCTGGCCGGCTGACGGTGGACGTACTCCTGGTGCTCGCGGTGCTCGGGTTCGTCGGCTGGCTCATCGCGCGCCCGCCGCGGGACGAGCGGGACGCCGCCGTGCGGCTTGCCGTCGGCTACGCGGTCATGTTCACCCTGGACCCGTCGACCCGGTTCGGCTACTTCGCCTACCCGCTCGCCCTCGTCGGCTGGCTGGCGCTGTCCAGGCGAGTGCAAGGGAAAGAAGAGGACGCCGCGGAACGCAGGCGGCCTGCTCCGCTCCGCAAGCTGCTGCCCAGGCGCGAGGCCCCGTCACCTGACCGCCGCCGCCTCGCGGCCCCCTGACGAGCGGGCCGCACCCGCACGTCCACTGACAGTTGATGTTCGGGCATGCTCTGATCTGCCTGAACGTCCACCATGACGCCAGCCGGCGCGAATGCTGTTCGCGGCGTGACGGACCGGGGCAAACCGCGACAAGGTTGTGCTCGCCGCGCCATACCGCATCGCGGGCCGTGGGCTTATCATCACCAGCTGTGAGGCCGGTGGCCGCCAGCCAGGATCCGCTGCTCGAGCGGGCGGCGGAAATCGCCGCGATCGACGCGGCGGTCGAAGCGGCATGCGCCGGGTCCGGCTCGGTGCTTCTTGTCGAGGGCGCGGCGGGCATCGGCAAGACGCGGCTGCTCGGGTACGCGTGCGAGCGGGGCGCCGCCGCGGGGATGACCGTGCTGACCGCGCGGGCGGCCGAGTACGAGGGCGGTTACCCCTGGGGCGTGGTCCGGCAGTTCTTCGAGGCCGAGCTGCGGGCGGGAACCCTGGCCGACGCCGGCGTGGACGGCGGCGACGCCGCCGCGCTCGCCGCCCGGGTGCTCACCCAGGCGGAGCGGACCGGCCAGGAGGACTCCTACGCGGTGCTGCACGGCCTGTACTGGCTGACGGCGGACACGGCGCAGCGCGTCCCGCTGCTGCTCGCGGTCGATGACCTGCACTGGGCGGACCCGCCGTCGCTGCGGTTCGCCGGCTACCTGGCGCGCCGACTTGACGGGCTGCGCGTGCTGCTCGCGGTCACGGTCAGGGAACCGCGGGCCGCGAGCGCGCAGGATAAGGCGCTGACCGCGGCGCTCGCCGCGGAGCCCGCGGTGCGCACGCTGCGCCCGGCGCCGCTCAGCGCGGACGGCTGCGCACGGCTCGCGGCCGCGGCGCTCGCTCCGCATCCCTCGCCCGCGTTCGTCGGCGCCTGCCACGAGCTCACCGGCGGCAACCCGATGCTGCTGCACGGCCTGCTCGCGACGCTGTCCGCCGAGGGCGTGTCCGGGACCGACGCGGACGTCCCCCACCTGCGCCGGCTGACACCCGAGACGGTGTCGCGGCACGTGCTGTTGCGGCTCGGCCGGCTCCCCGACCCGGTGCTCGCCGCCGCCCGCGCGATCGCGGTGCTCGGCACGTCGGCGACCACCGCGCGGGCCGCCCGCCTGGCCGGGCTCAGCGAGGACGCCTGCGCGGACGCCGTCGCGGCCCTGATGGCCGAGCAGCTGGTCACCGGCGAGCTAACGCTGCGATTCGCTCATCCCCTGGTGCGGTCGGCGATTTACCAGGACCTGTCAGTCCCGCTGCGGCAGCAGCGGCACAAGGCCGCGGCGCGACTGCTCACCGCCGAAGGGGTCGCGGTGGGTGAGCTGACCACGCACCTGCTTGCCGCCGGCCCAGAGGCGGACACCTGGACGGTGGCCCGGCTGCGGGACGCCGCCGCGGACGCCGCCGCCCGCGGCGCGCCCGAAGTGGCGGTCCAGTGCCTGGAACGCGCGCTTGCTGAGCCCCCGCCGGCCGGCATCCGCGCCGAGGTGCTTTACGAGCTCGGCACCGCGCGAACCTTCCGCGCGCCCGCCGTCGCCGTGGAGCAGCTGAGCGAGGCACGGGCGCTGGCCGGCGACTGGCCGCTGCGCGGCAAGATCGCGGTGGCGCTCGGCGAAGCACTCGCGCTGTGCGGCCGGTTCGCCGAGGCCGTGACGATGATCCAGGTGACAACCGCCGAGGCGCCGGCTGCCCCGGCCGGCGACCCGCCGGACGACGTGAGCGCCATTGTCGCCTCGATGCAGGCGGTCCTGCTGAACATCGCGCGCTGGGACCTGTCGACGCGGACGGTGACCAGGCCGCTCGTCGAGGAGCTGCTTGAGCGCGCTGAGTCGGGCATGGTGCTTGACCCGCAGTTGCACGCCAACCTGGCCGTGGAGCTCATGGTGGCGGGCGCGGAGCGGGAGCGCGCGCTGCGGCATGCCCGGGCGGCGGTCCGCGCGGCCTCCAGGCTTATCCCGCTGACCTCGACCGCGCTGCCCGAGGCGGTCCTGGTGCTGTCACTGGCCGACGCCGGCCGCGAGGCGTGGGCGGGCGTTCAGGAGTGGCAGGAGGTCGCAAGGCGGCGGGGACGCACCGTGGCGGCGGCGATGGCGGACGCGATCGCCGCGCACCTCGCGGCGCGTGACGGCGATATCCGGCTCTCACTCGCGCTCGGCGAGCAGGCGCTCGCGGCCGACGATACCTGGGTCGCCGTCCTGGCGACGGCGTTCCTCGTGCCCGCGCTCGTCGATGCGGGGGAAACCGAGCGGGCCAGGGCGATGCTCGCCGACCGCGGCCTGCTCGCCGGCGAGCTGCCCCCGGTGTTCCCGTTCAATGTGGTCAAGTACGCGCGCGGGTGCCTGCACGCCGCCCGCGGTGACCACGAGACGGCCGCCGCCGACCTGGTCTCACTCGGGGCCGACGCCGGCCGCTGGGGCATCGTGAACCCCGCGGCGATCGGCTGGCGCTCGGCCGCCGCGGTGTCGCGGAGCGCCCTGGGCGACCGGGATGCCGCCCGCGCGCTCGCCGAGGAGGAGATCGAGCTTGCCCGCCGCTGGGGCGCGGCGCGGGAGATCGGCGTCGCGCTGCGCGCCGCCGGGCTGGTCACGGGGGGCGACGCGGGGATCGAACTGCTCGGCCAGGCGGTGAACGTGCTGCGCCGGTCGTCCGCGCGGCTCGAGCTTGCCCGCGCGCTCGGCGATCTCGGCTCCGCCCGCCGCCGGGCAGGCAACCGCGCCGCAGCGCGCGACCTGCTACGCGAGAGCCTGGACCTCGGGTACGCGCTCGGCGCGCACGCGGTCGCGGCGCGCGCTCGCGAGGAACTGGTGGCCGCGGGCGGCAGGCCGCGCCGCAATGCCAGCCGCGGCCGTGACGCGCTGACCCCGAGCGAGCTGCGGGTCGCGGAGCTTGCCGCGGCCGGCCGCACCAACCGCCAGATCGCCCAGGCGCTGTTCGTGACCCAGCGCACCGTCGAGAACCACCTGACAAGCGCCTACGCCAAGCTGGGCATCACCGCCCGCCCCGAGCTCGCGGCGGTGCTTGCACCTGAAGGACCTTCGCAAGCACGGCGAACAGCTCCGACCAGCCGGTGAACTCTGCGCCCGTTATGTCCGATATACGACACAGAAACTAATACGAGGTGGTCC
>CAZORE010000008.1:0-1755 GCA_964581815.1 uncultured Streptosporangiaceae bacterium | reverse complement strand
CTGGACTGGGGCGGCGGTTAAGAGCCGAGGTGCCAGCTGGCCAGGTAGGACCGCTGGGCTTCCGTCAGGGTGTCGAGCCGGGTGCCGAGCGCGGCGAGGACCAGGCGGGCAGCCTCGGCGTCGATGTCGGCGGGCACCCGGTGCACGCCTGCCGTTAGCTTGCCCTTGTTGCCCGCCAGCCAGGAGAGTGACAGCGCCTCGATGCCGAAGGCGAGGTCCATCACCTCGGGCGGGTGTCCGCCCGCGGCGACCAGGTTGACGACGCGGCCCTCGGCGAGCAGCAGCAGGCGGCGGCCGTCGGGAAGCTGGTAGGCGTCGGCGTGCGGGCGGACGTCCGTTTCCACCGCGACGGCCATGGCGGACAGGGCCCGGACGTCGATCTCCACGTCGAAGTGGCCGGCGTTGGCGAGCACCGCGCCGTCCCGCATGACCGCCAGGTGCTCGGCGGTGATCACCTCCGCCGAGCCGGTCGCGGTGACGAAGATCTCCCCGAGCGGCACCGCCTCGGCGATCGGCAGCACCCGGAAGCCGCGCAGCACCGCGTCGAGCGCGCGCACCGGGTCCACCTCGGTGATCACTACCCGGGCGCCGAGCGCGCGGGCCGCCTGGGCGATGCCTGCACCGCACGCGCCGAACCCCGCCACCACCATGGTCTTGCCCGCGAGCAGCACCCCGCTGGCGCGCAGCAGTCCGTCGATGACGGACTGCGCCGTGCCGTGGGTGTTGTCCACGATCCGCGTGACCGGGGTGTCGCTCGCGGCGATCATCGGGAAGGCGAGGGTGGCCTCGGCCGCCATCCGGCGCAGCCGGAGCACGCCGGTCGTCGTCCCCTCGCACCCGCCGCGCACCCCGTCGAGCACCTTGCGCGGCGCGATCGTGTGCAGGGTGGACACCAGGTCACCGCCGTCGTCGAGCAGCAGGTCCGGCCCCTCGGCAAAGCCAGCACTGCCTCCCCCGTCGCCGCCGGCTCCCACGGCGAGCGCGATGTGCCGGTAGTACGTGTCCCTGTCCACCCCGGCGCGGGCGAATACCTCGATGCCGTCGCGTGCCGCGAGCGCCGCCGCGATGTCGTCCTGGGTGGACAGCGGGTTGGACGCCGCCAGCCGGACGCGCGCGCCGCCGGCCCGCAGCACCTGGACGAAGACGCCGGTCTCCGCCGTGACGTGCAGGCAGGCGGCGATGGTCAGGCCGTCGAACGGCCGGTCCGCGCCGAACCGGGCCCGGAGCGCGGCCAGGAGCGGCATCATGCGTTCTGCATAGCGGATACGGCCGTCCCCGAGCTCGGCGAGCCCGGGGACGGACCGGTACCGGCGCGACGCGTCGGTCATCTTTTTAATAGCGGTAGTGGTCCGGCTTGTACGGGCCCTCGACCGGCACGCCGATGTAGTCGGCCTGCTCCTTGCTCAGCACGGTCAGCTTGACGCCGAGCGCGTCCAGGTGGAGGCGGGCGACCTTCTCGTCCAGGTGCTTGGGCAGCGTGTAGACGCCGATCGGGTACTCCTCGGGCTTGGTGAAGATCTCGATCTGCGCCATGACCTGGTTGGTGAATGAGTTCGACATGACGAACGACGGGTGGCCGGTGGCGTTGCCCAGGTTGAGCAGGCGGCCCTCGGACAGCACGATGATCGTGTGGCCGTCGGCGAAGGTCCACTCGTCGACCTGCGGCTTGACGTTGACCTTCTTGACGCCGGGGAGCGCGGCGAGGCCGGCCATGTCGATCTCGTTGTCGAAGTGACCGATGTTGCCGACGATCGC
>CAZORE010000007.1:95768-110098 GCA_964581815.1 uncultured Streptosporangiaceae bacterium | reverse complement strand
GTGTCCCGTCCGATAATCGGCCACGTCTGCTCCACGGGCGAAGCCTAACGTGCTCATGCTCCGTGTCCCGGCCAGTAGCACGGGGCACCCGTATCATTACAAGCCCGCGATCCTGCAAATCACTGGCGTATCCCCGTCCTGGGCACGGCGGGTTACCGGTTACCGCACTGCGGAGCCTAGGGCCCCGGCGCGCCGCTCCGGGACGGCGCCGTCCGGTGCCGCTCGCCAGAGTGTGAGCGCGAGCCAGGCGATCGTGGCCCCGGCCAGGGCGTGGTTGGCGTTCTGCAGCGGCGAGTCGTGCAGCGGCGACAGCAGCGCGAGCAGCGAAGGGAACACGATGTAGGCCCAGGCCAGCAGGCGCGGGCAGGCCCGGGTACGCAGCAGGAAAATCCCGAACATCACCGTTCCCGCCACGAAGACCACGGCAGCGCCGAGGAGTGCGACGATCGTCGGCTCGTGCTTGAGGTGATCTTGGACCGCCGTGCTGAGGTAGAAGAGCGTGGTGTCCTTGACGAACACCGCGCCGCCGAACAGCCCCAGCCCGATCAGGCTGGTACCGAAGGCGGCCACGCCAAAACCGCCCGCGGAGGCGGCGTGCCGCTGGTAAACGGCGACCAGCAACGGCAGCGCCAGCGCCGGGGACAGCGCGATGACGAACGCCGCGCCCGCGGTCTTGCCGGTGAAGACGCTGACCGCGCCGGCGACGGCGAGGAGCAGGCCGGACAGGACGCCAGAGGCAGCGCTGAACCGGGACAGCTGTGGGGACAAGGTAGGCACCTCTCTCATTGGTCGGTAAGCCCGACGGTAGGAGCCCCGGGCCACGCCAGGAAGTGCCGGGTGGTCGTATCTGAGGCCAGCCCGGCCGCCGTTCGGCACGTGCCTTCTGGCTAATTCGCGGCCCGGCGTTGCCTCGGCGGGCCGTCGGCGATCTAGCCTGAAGAGGTGAATGCCGGGTGGATCGCGCCGCGCTGGGTTTCCCCGATGATCTACGGCGTCGTCCTGGCCGCCGGGCTGTACTACGGCGCGCTTGGCCTCGGCGGCGCCCACGTCCCGGCGGGCCGGGTGGCCGGCTTCGGCGCAGTCATGGGGCTGCTGTTTGCCCTGGAGGCCGTGCAGTGGCGGTGGCCGCCGCGGGGCGGCTCGCGGGCGGCAACGGCCGCGCTGCTGGCCGCCCGGCTCAGCTTGTTCGTCGGGGCGGCGGCACTTGACCCGTCGGGTGAGTCCCGGGTGCTCTTCGTGCTTGTCCCCTTCGCCGCCTACTTCGCCTTCGGCCGGGCGGTGAGCCTGGTCCTCGCCGCCGTGTGCCTTACCTTGCTTATCGCCGGGTTCATGCTGCGGGTCCCGCACTGGTACACGCAGGCGGTCTACCTGTCCGACGTCTTGATGTTCGCCGTCGGCCTCGTGCTGGCCATCGCCATGGCCAGCGTGGCGGTGGCCGAGCAGGCCAACGCCGCTGCGGTGGCCGACCTGTCAGCCGAGGCCGAGCGGACCCGGCTGGCCCGGGACATCCACGACAGCCTGGGTCACCACCTGACCGCGATCGCGGTCCAGCTGGAGAAGGCGGTGGCATTCCGCGACCGGGACCCCAGCACGGCCGACCAGGCGCTCGCCGACGCCCGCTCCTCGGTCCGCCAAGCGCTCGGCGACGTGCGCCTGTCGGTTCGCACCCTGCGCGGGGACACAGCGCCAGCGGCGCTGCCGGAGATGCTCGCCGACCTCATCCGGGAAGCCGGGCCGGGCCAGCCGCAGATGACCCTGTCGGTGACCGGCGATGATGCCGCGCTCAGCCCAGCCGCGAGCACGGTGTTGTACCGGGGCGCGCAGGAAGCGCTCACGAACGCGCGCCGGCACAGCGGCGCGCGGTCCGTGTCAGTATCGCTCGCGCTCGGCACGCGCGAGGCGCGACTCGTCGTCGCCGATGACGGGCGCGGCTTCGGGCCGGCCTGCCCGGCGGGCTTCGGCCTGCTCGGCATCCGGGAGCGCGCGGCGCTGGCGGGCGGTTGGGCGGACATCGTGAGCGTCCCTGGCGAGGGGACCACAGTCACCGTGGCCGTCCCCCGGCGCGCAGCCGCTACCGTGGCCGGGCGCTGATGGACGCGGCGGTGCCAGGCGGCGCGCCCGTTCGCGTCCTCGTAGTCGATGACCAGCAGCTCATCCGCGACGGGATCGCTTCATTGCTGAGCATCCAGGCGGGCATCACGGTCGTGGGCACGGCGAGCGACGGTGCGCAGGCCGTCGAGCAGGCACTGGCGCTGGTTCCGGACGTCATCCTCATGGACGTGCGGATGCCGGGCACCGACGGCGTCCTGGGGGCAGCCCAGGTCCGGCGGAAGCTGCCCGCTTGCCAGGTGATCATGCTGACCACGTTCGACGATGAGGACTACGTGGTGCGCGCGCTGCGGGCGGGAGCCGCCGGCTACCTGCTGAAGGACCTGCCTGCCACGGAACTGGCCAGCGCCGTGCGCATGGCGCACGCCGGGGTCGCCCAGTTCGGCGCCCAGGCGGTCGGCCGCCTGGCATCCGCCCTGGCCCGCCACCCGGCGCAAACGGACGCCGAGCCCGGCCCGGCCGGGCAGCCGCTGACCGCGCGCGAGGTCGAAGTCCTGCGGCTCATCGCGCGTGGTGCCACCAACCGGGAGATCGCCGCCCGGCTGTACCTCAGCGAGGGAACCGTGAAGAACCACATCTCCCGGATCCTGGCCCGGCTCGGCCTGCGCGATCGCACCCAGGCGGCGATCTACGCCCGCGACCACGGCCTCCTGTAATGGCGGGGAAGTGGCTGTCGTAGTGGCCCACCCCTCGCACCGTCAACCGTTGAGGAGACCGCGGCGGCAACTAACTTCGCTGGCAAGACCGCGCTGATCACCGGGGCCGGGTCGTCACGTCTCAAGCGGGATCGCCGCCAGCCTCGGCCGGCTTGCCCGTCTCTCACCAAATGAAGCAGGCCAGTTCAACGGGCGTGACAGAGTTATCGGCACCCACACGGCCGTGCTGCCCGAGCCCGGGTCTGTCCAGCGCAGGATGCGCGGGGGGTTAATGTCGACTCACCGATGGTCTCTACAGATCCGTGAATCGATCCTGACGAGGGCAGGTATGACCGAGTATCCGGCTGCTGGGCACCGCGCCGCCCAACGGCGCGAGGGTGATGGCGTCGAACTGGTGCACGAGAAAATCCGGCGCCTGATCTTGTCTGGCGAATTGCGTGCGGGCGAGTCTTTCTCGGTCGTGCAGCTGGCGGCGCAGTGCGGTGTCTCACGGACCCCGCTGCGCGAGGCTGTCCGGATGCTCCAGCGCGAAGGCCTGCTGACCGGCAAGCCGAATCGCCGGTTTGTTGTCGCGCCCTTCTCGTTTGGTGACCTAGAGCAGATCTACGCCATGCGACTTGTGCTCGAAGACGCGGCCGTACGGGCGAGTGTGCCGCGGATGAGCCCGGAAGACATCGCTGACGTGCGAGGGCACCTCGCCCGAATGGAGCACTTCGCCGGTCACGATGATTTTGACCGGTGGGAGATCGCCCACCAGGCGTTCCACAACGGGCTGACCGCGCATGCCGGTGAGCGGTTCCGCGCGACACTGTCTGAGCTGTTGGATCACGGCGAGCGCTACCGGCGCTACTACATGGTCAACGAGCCCGCACTGGGCGCACAGGCGGCGCAGGAACACATGGCGATCTTTAGCGCTGTCGCAGCCCGCGACGCCGAGGCCAGCGCCCGCAGCCTGGCCATGCACCTGTCACGCACGGCATGCGGCGTGCTGGACATGATACGGCCGGGGGATGTGCCGCCGGTGCTGGACACCATCCTTCACGGTCTCTTGGGCATCGCGGCCGCCGATCTGAGTCCACGCCGCCAGCTGGCAGCAGACGACTGATCGTCCGTCGCCTGTGTGCCGGGACCCGAGACTGGTCAGCGCGGCCGCGATGCGGGCCAGGACGAGGCCGGCTGCTCCCCGGCTGCCATTTCGGTGGCTACCAGGTATTCCAGCAGCAGCACCAGCACCTGCTTGCTAGAGCGGCGGTCACGGGCGTCGCAATGCCGGACCGGGACGTGCGCGCCGATGTCGAGTGCCTGGCGCACCTCATCTTCGTCGTAGATGTCCGCGCCGTCGAAGCAGTTCACCGCAACGATGAAGGGGATGTTCCTGGTCTCGAGGAAATCGACTGCCCCGAAGCAGTCGCTCAGCCTGCGGGTGTCGGCGAGCACGATCGCGCCGAGCGCGCCGACCGAGAGCTCTTTCCACATGAACCAGAAGCGCTCCTGGCCCGGGGTGCCGAAGAGGTACAGGACCACGTCGGAGTTGATGGTGATTCGGCCGAAGTCCAGGGCCACCGTGGTCGTGGTCTTCGTCCCCACACCCGTGAGGTCGTCGATCCCCGCGCCGAGTTCGGACAGCCGCTCCTCGGTCCGCAGCGGCCTGATCTCGCTGACCGAGGAGACCAGGGTCGTCTTACCCACGCCGAACCCGCCCGCGATAAGGATCTTGACTGCCTGCGCGCCCTCGAGGTCCGGGGACCGGGGCAGGTCAGAGCTTGCGTACACCGTCGAGTACCGCCTGTAGCAGTTTGATGTCGGGCTTGGCCGTGGCAGGCCGTGACCGCTGATGGATGAGGTAGCCGGCGTCGATCAGGTCGCTGACGAGCACCTTGACCGCTGCCAGCAGCAGGTTCATATGGGCGGCGATCTCGGCGACCGACAGCGCCCGGTGCTCGCACAGCCGCAGGATCTCCCGGTATTCCCGGTCCAGTCCCGCGCTGTCTACCTCGGGGCGGGCGGCCATGACCAGGGTGAGGAGGTCGAGGCCGTGCACGTGCTTCCCGGCCCGCCCGCGGGTCACCGCGAACGGGCGGACAAGCGGACCGGGTTCGTCGTCGATGGAAAAGCCGCCGGTCATGGCGCTCGGGGGGCCGGCGAGTCCGTGGGCAGCGGGCGCGGGCCGATCGAGAGAGTGCTGCCTACCTGCTGCACGATGACGTTCATCTCGTAGGCCACCATGCCGAGGTCGGCGTCCGCCGAGGAGAGCAGGGCCAGGCAGGTGCCATCCCCGCCTTCGGTCACCACGAGATAGCCGTGATCCAGCTCCACGACCACCTGCTGAA
This sequence comes from uncultured Streptosporangiaceae bacterium, assembly GCA_964581815.1. Lineage (GTDB taxonomy): Bacteria > Actinomycetota > Actinomycetes > Streptosporangiales > Streptosporangiaceae > Trebonia. Next base: position 105,003 of record CAZORE010000007.1, on the reverse strand, counting down.
CCGGGCCCTTGCCGAAGGTCGTGCCCACGCCGCGTGACAAGCTCTGGAAGGCCGAGGCCATCGCGGCCAGGTGCTCGGCGCTCTCCCGGTCCACCGACGTCGACCGGCCGAGCAGCAGCCCGTCGTCGGACAGGGCGACGGCCTTCTCGGCACCGGCCAGCCGCCTCACCAGCTCGTCAAGCAGCCAGTTCAGGCCGCCCCGGCTTCCTACGGCAATCAGATCGTTGTTCATTGCCCGCCATTCGTGTTCGTTAGCTGACCGGCCCTTGGGTGCCGCGTCCCAGCCGGGTGCCGCGCTGGAATGCCGACATGGAGCCGCGGGCATGCTCGGGACTCCGCGTCCGCCGCGGTGCGGCACTGCCTGCATCCTGCGTGTCCGGCAGCAGCCTCGGCACGAGGTTCGCCAGCCGCTCGCGCCGGGGCAGCGGCGCACGGCCATGGCCCGGGCGCGGCTCGGGCCTGGCTGCCGCAGGCGGCTCGGCAGCGGCGGCCACGCGCAGGTCCGGCAGGTCGGTGCCGCGCGGCTGCGGCACCGGCGGGCCGGAAGCGCTCTCGTCCGGGGCCTGCCGGAGCAGCTCGTGCCGTCCGGGGCGCCCGGCCGACCGCGGGCCACCGTCGGCCGCGCCGTCGGGCACGACAGCGCTGGACGGAACGAGCACGATGGCCTTGATGCCACCGTAGGCCGATTCCTGGAGGCTGACGGTGATCCCGTGCCGCTGGGCCAGCTGGCCGACGACGAACAGGCCCAGGTGCCGCTGTCCGGACAGGGCCATGGCCTGGAAGCCGGGCGGATTGCGCAGCGTCTCGTTGAGCCGTTCCCGTTCCGCGAACTCGATGCCCACGCCCTGGTCCTCGATCTGCACTACCACGCCCTTGCCGACCACATTGCCGTGCACGGTCACCGCCGCCCCAGGCGGTGAGAAGGCCGTGGCGTTGTCCACCAGCTCCGCCAGCAGGTGGATCAGGTCGCCCACGACACTGCCCTGCACCTGCACGCCGGACAGCCGGACCGTGCTCACCCGTGCGAAGTGCTCGGTCTCCGATATCGCACTGCGCACGATGTCCTCCAGCCCCGCCGGCCGGCGCCACTTCCTGCCCGGCTGCCCCCCTCCCAGGATCAGCAGGTTCTCCGCATTGCGGCGCGCGCGCGTGGCCAGGTGGTCCAGCTGGAACAGCATCTCCAGGTGCTCCGGGTCGCCCTGCTTGGCCTCCGCCGCGTCCAGCAGTTCCAGCTGCCGGTGCACCACCAGCTGGCTGCGGTGCGCGATGTCCAGGAACACCTTGCTGATGCCGGCCCGCATCCGGGCCTCCGCGGCGGCTGCCGCGACCGCCGTCTGCTGCGCGGCGTTGAACGCGTCGGCGACCTGCCCGATCTCATCGTGACCGTAGCCGGACATCGCCACCTCGGCCCCCACGTCGACCTGCTCGCCGTCCCCGATACGCCGCACCATCGACGGCAGCGTGAAGTCGGCCAGCTTGAGGGTCTCCGAGCGCAGCCTGCGCAGCCTGCGCACCAGTCCGTTCGCCAGCAGGAGGGCGGCGGCGAACGCGGCGGCGGTCACGACCAGGACCAGCGAGCCCAGCAGAAGCGACCGGGTCAGCGTCTGGTTCGCCGAGGCGCTTGCGGCTGCCTCCGCGTATTGGCTCTCATCTGCCGTCAGTCCGAGCAGGCCCGTGGACACTGCACCCTCTGCGGCAAGCCAGGTACTGACGGGCATGACGAGCTTGCCGCTCTGGGCCAGATTGTCTTCGCCGGATGTGGCTGTCCGCCATGCGTTCCCGGCCGCGAGCTTGGCGTAGGCGGCCTGGTCGGCCCCGGGCAGCCGCGGCACCAGCTCTTGCAGCTGATTCCGGTAGGCACCCGTTAGCTGCGCCAGTTGCGCCCGGTCAGGCTGGGACACGATCCCGCGCTCCGCCCAGCCGGCTCCCAGGCCCACTACGCGTGAGTGCAGGTCGGGCACCGCGTACAGGTCCTCAGAGGTGACCTCGTCCACAGCGGACGCAGGGCTGATGCCGGCCAGGGAGCCCGCGGTGAGGGCCGACGAGGAGCCGCTGGTGAACTGGGTATAGAAGGCATCGACGCTGCTAGCGCTCGCTGTCCCGTTTTGCACGCTTTTGCGCACCACGGACATCTTGGCGATGAGCCCCTGGAGTGCGTTGGAGTTGGCCGCCGTTATGCTGCTGACATTTTTGGACAAGCTGTTTAGCCTGCCGAACGCGGCGTCGGTCGTCTTCCACTGGCCCGGCAAGGCCGCCTGCGCCTGACGGTCGCCTCCGAGAGCCTCCAGGCTGACTGTCCGCTCCTGCTCGATGGCGGATGCGGTCTGGACCAGCGACCCGGTGTTGTGCGTGTAGAAGCTGGCGGTGTCACGCGCAGACACGCCTTCGGAGATCAGGTACCCCGTGATGGTGACGCCCGTGACGAGCAGGGCGATGCTCGGGATCAGCGCGATCGCGAGGGCCCGGGTCCGGATGCTCGAGGTCCGGCTGCTGTGCCTCAGACTTCTTCGCCGTCCCGTGTCCGCCCGCGGATTGTCAGTCACCAACACGCCCCCTTCTCCTTCGACCGGCGTCCAATCTCTTGGGAGATGTCCGATACGGCCGCGCCCTGGCTTTTCAGGCCCACGGCATGGCGTGGACGACGAGCAGGCTGCATGGCTGGCCAGGGCTCACTCGTGTTCTTATGTATCGAAAGGTGGATGCAATTACAAGGCATTGCATCCACTTGTCCGTCCTTGCGTTCACTTGTGCGTAAGCGGGGCCTGCGTCCTGAGTGGCGATGCACAGGCCGAGCCAGGAGGGCAGGACGGGACCAGGGGGTGCGGGACCGGGGCGAGCGGTCGCGGGCCTGCCCCGCCTCTCCTGCAACAGCTGGCGAGCAGGGCCGATTGTCAGCCCAGCTGCATGGAAGCCGAACGGAACGCGGGCCGGCCGCCCGACCCGGGCGGCACGCGCTCCTTTTCCGGGGACGGGGTCAGAACGGGTACCGCTCGATCTGTCCCTGCGCGGTGATCCACTGCACGTCGCTAAAGGTGTCGAGGCTAGCCTTGCCGCCGAACCGGCCGCCGGTGCCTGATGCCTTGGTTCCCCCGAACGGGGCCACCGCCTCATCATCGACCGTCTGGTCGTTGATGTGCACCGCGCCGGACTTGATCCGGCCGGCCAGTTCCATCGCGCCGAACGCGTCGCCGGTGAGGATCGCGACGGAAAGTCCGTATTCAGAGGCGTTGATGATGTCGACCGCCTCGTCCACGGTGTCGTAGCCGGCCACCGGGGCGACCGGGCCGAAGATCTCCTCGGTGAACGCGGGGGCGTCAAGTGGCACCTCAGCCAGCACCGTCGGCTCGTAGAACAGCTCATCGTAGCTGCCGCCGGCGGCCAGCCTGGCGCCCTGCTCCACCGAGCGGGTGACGATGTCATGCACCCTGTCCCGCTGGCTGGCGTCGATGATCGGGCCGAGCACGTTCGCCGGGTCAGCCGGGTCGCCGACGGGAACGTTCTTCGCCTTGTCGGCCAGCTTGGCCACGTACTCGCTGACCAGGTGACGTGGCACCAGGTGGCGGCCCGCGGTCATGCAGATCTGGCCCTGGTGCAGGAACGAGGCCCACGCGCCGGCCGACGCGGCCGCGTCGATGTCCGCGTCCGGCAGCACCAGCAGCGCGTTGTTGCCGCCCAGCTCAAGATGAACCTTCTTCAGCAGCGGCCCGGCCGCCGTGGCGATTGACCGGCCGACCGCAGTGGAACCAGTGAACGAGATGCACGGCACGTCCGGGTGGCTGACCAGGGCCGCACCGACATCGGCGCCGCCGGCCAGCACGTGCAGCAGGCCTCCGGGCAGTCCCGCCTCGGCGAACAGCTCGGCGAGGGCGAGGCCGCCGGAGACCGAGGTGCGCGGGTCTGGCTTGAGCACGACCGCGTTGCCGACGGCCAGCGCGGGCGCGACCGACCGCATCGACAGGATGGCCGGGAAGTTGAACGGCGAGATCACCCCGACCACGCCGAACGGCACCCGGCGGACCATCGACAGCCGCGGCTTGAAGCTGCGCAGCAGCTCACCGTAGGGCTCGGCGGTGAGCGCCGCGCACTGCTGCAGCTCGGAGATCACCAGGAACACCTCGAAGGCCGCCTTGCCCCCACCCGACCCGGCCTCGGGAACCAGCCAGCCCGCCAGCCGCTCCGGGCGGGCCTCGAGCAGCGCGGCCGCGGTGCGGAAGACCTTGGCCCGCTGGTCGTAGGGCAGCGACGCCCACTCGCGCTGAGCCTCTCGCGCCGACGCGACCGCCGCATCCAGGTCGGCGGTAGTCGCGGCACCAACGGTGCCGATCACCTGCCCCGTGGCCGGGGCGACGACGTCCATGGCGCCGCCCCGGCCGTCAATCCAGTCGCCGTTGAAGATCTTGCCGGACCACACGGGGCTGACCTCGGCGGCGGCCGGGTGCTGCGATGGCAGGGACATGCCGGTTACTCCATGATCAGGGGGCACCTCCGTGTGCCCGGGTTGCTGGCCATTCTTGGGCAAGAGCCCGTGGCATTCATGTGCGCCCGACGCCAGAATCGCCGGGGTTCTTGCCGCCACAGCGCAAGACGCCGGACCGGTCAGGGAACGGTGACCCGCGCGATCTCCAGGGCGAGCCGGAGCGGCAGGTGGTCCTCGGGAAGAGGGCGGCCAAGCAGTTCCTCGGCGCGCTTGACCCGGTAGGCCACGGTGTTGGGGGCGACGAAGAGCTTCTCCGCGGCCTGCGCCCGGCTGCGCCCGTACGACAGGTACAGCCGCAGCGTCTCACGGAGCTCCGCTATCTTCGCATCCGTCCCGGCCAGCGCGCCCAGCGTCTGGCGCATGTAGCGCGCGGCCCGTTCCGGGCTGGCGGTGAGCAGGGCGAGCACCTCGACGTCGGCGTAGACGTGCACACCGGGCTCGCCCAGCGCCCGGCCGATCCGCTGCGCCTCCCGGGCGGCGAGATGGCTGTCCCGGAACCCGGCCACGCCCGCGGCGGCCGATCCGAGGGCGACGCACAGGCCGGATCCGGCCGGACCGCTGTCAAGGGCCGTCTCCTCCCGTTCCTCCCGCACGAAGGAAGCAAGGCCGGGCGACGGCGCGCCGGGCCAGCTGAGCCAGCACCAGGCCTCTGCCGCTCCGGTGTACACCACCAGGGAGTGGGTCGCGCCCGAGTCCCGGGTGAGCCGGGCGGCCAGGCGGCGCACCGGGAGCTGAGCAGCCTCGCCCGCATGGTGCTGTCCGCCCGGCCAGATGATGACCGCCACGTGGCACTGGCCCAGCTCCAGTCCGAGGGTGCGGCCGGCCGCCGCCCGGTCCACCAGGCGGCCGGCCAGGATCTCGTCGATGACCTGCCGGCGTACGGCGGTGAGGCCGCTGAGCCAGCTTTCGCGTTCCGCCGCGTAGTGCCGGGCGAAGTCCGCCGTCATCTTGTCGACGTAGCCGAACGAGAGGTCGGTGACCAACTCGCTCTCCGCGTCCCAGCAGGCGGGGTCGGCGCGCCGCCGCAGCGCCGCGAGCAGCCGGGTGTACGTGTAGGCGTGCGCGCTCCAGACCGACTGCAGAACATGGTCGAGCGGCACGCCGCGGTGCACCAGCTCGCGGTTTCCCTCGGTGGCAACGGCCGGGACCTGGAAGGCACCGACCGGCGTGCCCCGCGCCAGGCCGGCCAGCATGGCGAAGACGCAGGCCTCGATCGACTGCCGGGCCGTCAGCCGGGCCATCGGCCCGGCGACCACATCGGGCACCTGATTGTCCAGCTTCGCCGCCGCCCCGGCGGCGGTCTCGATTCCCCATGCCACCGGCCCCGGCCCCAAATCCGCCTCGGCCGCGGCGAGCACGGACCGGGAGGAGGCTGCGGACTTGAGGCCCGTCTGCCCGTCCGGCGACAGGGCCGCCAGCCACTCTCCGGCCATCGCCGCTGCACTCATGCTTTCGATCTTCATCCCTGGCTATCGGGACGTCGCGGCCGACTATATCTATACTGTACTGTACAGTCTAAGAGAATGCGAGGCGCCGCCGCCTGCCACTTCTCATTTTGCGGCCGGGCGGGCGTACGACGGAGGGAAAGAGCGGATGACCGGCGAAAGGGCCGACACGAAGCCACCCCGCAACGGCAGGAGCGCCGACAGGCGGACCCGGGCCCTGGCCGCCGCGATCGACCTTCTCCTCAAGCAGGGCTTCGACAACACCTCCATGGATGCCGTCGCGGAGCGGGCCGGCATTTCCAAGACGACGCTCTATGCCCACTTCCAGGACAAGGTCGGCCTGTTCCGTGCCGCCTTCGGTGAGCTCGCCAGCGCGCTTGACTTCCACCTCGACCAGACAGTGCTCGGGTGCGCGACCGTGGACGAGAAGCTGTCCGCGGTGGCCACCGAGCTGCTTTGTGAGACCACGTCGCCCTCGTTCCAGGCCTTCCTGCGGACCATCGTGACCGAGAGCACGCGCCGCCCGGAGCTCGCCCCGGTGCGGGACGCCCGCGGCGTGCCGCACGCCGTCGACGTGATCGCCGGGATCCTCCGCCAGGACGCGGCGGAGCGGGGGTACGTCCTCGACGATCCTATGGCGCAGGCGACGCTGTTCCTTAGGATGACCGCGGCGTGCATGCAACTCGACGCGCTCTGCGATCACCGCTTCCGGCCAGACGGCGACCTGCTCTCCCGGCATGCCCAGTGGGTCACCGAGTTCTTCCTCCGCGCCCTGCGCTCGCCGGATGCCGCTGGCGAGCTCCGCGCTCCGCCCGTGCCAGACGGCTATGACTATCCCTGGACGCTGGGCGCTATCACCGTCGTGGGAGGCTGAGGCGGCCGCGCCGCTCACAATGGGACGTGGGTGCCGAAGGTCCTGCGGTGGTAGGTCAGCGGCGGGTCGCCCTGCTGGGGCCCGACCTCCGCGCTGCGGACGAGTCCCTGCACGATGACGTGGTCGCCTCCGTCGAGGGTGGCGGTTACCTCGCAGTCGAGGAACCCGGCGACGCCCTCCAGCCTGGGCGGCCTCCCGTCGCCGTGCCAGGGCACGCCGTCGAACTTATCGGGTCCGCGCGTCGCGAAGCGAGCGGCCAGCGCCGACTGGCTGCCGGACAGCACGTTCACCCCGAACCGTCCCGCGGCGCTGATCACCGCGAGCAGTTGCGAGCCCCGGTCGAGGGAGACGAGCACCAGCGGCGGGTCCAGGGACAGCGAGGAGAAGGCGCTCACCGTGGTGCCGTGCGGTCTGCTGCCGTCCATGGCCGTGACTACGGTAACCGCGGTGCAAACTTCACCCATGACGGCCCGGAACGCGACGGGATCAACGAGGTTCCCGTGTTCTGCCTGCGGTAGGGCCGCAGGGAATCCGCCCGGCGAGCCGGATGTCGTTGACGCGGCGGTGTGCATGGTGCTGGTCCTCCCGTCGATTGATGTGCGCAGACCCGTCAGCCGTGCCGTGGCGGAGCGGCCTTGTTGATGCCGCTCCAGTGCTCACTGAGCTTGCCGTCCTTGACCCGGTAGGCGTCATAGGCGTAGTACGGCCAGCTCGCACCCGAACCGTCGGGTTCCGGCTGCGGCAGGCACGCGGCGATGACCACGATGTCCCCCTCGGCCAGCAGGACATCAGGCTCGGGCAGGGACGCGGCTGGTGCCGGCCCCGCCGCAGGCGGGGCCGAGTCGGCGAGCGCGGCGACGAATTCCTCGAGCCCGCTGCGGCCCTGTGGCATGTGGGCGGCGTGCTGATGGTAGTCGTCGGCGACAAAGTCCCTGATCGCGCCGGGGTCCAGGGCGCCGAAGACGCGGGCATAGAAATCGCGCACCAGGCGCTTGCTGGCCTCGAGATCGGTCGCGCCGACGTGGCCGGGCCGGGTCGCGCGGTCACGGCCGGCGGCGGGGTCAGGCGGCTGCTGCAGCGGCGCGTACTTGTGGCTGCCCGGCCAGCACTCGGCGATCTTGCCGCCGCGGACCCGGTAGGTGCTGAAGGAGAAGTAGTCATAGGACTTGCCCGGGTCGCCGGGCTCGGGCTGCGGCAGGTAGAAGCAGGTCGTGACGAGATCGTCCTCGGCCACCACGAACACCGGGGTGAGCACCTCCGCGGTTACCCGCAGGAAGTCAAGGACAAGCTGCTTGTTGGCCTCGAGCTGGCCGTTCGCGGGCATCGGATCAGCCCGCTACCTGGGCCAGCCCGCCCGCGAACATCGGGACCAGGCCGAGAGCGGCATCCTGGAGGCGCTTGCCCGCCTCGGATGGCGCCGCGACATCGAGTATGTCCGTCATCGTCACCTCTGGTGCTCGCTGACGCGCTTCAGCGCGCGTCCGCTGTCTGCCGTACTGGCCGGTTCAGTTCAACTAACTGAACTGTACCGACCAGATCAGTTTTGTCAAGGACTCCGCACCGAGAGCACGCGAGCGATCAGGTTCCCGCAAGACGGACAGACGGTACGGTACAGTCCAGCTATGGCGGCCATTCACAGCACCGACAGTCAGCTGGAAGCAAAGCGCCGGCCCGGCGCCCGCGCCAAGCGCGAGCGGGTCCTGGATGCCGCGGTGCAGGTGTTCCTGGCGAACGGCTTCGACCAAACGTCTATGGACGCGATCGCGGCGCGCGCAGGTGTCTCGAAGACGACCGTCTACGCCCACTTTGCGGACAAGTTCGCGCTCTTCAGGGCGGTGGTGGAGCGCTCCGGCCAGTCACTGGCCGTGCAGATGGACGAGACACGGCTACGCGCGGGGCAAGACCCGCAGGCGCGGCTCACCCAGCTTGTCCTCACCGTGCTCGAGGGGACGACCGCCCCCGAGTTTCTCGCTTTCCTGAGGGTGATGGTCTCGGAGAGCGCTCGTCACCCCGATCTGAAGTCCTGGACGGCGGCCGCCGAGCTGATCGATGTGATCGGGCTTATCGCGTCGACCCTGGAGGATGAGGCGAGCCAGCACGGCTACGAGCTCTCAGACCCCCGCATGTTCGCCACGCTCCTGCTGCGGATGGCCGTGTCAGGACCGCAGCTCGACTGTCTCCTGTTCACCGAGTTCCGGCCCGACCACGCGCTGCTTGAAGCCCACGCCCGCTGGATCGCGACGATCTTCCTGCACGGGATCGAGCCACGGACGGGGCAGGCCGCCGAGGTGGCACCGCCGGCCGGCTACGGCTACCCGTGGCTCCCGGACACGCCAGCCCCCCGTGACTCGGGGCCAAGTACCTGATCCCTCCGGTTGCGTCAGTTTGGTTGCGTCAGCGACCGGCTGGCGGCGGGGGCGGTGCCGCGGGCGGCGGGCT
>CAZORE010000007.1:36800-95668 GCA_964581815.1 uncultured Streptosporangiaceae bacterium | reverse complement strand
TTTGGTTGCGTCAGCGACCGGCTGGCGGCGGGGGCGGTGCCGCGGGCGGCGGGCTGTTGCGCAGGTCCTTGAGGGCGTTGGTCCACCGGAGCAGTTCGTCCAGCATCGGACCGACCGCGGCCACGGCCGCCGCAGGCGGCGTCAGGCCCGTCGGGCTCAGGTGCTCGAACACGAACGGGATGGCAACGCCCTCCGGGATCGGAACCATCCGCAGGGTTGTGAGGACCTGCTTGAGTGCCTGGACCGAGCGCAGCCCGCCCGCCACGCCGCCGTAGCTTACGAACGCGGCAGGCTTGTACGCCCACTCGGCGTAGAGGAAGTTGACCGCGTTGAGCAAGGCTGGCGGCGGCCCGTAGTTGTACTCCGGCGTGACGAACACGAAGGCGTCAGCCGCGCTGACCTTCTCGCTCCAGCGGAGCGTGTGATCCTTCGTGTACTGGCCCATCCGCGGGTGGTGGGGCTCGTCGAGGAGCGGCAGCCGCATCTCCTCGAGGTCAACCAGTTCGACGTCGAACCCGCCGTGCTTGGCTGCGGCCGCGGCGGCCCAGCGGCCGACTGGCAGGCCGGCTCGTCCGGGCCGTGTGCTCCCGATAACAACCTGTAGCTGTTGCACTGACTGCTGTCTCCTCGTCAATCGTCGTATCAAGGCGCCGCCGCCCACGCGGACCCGGTCACGTCCTCCGCAGAATACTGCACCGTCCAGTTTTGTCAATCGCCGGCCCCGAGGATGAGGATCTCCTGCTCACGGCGGCCACGACCCTCGGTCACGGCATCCTTGACAAAAAACTGTACCGTCCAGTATGGTCACACCAATTCTCGAGGAGGAGGGTTTCGAACGCGATGACGGCGCTTAAGAACGAGACAATGGAACCTGACAGCGAGGCGGCCCGGCCCGTGTCGGACCGGTACCTGAGCGATACCGGGAGGCGCATCAGCGCCGAGGCCAGGGAGCTGATCCCCTTCTTGCGGGACCAGGCGCGGGAGAGCGAGCGGCTCACGCACCTTACCCCGGCGGTGCTCGAGGCCCTCGCGGCAGCGGGGATCTTCAAGATGACGATGCCCACGGAGTGGGGAGGCCTGGCTCTCGGCGCCCGCGACCTCGTGGAGGTCATCTCCACCGTTGCGGAAGGCGACGGGTCCGCCGGCTGGATCGCCTTCTGCGGCGTCGGGCTCCGGAACGTCCTGATGCTGGACCAGCAGGTGGTCGACGAGATCGCGGCCAACGCCGACGATCATGCAGGTCTTCTTGCGGTCGGCGCGTCAGTGTTCTCGACCAGCGTCGGCGCCGCGCGCCGGGTCGACGAAGGCTGGATGGTCAAGGGAAAGTGGGCGTTCGGGAGCGGCTGCTGGCACGCGCCCTATGCGATAGTCGGCGTCGAGTTCGATCCGGCTCACGGAAGCGGGCGCGGCCTGTGCGTCCTCGAGCGCAGCCAGTACGAGATCGTCGACGACTGGCACGTGATGGGCCTGGCCGGCACCTCGAGCAACAGCCTCAAGGTCGAGGAGGAACTGTTCGTCCCGGACTACCGCTTCCTGGACATCGCGGAGGTTCCCGAACGCGCAGAGGCCGTTCGCGACAAGTACTCGGGACCCGCGTTCCGCCAGAGCGGCACCGCGCTCCTGCTGGTCGTCGCCCTCAGCTGCGTCTCGGTCACACTCGGGATGGCGCGGGGAGCACTCGCCGCCTTTATCGAGCAGGCTCCCAGGAAAAAGCCGTTCAACCTCCCCTACCCGACGGTGGCCGACATGCCCTCGGTGCACGTCGCCGTCGGCCGCGCCCAGGCGATGATTGGCGCCGCCGCAGCGGTGATCGAAGGATCGGCCAGCGAGGTCGACGCGCGGGCCGAACAGGGCCGCGGCTTCGGCCCCGACGAAGACGCGCAGATCACTCTCGCCCTGGCCTACGCCTCCAACCTGTGCGAAGAGGCGATCAACAACCTCCAGCGGACGCTGGGCTCGTCGACCGTTTCGCTGAGCAACCCCATTCAGCGCTTCGTCAGGGATGCCCGTGTCCTGAACTCACACGGCGCGATGCGCCTCGACCCGCAGGCAGAGATCACCGGCAGGCGACTGCTCGGCCTCGAGCCCTTCCTGATGATGGGCGGCGCGGTGCCGGATGTCTCCGCCCGCTGACCCACCACCACCCCGATAGTCACGGTACACAACCCGCAGGTGATGCAGGCAGAGCAGAACGGTCGACGGGGTCGTGGGGGCTCGAGCCGTTCCTCATCTTCGGCGAGGCCGTACCCGAGCGCGGCGCAGAGCCCACAAGAAAGGACCCCGACCGTGAGCGGATTCACGATCGTAAATGGCGTCGCTGAGATCAGCGATACCGCGATCTACGCGAACTGGCTCGACAACGAAGAGTTCAAGGCCGCCGTCGCGGCTGACCCGTCGCCGGAGCGCACTGCGATGAAGCGGTTGCTCATCGAGTTCGAAGCCGATCTTTCCCGGATGGTCCGCGACAACGTGGTGCAGGAGCGGGTTGTCGAGATGATGACGAAGTACATCGCCGAGGACTACATCCAGCACGACCCGAACGCGTTCGGCCACGGCCGCGACAACCTCATCGAGCAGTTCCGGCTTGTGCCCATCGTCGGTTCGACGCCGCCGCCCGTGGTGAGCGTCATTCTCGACGGTGAGGTCGCCTGCCTCATGATGCGCGAGCTCGCACCCGATCCAGTCGTGCCAGGCGCTAGCTACGAGTGGAACATCCTCACCGTCTTCCGGGTCCACGGCGGCAAGATCGCCGAGCACTGGAGCACCTTCCGCAAGGTAAGGCCAGGTCAGAACCCGATGGGAGAGTGAGAATGCCGAAGTTCCCCGAGTCGCCGCACCTCAGCGAGGTCGGGCGGCGGATGCGCGATGAGATCCTTGAGATGCTGCCGCTGCTGCGCGAGCACGCGGCAGAAGGCGAGGAACTCGGAGCGCTCGCGCCCGCCACGCTCGGGGCAGTCGACCGCGTCGGTGCCTTCAAGGTCACGATCCCGATCGAGCTCGGCGGGTACGCACTGGGCGCACGCGACACTGCGGAGATCGTAAAGGCGCTCGGTCAGGGCGATGCCTCGGCCGGCTGGCTCGTGATCGTCTCCAGCGCCGCGAGGAATGCGCTTGGCTTCGATCCGAAGGCCTACGACGAGGTCTTCGCCGACATCACCGACTGGGTCGGACCGATCATGTTCGGCGCCACCGTCTTCGCTCCGAAGGTCGGCGACGGCCGGAAGGTCGACGGCGGCTACCTGGTGCAGGGGAAGTGGTCCTTCGGGAGCGGCAGCAAGCACGCGGCCTGGGGCTCGGTCGGATTCGAGTACGACGACCCGGCAAGCGGAGAACGCCGGCGTGCGATGGGGATCCTGTCCCGTGACCAGTACACGATCGTCGATGACTGGCACGTCATGGGTCTCCAGGCGACGAACTCGAACAGCGTGCGAGCGGACCAGGAGGTCTTCGTCCCCGACTACCGCGTCGTTCACACCAACGACCTCCCGCGCCTGATGGACGCGCTGCGCGGCAAGTACTCCGGACTGGCCTTCAAGCACAGCCCGATCGGCGGGATGGTCGCCACCACCTGCGCCTTCGCTGCGCTAGCGGTCGGAGTCGCGCACGGCGCCCTCGACTCGTTCCTCCAGCAGGCGGCGAAGCGGCCGCCGTTCAACCTCCCGTACAAGACGATGTCCGAGATGGCATCGATCCAGGTCGTCGCAGGCAAGGCGCGGGCGGTCATCAATGCGGCCAGCGCGGTGCTCTGGCGTCACGCCGACGAGATCGACCGCCGGGCACTCGCGGGGGAAGACTTCTTCCCCTGGGATGAGCCCGAGATCACGATGGACCTAGTCCACCAGATCCACGAGTGCCTTCGCGTGGTCGACGGACTACTGCTCGCACTCGGCTCGTCCGCTGTCGCCCTCAGCAACCCGCTCCAGCGCGCGGTCCGCGACATCCACGTGCTGGCGACGCATGGCGGCTTCCGCCTCGATCCGATGGCCGAGATCAACGGACGAGACCTGTTCGGTCTCGATCCCTTCCCGATGATCGCCGCCCCCAGCTCCCCTGCTCCAGGCGCTGGCCCGTCGTCGCGGGCCCCGCTGCCTGCAGGACCGCCACCTCGCGCTTAGACCCGCGGCGGTAGGCCCCAATCACCATCACCAATGACTGAATAGCGCGGTCGTCCACCGTCGCAAACAACTGAATAAGGCGGTCGTCACAGCCGACGCCCGCTGGTACTGAGCTCAAGGAGTTCCGATGCCTCACCCGACCCTGGATCCCTCCGGAACGACACCGACACGCGACAGCGTTACGCCGAAGATCAGCTGGAAACAGTACGTCGCCGACTTCGTGAAGGCGCCCCGTCAAGCCCGGGCGGCGCTCATAGGCAGTCTGATCCTTGTGGCTATCAGCCCCTCAGCCCTCTCAGCACTCACCCCGTTCGTCGCGCCGGCGTACGCGATGAAGACCGGCACGCCGCCGCCGGACGCGATCCTTCTCTTCGTCACCCTGCCGCTCATCATTAGCCCCATCATCCTGCCGTTCGTCGGACGCTGGGTGGACTGGCAAGGCGTTCGGCGCATCGCTCTTCCAGCGGTGATCCTGTACGCGATCGCCATGGCGGCCATCCCGCTTGGCGCGGGTAAGACCTGGCTGCTGGGAACGCTCCTCGTGCTCGCGTCGACCTTTGGATTCGCCGCAAGCCTCGGGGTCGTCTACAAGGTCATCTCGTCATGGTTTCCCGAGCACCGCGGAATCGGGTTCGGACTTATCGGGGTGACGTCGAGTCTCGCCAGCGCCATTCTCTCTCCAGCGTTCCAGTGGCTCGTGAACGGCGACGCCCCGGCAACTCCCCCGGCAGGGTCCCATCCCCCCGCGGCGCCGGGCGGCGCGCCGGCCTCCGCGGTCCACGCGCCGGCCCCCACGGTCCACCCCGGGGTGTTCATGGGACTCGGCTGGAACGACGTGTACTACGTGATCGCGATCGCGATCGCCGTCCTCGGCATCCCGGCCGTCCTCTGGCTCATCTCCGAACCAAAAGTCGCTGCCGCCAGTGCCGCGCCGAAGGTGCTGGATGCCAACCTGCCCGGCGTACCGTTCAAGCAGGCGATTCGGACTCGTTCCTGGATCTTCATCTTGCTGCTCCTCACGCTCGCTTCCACCGGACCGGTCGCGATACGCCAGAACGCCGTGGCCTTTTTCGGTCAGACCGGCATCGATGCCGCAACTGTGTCGCTCGGACTCTCCGTGCTCTTCGGCACGTCGGTCGCCGGGCTGCTCGTCGGCGGGACCATCCTCGACCGAGCGCGCCATCCGTGGATCGTGGCGGTGCTCATCGCGACGGTGCCGGTCGGCCTGGCGCTCGCGCTCATCAACAGCGGCTCTGTTGCGCTCCTCTACGTCTCCATGGCACTCCTCGGCTTCGAAACCGGCGCAGAATCGGCCCTCGGCCCGGCCTTGATCGCCAGGTACTTCGGGCTGAAGTCCTTCGGAGCGCTGCAAGGCCTGTTCCTCGCGATCACGGGCGTGGCTCTGGCGCTAGCCCCATACGCCGTGAGCGAGATCAAGGCAGTTACCGGCAGCTACACCGCTCCCCTCCTAACGCTCGTCGGACTCACCGTGATCGCGGTCGTTCTCGCTGTGCTGCTTCCGAAGTACCCGCGGCCGTGGGTGCCGCAGGTGCCCGCCGGGGCCGCTGCGCCCGGCCAGCAGACGGTCGCCTGATAGCCCAGGGAGGAAAAGGATGCCGAACACGACCACGCCGTTTACCCGCTACCGGATGCCCGTCGGCTTCGGCCCGGCCCCCGGTCCGCGCCAGAAGGCGGACGGCACCGAGTGGACCGCGGACGAGACCGGGACGATGCGGCTGGAGTTCCTGACCATCAGCTTCCTCGGCCGGGCCGGACAGCTCGAGCGGCTGCTGCCGCCAGGCTTCAGCCTGCGCGGCGAGCCCGTCGTATCGGTTCAGCTCGGGTTCTTCCGCGATCTGTACTGGCTCGCCGGCCGTGGCTACGGCATCCTTCACCCGCTCATCCCCGTCACCTACACGGGAAAGACAGAGAGGATCGAGGGGAACTTCATGCCGGTCATCTGGGAAGGCCTGGCTGACGCGATCGTCACCGGCCGGGATGAGCTCGGCTTCCCGAAGCTGGCCGCCGACTTCCCTGACTTCCGTGTGGACCTCGCGAGCGGGCGCGTGAGTGGAACCGCGTCCTGGCTCGGCTTCGAGTTCTTCTCCGCTGAGCTGACCGGCCTCACCGAGGTGCGGGATGCGCAGCCGCCGGCCGCTGATCCCATGCTCACCTTCAAGTACGTCCCCCGCACCAGCCCCCACGGCGCTGGCGGCGCCGACATCGCGCACGTCACGACTGGCGCCGCCCCTGCGAACGGGAGCCAGCCGGGGGCCGGCCCGAACCGGGTACCCGGCTACCGCCGCTGGGAAGGCGCGGGCAAGTTCACGTGGAACCGGGCGAAGTTCGAGCAGCTGCCGACGACCTTCCACGTCGTCAACGGCCTGGCGGGCCTCGATGTCGTGGAGTACCGCAGTGCCGCGTACTTCCAGGCAACGCTCCCTGGGCACGTGATATCGGGCGACACGCAACGGTCAGTCGAGCCAGCAGATGACCTACGCGGCGAAGCGTTCTGACGCGGCTGGATCTTAAGGTCATCGATCGAAAGCGGAGACGACGCATGCGACTCGCCAACCTGGAAAACCGCCCGGTCCTTCTTGAGGCCGGCGGCGCCATCGACCTCGCACGGGCCAGCGACGGGGCCTTCAGCACCGACTTCCTCGACGTCTACTCCCGCTGGGAGGAGGTGCGGGCCTTTGCGGCGTCGACGACGGCATCCCCCGCACCGTACGATCCGGCCAGCCTCCGCTCCCCGGTGCCGTTGCCTCGACAGGCCTTCGGCATCGGGCTCAACTACAAGGACCACGCCGAGGAAACAGGGGTAAGGGTGCTGCCGGCCGAACCCCTGGTCTTCACCAAGTTCCCCACCTGTCACACGGGGCCGGAAGCTACTGTCGCACTGCCCAGCAGCAGGGTCGACTACGAGGTCGAGCTTGTCGTGGTGATCGGCAAGCGGGCGGAGCATGCCGATGAGGCGGACGGATGGGATCACGTCGCCGGCCTCACCGTCGGCAACGACCTGTCCGAGCGAACCGTCCAGCTGGCGGGTCCGGTTCCGCAGTTCTCCCTGGGGAAGTCGTACCCCGGCTTCGGCCCGATGGGTCCCGCCGTGGTGTCTCTCGACGAGATCCCCGACCCCGGGAACCTGGACATCAGGTGCCAGATCGGGGATGAGGTCCTGCAGAGCGGCAACACGAAGAACCTCATCTTCAGCGTGCCGGCTCTGGTGTCTAAGCTCTCCCAGGTCTGCCCGCTGCTGCCGGGTGATGTCATCTGGACCGGCACGCCCGCCGGCGTCGGCATGGGCCGTAAGCCGGAGCGGATGCTCAAGCCCGGCGAGACCCTGACCAGCACCATCAGCCTCATCGGCGAGATCAACACCCGTCTCGTCGCCTCCCCTGACTACATCGAGCGAGCCTGACATGCCCCTGCACCGCCTCACCCGGATCACCATCGGCGTCCCCAACCTGGCCGAGACAGCCGCCTACTACGAGGACTTCGGCCTGACGCCGGCCGGCCCGTCGGCCGGCGCCCGGGCCGCCACCTTCGCCACCGCCGAGGGCGGCGAGCAGCTCAAGCTGGCCGCCGCCGCCCGCCGTCGGCTTCTCGAGCTCGGCATCGGGGTCGACGACCCCGACGACCTGAACCGGATCGCCGCCAACGTCACCGCGCTCGGCCTGGAAGTCACCCGCACCGACACCTCGGTGCAGGTGACCGACCCCGGCACCGACGTACGGGTCAACGTGGAGATCGCGCCGCAGATCAAGCAGAAGCCTGCCCCGTGGCCCGGCTTCAACGGCCCGGGCGCGACCGTCCGCGCCACCGAACGGGCGCCCGGTGTTCTCCGGGAAGGGCCGGTCCGGCCGCGCAAGCTCGGCCACGTCGTCATCGGATCGACCGACCAGGAATCTAGCCACCGGTTCTTCACCGAGGGCATCGGCTTCAAGGTGAGCGACCGCATCCCAGGCGTGGCCGCCTTCATGCGGTGCTCTACCGACCACCACAACGTCATGATCCAGCGCTCACCCGTCACCATGCTCCACCACACGTCCTGGCAGGTGGAGGACGTCGACGAGATCGGCCGCGGCGCCACGGCGCTGCTTGGCAAGGATCCTGGCCGGCACGTGTGGGGCCTGGGCAGGCATCACGTCGGCTCCAACTTCTTCTGGTACTTCAAGGACCCGGCCGGCAACTTCTGCGAGTACTACTCCGACATGGACTGCATCCTGGACGACGCATTGTGGAAGGCCGGGGACTGGACCGACTCGCGCGCCCTCTACAGCTGGGGCCCGCCCCCGCCGCCGTCGTTCATCAATCCCGAGGACCTGGCCGGCATGATGGCCAGCGCCCACCCTGGATGGCCGGGCGGGGCTGGTTGATCCGGACCTTCAGGTGACCTTCGGGGTCATGGTCATCCGACGGATCAGCGTCTCTTCGTTGGGATTGGTGCTGGTATCTGCCTCGTCGACCACGCGTCCCTGCACCATGACCACGATGCGATCGCACAGGCCAAGCAGCTCGGAAAGCTCGCTGGAGCTGATCAAGAGCGCCGCACCCTGCGCCGCCGCCCCGCGGAGCAACGCGTGCACCTCGGCCTTGGCGGCGACGTCGACCCCTCGGGTCGGCTCGTCCAGCATGATCACCTGCGGACCGGAGGCGAGCCACTTGCCGATGGCGACCTTCTGCTGGTTGCCGCCGCTCAGCGTGCTGACCGGATCCTCGACGTCGTGCAGGCGGATCCTCATCCGCGCCACCATCTCGGCGATGACCTTGTCCTCCGCGCGCGTCGCGGGAGTCGCGAGGCGGTGCTTGCCGTGCGTGGCCACCGACATCAGGTTGGACCGGATGGACCCAGAGACCACCAGCCCTTGTCCCTTGCGGTCGGGCGGAACGAAGGCGAGCCCGGCCCGGATGGCGGACCGTGGCGTCGACGGCCGGTGCGGTTCGCCGTTCATCGTGATTGTCCCCGATGACACCGCGCGTGAGCCGAAGATGCATTCGAGCAGCTCGCTCCGCCCCGACCCGAGTTGCCCGGCGAGCCCAAGGATCTCGCCCGGCCGCAGTGACAGCGACACACGGTTCAGGGCGCGGGGCGAGCTCAGCTCCTCGACGACGAGGGCGGCCGGGCGCTCGGCTCGCGCAGACCAGCCAGCGTGCACCGGCGAGGCCGCCGCGCTGCGCGGACCGGCCATGGCGGCGATGACGGAGTCCGGCGTGAACTGAGCGAGCGGCCCTTCGGCGACGGTCTGCCCATCGCGGAGCACGGTGATGCTCTCGGATATCGCGAAGAGTTCATCGAGCCGGTGCGAGACGAAGACGACGGATACCCCCTGGCGCTTGAGCGTGTGCATCACCTCGAAGAGCGCCGCGGCCTCGTGGTTGTCCAGCGAGCTAGTCGGCTCGTCCAGGATAAGGATGCGGGTGTCCATCGACAGCGCACGCGCGATCTCCACCATCTGGCGCTGGTCAGGACGGAGGTCTCGGACGAGGAGGTCAACATCCAGATTGACGCCCAGGCGATCGAGGACCGCCGCCGCGCGCTCCCGGCTCTGGCCCCAGTTGATGCCCCACCGGGAGCGGATGAGCCTGCGCCCCATCAGCACGTTCTCGGCCACGGTGAGATGCGGCGCGTTGGCCATTTCCTGCGACACCATCGCGATGCCGTGGCCCAGCGCCCTGGTCGGCGACGACAGGGCAACGCCCTGCCCGTCGAGCACGATCTCGCCGGAGTCAGGGGTGAGCTGTCCGGAGAGTATGCCGAGCAGGGTTGACTTCCCCGATCCGTTCTCGCCGATCAGACCGTGCACCACGCCGGCGGAAGGGATGGTCAGGTGCGCCCCCCGCAGGGCGCGCACGCCACCGAAGCGCTTCGCGAGGTCGCGCATCCGCAGCAGCGCTGGTCCGCCGTCGGCGGAGGCGGCGGCCGTCATCGCTCTGGATCCGGACTCGCCGCAGACGCTGTGCCTCGCCGGAGGAACGCGAGGCTACGCTCCAGGCCTCCGTCTGAGACCCTGTTCAGCAGCACCGCGCCAACGAGGATCACCCCGGTGACGACGCCCTGCCAGTAGCTCGAGAGGTCGGAGAGGCTCAGCCCGTTGCCGAGGGTCGCGAGGAACAGCACGCCGAGGGCCGTTCCACCCACGCCGCCTGAGCCGCCGGCGATGCTGGCCCCGCCGAGCAGCACGCACGCGATGGCTTGCAGCGGCAGGCTGTTGTCGACCGTGGGACTCGCCGCGCTTGACCGGCCGATTTCGACCACGGCGGCCAGCGCGGCCGCACCGCCGGAGATGGCGAAGACGGCCACCGTGGTCCGCGCGCCGCTGATGCCCGCCAGCCTGGCCGCCACCGGGTTGCCGCCGACAGCGTAGATGTCGCGTCCGAAATACGTGCGGGTTTGCACGAACAGCGCCACGACCAGGGCGGCAACCATGATGAGAATGGACGTGTTCATCCCCAGGAGGTGGCCGAACGCGATGTTGTCGGTCACCGCCGACGCGACCGGGATGGACTGCGTGTTTGACCAGAGGTTAACGAAGCCGGTGAACGCGGTCAGCGACGCCAAGGTCACCAAGAGGAACGAGAGGTGCAGTCGTCCGATGAGCAAGCCGTTAACCAGGCCGCCGATCGCCGCGCCGCCGAGAACCGTCAGGACGAGAGCCGCGATCCCCGGCAGGTGCGCGTCGAGGAGCCGCGCGAACAAGATGGCGAGGAAGGCCACGAGTGCCCCGGTGGAGAGGTCGACGGCGCCAGAGACCATGACCGCGGTCATGCCGATGGCGACCACCCAGAGCGCGGTGTTGCTCGTCAGCAGGATGATGAGGTTGCTCGTGGTGAAGAAGTACGGTGTCGTCGCGGAGAAGATGACCACGATCACGACGAGCAGGGTGATCACCGGCACTAGGTGGCGACTCGACTTCCACAGTCGTCGGGCGGCTTGTGCGCGCGCGGTCGTCGTTACCTCCTCCGGGAACAGGAGCACGGGGATCAGGCCTGAGGCTGATACGACGACACGTTGGACTTGTTGATGATCGCGCCAGGCGCGGACACCTTGGCCGGGATCTTGACGCCTTCGGCGGCGTCGATCGCGGCCGTGCCCAGTTCCTCGCCGTTGTGCGTGTTGTCGTAGGCCCACGTCATCAGGACGCGGCCCTGGGAGATCAGGCCCGTCACCCCCGACTCACCGTCGATCCCGGTGACCAGGACGTTGTTCATGCCCAGGGAGCGGGCAGCCGTGGCGGCGGACTCCGCGGCGGTGTCGTTATAGGTCATGATCGCCTGGATGTTCCGGTGCTTCTGAAGCAGCGCACTGGCCGCCTGCGAGGCCGCGCTCGGGTTGTCGGCGGACGAGTTCCCTGTGCCCGCGACATGGAGGCCGAGCTTCTGCGCCCAGTACTGGAACCGCTGCACCTGGTACTGGAGGTTTCCTGCCTGGAACGCCGGGTACAGCAGGCCGACCTGTGCTCCGGGCTTGGCGTCGGCGATCGCCTTCGCGGCCGCGTAGGCGGTGACATCGCGGGACTGGAGGAAGTCGGTCACCGTGCCCGCCACGTTGGCCGCGGTAGGGCTAGCCGGCGAATCCTCGATGATCACGGGGATATGCTTCTGGTTCGCCTCTGCGATCGGCGCGGCGAGCGCCGCGACGACGAGCGGGTTCACGATGATGGCCGCCACCCCCTCGGCGAGCAGGGATTGCATCCCGGTCACCTGGACCTGGGGATTGAGCTGCCCGTCCTTGGACACCACCGTGCAGCCGTACTTGGCGGCGGCATTGGTGACGCCCTGGATCTCTGCCTTGATGCCGGGGATGGCGCCGCTCGGGTCGATGTACCCGATTTTGCAGCCATTGCCCGGGGCCTTGGCCGGTGTCGGGTAGGAGCCAGGGAGCTCCGTACCGCCCGCCGCCGCGTAACCCGACGGTGCGGTGGTCCACACCACCGATGAGCTGCCGCTCGATGCCGTCGAGGCGGACGTGGCCGAGGCGGACGTGCCCGGGGTGGACGTGGGGCTGCTTCCGCTCGAGCACGCCGCCGCGCCGAGACAGAGCGCACCTGCCAGCGCGGACGTGACGACCCCCTTCGCCGTACCGACTGACTTCGCTTTCATCAGAACCCCCAAAACATGAAGTACGTCGCTTGGACTCCAGTGCGCGACGCTAGCAGCCGAAACAGGGATCTGCAATACTTAATAGAAAGATATGTTATAACACTGATTGTCTGCTGCGCGGCCTCGGGCCGCGGCCACGAGCAAGGATGGGACCAGGGAGAACAGCCCAAATCGGCCCGTGAGACGCAGCGGACCCGCCGGTCGCGACGACGACGGGTCCACTGCATCCCGGGCATGGCACCGGGCGTGCCACGTCGGTTACGATCCCGCGGCGTACTTCCCGGTCAGCTGAGGGGTCGTCCCCTTCAGGCCCGCGAGCGCGCGGTCGTGCCGGGATTCGCGCTTCCACGTGCGCCGCAGGTCGTCGCGCACCAGGATCCGCAGCCGGCCGAGGTTGCCGACCTCAAGCTCGACCACGTCCCCGTCCATGAACGGGTGCAGGCCGCGGTGATTCGTGCCGGTCGCGAGGATGTCACCGGGCTGCAGGGTGTGCACCGAGGAGACGAAGGCGATGCTCTCGGCGATGTCGTACGCCATGTCGAGCGTGTTGAACGACTGCATGAGGACGCCGCTGTTCCACAGGCGGACGGGCATGTTCTGCGGCTCGGGGACCTCGTCGGCGGTCACCAGGAAGGGCCCGATCGGGCAGAAGGTATCGCGCGACTTCATCTGGTAGAAGGCGTTCTCGCGCGGCGGGATGCCGCGCGCCGAGCCGTCGATGAGGTTGGTGTAGCCGAAGACGTACCGCATCGCCTCGCTGACCCCGATGTCCTTGCCGCGGCGCCCGATGATCACGCCTAGCTCGGCCTCGCCCTCGAAGATGGTGGCCGGGATGTCGGGCAAGACCATCGTGTCACCGTGGCCCACGATCGAACTCGGCGTCTTGTGGAACCCGTTGATGGGCGGCTTCTCCGACAGGGAGCCGTCCTCCATGTAGTTGCGCGCCATGCAGTCGATGTTCACCGGGGCAGGCACCGGCGGCCGCACCTGGACCGCGTCGAGCGGCACGCCGGCACCCGCCTCCGCCGCGGCCTGCAGTCGCGACCGCAGGCCGTCCCAGCCCACAATGACCGCGGTCATCAGCTCCTGTGGCGTCGCCTGTGGTAGGTCCGCCACGGCCTCCGTCACGTCGACGACAGAGTCGTCAAGCGCAACGCCGAGCCGGTAGTCGTTGAAGAACAGCAGCTTCATTCCTTTGACCCTTCGCTCACTCCGTCAGCCCGAGCGTGACGCGACGTCGCCCTCAGCCGGCCGCTCGCGGCACCGCGTGACACGGCACCGCAGCGCGCGACCCGGTGTGGGTTGCGTGGATCGTGATGTTATCACATATCACATGCTATGATTAGCGAAGTGCCGTCCCGCCCGGAGAGCGCGGCCGTAAGGACAGCCCCTCGGCGGCTGCGGATTCCGATGGAGGCTGAATGGATCAGGTCGGTTTCGTGCGGTCCCTGGACGTCGTCTCGGTGGTCGATCAGGTCACCTTGGAGATCAGGCGCTCGATCCTGTCGGGAGACCTCCGGCCGGCACAGGAGTTTTCCCTGCGCAAGACCGCTGACCAACTGGGCGTCAGCCTCATCCCGGTTCGCGAGGCACTGCGGCGACTCGAGGCCGAGGGGCTCGTGGTCACCCGTCGAGCGAAGAGCGCGATGGTCGCCCCGATGGAACCGCAGGAGTTCCGCGACCTGTACCGGCTGCGCCTGGCCATCGAGCCCGAGCTCGCCGCACGTGCGTGCACCCTGCTCACGCCGGATGACTTCGAGCGCCTGACGGCACTCCAGGAGGCGCACGCGAGCGCCCGCGACGGGGACGAGAGGCACCAGGCACACCACGCCCTCCACGTCGCGATGCTGCGACCGGCAGCAACGCCGTGGGACGAACGGGTCCTGGAGATGCTGTGGCACGCCTCGGAGCGGTACGTCCGCTACGCGTTCAACCGGGTGGCGGCCGACCCGAAGGAGCCCGCACGACGCGACAAGGCGCACGCGGACCTCCTGATGGCGCTCCGCACGGGTGACCCGAAGACTGCCTCCGTAGCGATCACCCAGCACCTCGTCCACACCCAGACCATCGTCATGACCGTCATCGAGAGGCTGGCCAGGGGCGAGGGCGAGGCGACGCCGCTGGCCGACGAGGCGTAGCACGCCGGCGAGAGTCAGGTCAGCGCTCCGGCTGCAGGACGAGGTGTCCTGGAGCGACGGTGACGAACAGCATCCACCGGTCGCCCCGGCCACGAGTGACGTGACCGGTGCCCGTGACGTCGTCGATGAAGGCAATGTCGCCAGCATACGGACGGGTCACCGTCCGGTCTCCGGTCTCGTTCTCGGCGCGCCCGTTGAGGGTGATCCCCAGCTGCGGCCGCGGGCCGTTGTGCCAGACGCCGGCGGCGTACGCGCCGTCACCGTAGTCGCGGCGGGTCACGAAGGCGCCGCGCGACGGCACCCACGAGCCCGCCGGCGGAATCGGGAGCATCCGCGTCGGCCAGCGCAACGGCTCCGAGCGCGAGGCGCCCCCGTCGTCGTAGATCCAGGTGAGCAGCGGCCTCCCGGGGCGGCGGAGGGGGTCGGGCCGCGCCCCGTTGTCGCCGGGTTCTGGCAGCCACCCCGGCGTCAGCACGAACATGAGCCACGCCTCGGCCGGCCACGAGCACTCCACCGCGTCGCTGGTGCTCACCTCGACCGCGAGCACGTCCCCCGCACCGAGCGCCACCGGGGCGTGCCCGCGCGGCGTCACCTGCAGCTCACCCGAGAGCACCACCATGAGCTGGGCTCCTTGGCCGGCCAGGTCCGGTGCCTCCTCGGGCCGGAGCCGGGCCAGCCAGAACGCCGTCGCCGGGATGACGTCGGACGGGCCCTTGTCCCTGGCATCCCGGTAGGGCAGGAATCCTGACCCGACCTCCAGGTTCCCGTCCGCCTCACGGACTCGCAGCACCCGCACCCGATTACACCTTCCTCGTTACGCACGCAGTGCGCGTGCGCGTCCCCCCGCGCACGGCACCGACCTTGACGACGACCGGCGCAGCGGTCTGCTCCAGCACCTGCTCAACGGAGACTCCCGGGGCCAGCTCGACCAAGGCGAAGCCGTCGGGCCCGACGTCAAGCACCGCGAGGTTGGTGATCACCCGGTCAACGCATGCCCGGCCCGTGAGCGGCAGCGAGCACTCAGCGACCAGCTTCGGTGCCCCGTCGCGCCCGACATGCTCGGTCAGGACGAGGACGCGACCGGCCCCGGCGACCAGGTCCATCGCGCCGCCGATCCCGCGGATGAGATGCCCGGGCACCACCCAGTTGGCCAGGTCGCCCCGGGCCGAGACCTCCATCGCCCCGAGGATCGTGGTATCGACGTGGCCACCGCGGATCATCGCGAACGACAACGACGAGCTGAAGAACGACGCGCCAGGCAGCACCGTGACCGGCTGGGTACCCGCGTCAATGAGGTCGGGATCGACGCGGTCCTGACCGGGCGCGGGTCCGGCGCCGAGGATACCGTTCTCGGTGTGCACGACGACGTCGACACCGGGCGGCAGGTGCCCGGTCACGAGCGTCGGCAACCCGATCCCGAGGTTGACGCACTCCCCGTCACGGAGCTCGAGCCCCGCGCGGGCGGCGATCCGGTCGCGCGACCATCCGCCGGTCACGCTGGCACTCCCTCGGCCACGTGCACGATCCGTTGCACGAACACCCCGGGGAGGTGGACCGCGTCCGGCTCGAGCTCGCCGACCTCCACGACCCGGGCGGCCTCGAGGATCGTGGTACGGCCGGCCATCGCCACGTCAGGGTTGAAGTTGCGCGCAGCCGCGTGGAACACCGCGTTGCCGTGGCGATCGGCCACCGCCGCCCGGACGAAGGCGTAGTCGGTGACGATCGCTTCCTCGAGCACGAAGTCGCGGTCCAGGTCACGGACCCGGAAGCGCCGCACCTCCTTGGGGGGCGACGCGAGCAGCACCTCACCGCCCGGCCCGTAGCGCAGCGGCAGTCCGCCCTCGGCGACCATCGTGCCGACGCCGGTGGGGGTGAAGAACGCGGCGATGCCGGCGCCGCCGGCGCGCAGCCGCTCGGCGAGAGTGCCCTGCGGAGTGAGCTCAAGCTCGATCGAGCCGGCGAGGTAGTGCCGGGCGAACACCTCGTTCGTCCCGATGTAGGAGGCCGTGACGTGATCGATGCGGCCCTCGCGCAGCAGGACGGCCAGGCCGGCACCGCCCAGGCCGCAGTTATTGGTCACGACCCGCAGGTGGCGGGCGCCCTGCCGATACAGGGCGGCCACGAGCGCCCAAGGCACTCCGGCGGCACCGAAGCCACCCACCGCGATGCTGGCGCCGTCGGCGATATCGGCTACCGCCTCCGCCGGCGAGGCGACGAGCTTGTCCATGGGGCGTGCTCCCTAAACGAAGGCCGTCATCGCAGTACGAGCCCCCCGTCGGGGCATAGCGTCTGCCCGGACAGGGCCCCAGCCTCGGGCCGGCACAGGAACGCCACCGTGTGGGCGACGTCGTCGGGGACGAGGCTGCGCGGCAGGCACTGGCGCGGAAGCACGCTCTCGGCGGGGACCGGTCCCATGCCGTTGGGCGGCGGGGTCAAACCCGGCGCGACGCAGTTCACCGTGATCCCCGCGCCGCCCAGGGCTCGCGCCAGCGACCGGGCGGCGCCGATGAGCGCGCCCTTGGCCATCACGTACGGGAGCATGTCGGGCACCGGCGGCGGATCGAAGAAGGTGTCGGAGCCGATGAGCACGATGCGGCCAAACCCGCGTGCGGTCATCGAGGGAACGAGCTCTTGCAGCAGCCACAGCACCGACTCCACGTTCACCGCCATCGTCCGGCGCAGCACCTCGCCGTCGAGGTCCGGCAGCGCCGCCCGCTCGAACGAGACCCCGGCGTGCACCAGGACGTCGCACCGTCCGAACTCGGCCACCACCTCGCGCGCCCTCGAACGCAGCATCTTCTCATCTGCGAGGTCGATCGGGCGCTCGCCCTGGCGGTCGAAGACCACGACGCGGTGGCCAGCGGCCTCGAGCGCCGCCACGATCGCTGAGCCGATGAAACCCGCTCCCCCGGTGACGACGGCAACCGGGGCCGTCGGCTCCTCAGCCACGGGAAGCGACCTCGGCCGCGGCCCGAGTGGACTGGTCGTGCAGGTCACGGATCGCTTCGGGGCTGGCGAGGGCCTGTTCCAGTGCCCGCACCAGTGCCAGCGCGGCGGTGGCGCTGAGCTCGACCGCGACCCGGGCGCCCACCCCGTCCGACGGGTTCACGAAGTCGATGAGGACGGCGTGGTCGAAGGGCGCTTGCGCGGGGTGGTCGTAGGACACGTTGGCTCCGGTCACGGAGATCCACTGGGGGACGCCCCGCGCGCTGCCCGATATCGGGACCTTGTTAGTGATCCAGGTGCACATCGCGATTTTCCTCTCGCAGGTGGGTCTCGAAGAAGGCGAATACCTTGGCCCAGCCGTCCACGGCCTGCTCTTGCCGGTAGTTCGGCTTGTCGTGGCAGAAGAACGCGTGCCCAGCGCCGTCGTACCGGTGGAACTCGAACGACTTCCCGAGTTCGGTGAGAACGCGCTCGATCTCGTCGACCTCGGCCGGATCCGGGTTGGAGTCGTCGTTGCCGAAGATCCCGAGCAGGGGCATGGACATGTCGACGGCCCGGTGGATCACGCCCTTTCCCGGCGGACGCCAGCCCGCCGGATCGGGCCGCCGGGGAAGGACGGTCCCTCCCCAGCAGTCCACCGCCGCGTCCAGGGTCGGCACGTCGCAGGCCGCCAGGAAGGCCTGCCGCCCGCCAGAGCAGAAGCCGATGACACCGACCTTGCCGTTGGCGCCTGGCTGTGCCCGCAGGTACGCCGCCGCTCCGGCGATGTCACCCGACACCTGATCGTTCGGCATCGCCCTCGCCAGGCCGTCAGCCCGCGCCGCGGCAGCGACATCGGCCCAGTCGCCCGGGCCTCGCCGGTGGTAGAGATGCGGCGCGACCGTGGCGTAGCCGGCGAACGCGAACCTCCGCACGACCTCCTTGCTCCACGGGTCCAGGCCGGGCGCGTGGTGGAGCACCACGACGCCCGGAGCGGGCTCGGCCGTCACCGGCCGCGCGTAGTAGCCCTCGATCACGTCCCCGAGGTGGCCGGTAAACCCGACCATCTCGGCGAGCATGCCTTCTTTCACCGGCTCGCCTTCCTTGCGTCCGTCAGCGGGACGCCTTCATCTTCTCGAGGATGTCCATGAGGTCTTCCTCCGGCAGGGACAGGTCGACGGGCACGCCGTACGGCTGCGGCCAGTCGAGGCCGGTGTGCCAGTACACCTCGACGCGGTTTCCCTCGGGGTCGTGGAAGTAGCAGCCGAACGCGTTCCCGTGGTTGTTGACGTGGTCGATGTGGTACTTGCGCGCCACGATCTGGGCGTAGAACTCGCGCAGGTCGGCGAGGGTCGCGACCGGGAACGAGAGCTGCTGTGGGTCCGTGTGGTGCTCGTCGTTCTTGGCCAGCAGCACTTCATGGTGCTCTTCCTGCGGCCGTGCGCTGAGGAAGACGCGCCGCTCGTCGCGGTCGGTGACCGTCAGGCCAAGGAAGTCGGAGTAGAACTCCTTCATGACCTCCAGCTCGCGAACGTACAGACCGACGTGACCCAGTCCGGTGACCTTGGGCATGGGAATCTCCTTTTCATTCGTGGCGGGAGAACGTTTGCGTTCTCGAGCTGGGAGTCAGGACGCCCGCGCGCGCCAGCCAGAGAACCCCGTGACGACGTCGAGCAGACCCTGGATGTCGTCCGGCAGCTGGTCACCGCGCCACGCGACGTGGTGGTCGGAGCGGATCAAGGTGAGGGCGCTGCCGTAGAGATCGGCAAGTGCCGTCCGGTCGGGCTCCGCCGGGGTCAGCACCTGCAGCGGGAAACCGCGGCCCGCGGCCGCCGCGACGGCCGTGGCCGTGTCCGCGTTGCCGAGCGCGAGGAGCGTGAAGCCCCACCCGAGGTGGTCGTACAGCGAGGACCCGTCCGCCAGCCAGTGGTGCGGTGCGCGGTTGCCCGGTGCGGCAGAGGGCACGTAGTCCTCGAACGACGGCGGCGGCGGCTGCGTGCGCTCGCGGGCGATGATGGGCGAGGATGAGTAGCGGTAACCTAGCTGTCCGCCCATGCGCTTGAACTGACGGGACTTCTGGGTCTCGATGTCCTGGGCCACCAGGGCCCGGACCGCGTCTCCGTCAGGACCGTCGGCCTCAACACCCTCGCGCACCAGCTCCGCGGCACCCACCGCCTGGTTGCGCTCGCAGCCCTCGAGGATGAACCGCGCCGCTTCACCCCGCTCGATACTGTAGCTCGGCAGCAGCATGGGGCCGCCCCAGCCCTCGATGAGCGCGGCCAGCTTCCAGCCGAGGTCCGCCGCGTCCCCGATCCCGATGTTCATACCGAAGCCCCCCATGGGGGAGACCAGGTGCGCCGAGTCGCCGATGAGCGCGACCCGTCCGAAGTCGTAGCGGGGTGCCTGCATCGAGTGCGTCATGAACTCGCCGCCGTCGAGCGGCTCGACATCGAACTCCTCGCCGATCGCGCGGAAGAGCATCTTGCGGCAGGTGTCCCAGTCGTCCCCGTCGACGTGGTCGGGGAGCGGTGAGCAGAAGTAGGCCCAGTGGTCGGTGCCCGACTGCGGCACGAGGCTGTCGCCCGCGCGGTCCTCGTTGTAGAAGAGCAGCATCGAGGCCATCGGGGTGGCCCTCCAGAGGTCGGCCAGCCGCGGCGCCTTGATGTGCCAGAGGAAGCTGCGCGCCAAGTCTGGCTTGCCCTCCATCCGGACGTTGAGAACCTCGTTACGCAGCTTGCTGCGGCTTCCCTCGGCTACCACGAGGTACTCGGCAATGACGGTCTGGCGCCCCGCGGGCGTGTTGACCTCGATCGTGACTCCATCGTCGTCCTGGCAGAACGACTCGACCTCGCTCTCGAGCCGGAGGTCGATCAACGGCAGCGTCATGATCCGGTCGTGCAGGGTCTTCTCGATCGCCTCGTTGGGAGCCCACTCGGCGACCTCCGCGGCGATGGGCAGCCGCTCGGACCACTCGTACGCGTTGGCGAACCGCTGGATCTCGTGCCCAGTCAGCCGGGTCACGAAGGCGATATCGCGCTTGATCAGCGGGCTCACGGGGTCGTTGTCCCGCAGCGCGTCGGCTATCCCCCACCGGCGGAAGTGCTCCATCGAGCGGACATTGGTCATATTGGCGCGCGCGAGGTTCCGCGCGCCCTCCGACCTGCGCTCGAAGACGACGACGGCAACTCCCCGCAACGCCAGGTCGATGGCCAGGGCCATCCCGACGGGCCCGCCACCCGAGATCGCGACGGTCGGGTTGCTCCTGGTGGTCTGCGTCTCCATGACAGCCTCGTCTTTCATCGAGTGTGGTTTACGCCCCGACGGGCCTGGGCCAGCAGTGGCGCTCACGTCTCATCTCTCCTCGTGGAGAAGCAGTGCCAGTTGATTCGTCACGTGCGCGATGGCCTCCCGTCTCGACACCGCCGTGTCCCGGGGCTCCGCGAGCCAGCCCTGCATTCCGAAGCGCATGACGCCGCCGATCGTGGTGACCATCAAGCGCGCCTCCTCCCCCGGCGAGACCTCGTCGCCGAGCCGACGGCGTCCTGGGCGCGCGCGGAACTCAGCGTTGACCAGGGCGGTCAGCTCGCGCTCGAAGCGGTCGATAGCCGAGTGGTGCAGGTGCAGCAGCTCAGGGGTCGACTGGATGAGCTCGCGACGCTCCGCCCCTGAAGGACCGTCGAGCGCTGGCGCGCACGCGTCGAAGGCATCAAGCACGCCCTGCAGGACGGTCGGTGCCTCGGCGAGCTGCCGGGCGACGAGCGCCGGGTCCCGCAACTCGATGGTCGGACCGCAGATCGCCTGGTCGCGCTGCGGGAAGTAGTTGAAGAAGGTGCGCAGCGACACGTTGGCCTCCTCCGCGATCGCGGGCGCCGTCGTCGCCGCATACCCCTGTTCGATTGCGACGCGAAGCGCGGCCTGCTCGATCGCACGCCGGGTTTCCGCCTTCTTGCGGGAGCGCAGGCCCTCCGCGGGCGGGTTAACTAGCACGGTATGCAGTTTTGCACGGCATGCAAGAAATGCCAAGACCTTGAGGTGAGATTGCGATAGCGTGAACTACTGTGATCACATATATCATCGTCACGCTTCCCGAGCGGGCACGGCTGGTCACCCGCCCCGCGCCCCGTGCCGGGCATCCGCACGGAGAAGCCGCGAAAGGAAAGAACTGATGACGACGACGCCCACCCGCGGTGCGGTCATTCGACGCGGGCATCCCGGTTACGATCAGGCGCGCCGGGCGACGTGCCGCAACCGGCACCTGCCAGACCGCTACCCCGAGGTGATCGCCTCGGCCACCTCGGCGGAGGAGGTCGTCGCCGCGGTCCGCATGGCGGCAGCGAACGGCTGGCAGGTGGGCATCCGCTCCGGCGGGCACAGCTGGTCGTGCAACCACGTGCGCGAGGGCGGCATGCTCCTGGACCTGGCGCAGCTGAACCAGGTGGAGATCGACGAGGACGCGATGGTCGCCGCGGTCGGCCCGGGTTGCCGGAGCAACGAGCTCGACGACCTGCTCGCCGAGCGAGAACTCTTCTTTCCCGTCGGGCACTGCCAGGGCGTCGGGCTTGGCGGCTACCTCCTCCAGGGCGGGTTCGGCTGGAACTCGCGCGCGCTGGGCATCGCATGCGAGAGCGTGCTCGCTATCGACTACGTGGACGGCCAGGGAGAGCTTCGCCGCGCGAGCCCCGAGCAGAACTCCGACGTCTACTGGGCCGCGCGCGGCGCCGGTCCCGGGTTCTTCGGCGTGGTCACCCGGTTCCACCTGCGGCTGTACCACCGCCCGCGGGTGATCGGAGCCCGCCTCGGTGTCTACCCCCTCGCCTCGTTCGCGGAGGTCCTCCGCTGGGTCCACCGCGTGGGTCCCGACGTGCCGGCCACCGTGGAGCTGATGTTCGTGGTCTCGCGCTGCCTGCCCATCACCGGCGAGCCCGGCATCTTGCTGATCGTCGCCGTCTTCGGCGACAGCGAGCAGCAGGCCGTCGGCGACCTCTCCTTCCTCGAGACCCGCCCGGAAGGCGCGCGGCTCTTCACGCCGTTCGAGCAGATGCCGCTGCAGACGCTGACCGCGGAGACGATGTCGAACTACCCGCTCGACCACTTCCACGTCGTCGACAACATGTGGACCCACGCCTCCGCCGACGAACTCCTGCCCGGCCTGAACCGGGTGCTCGAGAGCCTTCCTGAGCCCCCGGCGCACTTCATCTGGATGAACTGGTCGCCCAAGCTCACCCGGGCCGACATGGCGTACTCGCTCGAGGACGAGACCTACATCGCGATGTACGGCCTCTGGAGCGATCCGGCCGACGAGACGACGGTGACGGACTGGGTACTGCGGGGGATCACCGACCTGGCGCCGCTCTCGAGCGGCATTCAGCTCGCCGACGAGAACCTGGCTCGTCGTAGCGCGCCCTTCATGGCCGGGCCTAACCGAGAGCGCCTCGAAGTCCTTCGCCGTGAGCACGACCCGGCCCGCCGCTTCCATACCTACGGCGACGTGCCCGATTAGGGGTGAACCGGCGGTGCGGCAGGCGGACCGCCGGCCGCGACGTCCCCGGCGTGCTGACCCAGGTAACTGGCCGCGATGAGAGTCCGGTCGGCGCGCAGGTCCGCCGCGTCGCCAGCGATCCTTATCTCGCCCTGCACCATGACGTAGGCGCGGTCGGCGATGCCCAAGGCGAGGTGGACATGCTGTTCGACCAGCAGCACGCCGCAGCCAGACTGGTCGGCATAGGAGCGGATGACCGGCATGAGCTGCTCGACGATCACCGGCGCCAGCCCCATGCTGAGCTCATCGAGCAGCAGCAGCCGCGGCTTCCGCGCCAGTGCCCGGCCAACGGCGAGCATCTGCTGCTCGCCACCGGAAAGCACGCCGGCTGGCCGGCTGGCCAGTTTCCTGAGGGCGGGAAAATACTCATAGGCGACGTCCTCGTCTAGCCGCTCGCCGCGGTGGCCGAGGCGGAAGTGGTCGGCCACGGAGAGGCCGGAGAACAGGCCGCGGCCCTCGGGCACGTGAGCGATCCCTTTCCTTGCCCGCTCATTCGGCTGGGCGGCGGAGAGATCCTCGCCAGCGAGAGTGATCACGCCGGCCATGGACCTGACGAGTCCGGAGATAGTCTTCAGCGTCGTGGTCTTGCCCGCCCCGTTCGGGCCGAGCAGCGCCACCACCTCGCCGCGGGAGACAGCCAGGCTGACATTCCTGACGACGGCGGCGCGGTCATAGCCGGCGGTCAGCTGGTCTAGCTGCAGCACCGCGTTCACTGCGTCACCGCCCCGGCTCAAGGTCGATCGTGGCCCCGGATTCGCCTAGGTAGGCCTTGACGACGCGCTGATCCCTGCGGACCTCCTGCGGCGTTCCGCAGGCGATGATCCTCCCGAACTCGAGTACGTAGATCCGGTCACAGATGCTGAATACAAAGCCCATGTCGTGGTCGATGAGGAGCATCGGGATGCCACGGTCGGCCAGCGGGCGTAGCCGGGCCGCGAGCAGGGCGCTCTCGCTGGTGTCGAGGCCGGCGGCGGGCTCGTCAAGGCAGAGGATGGTCGGAGCGGCGGCGACTGCCCGGGCGACCCCCACGAGCTTGCGCTGCCCCTCGGAGAGCTGCCCGGGCATCGCGTCCGCGAACTCCGCTATGCCGAGCATGGTCAGCGCTTCCTTCACTGGCGGAAGCGTGCGATCGCCGTTACGGAACGCCTCGATTACCGCGCGGCGGATGGACGGGCGGCCGGCCGCGACGGCCAGATTCTCGCCGACGGTGAGGTCGTCGAAGAGTTCGACCGTCTGCCAGGTCCGGGCCAGGCCGCGGCAGGCACGAGCGTGCGGTTTCAGGTTGCTTATGTTCTTCCCGCCCAGCTCGACGTGCCCCCGGCACTTCGCAAAGCCGGTCACCGCGTCGATGAACGTGGTCTTGCCAGCGCCGTTCGGTCCGATGAGCCCGACCATCTCGCCGGCTTGAACGTCAATACTGACGTCAGTCAGGGCGTGGACCCCGCCGTACCGCACGGTGATGTCACGAGTGGCCAGGACGCTGCCGTTCACCTGCCCACCGCCGTCTCGGTCGGACCGGGCGAGCCGGTGCGCACTGCGGGCTGGTAGGCGGGTTCTGGCGGGTTACCGGCCGGCGAGCCGCGTTGATCGCGCTGCCCGAGCCGCTGCTGGCGCCGCTGCCACATCGCGGCCAGCACACCCTCGGGAAAGATGTTGAGCTGAATGAGCAGGCCGGTCGCGGCGAAGAGCTGGAGGTAAATGCCAATCTTGTTCTCTGGGAAGATCCACTTCTGCATGATCAGCGGCAGGACCGCGCCGGTCGCGCCCAGACCGCCAAGGACAGCACCCTGGACCATGGTGACACCGAGGACATACATGCTGGCGACCAGGGCCAGGCAGATCATGACGTCGTAGCTGCTCGCGGAGACGGTGCCGTAATCGTAGGCGTACAGGACTCCCGCGACGCCTGCGATCGCTGACCCGATGCCGAAGGCCGTCATCTTCACGGCCCGGACATTCACGCCTGCCGCTGCGGCCGCGCGCTCGTTCGACCTGACGGCGAGCATCCGTCGTCCGAGGTCACTGCGCCGCAGGTTCGCTACAAGCAGGTACAGCGCTACCGCGACAGCCAGGGCGAAGAATCCGAAGACAGGGCTGGGCAGCAGGTTGTCGAGGCCCTTGAAGCCCGCGCGGGTGCCGAGGTCAAGACCGAACAGGGTCGGCTGCGGCACGGTGGCGGCCGATTGGCCGCCACCCCAGGATGAGTTCGCGAAGACGAACTGCTGTATGGCCTCGGCGGCCGCGAGAGTAAGCACCACCAGGGTGACTCCGCGAACTCGCAGGGCCGATACCGCGACAAGTACGCCGAGTATCGTCGCTACCGCGACACCGATAAGCGGGGCGAGCGGGAAACCGATGCCCGCTCCCGTGCTCAGGTGCGACACGGTGAATCCGGACACGCCGGCGAGCGCGAGCTGCAGGACGGACAACTGCCCCACGTAGCCAGTGACGACGACGAAGGACAGGCAGAGAATCGTGGCGATGAGGCCTGTTGTCAAGGCCTGCCGGAAGTCGTAGGGCAGGATGACGAGAGCGGCGGCACACGCGATGGACGGCACGGCGACGCGCCGGGCGAGCCCGCCTTGGCGCGGCACGGGCGGCAGCGAGCGTTCAACGAACTCCCCGCGCTTGGGCAGGCTCGAACCCCGCCACCACAGGGCCGCGACGATCAGCAGGAACTCGAGCACTTCCTGGACGCCGGGCAGCGCCGACCCGTTCTGGCTGGGAAACCAGCTCTGTGTCGACAGGAAGTAGAGTATCGACTCCGCGGCTCCGATGAGCAGGCCAGCGGCCGCCGCGATGCCGAAAGACGTGAAGCGGGCGAACAGGGCCGCCGCGAGGGCCGGAATTATCAGCAGCGGCATCGTGGTGGAGTTGATACCCACGACTGACGCCGCGAGTATGCCGAGCAGACCCGCCACCACGGTGCCAAGGACCGTGTTGACCATGGCGAGCAGCCGCGGCGACAGGCCCGCGAGCATCGCCGAGGGCTCGCTCTCGGCGGCGGCGCGGGTGGCAAGACCGAACCGGGTGAAGCGGTACAGCAGGCTGAGCGCGATCGCGATCGCCACCGCGACCCCGGCCAGGATGAACTGCGCCACCTCGACGGTCACGCCAAGAACGCTGACGGTGCTGGCCGGGAGCACGGCCGGGCTGCTGAGCGGCGAGGTCCCGTAGGCGAGCAGCACGACCGCCTGCACGAGCAGCAATACGCCGAGGGAGGCGACGAGTTTGGCGAGCGGCGATGCCCTGCGCAGCGGCCGGAACGCCACCAGCTCGACGGCGATGCCGGCCAGCGCCATGACGAGCAGGGTCGCGGCTAGCGCAGGGACGGTCGGCAGCGTGAACCCGAACTTGCCGCTGCGAAAGGACCAGAACACGTACCCGGCGAGCATCACCATCGCGCCGGTCGACAGGTTGATGATCCCCGATCCCCGGTAGCTCAGGACCACGCCGAGTGCCACGCCGGCAATCAGCGCGCCTGACCCCAAGCCGAGCAAGGCGAACAGCAATAGGTTCTGCATCTCACGCTCCTCCGCGCCCCGTCGATGTCGCAGCAAGAATGGAAATAGATACCACTATGCGGAATACTTGGGACGGTACGGCTTTGGCCCTGCGCGTGTCAAGAACTAAACCGCCAGGTTACGACGTGTTTAAGCGGGCGAGCGCCTCGTCGAGCAGGGTGCGCGCCTCAGCGGGAGTGAGCATCCGCATGGGATTGGCGAGCTGGCCGGTCGTCCCCTGGAGCCTTCCTCCGGTCGCGAGGTCCCCCGTGTCGATGGCCTCGCCGCCGACGCTTGCGATCAGCTTCGACACGACCGCCTTAGCGTCGGCGTCGTCACCGGCGATGAAGATGGCGTTCTCGGCCGCCGGCGTCCTGCCGAGCGCCGCTGCCATGAAGGGAATCGCCGTGACGTTGAAGGCCTTCACGAGCCGCGCCCCTGGCACGAGGCCGGCGACGATCTCGCTCGATGAGCGGTCACCGATATCGATGACCCCTTCCGGGCCCGGACCCTTCCTGTTGTTCGTCGTGTCGATGACGATCTTGCCGCTCCAGTCACTGACCACCGACACCGCTTCGGCAGTCTTCCCCCAGGGGGTCGCGAGAACTATGACATCGGCCCCGGCCACGGCGTCCGCGACGGCTGCCGCGGAGACGTTGGGCCCGAACTCAGCCGTCAGCTCGCTCAGCGAGGCCGGTCCCCGGGAATTCGACAGGACTACCTCATGGCCAGCGTCCGCGAGCAGACGGCCAAGGGCCTGCCCCATCCGCCCCGATCCGATAAACGCGATAAGCACCGGAACCACCCTTTCGCGCCGGGGCAGTCTCCCGCCGCAGCGCCGCAAGTTGAGAATGGAATCTTCTGCTGTCCCACGAACCGCAGGCCCGCTGTCCGCCGTCCGGCTCCTTGGCCTACAGTCCCGTCGGCGTAAGCCAGCCTGTCTGCGCCGTATATGCTCCGTCGCCGACGTACTTGAAAACCCGGCTTGAGGCCCCGCACAGGGACGGCTCTGCGGCGTAGGCCCCGCAGTCGACCTTCGGGCTGCCCAGCATCATGGGACCGGTGAACGACTTCGCCACGTGAGCGACCGCAGCAGGCGTCGCGTTAGCTCCGGCCTCGTTCAGCAGAAGGGCGGCGGTCATGACGAGGGACCACGACAGGGCCGCGTCCGCGGTCATCTGAGCACTCGCCGTCAGGCCTGCCGCGCTGGAGGCGCTGAGGTAGGCCTTGACGTCGGGCTGCGAGCTGTCGGCTACGTTGGACTGCACGGAAAGCTGATCCCAGTGCGGCAGGTCGCCGCCGAGCCCCTGGGAAACTGCCTGGCTGAAGCAGAACGAGCCCGCGGAGACGATGGGAACCTTCACCCCGAGGGAGTTCAGCGCCTTCGCGGTGGCGACGCACAGCGGCGGGGTACTGGAGAGGGTCACGACAGCATCGGCGGACTGCGCTCCCGAAGCAACGGCGGGGGCGGTGAGGTCGGTGGCCGACGGGTCGTAACCGACACCCTTCACGGTGATGCCGGACGACCGGAGATCGGCCTGCAGCACCTGCAAGCCGGCGATCGCCTGCGCGGTCTGCGGATACAGGATCGCGACGTGCTTGGCGTGCACCTCATTGCTGAGGTACGTCGCGACACCGCCGAAAATTGAGTTCGGGGTCCCGTTGTAGATGTAGACGTTCTTGCCGGAGCCGTCGGCAGGCGAGACCGCGTTGCCCATCAGGATCGGCTTCTGGCCGTTGTTGACCGCCTGGAGCGACTGGTCCCCGGTGATCATCGTCCCGTAGAGGATGGCCTTGACGGCGGAATTGTTTACCAGCTGCTGCCCGCAGGTGGTGCCCTCAGATTCGGCCGAGGCGACGAAGCACGTATCCAGCTTGAGCGGGTGCCCTGCGATCCCGCCGAGACGGGAGTTGATGTAGCTCACCGCCGCCTGCGCACCCGATGTCGCAGCCGGGAAGGCGAGCGCGCCGCCTTGCTGGTTCACCCAGCCGAGGGTGACCGGCGATGCGCTGGCGTCAGCAGGTCCGGTCTTGCCCTTGGTGTACGCGACGTAGTTGGAGACCGCCGACGAGGCGGCCTCGGTGCCGGAAGACTGCTGCACCGGGCTGGCTGCCGTCTGGCTCGAGCCGGACGAGCCGGACGAGCTGCAGGCGGCGAGGACGACCATCAGCACCGCTGCCAGTACCGATGCAACGAGCCTCGTACTAGATCGGCCGGTCTCAGACCGCGCCACCTTCTTCATCGTGTTTCTCGCAGGCATGTTCACCGCCATCTAGTTTTCGGAACTATATACCGCAGTGCGGAATAAGCGGACCATACGGCAGTGATCGTCGTCACGTCAAGGGTTGCGCTGGCAGCGGCAGACCCGTTACTGAACGTTGCGTCGGCTCCGGCCTTCATGGAACGCTCACGGCACGGCGCCGAAGTTTCCGTACCGGCCGCGGAAGAACACCAGGGGCTGCCGCCCTTCGGCGGCCTCAAGCGAGAGCACCCGCGCCACCACGATCGTGTGATCGCCGCCGTCATGTTCTTCGCTGAGTTCCACATCGATCCAGGCGATCGCGTCATCGATTCCCGGACCGCCTGCCCGCTCATGCCAGGAGACCCCGCTGAACCGGTCGCCGCCCTTGGCGGCGAACTGGCGGCAGAGGGCTGCGTGGTGGTTCCCCAGCACGTTCACGCAGAACCGCCCAGCCTGCCGGATGTCAGGCCAGGTCACGGACGAGCGCGCAGGGCAGACCAGCACCAGGGGCGGATCCAGCGAGAGCGAGGTCACCGAGTTCGCCGCCATCCCGGCCAGGCCATCCGCGCCGAAGGCCGTCAGCACGGTCACGCCGGTCGGGAGGTGGCCGAGCACCGCGCGGTACCGTTCCGGCGGAATCGCGATCGGCTGACGGTCGAGCGGTGCCGGATCGATGGCGAGAGCAGAGGCGCGCTTGTTCACGAACCAGACCTCCAGCTATTCCGTAGAATGGAATATTCTTCCGTTTTAGGTTAAGGCGGCCTGGCTCGTGTCGTCAATAGGCAGCTAGGTGCCGGTACGCCGGCGCCCGCGATGCCGGGTCACTCTGCCCTGGGTCATTCCACCTAGTGGTATATATTTTTGGAATGACAATGTTCGTTCTGGTGCGGTGCGCCCCACGGGGCCACGCGATCCGCGAGCAGGACCGGGACCGGCTGCGGTCGGCTGTAGTCTCGTCGCCATGAAGCGCTCCCCCGCACCTGACCTTGCGGGCGGGACCGCCAGCGATCCCGGGCAGGTTCGCGCCGTGGTACGCGCCAGCATGGTCATCTCCACGCTTGCCGAGCACCCATACCCCATGGGGATCGTCGAGCTTGCCGGGCGCGTGCAGCTATCTCCGGGCAGCGTCCACCGGCTGCTGTCGACACTGGTCGGCATCGGCTGGGTGGAGCAGAACGCGAGGACCGCGAAGTACCGTCTCGGGACCCGGATCATGGGCATCGGGGCGACCGGGCTCGTCTCCAACCCGGTCGTGGCGGACGGGAAGACCTTCCTCGCCCGACTGGTCGAACGGACCGGCCACGACGCCCTGCTCACCACCCTGGTGGGCATGCGGACGGTCCACCTGGCGCGGGTCGCCGGCGCTCAGACGCGGCTGACCGACTTCGAGCCCGGGCAGTCGCACCCGGCGCACGCGATGGCCGATGGCAAGTTGCTGCTTGCCTACCTTCCGGAGGAGGAGCGCCGCAGGCTCTACGCGGTTGAGCCCATGCACCGCTTCACGCCGAACACGATCGTCGACCCGGCCGACCTCGAGCGTGAACTCGCGAAGATCAGGGAGCAGGGCTACGCGGTGGATGACCGCGAGCGCTTCGAGAGCGGCCGCGGCCTTGCGGTGCCCGTGCTCGGCACCGACCGGCTGCCTATCCTGGCCATGCTCTGCGTCGGCGAACTCCCACCCGAACCGGCCGGGCAGCGGGAAATCGTGAACCTCATGCTCTCGCTCGCGCGTGAGATGGAGCAGCACCTGTCCTCCATCGGCGACATGCCCGGCCAGGTCCGCGAAGCGCTAGCGGCGCGGCGCTCCTGACCGGGCCACCGAGGCCGTCAGCGGAGAACAAGGCCGCCGTCCGGGCACGGGGTCCGGACGGCCCTCACGGGTCAGCGCTGGTTGTACTTGACATCGAGCTGGCCGAGGGCGCCGTCAATGTCGGCGGTGATTCCGGCCTGGGCAAGCGGCTCCATCTCATCGGGAACAACGACCGTGATGGCGTAGTCCACCTCGCAGCCGGCGCCGCCGGCGCGGACGGTGAAGGTGGCGTCCATCTCCTTGAGTGGCGTGTTCTGGCCCGGAACGATGCGATAGGTGTACGTCCTGGCCGCGTCGTCGCGGCTCACCACCTCGTCCAGGATCGAGTCGCCTCGCTTAAAGCGCACTTCGCGGCGGCCGCCATCTTGCATCTCGACTGACTCGATGTGCGGCTGCCATTCGGCGAACGCGCCGAAGTCACTGATGAACGTCCACACGCTCTCCGGGTCGGCCGCAAGAGCAACGGACTTTGCTACCTTTACCTGCACCATTTTCGTCCTTCTCCCTGTAGGAGCCGGCGCGGCCGGCTCACAATATGCTGTCTTTCCCGAGTCCGAAGTAGTCGGAGGCAAAGGCTTGCTCGGCAAGGACAGTCTTGGGGTTGACATTCGTCCGCGCCATCGAGAAGTCGCGGTAATAGCGCTGCATGCGGGAGCCGTTGCGCGCTCCCTCACCGCTACCCGAGGTGCGGAAGAGCAGCTCGACCGCCTCCCACGCCAGCTCGAACGTCACCTCGTGCGTGATGAGGTTGATGCGGGCCGCGTCGACGGAGATACTGTCCCGGCCGGCGGCCACCGCCGCGCGGCAGCATTCCATGTACCGCTCGGCGCTACGGATCAAGACGTCCTCGGCCGCGTCGGTCTTCGACACCGCCGCCGCGAACCAGCGCTGGTACTCGGCGGAGGTGTAGCGGAGTTGCGGGTTCGGGCCCATGGTCTTCTTCTCGCGCAGGATGCGCTCGTACTCGTCGATCGCGGCACGCGCGCACCCGACAAGGACTGCGGCGATCTCCAATGGGCCGAAGCCCTCCGATATGCCGCAGTACATGGGATTGCCGTGCAGTAGGTAGCCGGGCGCGGTCGGCCCCTGGGGAACCTGTTGCAGCGAGCCGGATACTACGAACTCATCGGGAACCACGGCGTCAGTGACCCTGATGCTGTTCGATCCGCTGCCGCTCATTCCGAACACCGTGCCACGCCAGTCGTCGAGCGGCGTCCACTGGTCACGGGGAACCACCGCCAGGCCGACCGGATGAGACGTCCCGCCGTCCCGGAAGCGCACGGCGAGGAGCGCATGCGTCGAGTACGGAGCTCCAGAGCAGTAATTCCACTCCCCGTTGATCCGCCAGCCGTCGTCGACCCGTTCCGCGGTGCCCATGGGAATCGGTCGCAGCGGCGCGGCGAAGTACCCCGTGGTGCCGTACACCGCAGCCTGAGCGCCCGCTGAAAAGAGCCCGGCCATCTGGATGTGATGTCCTGCGGCCAGGCAGTAGCACCAGGCACTGCCCGGGCACCCGCGCGCTAGCTCGATGGTGACCTTCAAGAGCGTAGGTACGTCGAACTCGTAACCGCCGAAGCGACGCGGCTGCATCAGCCGGTAGAAGCCAGCCTGCGTGAAGGCGTCATGCATCTCCGGCGAGTAGGTGCCGCGGCGCTCGGTTGCCTCCTGCTCGTCACGGAGCCGCGCCTGGAAAGCGCGCGCACGCTGGATCATCTCCGCCGGCGTCAAGTCCGGCTCCGGCGGCGCGATCACGACTTCATCGAGTGTGCTCACGAACTCGTCCTTCCGGCTCCGCAGCGCCTAGTCCCCGGGGCGAGGCAGCGCAAGCTTTATGATTCCGTCTCTCAGATTGTAATTCCATCTCGTGGAATAGTATGGTCAGTGTCCTAGCTTGTCAATGAGCATGCCGCGGATCGGTTTTCGGCGGGCGGGGCGACTACTGGCGCACCGTCACCGGCGCCCTCCTGCTCACCGTCCTGTCCACCATCCTGGTCGGGCACGGCCTGAGCGCCGCCGCCGAGCAGGTTTAAGGAGGCCACCGTGACCTCCACTCAGACGTGCGGGAGCTGCTGGCCGTCGGCACTCTCAAGGCCGGGCTTTTCCCCTCAAGACAAGGCAGCACGCGGAGCTGTGACCCGGTCGGCGTTACCCGGCCGGGTGGCCGGGTAACGTGTCCGCCGCGAGGTTCCCGGCGACCCGGCGCAGCACGCCCAGGGCGCTGGCGGGCGCGTCGTCGCCGGTCCAGGCGACGTACTGGTCGGGCCGGACGAGGATAAGCCGGTGCTTGCAGGCCGTGCGCGGCTCCTCGAAGGTGTCAGTGACCACGCGCAGCGGCAGGCCGAGCTCCTGCGCGGCGGCCTGGAACGCCCTGCCTGGCTGACGGTCCTCGGTCAGCGCGACCAGGGTGTAGCCGGGGCCTAGCTCCTCGAAGACATCGCGGCCGGAGGACAGGGGGGTCGGCGCCAGGTGGTGGCCGGCCCGCGCCTCGAAGGTGTGCTTGCCACGGACGCCGCACGCCGCGTCCGGAGGCCCCCACACGATGGGCGACCCTTCGTAGTGCGGCTCGTACGACGGGGGCGCCGTCTCTCCCGAGGTCAGGCCGCTCCAGGCGTGCTCGAACTCGGCGCGCTCACGCTGCGGGCTGTAGCGGGCGAGGAAGGCGCGGTCGTCCGCGATGCCGTCGGTAATCGCCTGGCCGGTGCCGACGAAGACCGGCCGCCGTTCGGCCGTGTAGCTGTCGAGCAGCGCGGGCCCGCCCCACCCGCGCAGCACGGCGGCAAGCTTCCAGCCGAGGTTGACGGCGTCCTCCAGCCCGGTGTTGAGGCCGTAACCACCGTAGGGCGGATGGCTGTGGGCCGCGTCCCCGGCGATGAACGCCCGGCCCCGCTGGTAGCTGCCCGCCACGTTGACCCGCAGGTCCCAGAAGCCCACGTGCTCGAACTCGCACGCCGTCGGGAAGCCGGTGGCCCGCTCGATCAGCGCGTGCGCGTCCAGGGTGGCGGCTGTCGTGTCCTCGGGCACGGGCGCGTGGAAGAACCAGGTCTCGGCCGGGTCGACCCGCCCGAAGAACCGCCAGTACCCCTTGAGCTCCGGGTGCAGCACCCGGTACGTGGTTCGCGGCGGGAAGCGCTCAAGCCGCGCGCTCAGGTCGCGTGACCGGAAGACCGCGAGGACCATGCGCTGGTTGAAGTCCGCCCCGGCGCTCGGGATGCCCGCCTGCTCCCGGACCATCGAGCGCGCGCCGTCGCAGCCGACGACGTAAGCGCCCTCGACCTCGCACCGCTCGCCGCCTGGCTCCCGCAGCGCCGTCACGCGCACCCCGTCATCCGACCGGCGAACTCCGGTGGCGGACCAGCCGAACAGCGCGGTCACCGGTTCGAGCGACCGCACCCGGGCACGCAGCACCGACTCGGTCTGGTACTGGGGCAGCCGCTGGTGCCGCTGGAAGTAGAAGTCGGCGACCGTCTCGCGCCCGGCAGGAGCGTACCAGTACGGCCCCGCGAGGTTCTCGTACGCCGTGATGCCGCCGATCGGGAACTCCGCGGGGAGCAGGCTGGCCGCGCGCAGCTCATCGGCACAGCCCCAGTAGTAGAAGTGCTCCACGCTGCGCGCCGTGAGGTTCTGCCCCTTGGGGATGGGCGCGGGCTCGTTCCTGGGCTCCAGGACGACACATGGTATCCCCGCCTTGCCGAGCGAGGCGGCCAGCCCCAGCCCCACCGGGCCGCCGCCGACGACAATCACCGAAGTCTGGATTCGTCGCACGCTCCGCCCTTCCTTGCCCGTGAGCCTGACAATCGTCCCATATCACCAGCCAGCTTCGATTATCTGACGAACGGCAGCCAGCCGGACGGACATCGTGGCCGCAGCAGCCCGGAAGAAAGATCTGACAGTGCTGTCCGTCATCCAGCCAGACCCGCCCGGCGAGGCGGTCCATCTGGGAGGAAAGAAGATGACGAATACCCGCCCGGCGAGGGGCCTGCTCAGCGGGGATATGCCTGGTGCGGTTAGTCCAGCAGGGCCAGGGCGGCGCTGATCTCCTCGGCCGCCTTGCACACGTCCTGGGTCACCTCGGGAAGCCGTTCATCGGGCACCCGGGCGGACATCGCAGCGACGCTGATGGCCCCGACCACGTCACCGTCATGATTACGCAAGGGCGCGGCCACACCGAGCACATCGTGGTCCAGTTCTCCCCGGCTGATGGAATAGCCCCGCTCCCGGGTTTCCGCCAGGCGCCGCATGATGGCGTGCTTGTCGGTCAGCGTGCGATCAGTGAAAGCTGGCAGGCTCACGCTGTCCAGGATGGCCTCGGCCGTAGCCTCGGGAAGCCAGGCCAGCAGCGCGTGCGCGGACGCGCCGGCGTTGGTCGGCAAGACCTGGCCGCGCTCGTACGAGATCCGGACCACCCGCGTGCCAGCATCTTCGCGCTCCAGGCAGATCACCGTGGAGCCGGCCAGGCGGGTGAGGAGGACCGCCTCGCCGACCTGGGCCGCCAGCCGCATCATGACCGGGCGGGCGATCTCTGACAGGCCCATCCCTCGCCGGGCGATACGGGCCAGTTCCAGGACCCGGCGTCCGAGCCGGTATCCGCGGCCGTCAGCCTCCTCAAGGAACTGCGACTGGACGAGGCTCTGCAAGTAGCGGTACGCCGTCGACCGGGCCACCCCGAGCAGCGCAACGACCTCGGCCGCGCTGATGACCAGGTGCTCATCGTCAAACATCAGGAGGATGTCCAGGGCCCGGTCAGCCGTGGAGTTCCGTTCCCGGTAGGTACCGGAACTCTTCGCCTCCTGTCCTGTCATGCAGGACAGGGTATCAGCAATGCGCGTAACCGAGCA
Source organism: uncultured Streptosporangiaceae bacterium (assembly GCA_964581815.1). Classification (GTDB taxonomy): domain Bacteria; phylum Actinomycetota; class Actinomycetes; order Streptosporangiales; family Streptosporangiaceae; genus Trebonia. Next base: position 60,457 of record CAZORE010000007.1, on the reverse strand, counting down.
CTCGCCACGCCAAGGCGTTATGCATCAGGAAATCGCATCGTGAGACTGCTAAGGCTCAGGTCAACCGCCGAGACCCCGCCATCGGCCATGAGCACCGCGCCCGTGATGACCGACGACCGGGGGCCTGCGAGGAAGGCGATTACCTCGGCGATCTCGGCGGGCTCGGCGGCGCGCCGCAATGGGGTGAGGGCGGCAGCCCGCTCGTACGCATGGGACCGGTCCAGGCCAGCCTTCGCGCCAAGCTCGTCCATTACCCGGTCGAGCATCTGGGTGCGTACCTGGCCGGGACAGACCACGTTGGCGCGCACGCCGCGCGGACCGAAATCCGCCGCCAGGGATCGGGTGAGGCCGATCAGTGCGTGCTTGGATGCCGTGTAAGCGGCCGATCCCGGCACGGCCACGGTTCCTGCCAGTGAGGAGACGATCACAATCGACCCGCGGGCGCTGATGAGGGCGGGCATGGTGGCGCGTGCCGTGACGTAGGCGGTTTCGAGGTTCCCGCGAAACGTCTCCTGCCACGTGCTGGTCGCGTCCAGCACGTCGCCGAACGTGCCGATGCCGGCGCAGCACACCACCGCGTCCAGCCGGGCCCCGTGTCCGAGCGCGGTGGCGACTGCCCGCTCGACGTCAGCGTCCGAGGCGGCGTCACCGACGACGGTCACCACCCGCTCGAGCGAGGCCAACTGCGCTAGCCGCGGGGCCGCGGGGCCGAAGGCCACGACCGTGGCGCCGCGCGCCTGGAGCAGTTCGACGGTGGCGCTGCCAATCCCGCCGCCCGCGCCGGTCACCAGCACGACCGCGTCAGCGAACTCGCTCACTACACAAGGTCCTTTGACAGCTCGTCATCGGTCACGAGGGCTTCCGTGGCGGGCTCCTGGACGTCCCTTCGCCAAGAGTCGCTCATTCGTCGGGCACCTGCGCACAGCAGTGGCCATACGCCGCCAGGGGCGAAGCGGACCACCCCGATGAGCAGAATTCCCTCAAGTACCTGGGAGAACGTCTGCTGGTTCTGCAGCTCCCAGGTGAGGCCGTAGTAAACGATCAGCACGCCGATGACCGGGCCGATCACCGTCCCGGCGCCGCCGACAATGGTCATCAGCACCGCGTTGAGGCTCCAGTTCACGCTGGCTATCCCGTCCGGGGAAACGACGACGAACTGGAAGGCGACGACGGCGCCGGCCAGGCCAGTGATCGCGCTCGACACAAGCAGCGCGGCCAGCCGGTGCCGGTAGACCGATACGCCAAGTCCGGCCGCGGCCGCTTCGTTATCGCGGATCGCCGCGAGCCGCAGGCCGAAGCCGCTCTGCCTGGCGTACAAGGTAACCCCCGTCGCGGCGGCCGCGGTGATGACCGCCACCTGGAACAGCTTGCCGCCGCTTGGCAGTCCCCCGACGGGGAGGATGATGCCGCTGGCGCCCCCGGCCCACGGCCAGTTGCTGATCAGCGACTGGAGGGCGATGGAGATGGCCAGCGTCCCGATCGCGAAGTAATCGCCGTGCAGCCGGAGCAGGGGAACGGACAAGAGCACGGCGAGCGCCGTCGCGGCAATCGCCGCGCCGGCGAACGCGAGCGGCCAGGAGACACCCGTATGCGCGAGCATCAGGCCGGTGGCGTAGCCGCCGGTGGCCACGAACGCGGACGCGCCCAGTGAGACCTGACCGCTGTAGCCGGCGAGAACGTTCCACGCTTGCGCGATCGCGAGGTAGGTCAGCATCGTTACGCCGAGGTTGAGAGTTCCCTGGCTCAGCGCTGGCGTCACGGCGAAACACGCCACCGTGACCGCGAGCAGCACGGCGGCGGGTCCGAGGCGGCGGATCATGCGGTAGCCCCACGGCGGAAAAGACCCTGCGGGCGGATCGCCAGGACAAGGAAGAACGCGAGATATACGACCACGTTGCTCCAGCCACCGCCGAACAGCGCGACGGCCACCGATTGCAGAACGCCGAGTGTCACCCCGGCCAGGAGGACTCCGCCGACCGTGCCGATTCCGGCCAGCGCCATCACGGCGAAGCCGGTGAGCAGCAGCGGCAGGCCGCTTGACGGAGTGAAACTTTGCGCCACGCCGGTCATGACGCCGCCCGCCGCCGCGAGCGCCGCGGCGCCGGCCAGCGTCATCGCGTACACCCGGCCGACGTTGATGCCCAAGATGGCCGCCGTTTCCGGGTCGGCCGCGGCGGCGCGGACCGCGCTGCCCGCCCGGGACTTGGTGAGCAGCAGGTGCGTCGCGGTGCACAGCACGACCGTGAGGGCGAAGGCGATGACATAGATCGCCTGCACCCTGATTCCGAACAGGCCTATCCCGGCCGCCGCGTACGGTGCGGGCAGGCTCTTCGGATGAGAGCCGAACGCGGCCTGGAACAGGGCCTCGGCCAGCAGCAGGAGGCCGAAGGTCGCTACCAGGGGCGCTGTCTTGCTGGCCCGAAGGAGGGGGGTGAGCAGGTACCGCTGCAACGGGTAGGCGATGAGCGCCATCGCGATCATCGCCAACGGGAGCACCGCGAGCGGGTCCCACCCCGCGCCGATCACAAGCAGCGACGCGAGGTAGGCACCACCGATCACGAACTCCCCGTGGGCCAGGTTCATCATCCCCAGAACGCCGAAGACAATAGATATCCCCAGCCCGATCAGGGCATAAAGGCCGCCGGTCAGGATGCCCGCGACGAGAGTTTCGACGCTCAAGAGCCGTCTCCCCGGTCCCGCGCTCAGCCCAGGCCGCTGAGCGGGCTCAGCGGCCCGCCGCCCTTGGCCGGCCAGACCTGGCTGATCGTGCCGTTCTCCCACTGGCCGAGGAAGGTGGGCGTCACGCTCTTGTTGCCGGTGAACTTCACCGAGCCCAGGGCGGTGGACATATCGGTGCTCGCCAGTGCCTTGTTGATTGCCGACGGGGCGGCCGAGCCGGCCCGCGAGATGGCGTCAAGCAGAATGCTGGCTTCCGCGTAGCCCAGCGCGACCGAGCCGAGGTCATTAGCGTTCGGGTACTTGCTGCTGTACTTCGCGACGACCTCAGCGGTATCGGGGAGGCCCGCCGTCTGAGTCCAGTTCATCTGCACCAGCGTGCCGTTGCCGAGCGAGCCGAGCGAGGACCAGCCGGGGGTCTGCGCGCACTGCAGGCCGATGGCGATCTTCGGCTGGTAATTCAGCGCCTTCATCTGCTTCCACATGGCGAAGCAGTCACCCGGGACCATCGCCGCGACGAGCACCTGAGCTTTGTCTGACGTGCCAGCCTGGATGACATTGGAGAAGTCCGTGGTGCCCGAGGGGACGGCCTTCACCGCGACCACGTCGTATCCGGCCGCCTTGCCGAGCTGGCTCCATAGCTGGGCCGTTGACGTGCCCTGGGCGTCGTTGTCGGTCACGATGAGCACCTTCTTATTGGTGCCCGCCTTGGCCGCGGTCGCGTAGAAGCCGTTGGCCCCGTCCGCCAGGGACTGGAAGGCGTCCCACGTGTACCCGTTGCCGGCTGGCAGCAGTTCCACCGGCAGCGCCCCCATCACCAGCGGCACCTTCAGCGAGTCAGCCTGGGCTTCCATGTCGATGTTCTGCTGGCAGCACGACCCGAGCAGGGCCACCACGTGGTCGTTCACCACGAGCGTGCGCACTTGCTGGAGCATCGTGCTGGTGTCGGTGCGGTTGTCGAGGACCTTGAGCTCCACCTTCCGCTTGGTGCCGTCAACCTGGATGCCGCCCTTGGCGTTCGCGTCGGCGAGCGCGAGTTCATAGCCGTCGCGGATCTGCGGGAGCGCGATCGCACCGGACAGTGCGATGCTGGTGCCGATCAGCACCGGGCCTGAGCTGGTGGCGCCGCCGCCGCTGCTGGGGGTCGCGTTACTCGCGCAGCCGGCGAGCAGGGCCGCAGCGGCTACGCCTAGGGCGAGGTACCTGCGTCTGATCCGGTGTCCCGTGATTGCCTGCATAGCTATTCTCCCTCTGCTTTTTCTTGTTCAGTGGACGGTGCGGACGCGGCGGTCGAGGCTTCCGCCATGCCGAAGTACGCGGCGTCGAGGTCGGCGTCGCGGAGCAGACCGGACGGACTGCCGGTGTAGGAGACCCGGCCGCGGGAGAGCACCACCGCGTGGTCGGACATGGAGAGGGCGCGCCGTACGTTCTGCTCCACCAGCAAGATGGTGACTCCCTGCGCGCTGATCCTGGTCAGCGCCTCATAGAGGGCGTCAATGGCGACCGGGGCCAAGCCGAGGGAAATCTCGTCGCAGATCAGCACCGACGGATTTGCCATGAGCGCCCGGCCGACGGCCAGCATCTGCTGCTGCCCGCCCGACATCGTCCCCGCCCGCTGCCGTGCACGCTCGGCAAGCACGGGGAAGACGGCGTGCACGCGCTCAAGGCGGTCGCGTAGCTCGTTCTTGGACAGCGCGAGCGGCGCGCCGAGAGCGAGATTCTCCGCGACGGACAGGTCGGCGAAGACGCGTCGTCCCTCCTGGCAGTAGGCGATGCCCAGGCGAGCCCGCTCGTGGACGGGAAGCCGGGTGATGTCCTTCCCGAGCGCGTGAACCGATCCGCTCCGTGCGGGCACGGTGCCCATGATCGTGGCGCACAGCGTCGACTTGCCCGCACCGTTAGCGCCAAGCACGCTCACGATCTGGCCGGCCTTCACCCGCAGGGAGAAGTCCCGCAGCGCCACCAGGCCCGCGTAGCCTGCGCTCACCCCGTCAAGTACGAGTGCGTCCGTGTCCTTGCCGCTGGGAGTCTGGCCGGCCTGGGCAGGCGCGGGCTGGGTGGCGTCACCGAGGTACACAGCGCGTACCGTGGGGTCCGCAGCGATCTGGCCCGGACTGCCTTGCGCGATCGGGCGACCCCAGTCAAGGACGAGCACCTGGCCGACGATCTCGCGCACGACGCGCTCGATGTGCTCGACCAGGAGGATGGTGACGCCCCTGGCATGCACGGCGCGGATCAGCTCGATCACCTCGTCGAGCTCGCGGCCGACAAGTCCGGCCGCCACCTCGTCCAGCATGAGCAGTTGCGGACGGGTGGCGAGGGCGCGGGCCACCTCAAGGCGCTTGAGGTCGAGGATGCGCAGCGAGCCGGCCAGCCGGGACGCCTTCGCTTCGAGCTGGCACAGGGCCAGGATCTCGTCCAGTTCGCCGCGGTGCATCCGGGGACTTGCGGCCATGGCACCCACGCGTGCGTTGTCCCGCACCGTGAGCCCGCCGAACGGGCGCGGCACCTGATGGGCGAGCGCGACGCCTAGCCGCGTGATGCGCTGCGGCGGCAACCGATCGAGGCGGTGCCGACCGAAACTGATGTGGCCCTCGTCAGGACGGTTGATGCCGGAGATGGTCTTGAGCAGCGTGCTCTTCCCGGCCCCGTTCGGGCCGATGACCGCGACGGCTGCACCCCGAGTGACGGTGAGGTCGATCCCGTCGAGGGCCGTGACACCTCCGAAGCGCTTACGCAGCCCTCGAATCTCAAGCTCCACTCGGGTTTCTCCCCTTCGTTGGGTCCTGCCCGGTCCTGTCATCGGCCCAGGTCGTTGACGAAACCTGGCGGCAGCCTATAGTCTTTTTTGTCAGAACACTAGTCCTGTTTTTCAGGACAGCGCAGGATTGGAAGACATGGCATTCTCCGGGCTCCCCGGCCGGGTAGCGCTGGTGACCGGGGCAGGAAGCGGCATCGGCGCCGCTTCCGCACGCCGCCTGGCGGCGGAAGGCAGCGATGTCGTGCTCATCGACCAGGACGAGGGCGCCGCCACCGCGGTGGCGGCATCTTGTTCCGGCCAGACTCTCGTCGTGGCCGCCGATGTGTCCCGTGAGGCTGACGTGGCGCGCTACCTGCAGGCGGCACTCGACGAGTTCGGCCGGGTGGACCTCGTCCACCTGAACGCGGGCATCTCGGGCACGGTGGGATCGTTCAGCTCGACCGAGAGCGCGGACTACGACCACGTGATCGCGGTCAACCAGCGCGGCACGTTCCTCGGCCTGCGCGACGCCCTGCGCTACTTCCGCAGCGCATCCCACGGGGGTGCGATGGTCGTCACCAGCTCGCTGGCCGGCCTCCGCGCCAGCGCCGCCATCACGGCATACACGGCTAGCAAGCACGCGGTCATCGGGCTGGCCCGCAGCGCCGCCATCGAGGGCGCTCCGCTGGGGGTGCGGGTCAACGTCATCGCGCCCGGGCTCATTGACACCCCGCTGCAGCAGCCGCTGGCCGAATCGCTCGGCGGCGCCGCGGCCGTGGACGCCTTGCGCGCGCATCCGCCGCTAGGCCGCATGGGCACGGCGGCGGAGGTGGCGGCGCTGGTGGCGTTCCTGCTCAGCGAGGAGGCGCCGTACATGACGGGCGGCGTGTGCATCATCGACGGCGGGGTCGACGTCAGCGATCCCATGCAGATCCGGTACTGAAGGATCCAGGCGCGAAGGAGCAGCCAGTGGAGGTTTTCGATGTGCGGAACGTGGTCGCCGAGCCCGATGCGCTGCTCGCGGTCACCGAGAACCCCCGGCACCGTGCCATCCTGCTCAACTTCCGGCGGCACGCGCTGCTGGAGGTATCGGGCCGGTGGAAGGAGATCCTGCGGCCGGAGATGATCGTTGATGACCCCTACTACCGGATCAATGAGAACGGCAACTCCTTGCACCTGCGCGGCATGGCTGACATCGGCGCGTTCTACGCGGGTCTCACCGAGGCCGGGCTGAACGTGTTCGGCCCGATCCGGGAGAACATAGCGGTGGCGGACTGGGGCCTGGCGATCGAGTCCTTCTTCGGGAATCACGTCCCGGGGCGAGTTCTTCGGGATCAGGGCGAAGACATCGACGACCCCGACGCGTATTACCAGCTGACCCATTACATGGCGTCGTTCTGGCCCTACGACGCGGACTGCCGCCTGGTTGGGGAGCACATTTACGAAGACACGGGCAGCCGTCGTATCGAGAAGATGGACCCGGTGAACGTCATCACCCCAGAGCAGGCCCGGCGGTTGCTCGCTCCGCTACTTGGCGACGACATCTGAAAGGCAGTTAACCCATGCGTGACGTCCCAGCGCTGCCGCCAACCGTCATCGTCTCGCGGGCCGCGCGGCCCGCACCCCAGCGTCCCGCGGACGTCGACTGGACCACCTCGAACAGGTTCCTCAACGGACCGTTCGCCCCGTGGCACGAGGAGACCGCGGCCTTTGACCTGCCGGTGACCGGCAAGCTGCCCGACGACCTCACGGGGGCACTGTTTCGCATCACGAACAATCCGCGCTTCCGGCCGCACGACGTAGAGCGCTACCACTGGTGGGAGGGTGACGGCGGCGTCGCCGCGACCTACCTCAGGGACGGCCGGGCCGCCTTCCGGATGAAGTGGGTCATGACCGACTCCATGAAGGTCGAAATGGCCGCGGGCGAAGCCGTATACAGCGGCTTCGTGAACGGCGCCGACCCGCGTCCACTCCCGGCGGGCGCGCCGCCGGCCAAGAACGTGGCCAACACCAACGTCGGTATCTTCGCCGACCACCTCCTCGTCTATTACGAGGGCGGGCTGCCGTACGCAATGAACCCCCGGACGCTGGATACCCGCGGCCCCTTCGACTTCCACGGCGGCATCGATATCCTGTGCACCGCCCATTACAAGATCGATCCGGCAAGCGGCGACATGCTGTTCTTCGCCGCCGTCGGCCCGAGCCTTACCTGGTACCAGGCTGACGCCAAGACCGGACAGGTCACCGACACCTACGCCTTCGACATGGGCTGCCCCGCGATGGTGCACGACTACATCGTGAGCGAGCACTACGCGATCTTCCTGATCTCGCCGACCCAGTTCCGGCTCGACCGGATCAGGCAAGGGCGGCCCGGCGTGCTCTGGGACGAGACGGCCGTGCCCGACGGCAGCCGCTTCGCCGTGCTCGACCGCCGCACCCACCAGGTCACCTGGTACGAAACCGGTCTGCTGCTGGCACCGACGCACTTCTTCAATGCTCACGAGACGCCGGACGGTATCGTCGTCGACCTGCACGTCATCTCCCGACTCGGCAACCCAGCCGACCAGCCGGACAACCCCATTAGCTCTCACACCTGGTTCCCGCCCGCGATGGCCTGGCGTTTCACCCTTGACCACGCCACCAGGCAGGCGGCCAACCAGATGCTCAGCGGCGTCGCCGGCGAGTTCCCGAAGATCAACGACGACTGGCTCGGCCGCGAGCAGCGCTACGGCTATTTCGCCACCACCCGCGACCTTTCGCCGGTTGCCATGACCGACGGCATGGCCCGCTACGACTTCGCAACCGGCCAGACCCTCGTGATCGAGGGAACCGGCGGGCTGACCAGCCCGAGCGAGCCCGTCTTCGTCCAGCGCCGCGGCGCGACCGCGGAGAACGACGGCTATCTGCTGTCGATCTGGTGGAACCCGGCAACCGGCCTGTCGGAGCTGCTCGTCCACGACGCCATCACATTCAGCAGCGAGCCGCTCGCTAAGGTCGGCCTACCCGTGCGCGTCCCCTTCGCCTTCCACGGTTCTTGGGCGGACGCCGAGCGGCTTGACGCCGCCATCGCTGCGCAGCAGGGACTGGCCGGCACCTGAGCCTGCCAAACCCTCATCCGCTGCCTGCGTCCATTCCGCGACGGCCGACTCGACGGCGGCCGCACCACCGGGTCGCCATGCCGCCGCGACCACATGGTCCGGGCGAACCAGCAGGAAGTGTCCGCGCAGTGGGCCGAAGTCCGCGTTGATCATGCCGTCCACATCCGCGAAGACCGAGACTCCGTCTGGGACAGCGCCGGGAAGCGTGTCATCGGCGCAGACGTGAACGGCGGCACCACGCAATGTGGCCGTGAGGGTGGCGGCCTCGCGCCAGCCGGCCGCGGTAACACCGACTCCGAGCACGGTCCACCCGTACCCTGTGACCTGGTCCAGGTAGCGAATCTCGCTCGCGGCCAGGTCGAAGCCGCGCGGCTGGAGGATGTGATGTCCGATGATCCCTGGGGCCTCATGGATGGCGTGCACTAGGCCGTTGGTGATGGCGAGCGGGGGGCGGTAGCGCATCTGCTCGAAGAACGCACGGCCCTCCGGGGTCGCCAGTGCCGCACCGATGATCCGGTCGCGAGATTCAGCCATCCGGGTTGAAGTGGCCATGACGACGCGGCCGAGTTTCTCCGACAGCCGCACCGACGCCATGGCGTGCGGCCTGCGCTCGTCCTGGTAGCTGTCGAGGGCCGCGTCGGCGAGCCGGCCATGGATGACCTCGGCGAGTTTCCAGCATAGGTTCGCGACGTCGCGCACACCGGAGTTGAGACCCTGCCCGGCGAACGGCGGCATCATGTGCGCGGCGTCGCCTGCCAGGAAGACGTTTCCGGCCCGCCAGGCGTCAGCGACCAGGCCGTTGAACTTGTAGATGACCGCGCGCTCCACGGCCACTGAGCTGATCTCCCGGTGCGGAGCGAGCAGCTTGACGATGAGCTCTTCGCTGGGCTGCTCACCTGGCAGGCCCTCGCCGGGGAAGAGCCGGAATTCGTAGCGGCAGCGCCCGTCTTTTCCGGGGATGATCACGGTAGGCCGCTCCGGGATGCCCAGGTGCATCCCGTACATCTGCCGGTGCGGATCGCCGAGGGTGTCGGCCACCAGCCAGGGATCGTCGTAGGTGCGGCCGCTCATGGAGATTCCCATGGACTCCCTGACGGTGGACCGGCCCCCGTCCGCACCGATCACGTACCGGACGGTGAAGACCTCACCGCCAGCTAGGGCAAGCCGCACGCCCTCGTCGCCGCTGGCAACACCGGCCACCCGGGTACCGAAGCGGAGGCTCACCCGCGGGTTCGAGCGCAGCACGCCCGCTAGGGCTCGTTCGAGGTCGGGCTGGGCAAACGGATTCTTGAACGGGTACCTGAGCCGGTGCGGAACCGGGCCGCGGGCGTGGAACAGCGGCTGACCGCGCCGGCCGAAGTACTTCGTCCCGGTGCCCGGCGAGACGATCCGCAGTATCTCCCGGTCGATCCCCGCGTCGGCGTAGGTGCGCAGCGACTCGTCATCGATGCTGATTGCCTTGGGATCTGCGCTTGTCGTCTCGCGGGCCTCAAGAACGATGACGTCCACGTCACGTGCCGCTAGCAGCGCCGCGGCAGTCATCCCCACGGGCCCCGCTCCGACGATCGCGACACTCGCCACGCTGCGCCCTCCGATTGTGTCCTGTATTTCAGGTCATACGAATCGTATTATAGGACATCGACTTGCCGCTACCCTTTGGCGAGAGTATGGTGTCTCGTATATCAGAACTAGTGACCTGTTATACAGTACATTTAATGGGGTACGTGATGCCTGTTCTCGGACTTGGCCACACCGGTCTCTGGGTGAGCGACCTGCCCAAGATGCGCGACTTCTACGAGCGCGTGATCGGCCTCACCGTCACCGATGCCGATGACGACCAGGGCATCGTCTTCTTCAGCAGCCACCCGGAGATCGAGCACCACGAGTTCGTGCTGCAGCGCGGGCGGACGGCACCGCCAGGGTCGATGCTGACGCACCAGATCTCATGGCGTGTCGACTCAGTCGAGACGCTGCAGATGTACCACCACCGGTTCAAGGCCGAGGGCGTCGCCGTCCAGCAGGAGGTGACCCACGGCAACGCCTACGGCATCTACTTCTTCGACCCTGAGGGTAACCGCGGCGAGGTCTACCTGCGTATTGACCGTGAGGTTCGCCAGCCGTTCCGCAAGTCGCTCAACCTCGAGCAGTCCGTCGACGAGGTCAACGCGCAAGCCGAGGAACTGCTGTCCGACGGCGGCCCTGCCTACCAGCCCGCCACCTGGACCCCGATCCCGGACTCCACGAGGGTGTCGTAAACATCGGGGACGCGCGCACAAGGGTCTGCCGGTACCGGCCTATGCCCCGTTTTGGAATCTCACGATGGCCGTGCCGTTATTATCAGGCTTATGTGGCCGACGGGTTATGCCCCCCGGTGGCAGGCAACCGGACGTTCCGGAACGAGTCCGGCCGGGCCTGCCATGACAACCCTGAGGCTGGTGATCGCCTATCTTGCCGCGGTGGTGCGGTGCGCGGGAATCGTCTGCATTCTCGTGCAGGTTGTCATCTGGCACTCGTTCTACACGCAGAATTCGTGGCGGCTGGCCGCCCCGGCCGTGGCCGTGGCGTGGGCGATAACGATAATTGTCTATTTGCGCAGGAGCCTGCCTTCGACCTTTCTCGCCTGCATGGATTCCGCTGTTTACCTGGCGCTCGCGCTCGGCGCGCAGCAGTGCGTGCCGCCCGGTATCCGCGATGACGCGTTCAGCTGGCTCGTCATCAGCATGACGGGCCAGCTCATCGTCCCCGAGTGGTACGCGCCTAGCGCAGTGTTCCCGTTCCTGGCGCTGGCCTCGCCAGTGGCCTTCTGGGCCGGCGCGATGAGGCAGCCGGGTGCGGACACCAGGACGCTCACGGGGGCGGTCGTACTGCTGATCATCGTCGGCATCGTGCATGGCCTCGGCCGTAGGATGCTCTACGGCCGCGCGGCTGCCGCGGACGCCGCCCTGGACCGGGCCGACCGGGCCGCCAGCGAGCAGTACGCCATCTTGTCGCGGACTATCGAGCGCCGCGAGCATGAGCGGCTCGTGCACGACACCATCCTCAACACGCTCACCGCGCTGGCGCGGGTCCGCGGCGATGACACGACCGAGGTGGTGAACCGGTGCCGACAGGACGTGGCCCTGATCGAGGGCGCGCTCGCCCAGCCCGATGCGCCCGCCGTGGGGGCCGGGCACCCGTCCGGCGACCTGCTCGGCGAGGTGCGGGCCGTTGCGGCCGGCATGCGCGACCGAGGGCTGATCGTCCACGTGGAGATTGGTGACGGTGAAGTGCCCGCCATCCCGGCACGGGTGGTCATGGCGCTGTCGAACGCCGCGCGCGAGGCGCTGTCGAACGTGGCGTCGCACGCCGGGACCGGGGAGGCCTGGGTGCAGGTCCGCGTGACGGCACTGGAGGAGGCGGCCGGGGTTCCGCTGCGACTGGAGGTGATCGTGCGCGACCGGGGTAACGGGTTCGACCCTGCCCGCGTGGACCAGGACCGGCTCGGCCTGCGGCGGTCTATCGTGGACCGCGTCGCGGACTGCGGCGGGCAGGCGTCGGTATGGTCGGCGCCAGGGCAGGGCACCGCAGTGTCGTTGTCCTGGCCCGCGTCCGGGCGACCCCGCGGCCCGGATAGGGCGAGCCCGCCCTGGCCTGATCGCCGCGTCGCCACGGAGAACCTCCCGTGGTGACCCACCACGAGGTGGCGCAGGACACCGTCGAGACCGGGCTGATGCGCTTCGTCGGGGTGCTCGCGGTGGTTATGCCGTCGCTGGCGCTGCTCCAGGTGCTGGCCAACTCGCGTGACTACCGTCAGCCCGCCGTGACGGTGGCGGTCTGGCTCGGGGTACTCGGCGTTGCCCGCTGGCTGGTGCCGCGGCTGCGCGGAGGGGGCCTCGGCGCGGGTGAGACGGCGGCGGCCATCGCGGTGGCGGTCGTCGCCGTGGCCGTGGTCGGCGCGACGCGCAGGCCGCACGACCATCCGGGAAGCGTTGACCTGGCCGTCCTGGGCACGATCTGGCTGCTCGCCCTCGTCGTGCTGAGCCGCTCAACCCGGGTGTGGATTCCGGCCGCCCTGCTCGTCTTCGCCATGCAGGGTGCGCTCCTCATCCACGACGGGGGGGTTAACCAGGTGAGCCTGTCCCAGCTCACGGTGGTCGGCTACATCATGGCGACCATCCTGCTCGCGTTCGCCGCCTTGCGGCCGACCGTTGACATGCACGTCCGCATTGCCGCGCGCCGGGCATCCCTGGCCAGCCGGTCGGTGGCCGAGCGCGCCGCGGCGGCCGCGATCGCCCGCGAGCGCCACGACAGGCTCGCGATCCTCGAGCGGGACGCACTCCCGCTGCTGCGCGGTATCGCCAGCGGGACGCTGGACCCCGCCACCGGCATAGTGCGCGAGCAGTGCGCCCGGCACGCGGCGGCCCTGCGGGACTCGCTCAATCATTCACCCAGCGCGGGTGCGGTCGGAGCCGACGACCTGGCGGCCGTGCTTGAGCAGGCCCTGGCGGCCGCCCGCGGCCGCGGGCTGCCGGTGACAGTCCAGGTCATTGGCGACCCCGGGACTCCGCGGCCGGAGGTTGCCCGGGCAGTCCTGGCCACGCTCGATGCCGCCCTCAGCGTGCTTCCGCCGCATCAGGTCCTGCTCACGGTGCTGGCGCCCGGTAATGACGTCGAATTGTTCCTGACCTACGGCGCGCCGCTGCGGGCCGCGCTCGACGTGACGCGATTCGGGCTGGACCTGCCCGCGGCGGTACGCTGGCACGCCGACGTGGCCCCGGCCGAGGCCGGCGGGGGCTGCCTGGAGGTCAGCTGGCGGAAGGACACTGCTACGTGACAGGCGTCATTGACGTCGCGGCCGTTGATGACCACCCGATCGTCTTGGAGAGCGTCGCGCGCTGGGTCATGTCGGAGGAGGGTGACATCCGGGTCGTCGCCACCGCGACGACCGTGGACGCCCTGCTGGCCGGGCCGGGCCGCCAGGCCGACGTCGTCCTGCTCGACCTTGACCTCGGCGACGGGACGACGGTAGACCGCAACGTGACGGCGATCCTCGCGACGGGCCCGGCGGTCTTGGTCTTGTCGGCGTCCGAGCACCCGCCCATGGTCCGGGCGGCGATCCACGCGGGCGCGCGCGGGTACGCACTGAAGACCGAGCAGGCAGCCGAGATACGGGCGGCTATCAGGGAGATCGCCGCGGGCGGAGACTGGATCTCCGCTCGCCTCGCCTACATCCTGGCCACCGATGACGCGGCCGACAAGCCGACTCTCAGTAATCAGGAAACGCGCGTCCTTCAGCTTTACGCTACCGGCCTGCCGATGAAATCCGTCGCCTTGAGGATGGGCATCAGCGAGGAGACCGCCAAGCAATACCTCGGGCGCGTACGGGAGAAATACGCGCGCGCGGGCCGGGCCGCGCCAACGAAAATGGAGCTATATCATCGAGCTGTCGAGGACGGGCATATCCATCCCCCTACTCCTTAGAGTCCGCTCCCCCCCAGCGGTTCAGGAGTCCGGATGTGCCCGTCCTCGGCCAGCAAGAACAAACTACATTCCGCCCCCGCCCTTGTCATGACCCCAAGACAGGGGTCAAGAGTCCGCGTGTTTCCCCGCTCTCCGTCCATTTCCGGGCGATCAGGCGGCGGTGCCTGGCCCGGAGAGTTAATTGTTACCGCAGATAGCCCCGTTCAGGTGGAAGGCGGCGGGGGCTGGCGTCTGCCCGGAGTCCGAACCGGTGAACCCGAAGTTCACCGTGCCGCCACTGGCGCCGATCGTGGCGTTGTAGCTGGCGTTGGCCACGGTCACCGCGGTGCCGGACTGGGTCTCCGTGCCGTTCCACAGCTGGGTGATCGCCTCGCCCGAGTTCGGCCAGGTCCAGGTCAGCTGCCAGCCGTTCACCGCGCTGGCGGCCTCGTCGGTGATTGTCACACTGGCCTGGAACCCGCCGGGCCAGCTGCCGGTCTGCGCGTAATGCACGGCGCAGGTGGCGTTGGCCGGGGGTGGCACGGTGAAGGTGACCGGCGGCGACGGCAGCGATGGGTTCCCGTGGCTGTCGACCGCGACCACGTCGTAGGTGTAGCTGGTCCCGATGGTCAGGCCGGTCAGCGAGACGCTGGTCCCGGTCGTTGTGGTGACCAGCGTGCTGCCGGAGTAGACCTGGTAGTTCGCGACCGGGTAGGTGCCGGCGACGGCCGCGGGCCAGGTCAGCGTCGCGGTCCCGGTGTTGTTGCCCGAGGTGCTCGACGAAAGGCCGGACGCGGCCGGCTGTCCGGGCGCGCCGGGGGCGGTGACGCCGGTGCCGCCGGACCCGGGGATGTGCACGACGGTCAGCGAGTAGGGCGCGACGGTGGCTGACGTCGCCGAGCCGGAGGCGCTGGTGATCGTGGTCGCGTTGTTGGCCAGGGTGTAGACGGTGGGAGGGCCGGACGGCGAGAAGCCGGAGTAGCCAAGGCTGACGGTGTAGGAGTTGGACGGGTCCTCGTTGTCGATCAGCACGTTGAGGTTGCCTGCCGCGTCGCGCACGGAGTGCACTTTGAGCAACGCCTGGCTGCTGCTCGAGTTGACCATCGTGGAGCCAGGAGCGGCGAGCTTGGACAGCATCTCGATGCCGTAGTAGGGCGCGAACGGGGTGTCCACGGCGGGCTCGGCGGTGCCGCCGCTGTTGCTGTTGTTGGAGAAGATGCCCTGGTCGCCGTAGTCGGTGGCGCCGTTGACTGTGCTGACCGTGCCCTCTCCGTTGTGCTCGTTCCACCAGTCGACGCTGGTGACTCCGTTCTCCAGCCAGGTCATGTCCATGTCGGCGGCGAACAGCGCGGCGGGCTGGGTGTCCAGGTCGAGGGTGGAGTTGGTCTCGGTGACCAGGATCGGGATGCTGGCCGGGTTGGCGATGCCGGCGTACTGGCTGAGCTCGCTGTGCAGGGTGGAGACGATGCCGGCGATGTCGGAGGGGTCAGTGAGCATGCCCGCGGTGTTCGACCCGCCCGGGTAGTAGTGCACGATCACGCACTGGGTGCCCGACTTCAGTGCGGTCAGGACGGTCTGGTTCCAGCTTTGCGGGTACTCGGAGTTGGTCACGTTGTCCGGCCAGAACCCGGGGGTCGTGAGGATGGCGCAGACCTTGGCGTTGGCGTTGGCGGCGTGCATGGCGGAGGCGAAGCTTGCGACTCCTGCGGCGTACTCGGCCGGGCCGCAGTTATAGGTCTGGGACGGCTCGCTGCCCACGGTGACCAGCGGGCCGTTCAGGCTGGTGTGACAGTGGGAGTCGGTTTCCCAGTTGGCGCCGTAGGTCCCGTTGCCGTAGACCTCGTTGCCGACCTCCCAGTAGGAGATGCCGTCGCCGGCACTCGCCGCGCTCTGCACCCAGGCGGCCGCGAGGGCGGGGGTTCCCGTGCCGTAGTTGACGGTGATGATCGGCTGGGCGCCGGCCGCGTTGGCGGTGGCCATGAAGCTGCTGAAACCGGTGTTCGGCGCGACGAAGCCGCCTGCCGCCGCGGTCTGGGTCTGCCAGTTGTAGATGTCGGAGTACGAGCCGCCGGGGTAGCGCATCGCGGTGACGCCCGCTGCCTTCAGCAGCGGCGGGATGGCGGCATCGTTCATGTCGCTGTCATACACCGCGGTGTTCACTCCGATCCCGTGCGCGGGCACGGAGCCGAGGGCGGCCGTGGCGTTCACGGTGACCGACGCGGTCAGGGTGGCCGCATGGGCCGGCCCGGCGACGGAGGCGGTTCCGATCACCCCCAGCCCAAGAAGCGATGAGAAGAACAGGACACGCCTTTGCATCGCGGCCTCCGATAACTTCGGGTTGACGGTGCCGCTCACGGTAGATTTCGTCGGCTAAACCGGTCAACCTCCCGGCCGCGGGGCGCCTGCCGAACTGCGGCGGCAGCGGGCGTCGCCGTGAAACTCTCATGAAACGCGGGCAACCAGCGTGGCCGCTTCCACTCGGAGCGGTCAAGACGGCAGGCCGGCTCAGGCGGTAGGGCCACCGACTGAACCGGCCTGCCAGGCACCCCCTAAGAGCAGGCGGCGCCGTTCACGGCGAAGCTGGTCGGCGACGTGTCATTGCTGGTCCAGGTGCCCTGGAAGCCGATAGACACGGAGCCGCCCGGCGCGATGCTGCCGTTGTAGCTGGCGTTGGTCAGGGTCGCGTTCTCACCACTCTGGCTGAAGCCGCCGTTGAAGTTGCTGGTGATCTTCTGATCGCCAGGGAAGGTGAAGGTCAGCGACCAGCTGGAGATCGCGGCCGAGCCGGTGTTGCCGATCACGACCTGCGCGGTGAAGCCGCCGGCCCACTCGCTGCTGCGGGTGTAGGTCACGTGGCAAGTGCCGCCGCCACCACCACCAGTGGTGCTGACCGTCCAGGTGAAGCTGGCCGAGCCGGACGCGCCGGTGCCGTCCCTGGCGGTCACGGTCACCGAAGACGTCCCTTGTGCGGTGGGCGTGCCGCTGATCAGGCCGCTTGAGGCGTTGACCGACAGGCCCGCGGGCAGCCCGGTGGCGCTGTAGGTCAGCGTCTGGCCGGAGCCGGAATCGGTCGCGTGGATCTGCACGCTGGCCGCGGTGCCGACCGTGCTGGTCTGGTTACCGGGGTTGGTCACCGTGACCGTGTTGCCCGTTGTCGCGGTGGTGTTCAGGCCCATGAACGCGATCGCGTCGGCTTCCATGCCCTGGCCCGCGATGGGCAGCACGTGCCCGGCGCCCGCGATGCTGATCCCCGCGACCGGGGGCATCGTGCCGCTGCCGCCGTAGGTGGTCTCAGTCCAGCCAGACTGCGGCGTGCTGGTGGTGGTCGGGGTGGAGCTCACGCCGAGCACGTTGGTCCACTGCAGGATCTCCTGGCCGAAGTTGTTGTAGTTCAGCGTTCCGTCCGCGGTGCCGTGCCACACCTCCATGCGCGGCCGCGCACCGCTGTAGCCGGGGTCGGCGTTCCGCACCAGGTTGCCCCACGCCTGCGCGGTCATGCTGACCTGGCCGTTGGCGCAGGCGGAGTTCCACCCGTCGACGGTGCCGGTGAAGAAGCAGTGGTACGGCACGCCCATGAACGCGACGCCGGCCTTGAACACGTCCGGGTAGTCGGCCAGCAGAACGTTCGTCATCATCGCGCCGGAGGAGGCACCGGTGACGTACACCTGGCTCGCGTTGCCGTTGAAGTGCTGCTCGGCGTAGGTGATCATCGACATGATCCCGACGGGGTCGCTGCCGCCGTTCCTGGTCAGCGCCTGGGTGGAGGAGACGTCCCAGCACTGGCCGCTCCTGTTCGCATCGGGGTAGATGACGATGAACCCGTACTGGTCGGCCAGTGAGGCGAAGGCCGTGCTTCCGAAGAAACCGGGCCCGGTGCCAGTGCACTGATGCAGGGCCACCAAGATGGGCGGATTGGCCCGGACGTTGTTCGGCACGTAGATGTACATCTTGTTGCCGGACGGGTTATTTCCGAAGCTCGTCACCTGCACGAGCGAGGCAGCCTTCGCAGGAGGCGCCCCGGATATGACCGCCGTCAGGAGCCCGGCCGCCGTCAGCGTGGCCACGCAGGCGGCGAGCAGCGTTCTCAGCCAACTCTTCATGCTCTGCCCTGTCCCTTCCTTGGGTACTTGGCATCCCTTCGGCTCTAGCCGGAGCAATACCGAGAGATCCCGAAATTGTTTCGGGATCTCTCGACTTTGTTTCCCGTTATTACACGCCTCGGTCACCCCGATGGCCAGAGGTGCGCGGATCGAAAATGTATCGCGCTTAACGCATTCCCACGAACGTGCAATTGCACTGCATGGCGCCAGCAGGGCTAATAGGCGCGCGTGCGGAACTGCCTCGGGTCCGGGGCGAGGCGGGGCCGGATTGAAAATTTCAAATTCCCCTTTCCGAAAACTATCGGGGTCTCGCGCCGCGTGGGGTCAACGACGCTTTGCGGCTTAGTCCCCGTTTCTAATCCGTGGCCGGCGCCGGTGATAGGGGCGTGATGCGTGGCCGGCGCTGGGACTGTGCCGGTGATGGCCGTGCGCCCGTGGGCTCGGTAACCGGCTACTGCACGGGTTCGGGTGCGGCCACCGCGGAGGCGCTCGCCGTAACGTCTGGCAGCCGCCGCAGCACGGTGGGGGCGACCTTGCGGTAGGCCGCGGGGTCGACTGGCATGAGCCAGTGCCACGCGCGGACCGCGGCGCTGATGTTGACGTCGAGGTCTGCGAGCACTTCATCGACGTTGTGCAGCGAGAACGGGATGATCTTCCCGCCATGGCAGTGGTGCGTGTCGGTGGCCTCGTCCATGAACGCCAGCTGGGCGGCGACCTGCTGGCGCATCGCCGCCGGCTCGGGTAGCGCGATCGCGCCCGCTAGGTCCGCGGCTATCCAGATCGCGGCCATCTCGGCGTTGAGCGGGCTGAAGAACGAGGAGTTGTACCCGTTGAAGTACAGGCCGGGCACGTCGGCCGGCAGTATCTGCCGGTAGAGCATGAAGTTGCCGCGCTCGTCGAGCACCCGGGCGGTGACGTCGGCGGGCAGGAAAGGCACGCCCTGGGTGAACCCGGTCGCGCAGACGATCAGGTCAGCGGGCAGCCGGGTGCCGTCGTCGAGCTCGGCGGCCGGCTGACCGCCGTCGGCCAGCAGCCGGACGATGGTCCGGTTCGGGTGGACCACGATGCGGCCGGCCTCGACGCCCTCGAAGAAGCCCTCGGTGGCCAGGCCGATCGCGCCGCGCACGATGTCCTCCATCTCCCCGGGCGGCACCAGGCCGAGCCGTTTGAGCCCGAACTGGCGGACCGACGCCGACCCGATCGAGTTGATCATGTTGCCGCGCATCCGGTTGCCCGGCCCGTGCAGGAACCTCTCCACGCCGCGCGGGCGCAGGTACTTGAACAGGGCCTCGCCCATCCGGGTCAGCAGCAGCATCTTGAAGTTGAGCACGCCGCCGATCCGGCGCGGCACCTTCCACAGCAGGTGCCGGGCGATCACGTCGGTGCTCGCCGCGACCTCGCTGACCGGCACGGTGACGTCGCAGGCCGATTTGCCGTACCCGACGACCAGCACCCGCTTGCCCCGGGCCTGCTCCGCGTCGTGCAGGTCGGGGCCGGCGAGCACCTGGCCGCCGGCCGCGGAGAACTCGGCCTCGCCCGGGTAGCGCGGCACCGCGGGCTCGCAGAACACCCCGTTCGCCACCACCAGCGCGTCGAACCGCTCGGTGGATCCGGCGGCGGTGACGTCCCATCCGCCAGGCGCCGGGACCGCCGAGGCCACCTCGGTGCCCAGGCGCAGCGCCGGGTCGAGGCCGAAGCGGGTCGCGTAGGCCTGAAGGTAGGCCTGGACCTGCGCGCCGGTCGGCCACTCCGGATAGTCGCGCGGCATGGGGAAGTCCGACAGGGAGTACTGCGCCTTCGGGCTCTGCGTGGTCAGCCCCGGGTACCGGCGGATGCGGCTCCACACCCCGCCGACATCGGGCGCCTTGTCATACAGAACGACGGCGTGCCCCGCCTGCTTGAGCACCTTCGCTGTGGTCAGCCCGGCGACCCCGGCGCCGACGATCCCGACGCGCATGATCAGCGCACCTCGGGCGGCAGCTGCAGCACGAGGCCGAAGTCCGCCATGATCCGCTTCATCTTGCTGATGTCCTTCGGCCCGGGCGGCAGCTCGGCCAGCGCCTGGTAGTACGCCTCAAGGCCGGCCGGCGACACGACCGAGATGACCCGGGCTTCCTCGTCGGAGGTGTTGCGGAACGTGTGCACCACGTCGCGCGGCAGGTACAGGTAGTCGCCCATGCCGATCGTGAAGTCCTCGCCGCCGAGGTGCACGTCGAGCTGGCCGGCCAGGCAGATGAACGACTCGTCCTCCCGCGTGTGCACGTGCGGAGGGGGACCGTCGGTCCGGGCCGGGATCGCGTACTCGAACAGGGAGTACGCGTCGCGGGTGGACTTGCCGTTGGCCTTCATGGTGATGCCGAGCCCGATCGCCGCGATCTGCTGGCCTTCGCGCGAGGGCAGGAAGTAACCGCCGCCAAGAGACATCGTCGCCTCCAGATGAGTCGCACGCCGCGTGATTCGCACGTGTGTAATGCCACAGCGTGCGGCGGCGCGGCCAGTGCCGCAACGTCCAGTCCCAGTCAGCGGGACCGCAGGTGCGTCCGGGGGCGGCTGGTATAGGCACGGGACACCGCGGCGGCCGCCATGCGCACGGCGGGCCCGATGCGGTCGGCCCGGACTAGCTGGCTCGGACCGGTGACGGACAGCGCGGCGGCCACGTCGCCGAGCGGACCGAAGATCGGCGCGGCGACGCAGCTGACCCCGATGTTGCCCTCCTCGCGGTCGACCGCCCAGCCGCGCTCCGGCACGGTGGTCAGCTCCCGCATGATGGCGACCCGGCTGGTCAGCGTGCGCGGAGTGCGACGGGGCAGCGGGCCGGCGAGGGCGGTCTCGATGACCTCGGGCTGCGAGTAGGCGAGGATCGCGCGGCCGAGCGCGGAGGCGTACGCCGGAATCATCCCGCCGACCTGAGACAGCATCGGCATGGGCCGGTGTCCGGTGATCTTCTCCACGACGAGCACCTGGGTGCCGTCGAGTACGCCAAGCTGCGCCGCGATCTTCGTGGCCTGGTGCAGGTCTTGCAGGAACGGCAGCGCCGCCTCGCGCAACTCGATCCGGATCGGCGCCAGGCTGGCGATCTCGAACAGCCGGTTGCCGATGCGGTACCGGTCGGCTGGCTTCTCCAGCCAGCCGAGCTGGATCATCCGCATCGCGGTCCTGTGCGTGGTGGAGCGGGGCAGGCCGCACCGGCTGACGAGATCGACCAGGGTGAGCTCGCGGTGGGCGGCGTCAAACGCGCCGAGGAGCGCCGCCGCGCGGTCAAGGCCGCGCTCCGGCGGCGTGCCGTCCCAGTGACTGGGACTCATCGTTGGTTCCGGTGGCTCATGCGAGTCAGGCTAAGCCCGTTACCCGTTTCCTGACGAGCCCTCGGGAGGCCGCCATCAGCACCGGGACTACCGGACGGACCGCCCTGGTCGGCGGCGGCGCGGCCGGCATCGGCTTCGCCGTCGCCGCGCGCCTCGCGCCTACCCACCGGGTGGTCATCGCCGGACGCCGCCGCGAGCAGCTCGAGAAGGCGGCGGCGGCACTGCGCGAGCGGACGGGGGCCGACGTCGGCACGCTGATCACCGACATCGCGGCGCCGGACGCCGCGGCCGCGCTCGACGCGATGACCGCCGGCTACGGGCCGCCGGACGTCCTGGTGATGAACGCGGGCGGCCCGCCGCCCGGCCGGATCCTCGAGGTCACTGACGACGCCTGGCGGGACGCCGCCGAGCTGCTGCTGCTTGGGCCGCTGCGCCTCGCCCGGCACGCGCTGCCCGGCATGGCCGGCCGCGGCTTCGGCCGGCTGGTGTTCGTGACCTCGACCGCGGTCCGCCAGCCCCAGCCGGACCTGGCCCTTTCAGTCGTGCTGCGCGCGGCGGTCACCGCCGCCGCCAAGCTCCTGTCGCACGAGTACGCTGCCCACGGCGTCACCGTGAACTGCGTCGCGCCCGGGGCCACCGACACCGCGCGGCGCCGGGAGATCCTGACGAGCCGGGCCGCGCGCACCAGGCGGCCGGTTACCGAACTGGACGCGGAAGACACGAGGGCGTGCCCGGCCGGGCGTCCCGGCACGCCGGACGAGATCGCCGCGGCGGTCGCGTTTCTCGCCTCGGCGGACGCCGGTTACGTCAACGGGACCGTGCTCACGGTCGACGGAGGAAGGACGGAGACGTTCTGATGGCACTGGCAGGTTCCGGCTTCGACCTGAAGGACTTCCTCGGCGCGCTCGGCGGCGCGGTCCGCCCGGGCACCGCCCGGCCGGTCGTGGTGCACGCCGCCGAACTCGAGACCCTCCCGGCCGGGGAGGTCCACAACCCGAGCACGCTGGCGATCGCCGGGCGCCTGCCGACCGTCACGTTCGAGCTGTTCCGGCAGACGATCCCGCCGGGCCAGAGCTCGGACATGCAACGGCACTACCACGAGACGGTGCACTACGTCATCTCCGGCCACGGGCACAGCGAGATCGAGGACGACGCCGAGGCGTGGGCGGCGGGCGACTTCATCTACACGCCGCCATGGACCTGGCACCGGCACTACAACGACTCGGCGGGCGAACCGGTCGAGTTCCTCACTATCGAGAACTCTCGCCTGCTGCAGGCGCTCGGCATCACCCGGCGGCAGAGCGCCGGCCTGTGCACCGTCGCCGAGGCGCGGGCCCGATTCCCCGAAGACCAAACAAGCGCAGAGGACCAGTCATGAGTAGCGACCTGCCCGAGCACATCAGCATCTGGGGCGAGCTGGCCGACACCGACCATGAGCTGCGCCATGTGGACGTGCGCGGCGTGCGCACCCGGGTGCTGCGCGCCGGATCCGGTCCCGACCTGGTGCTGCTGCACGGCACCGGCGGCCACCTGGAAGCCTACGCGCGCGACATCGCGGGCCTGGCCACCGCCTTTCGCGTCACCGCGTATGACATGGTCGGCCATGGCTGGTCCGGCCTGCCGGACCAGCCATACACCATCGACGTTCTCTGCGACCACCTGATCGGGCTGCTTGACGCGCTGGACATCGGCACCGCGCACCTGTCCGGCGAATCGCTCGGCGGCTGGGTCGCCGCGTGGGCCGCCGCCCACCATCCGGGCCGCGTGGGGCGGCTCGTGCTGAACACCCCGGGCAACATCGCCAACAAGCCCGAAGTGATGGCCCGGCTGCGGGACACCACGCTCGCCGCGGTCCGCGACCCGAGCGACGCGACGGTGCGCCGCCGGGTCGAGTTCCTGTTCCACCACACCGAGATGGTCACCGACGAACTGGTCACGCTGCGCCGTGCCGTCTACAGCCGACCCGGGTTCCCACGGGCGATCGCCAACACGCTGGTGCTGCAGGACCCTGAGGTCCGCAAGGACTTCGCGTGGGATCCGGCCTGGGTTGGCAAGATCGGCGCGCCGACGCTGCTGCTGTGGACCGATCACGACCCGACCGGCGGCCTGGACGAGGCGGCGATGCTGCTCGGCTGGCTGCCCGACGCCCGGCTGCATGTCATCGCGGACGCGGGCCACTGGCCGCAGTGGGAGAAGCGCGAGGAGTACCTGCGGGTCCACCATGACTTCCTGCTCGGCGGCGCAGGCCGCAACACGGGCCGCAACACGGGCCGCGGCTCGGCGGACGGCACAGCTCACA
>CAZORE010000007.1:11744-36700 GCA_964581815.1 uncultured Streptosporangiaceae bacterium | reverse complement strand
GGCCGCAACACGGGCCGCAACACGGGCCGCGGCTCGGCGGACGGCACAGCTCACAGCACGGGCGACGCGGTGACCGCGTGAGCGAGATCATCGGCATGGTCGGGATGTCGCACTCTCCGTTCGCGACGATGCTGCCGCCGCGGGACGCGGCCGCCCCGGGCGGCCGGTTCCTCGCCGACGCGGCCCGGGTCGCCGCCGCGGTCGCCGCGCTGGCTCCCGACGCCCTTGTGGTCATCGGCCCCGACCACTTCCACGCGAACTTCTATGACGCGATGCCGCCGTTCGTACTCGGGGTGGAGGAGGCTGAGGCGTTCGGTGACTTCGGCGGCCGGCCCGGCTCGCTGCCCGTGGCGTCGGCCCTCGCCTGGTCAATCCGTGACGGCCTCGCCCGCGACGGGTTCGACATCGCCCTGTCGTACGCGCTGACCGTCGACCACGGCATCGTGCAGAGCTACGACATGGTCGGCGGGCGGTCCGGCTATCCCTTGGTGCCGCTGGTCGTCAACACCGCGGCGCCGCCGCTGCCGTCGATGCCGCGCTGCGTTTCGCTCGGCCGGTCGCTCGGCGCCGCGATCAGGGCGGCCGACGCCGGGCGGGTGCTCGTCGTGGCCAGCGGCGGGCTGTCGCACTGGCTGCCGTCCAACGACCCCCGCGACCCCTCAGTCCCCGCTGACCGGCGCGCCGCGATGATCCACGGCAGGCGGGACGTGCGGGCCTTCTCGGCCGCGCGGGAGCCCGGGATCCGTGCCCTCGCGGGGAACCCGGAGGCCCCGGTCAACGCCGCCTGGGACGCGTGGTTCCTCAAGCAGCTGGTCACGTTCGACCTTGCTCCCGTCACCGACCTGGGTGACGAAGGGCTGGCGGAGCGAGCGGGCACCGGCGCTCATGAAATCCGCACCTGGCTCATCGGCCTCGCCGCCGTCGGGGCGCCGCTTGCCTGGACGAGCTACGAGCCGGTTCCGGAATGGATCACGGGCATGGCTATCGGCACAACGTTCGAGGTGGCCTGAGCTCTGGGTCAGGCGCGGCGCGGCGCCGCGTTCAGCGCATGGCCGGCCGCCTCCGCGAGCATCCCCATCTCGTAGACGACGACCTCCATGTCGGCATCCGGGTTGGCCAGCACGGCCAGGTGGGAACCACCTCCGATCGCGCGTACCAGCATGAATCCTCGGTCCATCTGGACCAGCGACTGCGTCACCACGCCGCCGTCGAACATCCGGGCGGCTCCGTCAGCGAGGCCGACGAGCCCGGCGGTGATCGCACACAGCTTGGGGACGCTATCGGGGCGGATCGTGTCGGACACCGCCAGCGGTATTCCGTCCGCGGACACCACGATCGCATGCGCGACATCGACGACCCGCATCTTGAAATCAGTAATCAGCCAGCTCAGTCCCTGATCCGGATCGTCCATGCCGTCCTCCCCTTCTTCTTCAGTCGGCTTGACCGCGTTCTAGCCGCTGCGACGCGCGCTGGAATGCGCCCAGCTGGACACGAGCCCGGTCCGCCGATCGCGCCGGAGCGCCGCCTGCGTCCTCGCTGGCCGGGGGTTCCCCCGCCGTTCCCGGGATCATGTTGGCGCGCGGCGTGCGCTGCGGCAGCCCCGCGGTGGTGCGGCCCTCGTACGCTGGTGCGGCGGCCGTGGCGGCCGCCCGCCAGCCGGCATCGACCGGCGAATCCCGGACCGGCCCCGCCGGGTACGCCGGAGTACTCTTCCCGAACCACTCCGTTCGCGCGGTCTCATGTGCGTGCGGCTGCCCTGCGGTACCGACGGCGGGCGGGCGGCCCTCAGGCAAGTACCTCGTGAGGAGCCGTTCCGGTATCCAGACCAGCGCGGTCAACCCGCGACGATCGCCCGGCCGCAACCGCACCCGGACCCCGTGCCGGGCCGCCAGGTGAGAGACGACGAACAGCCCCATGTGCCTGGACACCGACACGTCCGCCGTCGGCGGGTTATCGAGGCCGTAGTTGAGTTCGGCCAGGCGGTCCGCGGGAAGACCCAGGCCGCCATCAGTGATATTGATCAGCACTCCGCCGGTGGGCAGGGCGTTGCCGGTGACATGCACCCGGGTGTGCTTGGCGGAGAACATGGTCGCGTTCTCCAGGAGCTCAGCGAGCAGGTGCACGATGTCGCTTACCGACTGGCCCGCTACCGCTATCTCCGGCTGGACGTTCACCTCGACCCGGCCAAATTCGAGGATCTCCGATACCGCCGCGCGCACGAGGTCGGGAAGCGCGACCGGCTCGGCCTGCTTGCGGGCCGACTCGTGCCCCGCGAACACCAGCAGGTTCTCCGAGTGCCTGCGCATGCGCGTGACCAGGTGATCCATCGTGAACAGGCTGGCCAGCCGACCCGGGTCATCCTCGCTCTGCTCCAGCGAGTCGATCTGCCTGACTAGCCGCAGCAGCAGCGACTGGCTGCGGCGAGACAGGTTGACGAAGATCGCGTTCATGCTTCTGCGGAGTACCGCCTCGTTGGCCGCCAGCTTCACCGCCTCGCGGTGCACCTGGTCAAAGGCGCGCGCCACCTCCCCGATCTCGTCGGTGGAACCCACGCTGACCGGGGCCACGTCCGCTTCGGCGGCCGGGTCTTCTGCCTCGGCGATCGCCAGCACCTTCTCCGGCAGCCGTGTGCTCGCGATCTGCAGCGCGTCGCTGCGCAATCTCCGCAACGGACGGACGATGGACTGGGCGACGGCGAACGTGGCGGCCAGCGCCGCGAGCAGCAAGATGACCGACAAGATCACGCTGAGCCTGGCGGAGTCCGCCGCGCCCTGGTGCAACTGCTGCGCCCGAGCGACCACCGAGGCGGCCACCTGCTGCTGAACGCCCCGCAGCTTGGTGATCGCGCTGGACGTGGATGCGTACCACTGACTTGGCGTGACACCGAGCCCGGCCGGGGAGCCAGCGGCGAGCGCGGAAGTGACCAGCGACCCGTCGGGGGACAGGGCGCCGACGGTGTTACCCACCTGCGTGAGGAAAAGCTGCTGCTGCGCGACCGCCGCGGACGACTCGAACTGGGACGTGTCGATGGTCTGCTCCGCTTGCTCGGCCTGAAGCTGCGTCGTCGCGCCGGGCTCGAACTTCTCCTCGATCAGGCCGGAGTAGATGATGGCGCGCTGCTGGGAGATGGCGTCCTCCAGCCGGGAGAGCCAGCCGAGCGTGCGCGCGGTGTCGACCAGCGTGGGGTCAGCGCTGCCAGGCGCGATGTCGTCGGTGAAGGCCAGCAGGTCACCGGCCATCCCGCTATAGCGGGTGATCGTGCCGAGGGCGGTGCGATCGGTTCCGCCCGTATCGGCGCGATCCTGCGGCAGTGAGTTGAGCATCGCCTGGATGCCCTGGATTCTTGCCTGCGCCTGCGCCGGGTAGCCGGTACCGAGCCCGGCCAGCGATGCCTTGACCCGGGTGACCCATGCGTCCGTGACGGCGTACTGGCGCTCCAGCTGCCCGTGAACCGCCGCCGGCCGGCCGGCGGCCTCGTATCCGGCGGCGAGGTCGCGCTCATCGTCCAGGCTTCCCGCCAGGCCAGTGACCTGCTGGCCCAGTTTCGCCAGCGTCTGAATCTGGCCGAACTGGTTCGACGCGCTGTCCGCCGTCGCCACCCGTATCGCGCCGAAGGTCAGTCCCATCGCGGTCGGTATCGCGATCAGCGCGATCAGCCGCATGGTCACGCGCACGTTAAGGAACGCCGACATGCCGGACCGGCTGGTGCGTGGCATGGCATGACCGCCCGCCAGCCTTTTCACATGAAGTTTCATGGCCGCCCCTCGTGCGACGCCGTAGCCGACCCTTCCACGGCTACGGCGCGCTGGGGCTCACCCTAATCCGTTTTAGCCATAAATACGGATATATCCGGGAAGGTCTAAACCCGTTTCTCCGGTGTGGCGGGATGCGGTAGGTCAGGAAGCAGGGGTCAGGTGCAGGAGCGTGTACTCCAGGTACGGCGCGTTCGGCACCGGGTTGGTGTACTGATCGGACTGGGTCGGCCAGCCGGTGTACTTCTTCGTGCTGTACTCGTACCAGGCCGCACCGTACACCAGCGGAATCACCGGTGCCTGAGCCGACATGATGCCCTGCAGGGCGTTGAGTGCCTGCTGCTGCGTCGCGGGGTCATTGGTGCCCTCGAACTTGGTCAGCGCGGTCTGTGCGGCCGGGCTGTCGAATCGCTCCCAGTCGCCGCCCGCGCTCTTCCCGACCGGTCCGGACTGGCTGTAATCCAGCCAGTTCTCGAAGTAGTAGATCGGGTTTGGCCCCTGTGCGCCCCAGTGGATCATCGAGTCGAAGTGCCCCACCGGGTAGTCGGCGTACCACTGCGCGTCCTGCACGCCCTTGAAGCTGACGTCGAAGCCCAGGGCGTTGAGTTCGCTGGCGATGAGCTGCGCGTCGGTCGCGTAGTCCGTGTAGTCACTGGGGTCCTCGATGCTGAACTTGATCGGCTGCCCGTTTTTCACCCAGCGGCCGCCGACCCGGGTGTAGCCGTCGCTGGTTAGGATCTGGCTGACCTTGCTGGGTTTGCCGGTGGGCGGCAGGTCGTTGACGTAGGCCCGGTCGAGCAGCGAGTTGTCGGTCGGCAGGTTCAGGCCGCCGGAAGAGCTGGCCGGGGGCTCGTAGCCGGCCTCACCGTCGGTTGACAGTACCTGGCGGTTGATGCCGTAGCTGATCGCCTGGCGGACCTCCGGGTCGTTCAGCGGCGGCACGGTCACGTTCAGGTACAGGCCCACCACGTTGGTGTCGGCGAAGTACGGCGGGCTGTCCGCCCAGGTGTGGTTGGTGCTGCTGACGTCGAGGTAGCTCGGCGCGACGTTGGTGACGAAGTTCCCCGCGTAGTCGATCTGCCCGTTCACGAGCGCCGGGTTCGAGGTCGTGTTGCTCTGGTAGTTCGGGAAGACGACCTCGGGCACGTGTACTGAGCTGGCCTGCCAGTACTTCGGGTTGGCGGTGAACGTCACCTGCTGCGCGGAGTACGAGGACATCACGTACGGCCCGGTGCCGACCGGGTCCGGGTCGGCGTAGGCGGCCGGGTCACGGATCGAGGACCACCGGTGCTCCGGCAGGATGTACGTGGAGGCGATCAGGAACAGGTTCGCGAACTCAGGCGCGCCGAACGTGAGGGTCACCCGGTCACCGCTGGCCGTCGCGCTCTTCGGCAGCGGCGTCGGGCCGGGTGCGGTGGACTGCATCGCGGGGTTGCGCTTGAGCAAGTTGAAGGTGAACGCGACATCGGCCCCGGTGAGTGGCTGGCCGTCGCTCCACCGCACGCCGGACCGGATGGTGAACGTGAGGGTTTTACCGTCACGGGACCACTGGTAGTGGCTGGCGAGCCACGGGATCGGCGCCTGGGTGGGATTCATCATGTTGAACATGAGCAGCGGCTCGTACGTCAGGTCCTGCATGTTGTTGGCGGCGCTGAGCGATGTCTGGTCGAACGGGTTGAACGTTCGGGTGAACGTCCTGCCGACGTTGTCCACGATGATCAGCGGCTGCCCGGTGGCCGCCATGCTCCCGGGCGGTGGCGTACTCGAGCCGCCGCCGCACCCCGCCAGGACGGAGAGGCCAAGGCTCGCCACGCTGACGGCGGCGAGGAGTTTTCGGTTCGTCCGGATCATTACCTGACTCCGAGATCTAGGTGCCCCGCAGCATGATGTCGCACTTCGGTGCCCGCGCGCCGCTGATCCGCGAATATGGTAGCTAACCGCCAGAAATGGACCACATCGTGATCTCAGGACACCGCGGCCTGGCCGCCCCGGCCAACGGTCACGGGATGGAACACGGCAGCCCGCATTCCATCCCGTGCCGCGTCACTATCGCGCTAGCCCACAGACGCGAGGTGTGACTTGTAGGCGGCCCCGTAGGCGGTCGGATCACCAGGCACGTAGTCGGTGACCAGGCCAGGACCTGATGAGCAGTTGAAGTCCGCGTTCCACGCCCAGGCGAGGTAGCTGGTGTTCTGTGAGTCCAGCCATGTGGTCAGCGGGGTGATGTAGCCGCCGGCGCAGTCGTTCTCGCCGATCTCACCCGCGATGACCGGCACCTGGGCTATCACCGGAGCGATCTGGCTGGTCCAGCAGGACTGGGAGCTGCACGTGTTGAAGTTGTACGAGTGCCACGACGCGACCAGGTTATGGTCCGGGTCGGTGGGCTCGTTCGCCAGCCAGCCGGTCAGGTCGTTGGCGTACTCCTCGCCGCCCAGCATGATCACGTTGTTCGCGCCGGCGCCGCGGACCGCGTTGATCATCTGCTGCATCCCGGCCACCGGGTAGGAGATGCCGGTGCACGGGCTTCCCGTCGCCCAGCACTGCCAGCCCTCGGCGGAGTTGTTGTTGTCGGCCCGCGACGCGTACGGCTCGTTGAACAAGTCAAAGACGACCGCGTCGTTGCCCTTGAAGGTGTTCGCCACCGACGTCCAGAACGGGATCGCCTGGGCCGCGTCCGGCATCGGCTTCTGGCACGTCGCCTGCGCCGACGAGCATCCGGCCGACGGCCCTGTGTAGGTGCCGTCGGTCCAGTGCAGGTCGAGGATGGCGACAAGCCCGTTGGAGTTCAGCAGGCTGACGTAGGACTTGATGGCGTTGATGTAGTTGGTGCCGGCGTCCGCGGCAGTCACGTACGACTCCGCGTTCCAGCACGCCTCGTTGAGCGGCACCCGGACGGCGTTGACCTTCCAGCTCAGCATCGCGGTGACGGCCGCCTGGTCGACCTCGCCGTCGAAGATGCCGTTGCCCTGGACGCAGGCGTACTCGGTACCGGACCGGTCGACACCGCGCAGGATCACCTGCTGGCCCGACGCGTTCAGCAGCTTGTTGCCGGACACGTGCAGTTGCGGTGCCGCACCGCCGCCTCCGCCGCCGCCGCTCGACGTCTCGGTGACGGTGATGGCGGCCGACGGGTAGCCGGCGGCGGCGGCGGTGAAGGTCGCGCTGCCGGTGCTTGAACTGTCCGCGCTGACGGTGACGGTCTGCGCGGTAGCGAAATTGGACGGAGTGAACGTGAGGGTGCCGCCTCCGGTGACGGTCAGCCCGGTGTCACCAGCGGTGCGGGTGGTCGTCACGCTGACGTTCGCCGACGGCGCCGCCGACAGCGACAGTCCGAACGTGCCGGTCGAGCCTTGCTTCACCGACAGCGTCGCGGGACTGGCGACGATGCTGCCGGTGGTGCCGGTGACGCTTCCGGTGCAGGTGACGCCGTTGAGGGTGAACGTGGTGGGGCTGGTGTTGGTGCCGCTGTAGTTGAAGTTGGCGCCGATGGTGACGGTGCCGTTGGTGGCGACCGACCCGTTCCAGGAGGCGTTGGCGACGGTGACGTTGGCGCCGGACTGGGTCCAGGTGCCGTTCCAGCCGCTTTGCAGTGTCTGGTTGCCGCCGTAGCTGTAGCCGAGGCTCCAGCTGGTCAGCGCCGATCCGAGGTTGGTGATGACGATGTTGGCGGTGAACCCGGTATTCCACTGGGAGGGCACCGTGTAGGCGACCGAGCAACCGGTCGCAGCGTAAGCTGGCGTAGCGCTCAGCACGCCGGCGCCCAGCCCGGCGG
The DNA here is from genome assembly GCA_964581815.1 of uncultured Streptosporangiaceae bacterium. Classification (GTDB taxonomy): domain Bacteria; phylum Actinomycetota; class Actinomycetes; order Streptosporangiales; family Streptosporangiaceae; genus Trebonia. The sequence continues at coordinate 29,176 of CAZORE010000007.1, read as the reverse complement.
CGCTCAGTGCGAGCGCCGCCAGGCCGGACAGAATTCGTCGGGTGCGCGTCATGAGTTCGCTTTCACTACAGTGCAGGGAAGGCGTTCTTGACGAGCATCTGGAACTCGGCAGGGAACCACGCGCCCGCCGGGACATCGAAGCCCGGGATGGAGCCGGTGGAGTAGGTGCCGCCGTTGCCGTCGGTGTTCGTCCCGCCCGGGTCGCAGTGCGGGTCGCCGTGCGAGTGGGTGGACGTCGGGTAGTCGCCGTCGGACTCACCCGGCGGCTTGATCCACACGAACGCCAGGATCGGGCTCGACGAGCCGAACGGCTGGTCGGTCGGCCGCGCGCCGATGCCCGCGTTGTTCTGGTTGCACCAGTCACCGCGGAACGGCCGCGCGTCGATCTTGTTGTCGGCGACGTAGGTGTTCACGTCGGACGCGCTCGTGATCGTGGTCGGGTGGGTCGGGCCCCAGCCGTTACGCGAGGTGTCGATGAGGAACTTCTTGCTCGACGGGAAGCCGGCGGCCACCAGCGTGTTGTACATCGCCGTGTCGTAGGTGAGCTCGTCGAACGTCGGGTTGAACTGGTAGAAGGTGGCCGAGTCGACGTTCTGGCCGTTGATCTGCAAGGTCGGGTTGGTCAGCAGCGGCTCCTGGGTGGGAGTGTAGTTCGCCGTGTCGCTGATGAACCCGTCCATGCTCGCGTAGCCGGCCGTGGTGTTCTTGACCACGGTGTTGTACACGGCCGGGGTGCCGCTCATGTTGTTCGGCCAGCCCAGCCACGCTGAGTGCGCGATGTCCATGTAGTTGTAGACGTTGGAGATCGCGTGCAGCTTGTTCAGCGCGTAGGTGGTGCCCGACTCGTAGAACGGGGTCGCCGTCGCGCAGGCCGGCTTGGACTGGTTGGTCACCACGTTGGGCAGCGAGTCCGGCTCGATGATCGCGACGACCCGGATGTTGCTGGTGGCGAACTGGGCGAGGATCGAGGAGATCGGGTTGATGTAGTTGGTCTCGTAGTCGGTGAGGCCGGCGTTGGTCGCCGGGATCTCGCCGTTGGAGGCCAGCGCGGCGCAGTCACGGCCGGGCAGGTCGTAGACGACGATCTCGACCAGGGACGGGGTGGACGCCGTGCCCGCCGCCGCCGCGTTGGTCAGTTGCTGCTGCAGGCCGGTGCGGGTGGTGGTGACGCCTTGGTTAGTGGTGGTGCCGCCGACGATCGCGGCCTTCGAGTCGAGCCAGATGGCGGTCTCGTTGTTGGCGACCCGGGCCTCGGCCGCGGAGCCGTCGGCGGTCGCCTGGGCGTTGACCTCGCTGACGTAGTCCGGGTTGAGGTACGGCTTGGTGCCGGGGAACGGGTCAGTGGGGTGCGGGCCGATGTTGCCGGTGCCGATGGTGAAGGTGAAGGTGACCATCCCGGACGCATTGGTGCTGTCCTTCGCCGTGACCGTGACGCTGGAGGTGGTCGTGGCCGTCGGCGTGCCGGAGATCAGCCCGGAGGAGCTGATGCTCAGCCCGGCCGGCAGGCCGGTCGCCGTGAAGGTCAGCGCCAAGCCGCCGGAGTCAGTGGCCTGGATCTGCGTGTTGACCGCGGTGCCGACCGTGCCGTTCTGCGCCCCGGGGTTGGTCACGGTGACGGTGTTGCCGTTGCTGATGGGGTTGACGACCCAGGTGAAGGTGGCCGACCCATGCGCGCCGGTGCCGTCAGTCGCGGTAACCGTGACGCTGGAGGTGCCCTGGGTGGTCGGCGTGCCGGTGATCTGCCCGGAGGAGCTGATGCTCAGCCCGGCCGGCAGGCCGGTCGCCGAGAAGGTCAGCGTCTGCCCGGACGCGGAGTCAGTAGCCTGGACCTGCACGGGGGTGATCGCGGTGCCGACCTTGCTGGTCTGGTTGGCCGGCTGGGTCACCGTGACGGTGTTCCCGTTGTTGCTGCTGCCGGTTGGGGTGCAGGTGACCGAGGACGCCGGGGTGTGGGTCCCGCTGTAGTTGAAGTTCGCGCCGATGCCGGTGGCGGACGCGCCGGGCGCCAGGCTCCCGTTGTAGGAGAGGTTGGTGATGGTCACCGTCTCCCCGGTCTGGGACCAGGTGCCGTTCCAGCCGGTCGGCTGGATCTGCGGGTTCCCGGCGTAGGTGAGGGTGACGGTCCAGCCGGTGATCGACGTGGTGCCGCTGTTCGTCACGTTGACGCTGGCGGTGAATCCGGTGTTCCACACCGATGGTTCCGAGTACGCCGCGCTGCAGCCCGCCGCCGCGAAAGCCGGTGTCGGCGCGACCGCCGCGGCGGCGGCGAGGGCACCCGCCCCTAGTAGCACGGCAGTCACGGTTGCCGCGAAACGCCGTAGTTTCCTCAGCAGTCTCATATGCATCCTCAGATGCACCTCCCTGGTCATGGCGGGGTGATTACGCCGCGCGCGCCGCTGACGCTAGGCGTGGGCGCTGAACCGGTCAAGCAGCGCAACATTTCGGGCCCCGCCCAAGGCCGCCATGAACGGCGCCCGCTGGTCAAGTATTCCCAGTACGGAGGGGGTTTGCTCGGCTAGCGACGGCCACGGCATGACATTGCAGCGCATGTAACTTTCAAGCGAAAACTTACGGTTTTCAAAAGCTGCACGAAAGCATTGCAGAGGTTTCATCGTCATTACAAACTGATTGCACCAGGATTCCCCATGGGGCGGTAGTGCCCGGACGGCCGAACCGCCCCCGAGAGTTGCGGAGGAGATGCCGGTGACACGTATAGCCAGCGTTACCGCGCCCGCGACACCACCACGATCAGCGGCGTCGGCGGCATCCGCGACGTCTGCGGTACCCGCGGTGGCCCTAGCCTCCCTGGCGCCAGGCGCGCCACCCACGCTTGCCGATGTCGCCCGGCTCGCGGGCGTTTCGGCGGCCACGGCGTCCCGCGTCCTCAGCGGTTCCGCGCACGTCCAGCCGGAGACCAGGGCAAAGGTGGAGCAGGCGATAGCCCGGCTCGGCTACGTGCGGAACCGTGCCCCGCGCGCGGTCCGGTCGCAGCAGGCGGGCTCGATCGCGCTCGTGGTGGGAGAGGAGAGCGTGAAGGTTTTTGCCGACCCGTTCTTCGCCCGGATCCTGTTGAGTTTCGGCCGGGAGCTGGCCGAAGCGGATGTCCAGCTGGTGCTGCTCACGCTGCACACGCCGCGTGACTACCGCATGGTGGCCAGGTACCTGCGCAGCGGACACGTGGACGGAGCGTTCTTTGTCTCCATGCACCTCGGGCCCGGCCTCGACCTGGCCGGCCTGGGCATACCCGTCGTGCTGTGCGGCCGCCCGCTTTCCGGCGGGGACGGCGTCAGCTATGTCGACGCCGACAATGTCGAAGGCGCGAAGAAGGCCGTCAACTACCTGCTCGGCTCCGGCCGTACCTCGGTCGCGACGATCGCCGGGCCGCCCGACATGGCACCCGGCATCGACCGGCTGCTCGGCTACCGCAAGGCGATGACCGCCGCGGGTATCCATGATCCTGGCATGATCGCTTACGGTGACTACACCCGACGGGCTGGCGAGCACGCGCTGCGCCGGCTGATCGACCATCGCCCCCGGCTGGACGCGGTCTTTGTCGCCTCGGACCTGATGGCCGTCGGAGCGCTGGACGCGCTTGGCCGACTCGGCCGCCGGGTGCCCGAGGACGTGGCCGTTCTTGGCTTCGATGACCTGCCGCTATCGCAGCACACCAAGCCTCGGCTCTCCACGGTCAGGCAGCCAGTCGACGCCATGGCCGCCCAGATGGTCAGGGAGATGCTGGCGCTGGTGGACAATCCCGGCCGTGGCCCGACGCGGACGGTGCTCGAAACCGAGCTCGTGCTCCGCGACTCCGCCTGACCCAAGTAACTTTCATGACTTCGCGCTCCCTTTCAGGTGCCTGACCTGGCCTGAGGTTGGGGCGCCGGGCCCTTTATGGCTTTCGGACGTGCCGTCGCCTTAGCGTCCAAATGTTCGATGTCGAACGGAAGTTTCGCGAAGGGAGACGCGTCCGGTGTCTTGGAGAAACAGGGCGGCTGGCCTGGCCGCCGCCGGGCTGCTCGCGGCCGGGCTGCTCGCAACCGGGTCGGGCGGCGCCCGGGCGGCAACCACCCAGCTTTGCCAGTCGCAGACGGCGGCCGTGGCCGGCGGCACGTATACCGTCCAGAACAACGAGTGGGGGTCGGGCGCGCCGGAGTGCATCACCACCGACGGCAACGCCGACTTCACGGTCGCCAACTCGTCCATCAGCAACGCCACCAACGGCGCGCCCGGCGGCTACCCGTCCATCTACCAGGGCTGCCACTGGGGCAACTGCACGTCGGGCGGCCTGTCGGGTAACCCGGTCCAGGCTTCGGCCATCACCACGGGCAAGGTCACCACGAGCTGGAGCACCACGCAGCCCGGCGGCAGCAACGACTACGACGTCGCCTACGACATCTGGTTCAACCAGACACCGACGACGTCCGGCCAGCCCAACGGTACCGAGCTGATGATCTGGCTGAACCACAACGGCCCGGTGCAGCCGTTTGGCTCGCAGGTCGCCACCGGCACCACCATCGGCGGCCGCGGCTACAACGTCTGGTTCGGCACCCAGGGGTGGAACACCGTCTCTTACACCATGACGACCCCGACCACCTCGGTGAGCGGTCTTGACCTCGCGCCGCTGGTGCAGGACGCGATCAGCCGCGGCTACATCCAGCCGTCCTGGTGGCTGATCGACGTCGAGGCCGGCTTCGAACTGTGGCAGGGCGGGGCGGGTCTCGCGACCAACTCGTTCTCGGTGAGCGTCGGCGGCTCCACCACGACTCCGGCGGCTTGCACCGGGACCTACTCGGTGGTGAACTCCTGGGGCGGCGGCTTCCAGGCCCAGGTCGTGGTGAAGGACACCGGCAGCAGCCCGAAGAACGGCTGGAAGCTCGCCTGGAACTTCCCGGGGAACCAGCAGATCACCAGCTTGTGGAACGGCGTCTACACGCAGTCAGGACAAGCGGTCACGGTGGTCAACCAGTCATACAACGGCACCATCCCCGCTGGCGGCTCACTCACCGTGGGATTCACGGCCAACGTCACCGGGACTAACAACGCCCCGGCGAGCATCACCTGCTCCTGACCTCGCTGGATGAGCAGAGCGCACGGTTTACGACAGCTGGGCTATCGTAAACCGTGCGCAGACTTCAGGCACCCCTCGTGCTCGCCTACGCCGCATTCGTGTTCATCGGTGTGAGCCTGGGGGCCGGCGGGGTGCTGCTGCTCGCGCAGATGAACGACTACGGCGTGGACCGGGCCACGATCGGCATCACGTTCTTCACCGGCTCCGCCGGGTTCGTTCTCGCCAGCCTGAGCAACGGCCTGCTGATACGCCGGCTGGGGGTCCGGATATCGCTGACCGTCGGCGGCGGCGCGTACGTGCTGGCCAGCCTGGGCCTGGCCGCCCGTCCGCCGTTCGCGGCGTTCGTGGCCGTGCAACTGCTGACCGGGTATGGCACTGGGGTCCTCGAGTCGGTGCTCACCACCTACCTGGCGACGCTGCCCAACCCGACGACGCTGCTCAACCGCCTGCACGCGTTCTTCGGCGTCGGCGCGCTTATCGGGCCTGCCTTCGCCGCCTGGATGACCGGCTTCGCTCCCTGGACCGCGGTCATGCTGGTGCTGGCGGTGGCCGGCGTCCCGCTGGTGGCTGGCTTCCTCCTCGCCTATCCGCGCACGCTGCCAGCCGACCAAGGATCAAAGCCGGTTGAGCACGGAACGGCTGGTGGTGACACCCCCGGCTCAGGCAGCCACCTGGTCGCCGCGCTGCGCGATCCTGGCGTCCTGCTCGGCGCGGCGATGCTGCTCGTCTACGTCGGCCTGGAACTCGGCGTGGGTAACTGGGGCTTCAGCTACCTGGTGCAGGCCCGCGGCCTGAGCAGGACGCTCGCCGGGTACTCGGTCAGCGGTTTCTGGCTCGGGCTGACCGCCGGCCGGTTCCTGATAAGCCCGGTCGCCCACCGGGTCGGCCTGAGCACGGGCGGCATGATGTACGCGTGCCTCGCCGGGATCACCGCCACCGCGACGCTCGGCTGGCTGTCACCGACCGCCGCGGCCACCAGCGCGGCGCTGGTCGCCCTCGGCTTCTTCCTCGGACCGGTCTTCCCGACCACCATGGCGATCGCGCCGCGGTTGACCACGCGGGAACTAGCGCCAACGGCCATCGGCGTGCTGAACGCTGGATCCACCATTGGCGGTGCCGGACTGCCCTGGGTGGCCGGCGCGATCGCCCAGGCCACGGGGATCTGGACGCTGATGCCCTACACCGTCGCACTCGCCGTGGTCCAGATCGCCGTCTGGCGGCCGCTCGCCGCCCGGATCAGGGTCGCCCCCGCTGACCCAGGAACCGGGCCGGCCGACCCGGTCGGCGAACTCAGCCAGCCGGTTCTGTAGAGGTGTAGGGTGAGGTCAACACGACGGGTATTTCCCGTGGCCGTGTGGGACTCTGCTTAGCGACTTGGGCAGCATCCGGGAGCGTTGCTCCGGACCCCGGTAGCGCTGGCTTGGCAGGTTGATCTATCAGACGCCTGATTCGACCGGACGGCCGCCCGCGGGCTGTCGCCCCGCGCGGGTTCGACGCCTAGTCGTCGACAGGAGAGATTCCCGTGACTACCGCCCGTGACTCCTCGGTACCCGGCTCACCGCAGAACGCAGAAATCCAGCCGACAGAGGTTGCGCCCGCCGCGGACCGTGGACGGTTGTGGCCGCTGGCCAAGATCGCCGTGTTCGACATCGCGGGGCCTCTGGTGGCTTATTCGCTGCTGCGATTGGCCGGCCTCAGCACGGTGGGTGCACTGGTCCTCAGCGGCATCTTCCCGGCCGTCGGGCTCACCCTCGGGATGGCCCGTGACCGCCGCGTTGACGTCGTCGGGGTCTTGGTCCTGCTCGGCATCTCCGTAGGTACCGTTCTCGGGTTGGCCAGTGGCAATGCCCGTCTCGTTCTGCTGGAGGGTTCGGTGCCCACCGCCGTGTTCGGGGCCTTCTGCCTGGGATCACTGTGGACTAGGCGGCCGCTGATGTACCGCTTCGCCGTGGAGTTCATCGGGGCGAACACCCCCAAGGGCCGTGACTTCGCCGACCGATGGCGGTACCAGGGGTTCCGCCACGCCTTCAAGATGACCACGGCGGTCTGGGGAGTGGCGTTCCTGGCCGAGGCGGCCGCCCGGATCGTCATCGTGGAGTCAACCTCGGCCGGCACTGCCCTGGGCATTTCCAAGCTGATGCAATATGCCGTCCTCGGAGTTCTCATCGCCTGGAACATCGCCTACGGCCGGCGAGCAAAGCGCATAGGCGAGGCCCAGGGCGCCGCGGCTCGAGCTCGAGACGAGGCCCGGCCGCCCATGCCGCTCTAGCCGCGCCCGGGAACGCGGCCCGGGAGTTGCCTGAACCCGCCTTGCGCTACAGGGACAAGGCGGGTTCTGGACCGGCTGCTTCTATGGCCGGCTCCTACCGCCACCGCTGTGCATAGCGTGACGGTAGGAGGATCATGGTCCCGCGGCGATGCCCGGCGACCGTGATACCGTCAGCTTCCGTTGGCCTTCCCGCCGGACGTGACTGCGGCCCCTGGCTTGCCGGCGCGCACCGGGATGTGCTTGGCCTGTACGTCCGGCGCCTTGGGTACTAGGACCCGGAGCACGCCGTCCTGTGCCGTGGCCTCAATCTTCCCCGCCTGGACGTGGCCAGGCAGAGTGATCAAGCGGCGGAACGGGCCATAGCAGCGCTCAGACCGGTGCACCCTCTCCCCGGTGGCGTCGCGGGCGAGGCGCCGCTCGCCCTGGATCGTTAGCAGGCCATCCCCGAAGGTGATCTCCACCTCGCCGGCGCTGACGCCGGGCAGCTCCGCCGACACCAGGTAGGCGTCCTTGCGCTCGGATATCTCGATCGCGGGAGCCCATGCCATCTTGCTGGCATCGGCGTCGTACGAATGGCCATGCCGCCTTGCCCGCCCAAAGCCCGTACCCATCACTTCATCCTGCACGTCACGCAGGTCCTCGAACAGTTCCCAGCTGGTGGTGACTGTCATCTCGTCTTCCCTCGCATCTGGCCAGGCCAACGGCCCGGCGACCCGGAAGAACACCGCTCATGTGAACACTATTCATTTCCGAGTTACAGTGTTCACTTTATCGTGAACACTGTTCACAGTCAAATTCCCGCTTCCCTGGCTTGCGGCCGGATAATAGCGGCTGCTCAGGGCAGTACCGGTGTCATGGATGCGATAACCCTGCTCAAGGACGACCACAAGACCGTGGAGAGCCTGTTCAAGCAGACCCGCTGAAGAACATCAGCGCCACGGCCTAAGCGGCGGTGATCAGTCTGGGTGATGAAGTTTGCGGTTTATCGCTGGTACCACGGCAGGGCGGCCCAGCTTAGCTGAGCAGTGCCAGGGCAGATGGGCAGGTATCGTGACGAAGCGGACGAGCCAGCCTGAGCATCATCCGCCGCCAAACCGGCGATTCGCTCATCGCAGCAAGGAGCCCGGCATGAGTATCAGCGCCGCGGAAGGTGACTACGACGGGATGACGCCCTTCAGGGGCAGCGACCCGCCGCCCGGCACATTCCAGGACCGGGTCCGGGCAGCGGCGACGGCGATGTTCGTGGTGGTGCCGTTCGCCGGGCTAGGGGTGGCGGTGTGGCTGGCCTGGGGCCATGGCCTGAACCTTGCCGATATCCTGCTCGCGGCGGTCTTTTACGTGATCACCGGGCTGGGCGTGACTGTCGGATTTCACCGGTTGCTGACCCACCGCAGCTTCACCGCGGTCCGGCCGTTGCGGGTCGCGCTCGCGGTCGCGGGGTCGATGAGCTTCCAGGGCCAGGTCATCGGCTGGGTCGCCACCCACCGCCGTCATCACGCCTTCACCGACCGGCCCGGCGACCCGCACTCCCCCTACCGGTACGGCACCAGCCTGGCCGGGCAGCTCCGCGGCCTCGCCCACGCCCACACGGGCTGGCTGCTGAACGACGATCCCAGCCCGCCCGCGCGGTACGCCCCGGACATGATCGCCGATCCCGCCATGCGGGCGATCTCGGCCGCGTTCCCCGCCCTGTGCGTCCTGTCTCTCGCGCTGCCGTTTGGTGCCGGTTGGCTGATCGGCGGCACCTGGCGCGCCGCACTTGCCGCGCTCCTCTGGGCCGGGCTGGCCCGCGTCACCGTGCTGCAGCACGTCACCTGGAGCGTCAACTCGCTCTGCCACGTGTTCGGCAGCCGCCCCTTCGCCACCCGCCGCTACGACCGCGCTACCAACCTGTGGCCACTCGCCCTCATCTCCTTCGGGGAAAGCTGGCACAACATGCACCACTCCGATCCCGCCTGCGCACGGCACGGTGCCGAACCCGGCCAGATCGACATCTCCGCCACGGTGATCCGCCTGTTCGAGCGCCTCGGCTGGGCCACCGCAGTGCGCTGGCCCGTCCCCGCCCGCCTCGCCGCGCGGCGCCGCAACCCCGGCCGGGACCAGTAGCCACCGCGGCCCGCCGGCGCCGCTCAGCCGGCGGAAACCACGCCGCCGGTCCCGGTCTTGGCGCGTTGAGTACCGGGTTTAGCCAAGCGGCAGTGCAGTGTGATGGCGGCGCTTGAGACAGCCGCCCACGCACACCAGATGGAAGCGAACCCGGAAATCGTGAGCCAGGCAATGACGATGACGGCAACGAGGTTGACGGCGCCGAAGATCGCGACGTTGCGGTAACCAGAAAGCAGCAGCGCCCCGCACACGGCGACGACATAGAGCGCGACGACCAGGAGGCCGTCAGGCATCCGGATGCCGTAGGAAAGGTGGTGCGGGGCAAGCGTCACGGCGACCGGGCCGCGGACCATCGCCGCGAACAGGATCACGGCGATCACGGTACCGGTCAGCGCGAAGGGCACCATCATCAGCTTGCGCCGCCTCGTCGGTTCGAGGGCGATGACGGCCATCGGGACGAACACGGGAAGCACGACGAAGGCAATCAGCAGGTAAGCCCACAGCGCAACGTGGCCGATCCCGCGGGGCACGTGGCCCTGGAGCCACAGCCAGACGAGCGCTTCGATGAACTGGTGGGCGCCGAGCAGCAAGGGGATCCATGCCAGCGCGAGGAACTGGCGGCGCTGGCGCCGGCGGACGTGGCGGACGGCATCGATCCCGATCGCGCAGATCACCAGGCCGCCGACGACGTCAGCCTGAGGCGAGAAGCACATGTGCGCTCCCTACGCCAGCGCCAGTGGCCGCGGATGGCTTTGCCGGATATTCGGATGAGCGCCCCCGGAGACGCAGGACCAGCCTATGTGGAATACCGCCGGACGCAAGCCAGTGCTCACCGGCTCGGGACTTTCGGTACTGCGGCCCCGCCGGGGCCGCGGATTGGCGCGGCAGGCCGCGACAATGGCTGTGCTAGTAGGTGAGTGGCATCGGGATAGCGGAGCACTAGGGAGAGATCATGGCCGACAGTCGTCCTGTCCCGTCAGTGTCGGTGCTGCGGGCCCGGTATGAGCAGCGCGTGGAGCGGCTGACGACGCTGCGGCACGTCCGCAGCGAGCTGGTGAGCCTGGCCGGGCTGATCGGCAGGCCGGTACTCAACCAGGCCGGGCAGCAGATCGGCCACGTGGCGGACGTTGTCGTCCGGTGGGACAGCAACAAGGCGTATCCGCCGGTGACCGGGCTGATCGTGCGGGTAGGCCGGCGCCGGGCCTGGCTGCCGGTCGAGGCGGTGGAGGAATTTGGCCGCGACCGGATCGGGCTGCGCACAGCGCGGCTGGACCTGCGGGATGTCGCGCGCCGTCCCGGCGAGGTCGAGCTGTCCCGCGATGTGATCGATCACCAGCTGGTCGATACCGATGGCGCGCGGGTTATCCGCGCCTCAGACCTGTACCTGGCCCGGGTGGCCGGAGTAGTGCAGCTGGTCGGCGTGGACGTCGGGTTCAACAGCCTCCTGCGGCGGCTCGGCCCCGCGCGGTTCAGGTCCCGTCCGACCCCCGACAAGGTCATCGACTGGGCCAGCATCACGAGCTTCGGCTCGCAGCGCGGTCCGGGCGGCACCCTGCAGGCAGCGGAGCGCGGCCTGCAGCGGCTGCGGCCGGGTGAGCTGGCTGACCTGCTGGAGGACCTGGGCCGCACCGAGCGGCAGGACCTCCTCAGCCAGCTGACGCCGCAGCAGGCGGCCGACGCCCTGGAGGAGATGCAGGACGAGGAGCTCGTGCGGCTGCTGCGCGAGTCCGACACCGCGGGCGCCGCGGAGCTGCTGAGCCGGATGGAACCGGACGAGGCCGCCGACGGGCTGCGTGACCTGGACCCCGGCGAGCAGCAGAAGCTGCTGGCCGCGATGCCAGCCGAGGCCCGCGAGGCGGTGGCGACCCTGTTGAGCTACGCCGAGCGCAGCGCTGGCGGGATCATGACCACCGTCCTGGTCACCGCGACCCCGGCGGAGACAATCATGCAGGTCCGGGACCGGCTGCGGGCGAACCGGGAACATGACGAGGACCTGGCGGGCATCATCGTGCTCGGCGACGGGGGGCAACTGCTAGACGACGTGTCGATGACCGAGCTGTTCCTCGCCGACCTGGAGGCGACCGTGGATGACCTGATCGGGCCGCCCTGGCCGGTCACCGTCACCCCCGACGCGGGCCTGGACGAGGTCGCGGAGCGGCTGGTAGAAACCCGTCACTCGTGGGTGGTGGTCGTCGATGAGCAGGAGCGGCCCCTGGGCCGGATCCTGGCCGATGACGTGCTGGACACGCTGGTGCCTGACCGGCCCCGGTTCCGGTTCCCCCGGCGGCTGTCATGAGCGTCGCGCGGGAGGGCACGCTCCCACCGCCGGGCGAGGCGGCGGCCGGGCCACGCCGCCGGCCGGGGGCAGCCCGGCGTCCGCTGCGCCGCCGGATCCTGATGCTGCTGGCGTTCATGGGGCCCGGGATCATCGCGGCGAACGCGGGCAACGACGCGGGCGGGATCGCGACCTATGCCAGCGCCGGGGCCCAGTTCGGGTACCGCACGCTGTTCGCGATGGTCCTGGTCACCGTGGCCCTGGTCGTGGTGCAGGAGATGTGCGCGCGGCTCGGCGCCTACACCGGAGAGGGCCTGGGCGCGCTGATCCGCGAGCAGTTCAGCATCCGGGTCACGGCGTTCGCGCTGCTGGCGCTGATCGTCGCCAACGTCGGCCTGGTCGTCTCGGAATTCGCCGGGATCGCGGCCGCGATGGAGCTGCTGCACGTCTCCAGGTACATCAGCATCCCGGTGGCCGCCCTCGGGATCTGGGCGCTGGTCGTCTTCGGGTCCTACAAGTACGCCGAGCGGCTGTTCCTGGTGCTGAGCCTGGTGTTCTTCGCCTACCCCGTCGCCGCGTTCCTCAGCCGCCCCGACTACGCGCAGGCCGGGGCGCAGCTAGCCTGGCCGCACTTCCTGGCGACCAAGGCGTTCCTGCTGCTCGTCGTGGCGCTGATCGGGACCACGATCACCCCCTACATGCAGTTCTACGTCGCCGCCGCGGTCGCCGACCGCGGCATCGGCCCGGCGGACTACCCGGGCGAGAAGCTCGACACCATCGCCGGGTCGATCTTCTGCAACGTGATCAGCATCTTCATCATCGTCGCGACCGCCGCGGCGATCCACGTCCGCGCCCCGCTGGAATCGGCGAAGCAGGCCGCCCAGGCCCTCGCCCCCGTCGCCGGCCGGTTCGCCACGCAACTGTTCGCGGTCGGCCTCCTTGGCGCCAGCGCGCTGGCCGCCGCGGTCGTCCCGCTCTCAACCGCCTACGCCATCAGCGAGGCCGCCGGCGCCGAGCGCAGCGTCAGCAAGTCCTTCCGCCAGGCCCCGCTGTTCCTTGGGCTGTTCACCGGCCAGGTCTTCATCGGCGCAGCCGTCGCCCTGATCCCCGGCAACCTCATCAAGCTCCTCGTCGAGGCTCAGGTCCTGAACGGCCTCATCACCCCCATACTTCTGACCTACGTCCTCGTACTCGCCAACCGCGCCAGCATCCTCGGCGACGCCGCGAACGGCCGCCTCTTCAAGATCGTGGCCACGATCAGCGTGGCCACCGTCGCGGTCCTGTCGGCGACCGTGCTCGGGCAAACCGTCCTCAGCGGCCTCGGCATCGCCTGACCAGTTGCGACGCGCGACTACAGGACACCGCGCCGCTGCAGTACTACGTACGCGATCCAGCCGAACGGGATGGGCAGCCAGAACGTCGCCATGCGGAACAGGAGGACCGCCGGTATTGCCTGGTGCGCCGGGATGCCGATGGCCGTCAGCCCGGCGGCCATGACGGCCTCGACTCCGCCGAGCCCGCCGGGCGTCGGCGTCGCCGACCCCACGGTGTTGCCGGCCAGGAAGACGATCGCGGCGGCCAGGATGGCCGGATGCGCCCCCACCGACCACAGGGCCGCGATGAGGGCGAGGGAGTAGGCGGCGGACAGCAGCAAGTTCGCCCCGGCGGCAATGGCCAGCCGGAGGGGATGGGAGACCGCGTCGAGCAGCCGCGGCCAGATCTGGCGCAGGTGCGGCCACACGGTGCCGGTCACCTTCTTGCGGGTCTGCGGGATCGACAGGACGACGATGATGGCGATGGCGACGACCGCTAGGCCGATGATCAAGTCGGCGCCCGGCGCGATCTTGAACCTGCTCAGACCCGAGCCGGTGAGCACACCGAGCACGATCAGCAGCAGCACCGTGGTGACGACGTTCACCAGTTGTGACACCGTGACGGAGGCGGCGATGGTTCCCTCGTCCACATTCTGCTTGTGCAGGTAGCGGGCGTTGACGGCCACATGGCCTACGGTCGGCGGCATGGCCACGCCGACGAACGCGGTAGCCAGCTGGACGAAGACGCCGCGCCAGATGGACAGGCGCTGAGGGACGAACGCGATAATGCCGATGGCGGCCCCGAAATAGGTCACCGCCGATGCGAGCACCGCGACGGCGAGCCAGCCCGGATTGGCCTGGCTCAGCGTCCCGAGGACGTTCACGCCGGAAATCTCGCCGATGAGCAGGTAGGCGGCGACGGTGAGGGCGACCGCGGTGGCCACGGTACGCCAGCGGAAGCGTTCCAGCCGCAGGGCGGTCGGCACGGTGGCGTTGTCGCCGAGCAGCTCGTGCCTGATGTCGTTCAGCGAGCCGGTGGCGGCCCGCGCGGCCCGCCAGCCCCACGGCACGAGGGCAACCGGCTGCATCACCGACGCGACGGCGACCGGATCCACCGGCCCGTAACCGGCCCGCAGCGCCGTGACGGCGCCGGCCGGCCCGCAGGTCACCGCCAGCGTCGCCAGGCCCTGGACCAGGTCGAGGCGGCGGGCGAGTTCGCTGGCCCCCGGCTCGGCCGCATCGAGTGAGCAGAACCCCGCCCCGTTCCCGGACATGAACACGTTGCCCGCCCGCACGTCACGGTGCGCGACGCCGGCGTCGTGCAGGCGGCGCAGCGCCGCGAACAGTGACGTCGCGCCCGCGAGCTGCGTCGCCCCGGTGTCCGGCGCGCTGTCCGGGATGGTTGTGACGAGCACCAGCGTCTCACCGGGCATCTCCCCGAGCATCCGGACCGCGGGACTGGGCACGCCGGCCTGCTGCGCTAGGCAGCAGGCCAGGGCCAGCTGCCCGACCTGGGCGCGGGAACCGAGCGCGATGTGCCCCGCGACCGCCGGCCGGAGGCGGGCCAGTGCCCACAGCCGGCGGGCCAGGCCCGATCCGCGGGTGTCGCGGCCGGACAGGTGAACGCGGATCCGGGTACCGTCGGCCAGGTTCCCCTCCAGCCGTGCCCGGCTGGGCCCGGCGACCGACAGGTCCGCGGCCTGAACGCGCTGGCCGGCGAGCCAGCTGGTGAGTTCGCTAACGGACGGCAGGACCGAGGCCGCGCCAAGCAGCCAGCGCACCACCCAGCCCACGAGCAGGCCGCCGGATGCCACGATCACCACCGCGAAGGGCGTCAGCGTGCCGACGGCCAGCCCGCTGAGCAGCAGCCCCGCACCCGCACGGGGCCACCAGCGCGACCAGCGGGAAAGCCGGGACAGGTCGGTTCCCACCACGAACGCGACGAACGCGGTGTCCACCACCAAGACCGACGGGTTACCGCCGTGCAGCACCGCGCGCTGCACCGTCGCGTCCTCGATCCGCCAGACGACCGTGGCGATGACCGCCGCCGCGGCGCCGGCCAGCCCGGCGGCGACCGCGTTCAGCACGTCCCGCCACTGGTTGCGCACCAGCACGACCAGGGACACGACCACCAGGACGAAGCCGGCCACCCCGGCGACCACGGCGGCCGCGTACGCCAGCCATCGGGGGATGTGCAGCAGCCACCCCGAGACGTCGTCGGCCACCTCGGTGCTGCCCAGGGGCAGCGCCCGGATGGCACCGAGCACCACGGCCACGACCGCGACCGCGAAAACCGCGAGCAGCAGGTCGGCGGGGCGGCGCACCCGGCCCGGGCCGGCTCCCCGGTCGGCCGGAGTAATCGCGCCCGGGACCGCCTCCGCCGGGTTGACCGCGGTGCCGGGCCCGCCGCCCGGTTCCTCGCCTATGCCCGTCATCATGCCCTGTCCTGATCCAGCAGCAAGGCGGGGTCTTGACCTGACGGCTACTTCCATCGGCTTCCCCTGACTACCCGTGAAGCCTGCCGGTATTCCGTCCGGTGACCGGATCGTTGCGCCGTTGCACCGCCCTGGCTAGTGGCGCGCATAGCGCATCGGACGGTACGGTCTGCGCGTCGACCGCCGAACGCGAGGAGCCGTGATGACTGGTGCGTCCGATGCCTTTGCCTGGGCGACCGTCGCGGTCGGCGCGTTCGTCATCCACCTGCTGACCGTGGTCCGCGCGATCACCCGGCCGAACCGAACGCCAGCCTCGCGGGTGGCCTGGGTCGCGGCGATCATGTGCCTGCCGGTCATCGGGGTCGTCGCCTATCTCTTCCTCGGCGAGACCAGCATCGGCCGCGAACGGGCCCGCCGGCTCCGCGACGCCGAGGAACGGCTGGCCACACCGGGCGGGCCGAGCGCCCAACTCGGCGATCCGGCCGCCGCGGCCGTCTCGAACCTGTGTCGCTCGATCAACGGCTTCGGCCCGACGCCGGGCAACCGCATCGTGCTGCTTGGCGACCTGGGCGCTTCCCCGACCGAGCCGACCCGCGACTGCGACGCCGCGATCAAGGGGCTGATCGAGGCGTTCGATGCCGCGACCGAGCACATCCACCTCAGCTTCTACATCTGGCTCGACGACGAAAACGGCGGCCGGGTCGCCGACGCGATCAGCGCGGCAGCCCGCCGGGGCGTGACCTGCCGGGTCATGGTCGACGCGCTCGGGTCGCGCGACTTCGTCCGTGGCCCTCGCTGGCGTCAGCTGCGCGAGGCCGGCGTCCACCTGCTCGCGGCGCTTGAGGACATCCCCCGCCTGGGCCGCTTCGCGGTGGGCCGGGTCGACCTGCGCAACCACCGCAAGGTTGTGGTCGTCGACAACCGGATCGCGTTCTGCGGCAGCCAGAACTGCGCCGATCCGGCGTTCCTGGTCAAGGCGAAGTACGCGCCCTGGATCGACATCCTGCTGCGCTGCGAAGGGCCGGTCGTGCGACAGGCACAGCACCTCTTCCTCGCCACCTGGATCGCCGAGACCGGCGAGGACCTCTACAAGCTGCCTGCGGCAGCACCGGAGCCCGAGCGGCACCACGACGGCGTGGTCGCGCAGATGTTCGGCACCGGGCCGACCACGCCCGGTAACACGATGTCGGACTCGTTCGTCAGCGCCTTGTACGCCGCCGAGCACGAGCTGATCATCACCACGCCCTATTTCGTGCCCGACGAGGCCCTGCTCCGGGCGTTGTGCGCCGCTCCGCGCCGCGGTGTGGAGACGACCCTGATCGTGCCCGCGCGCAACGACTCCCGGCTCGTGGCCGCAGCCTGTCGCAGCACCTACCCGGACCTGCTCGCGTGCGACGTACGTCTCTTCGAATACCCGCTGGGCCTGCTGCATACCAAATCGATCACCCTCGACGGGAGGATCGCGCTGGTCGGCTCGGCGAACATGGACCGGCGCAGCCTGGAGCTCAACTTCGAGAACAACCTGCTCGTCCTCGACCCCAGCGTCACGGCGACCATCCGCGGCCGGCAGCTCGGCTACCTCACCCAGTCGACCGCCGTCAACGCCGAGACGGTCAAGGCCTGGCCCTTCCGCGCCCGGCTGACCGACAACGTGATCGGGATGGCCTCACCCGTGCTCTGATCGGAAGCGGCCTTCGGCGGATTTCTTGAGCTTGTCGAGTCGGCGAGACCTTAAGATCCCCTCATTGAAGATCGTTGGCAGCGCCTGAGGCGGTCCCGGACGCATCAGGTAAGTCGCTGGATTGCCGCCGGAGCCGTCGTCGCGGCGTCCGCACCCGGATGCGGGGCCGCGGCCACGCACAGCGCGATCGCTCCGCCGCGCACGGCCGCGCCGGTCACGGCGGCCGCCCCAGTCACGGCAGCCGCGCCGGTCACGGCTGGGCCGGTCACGGCTGGGCCGGTCACG
>CAZORE010000007.1:8730-11644 GCA_964581815.1 uncultured Streptosporangiaceae bacterium | reverse complement strand
GCCGGTCACGGCTGGGCCGGTCACGGCTGGGCCGGTCACGCCCGCGCCGGTCACGCCCGCGCCGGTCACGGGAGCAGCGGTCACCGGCGCGCCGAACTGTCCCATGTTCCCGGCCGACAACGTGTGGAACACCAATATCTCCGAACTGCCGGTCAACACGCACAGCGCGGCCTGGCTGGCCAGCATGAATTCGGCGACGACCTTCCTGCACCCGGACTTCGGCCCGAACCCGGGCGGCTATCCCTACGGCATCCCGTTCACCGTCGTCACTGGCGAGCCGCCGCTCGTCAATGTCACATTCCAGTACGCGAGCGACAGCGACAAGGGCCCGTATCCGCTCGGCCCTGATACGCCGATCGAGGGCGGCGCGAACTCCGGCGGAGACCAGCACGCCATCATGGTCGATCCTCGCACCTGCACGCTGTATGAGCTGTGGGACACGCAGTACTCCGCGCACGGCTCGACGGCGGGCTCGGGCGCCATCTGGCAACTGCGCTCCAACCAGCTGCGCCCGGATGGCTGGACGTCAGCCGACGCGGCGGGCCTGCCTATCCTGCCCGGCCTGCTGGACTTCGCGCAGGTGCAGGCGGCCGTGCAGACGGGAAAGCCGATCACGCACGCGATCAGGTTCACCGCGCAGGTCACGCAGGCGGCTCACTTGTGGCCGGCCCGCCACGACGCAAGCTCCGACCTGAGCCCGAACGTGCCGCCGATGGGCGCCAGGTTCCGGCTGAAGGCGAGCTTCGACGTGGCCCAGTTCTGCCGTGATTCCCAGCCGTACTGCAGTGATGCCAAGGCGGTCCTGACGGAGATGCAGAACTACGGGCTGATCCTGGCCGACAACGGAAGCAACTGGTACTTCCAGGGCAGCGCGTCACCGCAATGGCCAGACGCCCTGGTGTCGCTGCTGAAGCAGATACCCGCGATGGCGTTCCAGGCCGTCGATGAGTCCTGCCTGATGGTGGCGCCCGGCTCCGGCGAGGCCCGCGCGAAGCCAGGCTGCCCCATCGGCTGACACGGAGCAATTCGCCCCGCAACGGCGCGGGCTAGCGGCGCGGGAATGGATGGCACGCTGCGGCTATGAGCCAGCCATGGGGCCTGTCTGGTCCGCAGTTCTTGGTTATCTACGGCGTTGGCATAGCCGTGGTCATCGTCGTGCCCTTCCTGCTTCGCCTGCTCGTCCGCTTCGTTTCCAGCGCGGACGGCGAGCGGGAGCTCGACCCCTACGAGGTCGGCTACCTGGCGGGCGGTCCAACGCGGGCGGCCCAGGTAGTCATCACGGACTTGGTCGGCTCGGGAGCGGTGCGGGTGGACAGCTCCGGCCGGGTGACCGTGGCGGACCGGGCGGCGTTCGACCGGCAGTCCGCGTTCCTCAGTGAGGGAGTCAACGGCGTGGCCACCCCGTTCCCCGAGCTGTGGATGCCCGCCGGCGTCCTGGTGCACCAGTTCCAGGCCAAGATCGCGCGGCGGCCGGCTATCACGGCCGTCAGGGCGCGGCTGCGGGCCGAGGGGCTGCTGGTCTCCGCGGCGCGGGCCGCCATGGTCCGGATCGTGTGGCTGGCGCTGTGGGCGGCGCTGTTCGTGACCGGGGGCCTGCGGCTCGCCGAGGGGGCGCATAATCACCGGCCCACCGGCGACCTGCAGGGCCTGGTCGTGCTGAGCGCGTTTGTCTTCCTGATCAGCCTGGCCCGCAACGGGAGCCGGCTGACGAACTTGACCACCTTCCGCGGCGCCCGGCGGCTGCGCCGGCTGCGGTCCGCGGAGCGGCGCCGCGAGAAGGAGGCCGCATGGGAGAGCCCGCTCGGCGCGGCGGCCTTCTCTCCCGGACTGGCGGCAGACGGCTTCGGATTCGGCCCGGGAATCGGGTCGGCGGCGCTGTTCGGTGTCGCGCTTGTCGGCTTCGCCGCCGTTGAGGACGCGTCAATGCGGTCGGCGCTGCTGGCCGGACTGCCGTCTAGTTCCGGCGGCAGCGGCGGCGGCAGCAGCGGCAGCAGCTGCGGTGGCGGCGGCGGGGGCTGCGGTGGCGGCGGCTGCGGCGGCGGGGGGTGCGGCGGATGACCGCGAGCTTTTCGCTCGGCGTCGGCATCGGCTGGCGGCCGGAGATCGACCTGACCGTGCCGCGCCTGGCGGCGGCGACAGGACCGGGCGTTGACTTCGTCGAGGTCGTCGCGGAAAACGTGCCGCCATCGGCGGTGCCCGCGTCGCTGGCCCAGTTGCGCGCGGCCGGGATGCCCGTCGTGCCGCACGGGGTGTCGCTGTCCCTCGGCGGCACCGACCCGCTCGAGCCGCAGCGCGTGGCGCGGCTCGCCCAGCTCGCGGAACGGTTCGGATCGCCCCTGGTCAGCGAGCATGTCGCGTTCTGCCGCGCCGGCGGGATCGAAGCCGGCCACCTGCTGCCGGTCCCGCGCACCCGCGAGGCGCTCGCGGTGCTGACCGCCAACATCCGGGCCGCGCAGGCCGAACTCCCGGTACCGCTCGCCGTGGAGAACATCGCCGCCCTGGTCGGCTGGCCGGAGGACGAGTTCACCGAGGCGGACTTCCTCACCGAGCTCGTCGAGCGCACGGGCGTGCTCCTGCTGCTCGACGTGGCGAACCTGTACACGGCCCAGGTCAACTTCGGCCTGGACCCGGCGGCGACCCTGGACCGCCTGCCGCTCTCCGAGGTCGCCTACGTTCACGTGGCCGGCGGCATCCTGCGCGACGGCATCTGGCACGACACGCACGCCCACCCGGTCACCGACGAGATCCTTGACATCCTCGCCGCCCTCGCCGGCCGGATTGCCCCGCCAGGCGTGCTGCTTGAACGCGACGACGCCTATCCCTCCGACGCCGAGCTGGCCGCCGAACTGTCCGCGATCAGGAAGGTGCTCACGAATGCCCGCGTCGGCTGACCCGCCCGGCCTGGCCGACCCCG
>CAZORE010000007.1:0-8630 GCA_964581815.1 uncultured Streptosporangiaceae bacterium | reverse complement strand
CGCCGGCTCGCTCGCCGCCCGCCAGCTGGCCCTGGTCAGCGCGCTGGTCGCGGGAGCCGCGCCCCCGGCGGGCATGGCCGAGGACCGGGTTCACATCCAAGCGCAGGCTTTGCTCCGCAAGCGCGCGAGGTCCGTGGCCAGGCACCAGCCGGACGTGGCCGCCAGCCTAGGCGACGGCTTCTGGCCCGCCTTCGAGCGATACGCCGCCCAGTCCGTGCTCCCCACCAGCACCGCCGCCGACGCGAAGGCCTTCGCGAGTTATATCCGCAAGACCCGCCGCCGCCCCTTGTTCCGCCGCTAACCAGACACCGGGCCAAAAGCTACTAGGTAGTAATAACCGGTGAGATTTGAGTAGCCGTACTCATTCGCCAGGGCGCGGGTTCAGGGAGGCTCGATGCCATGACGAGCTCATCGCGATTGGCCGGGCTGACACGGCGGGAGCGCTGGCGCCGGACCCGGCTCCGGGCCTATTCCGGCACGCTCACCCGCATTTATCACGCCGCATCGCTGCGCCCGGCGCTGTGGCGGGTGATGGCCCGCGGCTATCACCCGGCCTTCGACCGGATCGCCGCCCGCCACGCCCTGCTGGCCTGCCGCCTCGGCAGCGTCGATATCCCCGCATACCGCGACCTGCTCCTGCGGAGCGGGTTCCTGCTCGAACACGCACACCTGCGGGCCCGCCGCCTGGCGGACTTCCCCGAGACGTCGAAGCAGAATTACGCGGGCCGCTACGACGAAGCCAGCCGGTGCCCCGGTGGCCGGATGCACCGGCCGGGGGTCATCGTGGACGAGTCATCCGGTTCAACCGGCCGGCCATATAACTGGGTGCGCGGCCCCCAGGAGCTCAAGGCGATCTACCGCAACGTCGCCGGCTACGTCAGCCTTGTCTTCCCGGGCGAGAAGCTATTCGTGATCAACGCGTACTCGATGGGCGCCTGGGCGACCGGAACCACAACCGGCAACGCGCTGAGCCGGATTGCCATGGTCAAGAACACCGGCCCGGACCTGGAAAAGATCGTCGACACGCTGATGCATTTCGGGCCGGGTTATGACTACATCGTCACGGCCTACCCGCCCTTCCTCAAGCACCTGCGGGACCGGCTGGACGCCGCCGGCTTCGACTGGGGGCGGTACCGGCTGCGGGCAATGGTCGGGGGTGAGGGCATGACCGAGGCGCTGCGGGACTACCTGGAGGAGCGCTTCGGACAGGTGCGGTCTGGCTACGGCGCGAGCGACCTCACGATCGGCATAGCGGCCGAGACAAATTTCACCGTCTGGCTCCGCAAGCAGCTGGCGGCCGACCGCGAACTGCGCCGCGAACTGCTCGGACCCGGGGAGCAGCGGCTGCCGATGATCTTCCACTACAACCCGCTCGAGACCTACCTGGAAGTCAACGGCCAGGGCGAGATCGTGTGCACGATCAACCCGAGCACCTGCCTGCAGCCCAAACTGCGCTACAACGTCGGCGACGAGGGCATGCTGCTGCCGGCCCGCCGGGTCGAGGCGCTCATCGCGCGGGACCCGGGGCGCTGGGCAGGCGGCCGCGCCGGCCACGAGCGGATGAACTTGCCTTTGCTGCTCGTGTTCGGCCGGAAGGACAGCACGATCTCCTACATGGGGGCCAACCTCTACCCCCAGGACGTGGAATACGGCCTCTACGCCAGCAACCCGATGGCCGCCGAGATCGAACGGTTCAGCCTCTCCCTGGCGGAACTGCCCGGCCTGGAGTCCCGCCCGGTCGTCAACATCGAGCTGCGACCGGGAGCCGACCTCGGCGCCGGCGGCGCGGCCAGGCTCGCGGCCAGGTGCCGCGACGGCGTGCTCGCCCACCTGACCCGGGTGTCGCGGGATTTCGCCGAGTCGCTCTCCGAGGACCCCGCGGCCGCCGACCTCCAGGTCCGGGTCTTCTCCCATGGCGAGGGGCCGTTCCGCGGAACCGGCACGATCAAGAACGTCTACCTGACGAAGGAACCGGCATGAACGTGCAGGCAGTGCTGACCGAATCGCTTCGCGCGCCGTCCGCGCACAACGCCCAGCCCTGGCGCATCACGCCACGGGCCGACGGCGGCTACGAGCTCCATTACGACCACCTGGACTACCTGCCCTACGACCCAGACGACCGGGACGCCTACCTGGCCATGGGCGCCTTCCTCGAAACGATGAGCCTGGCCGCGCAGCGGCACGGCCTGATCGCCGGCTTCACGCCGGTGTTCAGCCGCAACGGGACCGACCTTTACGTGGGCTGCGTGCGGTTTCGTGCGGCTGAGGCTGACCGCCCGGCCGATCCGCTGGCCGGGCCAGCCGCTGACCGGCACACCAACCGCCAGCCGTATGACCGGACGCCGCTGCCAGACGAACTGCGGAGCAAGCTGACCGCTCTCGGCTGTAAGCTCGTCCCCCCGGCCCAGATGGCCCGGCTGGTCCGGAAAGCGAGCGTGCTGTCCTGGAATGACCGCCGGTTCGTGGCCGACCTCGACCGCTGGATCAGCGCCGACCCCGGTGCTCCGGCCGGCATGACGCCGGCCGGGCTCCCGTTGTCCCGGCTGGAATGGACCGGACTACGGGTAGCGCTGCGGCTGGGGCGCCTGCCCGCACCGCTCGCCCACGTCGCGGCCGCTCGTGATATCCGGCTGCTCGACCAGGCGCAGGCCGTGGCGGTACTCGGCGCCGCCGACCTGACCCCGCCGGCGCTGGCCGACGCCGGCCGCCGGCTGCTGCGCAGCTGGGTCGCGATCAACGCGGCCGGGTTCGCCTACCATCCGATCTCGATCGCGGTGGACCGGCCGGAGACCGCTCCCCAGGTCGCCATGACCGCCGGAGTCCCGGTCCCGGTCGCGGTTTTCCGTATTGGCCGCCCCCGCCGTGCGGCCCCCCGCTCCAACCGCCGCGACCTCGCCGACGTGCTAACCGGTGAGTCCGATCGCCCGGATTACAGGGACGCGGCAAAGCCGTGGATGTCGCGGACGGCCGCCTTGTAGGCCTGGGGCACGGCCTGGCGGAACGACATCTCGGCCGCGTGGGTCAGGCCTAGGTTGACCTTGCCGACGGCCGGGACCCCGGCGCGCTGCAGCAGGCGGTAGTAGGCGATGCCCTCGTCGCGCAGCGGGTCTAGCTCGTTCACGGTGACGACGTGCGGCGGCAGCCCCGCGACGTCGGCCTCGGTCGCGAAGTACGGCCAGGCCAGCGGGTTCTCCGCGTTCTCGCCGGTCGGGTCGTAGAGCGTCACCAGCAGGTCCATCATCGCGACGTTGAGGTAGTGGCCGTCGTTCTCGACCATCGACGGAAGCTCCGTCAGCTTCCGCGCGGTCCCCCACCCGTAGCCGCCGCTGATGTACGGGACCATGGCGTAGACGCCGTCGATCCGGTCCAGGCGTCCCTCCCGCTTCGCCTTGAGCGCGCTGGCCAGGACGAGGTTCGCGCCGCCGGACTCACCTTGCAGGACGACCTTCGAGATGCCGAGCTCGCCCCGGTGGGCGTGAACCCAGTCGATCCCGGCGGCACAGTCGTCAAGGCCGGCCGGGAACGGGTTCAGCCCGCCGGGGGTCCAGGCGTTCCTGAAGTCCACGGCGACCACGGTCAGCCCGGCCGCCGCCAGGTCGCGGCTCCACTGCTGGTGGACCTTGTTGTCCGTGTCGAGGATCGTCATCCCGCCGCCGTGGAGGTAGACCACGCCGGGCAGCGGCCCGATGGCCCCGGCGGGGCGGAAGATGTGCAACGCGATGTCGTTGCCGTCCGCTCCCCGCGTCGTCGCGACGCGGTAGGTCACGTCGGCCGGCACTTCACCGGGCCATTCCGCCGGCAGCGCGGCGTACAGGCCCTCGAAGGCCGCGTGGGCCGCGCCGACGAACTCGGCCACGGCCTGCGCGTCGGCGTCCCGGTCCAGCGGCGGCGGGGCCGCGTGCCCGTCGAGCCCGTACGTGGCGAACACCGCGCGCAGGCCGGGGTGGAGCCGGGGCTCGGTGCGCAGCTCGACCGCGGGGTCGGCCAGCCGTCCTTCGCGCCGGGCCTCTCCGGCGGCGGGGTCGCGTGAGAGCTTCTGCGTCATTGCACCAACCTGTAGCTACATTGCGACAAATAGTGGAAGTGTTGCATAAACACTCTCGCCCGCGTCACCATAGGCTGTCAATACTTCGGACGGGACGCACTTTGGAAGGGGATACCGGCCGCCGATGAAGTCCGATCGCTCGGCAGCGCCAGCGCCGCCACGGACACCACTGCAGGAGCAGCTCACCGGGACCGCTCGCCGGCCAACCGCGCTCGACGCGTTCCGCCAGGCCCGGCGGACCTTCCTGGCCGGGCAGCGGGTCGACATGGGGAGGCTGGCCGACGACCTCGGGGTCAACCGCGCGACGCTCTACCGCTGGGTCGGTTCCCGGGAGCAGCTACTCGTGGAGATCTTGTGGTCGCTCAGCCACCGGACCTTTGAGAAACTCCTGGCCGACTCCGCCAGCGAGCCACGTCAGCCGCCGCGGCCCGAACGTAGCCGGTCGGCCTCGGTCCTCGACGCGTGGCTGCATGACGTCATCGGCAACGCCGGAATGCGGGCGTTCGTCCAAAGCGAGGGCGAGCTCGCGCTGCGGCTGCTTACCACCCGGGTCACCGACTACCAGTCCCGCCTGCGCGGCTTCGTCGGCGGCCTCATCGCCGAGGACCTCGACGCCGGGCGGATGCGAACCGAGATCCCGCTGGAAGACCTCACATACGTCGTCGTCCGCATCATCGAGTCTTATGTGTACCTCAGCCTGATCACTGGCGAGGAGCCGGACGCCGACCGCGCCAGCCGGGTCCTGCACGCGCTCCTGCCAGCAGCGACGGGATGAAGTGACCGCTACCCCGGTGACCGCCCGCCCGATCCTTGCCCGGCGGCTGCGGGCAGGTCGCCTTTGGAGTCCAGCGCTGCTGTCAGGGCTCCCGGGCGATCCGCGTAAACAGCGCGGTGGCGGCCTTGATAGCGAGCTCGCGATTGTGGGACAGCACGAATTCGAAGCGACGCTGCCGGTCGGGGCCGCGGTCGCCGAGGTCGCGGGCGGCGAGGCAGGAGGCGAAATGCGGTCCGATAACGGCTATGTTCCAGTCCGAGAGGATCGGGTCCGCCGTGGATAGGTGTCCGCCGCGGATTCCCGGCGCCGGGGCAAGCGGCATTCCCCGCCCGAGGACGCCGACGAAGGCCGCGCACTGGGCGAGCTGGCGGTAACGGCGGCGGGTGGCAGGGGTGAAGAACGCGGCGTCCTGGAAGGTCGCCAGCACCGCGGTAGCTTCACCCGAGCGCATGGCCTGGTATTCGAGGTGCTTGCTGGTCTCGATGAGCAGGTCCTTGCGGGCCAGCCGCGGCGGCACGGCGGCAGCCAGCAGGTCGAAGGGGCTTTCCGCGCTGGCTTCCGGGCCGCACCGGGTGAGGCGGATTGTGCTAGCCGCCGGGGGCGCGGCGGATTTCTGGGGCTGCCCTGGGCGGCCGAATAGCCAGCCCTGGCCGAGCGTGGCCCCCAGCGCGCGTGCCGTATTCAGGTGATCGCCGTTTTCGATTCCTTCTGCCAGCACGGTCGTGCCGGACCTTTCCGCCTCGGCGTTGACCGCGCTAAAGATCTCCGCTATGTCGGCCGATGGCCGCTGCTGGATCACGCGCAGGTCAAGCTTTACGACGTCAGGGCGAATGAGCGGGAGCAGCGCCAGGGAATTACGGTCAGCGCCCACGTCGTCCAGCGCTACGCCCCAGCCGCGGGAACGAACGCGCGCGACCAGGTTCATCAGCTGGGGCGGATCCGCTGTCAGGGAGCGCTCCGTAAGCTCGGCGATCACGCACAGCCGGGAGGGCTGGCCGCCCTGGGCCGATGGAACGTCACCGGGTGCTTCCAGCGCATCCTGTGCCGCTTGCGGCTCGACATTGACGAAGACCCGCCAAGAGCCCGTCAGTCCTGCCCGGAGCGCGGCCTCCATGGCGGCGTCCTGGCAGGTGCCATCCAGCTCACTCAGCCTGCCGCACTGGCGCGCCGCCGCGAGCAGCCGGTCCGGATCCACGAGCGGGCTGCATTCAGGGCCGCGGGCCAGCGCTTCGTACGCGACCGTCAGTCCCGTGTCGAGCTCCACAATTGGCTGGAACACGCTCCGGATCTGGCCGTGGCTCAGAATGCGGTCGAGCTCGGCCGCGTCATCACGGACGTTGACGGGAGCACCGGCGGGCACAGATGGTGACCCATCGTAAGTATCGGTCACAATGAGTGAGTCTATTAGGAAAGCGGGCAGGCGTCAAAGCGCGGCGCCTACCTGAGACGGGCCGCGATGTAAGTTTCGCCCGCCCCGGCAGCTTTCCGCAGGCTGGCGATGGCAGCGACGGCATGGTCAGCAGGCTGCCTGTACACCGCGCCAACCGAGGCCTGTGGTCGCGGCAGCTGATCCTGCGCGGGTCCGCCTGACCGTTCCCCGGTGGGCTGAGGACGGTGCGGGCGCGGTCTCAGGCCATAAGGTTTCGGGCGCAGGAGTCACGAGTCCCAGAGGTAGGTACCGCCATTGCGCTCCATCGGCTCCTTGAGCGCGATGAGGTTGGCCGTGACATACGAGATGTCATGCGTGGCGTGCCATTCGGTGGGATACGCGGTGCACACCCGTGAGCCCTGGAATTTAGCGGTTATCTCCGGTACGAAATTGCGGTAGTTAGCCTCGGTGTAATACCAGAACGAGTTCTCGTTGTAGAAGGCGACGTGGGTCGGGTCCTGGAAGGCGCCCCGGCCGTCCGTGCTCGGCGTCATGCTGAGCAGCAGGCCGCCCGGGGCAAGCAGGCGATACAGCTCGTTGATGAGGGCGACCTTATCGGCGACGTGCTCAAGGAAGTCCACGGCCCGGATCACGCCAACCGAGCTGTCCGGCAGGTCGAGCGGGTGCGGCAGCGTGGCGACTATCGCGACGTTCGGCCCGTCGTGCTGGTCGACGCCCACGTACCCGTCAGGCCGGCCGTGCGCCGCGCCAAGGTCAAGCGCAAGCAGGCCCTCCCGCTTGGCCCAGGCGAGCGCGTTCCGCTCTATGTTGCGGTCGTACAGAGCGATTGTCTCCCGCTGAATGAAGGCGTTCGTCTCGGCGTCTCGCTGGGTATTGTGCGGGTGCATGCGCTGCAGGTACAGGCAGTCGTCGATGAGGCGGAACGGGCCCAGCTGGTACAGCCGGCACATCAGGTCCTGGTCGTCGAGGACGGCCCGTTGCGGGTTGTAGCCGCCGACGGCCTCGTAGGCCTCCCTCGGGAAGGCGCGGACATGGTTAGGCGCCCACCAGATGTAGGAGACGTTGTGCGGCGTGGGCGCTAGCGAGACCGCGTACTGCAGGTCCATGCCATCGATGAATACCTCCTTATACTTCCAGCCCGCGCGGAGGTCGAAGACGGTGTCGTCCCGGGTGCCATCTGCCCTGATCTGGGCGCAGTGGCTGTACAAAAGGGTGGCCGCCGGATCGTCCGCGCGCGCCTTGACGACCGATTCAAGTGCATGGCTCGCCAGCAGGTCGTCATGGTCAAGCTCGACGAGGAGGTCGCCCTGCGCTTCGGCGCAGGCGCGCTGCTTCGCGTGACCCACGCCCGTTATGTGGTTATCGGTGACCACCCGCACACGAGGGTCAGGATCGGGGGGCGCCCAGCGGGCACCCTGGTTGAGAAGGACGATCCACTCCCAGTCACGGAAGCTCTGCCGCTGGAGCGAGGCAAACGCCTCGCCCAGGTAGGTAGCGTCGTGACTGGGAGTGAAGACCGACACGTAGGGCTTGATTGACGACATTCGGCTGATTTTCTCGGGAACGCTAGTTCGCCGGGAGCTTGTACTTGCTGAGGGCCTGGTCAATCGAGACGGCCTTGGCGTCATTCACCCTGGCGTCGGTGATGTCGCCCTGCTCGGCTTGGACCAGCGCCAGCCGCATGTATGCGGTGGCGGCCCGCGGGTTAATGCCGACGATCTTCTGGTACATGCCGATGGCCCGCTGCGGGTCCGGGGCCTCCAGGAGGATTGCCTCGTTGTACATCGCGGGCGTGTACGCCGCGTTGGCCGCGAGGCATTTCTTGTAGTAGCTGAGCGCCTGGCTGGAATTGCCCCTGCTCTGGGCGATCCACCCGAGGTCGTAGTCGGCGTAGAAGTTACCGGGACTGATCGCCAGCACTTTCTGGAAGCTAGCCGTGGCGGCCGACCATTTCTTCCCTTCCGCCTGGATAAGGCCAAACTGAAGAAGGGAAGCGGCCTGGTCGCCGGCGGACAAGGAAGCCGGGGCAGCCTTTGCGGGTGGGCTGCTGGTGGCGGTGGTGCGGGACAAGCTGCTGCAGCCAACCGCAGCTGTGGCGACGACCGCCAGAACAGCCGCGGACATCATCGCGTGGTTCTTCCTGGCGTATTTCATGCCGCTCCTCCCGAGCTGCAGATTGCGTAGACCGTCACGGATTGGTTGCCTGACTGGGATATTCCTGCTATTTCCCAGCCGGTGGGCCCGGTGGCTGAGTCGCCGACCGGGGTGTCCTCGCTCAGGATGAGATTCCCGGAGGATCGATAGCCGCCCGCCGTCGCGATGGCGCCGTCAGGGCAGCTCACGCTGAGTGTGGCACTGGTGCCGGTAGTGAAGGTCCTTGTGCCCGACGACTGCATGGTCTCGGTTAGCGCGGGGCCTCG
>CAZORE010000006.1:118235-125076 GCA_964581815.1 uncultured Streptosporangiaceae bacterium | reverse complement strand
GCGGCGCGCTTGAGGCCGGCGGGCTGGCCGAGGGGCTGGCCGGGTGGCTGGCCGGGTGGCTGGCCGGCGGAGGCGCGGTGGTGGAGGCCGTGGTCGACGTGGGGTGAGAGCTCGCCCGGGTCACGGAAGGCGACGTCGCGGGAGCGGCGGCGGCCGTGGAGTGCGGCGTCGCCGCAGCGGCGGACGTTGACCTGGACGCGGACCCGGCGGTGGCCACCGGGGTCGCGGCCGCGGCCTGTCCCGCAGCCGCGGCGGTCGTCGCGGCGCTGCTCGCGGCAAGTCCCCGACCGCTCGCCGTGCCGCTGAGCCGCCATGCCGTGACCGACCCGGCGAGCAGCAGGACCAGCAGGCCGGCGACGGCCAGGGCGCCGCGGCCGGGCCGCCACGGGCGGGGGGCGGCCGGGCGGGAGGCATCAGGTCGCGTTGCCAGGGCGGCCACCGGGTCTTCGGTCGCCGCGCCGGCCACCGGGTCTTCGGTCGCCGCGCCGGCGGCCGGGGCTGGCTCGGCCTGGCCGGAACCGAGCAGGCCCAAGCCGGCTAGGCCGGAGCTGACTAGCCCGGGCAGGTGCCGGGTGCGCGCCGGCCGGCCAGACCCGGGCGGGGGGAACTGCGCGCTTGACAGCAGCTGGACGCACTCGCCCGCGGTGGGGCGGCTGGCCGGGTCGTCGGCGAGCATGGCCATCACCGGGCCGGTGAGCCAGCCGGGCGCGTCGGTGACATCGCGCAGGTCGGGAATAGAGTCGCCGCGCGTCGCCGCGGCCGCGTAGCCGGCGACGTCGGGCAGCACCCGCGGCAGCCGGCCGGAGATGAGCCGGTACAGCACGCAGCCGACGGCCCAGATGTCGTTGCTGAAGGCGGGCGGCTCGCCGCGCCACCGCTCGGGCGGCAGGAAGGCAAGCGTCCCGACGATCACCCCGATGGTGCTGAGCGTCGTCCCGTCGACCGCCCGGGCGACGCCGAAGTCGGCGATCTTGACCTGCCCGCTCTCGCAGAGGAACAAGTTGGCGGGCTTGATGTCCCGGTGGATCACGCCCGCACGGTGGGCGTACGCGAGGCCGAGGCAGACATCCCGGCCGATCCCCGCGATGAGCTCGGCATCCTCGCCGGGCAGTACCTGTTCCAGGTCGTGTCCCCTGAGGTACTCCATCACCATGAAGGGCGCGTCATCCCAGGTACCCGTCGTGTAGACGGTCACGATATTCGGGTGGTCCATCATGGCGGCGAATCGCATCTCGCGCTCGAACCGGGCGACGTCGTCCGCGTTCGGCAGCATGTGCTTGTGCATGATCTTTATCGCGACGGGCCGGCCGGCGAGCTGCTCGTCGTGCGCCAGCCAGACTTCCCCCATGCCGCCTGCGCCGATGCGCTCGACCAGCTCATACCGCTCGCCGAATTTGGTCACCACCGCCGCCCCCGCTAATCCCGCCGTGTCACTCCAGGACCTGCTGTCATGTCACCCAGGACCGATGCACCAGAATAGTGTGAAATGGTCCTGGTTTTAGCGGAACGCGAATTTCTTAGCGCTTATGGCCGGAGCCTGCGCGCCGCATGGCTTAGCCGCGCATTGCGGAGGTTCGGAAGCTTGATCATTACCACCGGTGCCGCAATAGGAAAATGGCTGCTCAGCGCCGGGGCAATCCGGTGCCGGTGAGAGTCGCCCGCGCTCGTTCTTGATCATCCAGGGCGGCTCCTGACGCGGAACGTCAGCGGCCGAGTGCGCCGGCCGCCCGCGACCGCAGCTTGGGCTCGCCGATGTCCGCCCGCTGCCCTTCGCGGTACCCGTCGCCGTAACCGCTGCCCGAGTAGGTGACGCGCGCCTTCCGCAGCCGGGGATAGGCCGCCGCGACGTGCCGCCGCACCGTCAGGGACCGGTCGGCGAGTACGAGTGCCGCCGGCCGGCCGCCCGCGGCGGCCTCGCCCGCGTCGCCGGACGCCGAGGCCACCGCCGCCTCCTCGGCCGCACGGACCCGCGCTACCACGGCCGAGCTGTAGCCGAGCATCCACGAGCGCCGCCACGCTCGGGCCTCACCGCCGTAACCGGGCACCGGCTGCTTGGCGAGCGCCCGGGCCATCTGCACGAGCAGCGAGGTGAACAGGATGTCCGCCCGTTCCAGGTCAGACAGGTAGCCGAAGACGTGCAGCCGTGGGCCGGCCTCGTGCCGGGTCTGTACGCACTGGCAGCGCAGCGCCGTGGCGAGGCCAGCAAGCAGGTGCCGCTTCACGTCACCCCACGGGTTGCCAAGGGTGAACACCCGGTCAGTCGGCCGGTCGGTTTCCGGGCGCAGCGCGCCGAGCAGTGCCCGGTCGATGCCGTAGCGGGCCATGAGCTCCGCGGCCTTTGCGGTCAGCGCCTCGGCCTCGGCCGGCGAGCAGCCCTCGGCCTCGGCCTTGGCGAGCAGCTTGCGCACCCGGTCAAGCAGATCAGCTTGCACTGGACCTCCCACGGTTGCCAGGGGATCACCAGGGAACCCCTGCCGTCGGGAAGGTGATCAAACCTACGGCAGAATGCTAACCACGAGCTGTGACATTCTGGTCCCGCACACCCCGACATGCAGCCGCCTCGCAGCTCTTGTCCGAGCGGGCGGGCCTGATACGATCGCGGTTTTGCGATCAGGCCGGCCGCACGGACATCGGGGTAGGGTCGTCCCCCCGGGAGGGAACAGAACAACTATGGCCGTTCAGATCTCGCCCAGCATCCTGTCCGCCGACTTCGCACGGCTCGCCGACGAGGCGAAGGCGGTGGAGGAGACCGCCGACTGGCTTCACGTCGACGTGATGGACAACCATTTCGTGCCGAACCTCACCCTCGGCCTGCCGGTGGTGGAAGCGCTGCTCAAGCACGCCGCGCTGCCTATCGACTGCCATCTGATGATCACCGACCCGGACCGCCACGCCCCCGCCTACGCGGAGGCGGGGGCAGGCAGCGTGACCATCCACGCGGAAGCCGCGAAGGCGCCGGTCCGCACGCTGCGGGCGATCAAGGCGGCCGGTGCCCGCAGCGGCCTCGCCCTCAACCCGGGCACGGCGATCGAGCCCTACGAGGACCTGCTCGACGAGGTCGACATGGTGCTGCTGATGACGGTGGAGCCGGGATTCGGCGGCCAGAAGTTCCTCGACATGGTGCTGCCCAAGGTTCGCCGCACCCGCGTCATGCTCGCCGCGCGCAACGCACGCCGCGGGCACCAGGACCGTGAGATCTGGCTCCAGGTCGACGGTGGCGTTGCGGAGGAGACGATCGAGCGGTGCGCCGACGCCGGCGCGGACGTGTTCGTCGCCGGGTCGGCGGTCTACGGTGCGCACGACCCGGCGCAGGCCGTGCGTGACCTGCGCGCGCAGGCGGAGCGGGCGACGGCGCAGGCCGCCTGGGCCGTCGCCTGACCGCCGGCGCCGCTGACGCCGCGGCCCCGCCGTTCAGCCGACCCCGAGCAGCACGGTCACCTGCTGGCCGCCGGGGTTGACAGTCAGCTGCGTGTCCAGCGTGACGAGCCCGTTGACGGTGATGGTGACCGTGGCGCTGTCGCCCGCGTTCAGGGTTCCCGACGCCGGCGACACGGTCAGCCTGCCGATCAGGCCCGCGGGCTCGGTGATCGTCCAGCCCACCGGGCCGCCGCTGGTAGTGAGCGTGAGCGAACCGCCGAGCACCGGGCGCAGGAGCACGGTCGTCGGTGACACGGTCAGCGTCCCTCGACCCAGCGTCACCAGCGCGGCCGTGGTCGCCGGCGCCGGCGCGGTCGCCGTCACCGACTGGCTGCCCGCGCCCTCGGGCCCGGCCGTGGACGGCATGGCCGTCGGCCCGCCGCTCCCCGGCGGCTGGCTGGCCGTCGGCCCGCCGCTCGCGGTGGAGGCCGCCGTGCCGCGGGCGAGCCGCCTCGTTCTTGACGTCGTGACCGCGTCCGTCGGCGCCGCGGACGGGCCGGGTGGCGGTGTGGTGACCGGCGCCAGCGCGCCGGGTGCGGCCGCGCCGCCCGGCGGCCCGCCGCCCGGGCGGTTTTGCAGCGGCCCCCCGTGCGGCACGACGGCGGTCGCGACGACGACCGTAGCCGCCGCGGCCACCGCGGTGGTGGTGACCCCCGCCACGGGCAGGTGCCGCGGCAGCAGGCCCAGGTGAACGGGGTGCACCGGCCGGGGGAAGCCGTTGGCACGCAGCGAGTGCATGCTGCGCCCGCCGGCGGCCAGCGCTGTCCCATGGTGCGGGCCGGCCCCGGCGGCCAGCCGCAGCACCTCGGCCCGCACCTGGGACAGCGGCCCGCGCAGCCCGCCTCCGCCGCGCAGTGCCGCCAGGCCGAGCAGCGCTACCGGGCTGAGGCTGTAGAGCATGGACGGGGTCAGTTCCTGCTGGCGCCGATCGGAGCACACCCGGCACTGGTCGATATGCCGCCCCACCCGCCTGCGCAGCCGCGCGGTCAGCCGCCCGTCCCAGTCAGCGAGCAGGCCGTCGAGCACCGCGCAGTCGCGGCGCCCCGAGCGGCCTACGAGCAGCACCGCCACGGAGGCCTCAAGCTGCTCGCGCGCCCGGGAGAAAAGCGCGTGGGCGTGATTGCGCGACACGCCGAGCACGTGTGCCACCTCGGAGACCTCGAGGCCATGCGAGAGCTGGGTGACAGCGTCGCGCTCGCTTTCATTGAGGCCGCCGAGGGCCGCCCGGACCAGCGCGACGGTCTCGGCGCGCTCGGCGTCGGCGCCGACGTCCGCGCTGTCGTCGGCCAGCTCGGGAGCATCCTGCAGCGACGCCGACTGACGGCGGGTCCGCAGGCGGTGCAGGCACTCGTTGCGGGCCACAGCGAACAGCCAGGGGCGCAGCCGGCCGGGGTCGCGCAGCCCGGCGAGCTTCGACGTGGCGATCAGGAACGTTTCCTGCACCACGTCCGCGGCATCGTCCGGTTCCCGCAGCAGCGTACGGCAGTAGCCGTACAGGTCGGCCGCGTACTTGTCGTATGCCGCGGCGAGTCCGTCCGGGTCGCCTGCCACGATCGACGTGACAAGGTCGCTGTCGCCCCCCATTCGCTCAACGTAGCCGTTTCGCCCCGCTCCGGCACGGTACTTGTCAACAACTTGTAGTCAACCGGTCGTTATATGTAGACCTGCGGGTCCCGGCCGGCTACCCCTGTCCGGCTGGCCGGGACCCGCGGTGCCTTTTCCCGGCGACGGGGGCCGGACGCTGCGGTGACAGCGTCGCGGCGCCCCGCCGCTCCCCGCGGACGTTGCGGCCCGTAGGGAGGCCCGGGCTGGAGCCCCCTCTTTAAACTCCAGCCCGGGATCTCCCCGGGCCTGCCAAGCTCGGCACAGGCCGGCCCCCTGCCCCTGTCAGCGGCCGGCCTGGGCACCTAGCCGATCTCGCGCCCTCCACCTGTATGAGGAGCGACCCCCGGCGGAACCAACAACTTCCCACGGCTTTTCTGAGAATTTTCGGGATCACCGGCAGTCGGGCCCATGGTTGTGGCGACGAGCCGGTTACCGGCGGACCTCTGTCACAGCCATCGCCTGCTACAACCATCGTCCCGGCGCCGGCCTCCGCCCTCGAGCCGTGCGGCTGGCTACCAGTTGTCGAGGTGAGCGAGCAGCTCGCCCGGGCGGCTGATCACCGCGTCGGGCGGCGCGCCGTCATGCGCCGGCACCGCGGAGTTCGGGATGAGCACGGCGCGCATGCCGAGGCTCTTGGCGCCGAAGATGTCGTCGAACGGCCGGTCGCCGACGAAGACGCACGAGGCGGGGTCGGTGACCCCGATCGCGGCCATCGCGGCGCGGAACGCCTCCGGATGCGGCTTGGTCCACGGGATCTCGCTGGTGTAGACGGCCCCGTCGATCAGCCCGAGCACCTCATCCCGGTGGAACACCCGCTCGTGCTGCTCACGGGGCCACATGGTGTTGGAAAGCACGCCTACCCGCAGACCACGGCGGCGCAGCTCGCGCAGCAGCGGCGCCACGTCGGGATGGGTGTAGGTGTGCGGTTCCCAGGCGCGAAAGTAGGTGTCAAGGAGGGCGTCATGCGGCGTCACGCCGGCCAGCGCGAAGATGTGATCGAGCGTGGCGCTGCGGTGCTCGGTCTCGCACTGCTTCCAGAGCCCGGCTTCCGCCGCGAGGATCGCCGCCGCGACGGCGGCCGCCCGCGGCGGCGGGAAGTGCGGCGCGCAGATGTCACGCCACAGGACCTCGTGATCGAGGGAGTGCCATGGGGTGAGCGTGCCGCCCCAGTCGAAGATAACCGCCGTAACCGCCATGAACGCCATGGTACGGAGGTTCCCTGCCGCCGCCCAAGCTCGTTGCCCGCGCCGTGTTCTCGCTCGACCGTCGCCTCGCCTGGACCGCGCCCCGCCGGGCCGTACGCCTAGGGCACCGCCCCGGCGGTCGACGACCCGGGGATTTCGGCGATCAGCCGGACGGAGACCAGGCGCCAGGGGAGCGTGGCGAGGGCAGCGAGCACCTGGGACTGGACGAGGCCGCAGCCGCCGACCGGGAGCCGGGGGATCAGCTCCTGCCCGGTCGCGCTGATCAGCACGATCTGTTGCGGGATGATGGCGAGCATGGGGCAGGCGGTGCCGGGCGTGTGCCTGCCCGGGGGCTGGTGCAGGGCACTGACCAGTGCATCCAGGCCGCTGTCCGCGCGCTGCAGCGACGCGGTCTGCCACAGGCCCTTGCCGGGGATGGTCTGGGCGCCGTTCACGCACCGTTCCACGGCCACCGGCACGAACGAGGCCGGCAGGCTCGCCGTCGGCGCGCTGGCCGGCCACCCAGCGCAGGCGGGCTCGCCCGGCGTCACCCGGCCGCCGCTCACCGTCGGCACGGGCGCGGCCGCCCCGGACGACCCGGCCGCCCCAGACGACCCGGCCGGCCCTGACGGCCG
>CAZORE010000006.1:105036-118135 GCA_964581815.1 uncultured Streptosporangiaceae bacterium | reverse complement strand
CGGCCGCCCCGGACGACCCGGCCGCCCCAGACGACCCGGCCGGCCCTGACGGCCGGGCCGAGGCCGAGGCAGAGGCAAAGGACGCGGAAGGCGCGGCGGACGCGGCGGTGGTGGATGCGGTTGGCGCGGATGCGGTCGGCGCTGACCCGCCGGACGGCGCGCCGGCGTGCGTCGTCCCGCACCCGGCGGCCAGGGTCCCGGCGGCGAGCAGCGCGGCGGCGACGGCCCCCACCCGCGCTCCGGTCCGGCGTTGTCCTGCGATCGGTGCGTTCGGTGTGCTCATGGCGGTGCCTCGTTTTCTCCGGACACCGGTTAGACGCTGCCCGGGTAGCCGACGGTTTCACCCGCTCCCGAGTTTTACCGCACATCCCCCCGCCGCGCGGGCGAGGCTCAAGTGCGGACGATTACGAACGGAAGGTTACGAAGCTTCAGTTTCCGCCGAGGACCAGCCAGACTGGGGGAGTGCATGACTATGACCTGCTTGTGATCGGCTCCGGGCCCGGCGGGCAGAAGGCGGCCATCGCGGCCGCGAAGCTGGACCTGCGGGTGGCCGTGGTGGAGCGCCCGCAGATGCTCGGCGGCGTGTGCGTCAACACCGGCACGATCCCGTCCAAGACGCTGCGCGAGGCGATCCTCTACCTGACCGGGATCAACGAGCGGGAGATCTACGGCCAGGCGTACCGGGTCAAGGATGAGATCACCGTCGCCGACCTG
The DNA here is from genome assembly GCA_964581815.1 of uncultured Streptosporangiaceae bacterium. GTDB lineage: Bacteria > Actinomycetota > Actinomycetes > Streptosporangiales > Streptosporangiaceae > Trebonia. The sequence continues at coordinate 117,421 of CAZORE010000006.1, read as the reverse complement.
ACCGCGCGGACCAGCCACGTCGTCAGCCGGGAGAACGACGTCGTGCGGAGCCAGCTCGCCCGCAACCGGGTCACCATCATCCAGGGCGTGGGTTACTTCGTCGGGCCGAACGCCGTCGAGGTCGACGACGGCGGCGGCCGGGTCCGCAAGGCGACCGCCGACAAGATCGTCATCGCCACCGGGACCAAGCCGGCCCGGCCGGCCAGCGTGGCCTTCGACGAGCGGACGATCATCGACTCCGACGGCATGAACCACCTGGACCGGGTGCCCCGCTCGATGGTGGTGGTCGGCGCGGGCGTGATCGGCATGGAGTACGCGTCCATGTTCGCCGCGCTCGGAACCAAGGTGACCGTGGTCGAGAAGCGCACGACCATGCTCGAGTTTTGCGACGAGGAGGTCGTCGAGGCGCTCAAGTACCACCTGCGGGACCTCGCCGTGACGTTCCGCTTCGGCGAGAGCGTCGCGTCGGTGGAGGCGCACCCCGAGGGGGCGATCACGGTGCTGGGCAGCGGCAAGCGGATCCCCGCCGACACCGTCCTGTACAGCGCCGGCCGTCAGGGCATGACCGACGGGCTCAACCTGCCCGCCGCCGGGCTCGCCGCGGACGAGCGGGGCAGGATCGCCGTCGATGAGTTCTACCGCACCAAGGTGGAGCACATCTACGCGGTCGGCGACGTCATCGGCTTCCCCGCCCTCGCGGCGACGTCGATGGAGCAGGGCAGGATGGCCGCGCTGCACGCCTTCGGCGAGCGGGTAGGCACCAACACCGTCCCGCAGCCGATCGGCATCTACTCCATACCCGAGATCAGCTTCGTGGGCCGCACCGAGGCCGAGCTCACCCACGCCTGCGTCCCGTTCGAGGTGGGCGTCTCAAGGTACCGGGAGCTCGCCAGGGGCCAGATCGTCGGCGACTCCTACGGCGTGCTCAAGCTGCTTGTCTCTCCCGAGGACCGCACGCTGCTCGGCGTGCACGTGTTCGGCACCGGCGCCACCGAGCTGATCCACATCGGGCAGGCCGTGATGGGCTGCGGCGGCACGGTCGACTACCTGGTCGACGCCGTGTTCAACTACCCGACCCTCGCGGAGTCGTACAAGGTCGCCGCCCTCGACGCGACCAACAAGATGCGCGCCGTCACCCGCCTGTCCGGCTAGGCGCCGCGCCTTCGCGGCGCCTGCCAACGGCACCACTAGGCCTTAACCTCGCCACCGTGTGGGCGCGGCGCGCCTTTTGCGCCGTTCCCACCGCGGGGGGCGATGGGGGGCCGCGCAGGCCCCCCATGATCGGGGGGTGCAGGGGGGGCGTCCCCCCGCAGGCAAAACAGTGTGACGGAGCAGTCAGTATCTCGTCTGTCGCATGGAATACCGCGTGTGGCACACTGGTTAGCGGAAGTAAGCGTGCTCCGGGGTCGGTGAAACTCCGAGCCGGCGGTGACAGTCCGCGACCCAGCCCGCCAGGGCTGGCTGACCCGGTGGAACTCCGGGACCGACGGTTAAAGTCCGGATGGGAGGTAGCACGCGCGCGGCCGGCCGGAGCCGGCTGTGCCCGGCGGTGCCATAGCGCGCCGCGTGAGCCGGGCACGGCAGGAACGGGCCAGCAGTCGCGTCCCCCGGAGCCGGACCGGAGGAGGACGCGGTTGTTCACCGGCATCGTGGAGGACCTCGGCGAGGTCGAAGCGGTCGAGCATCTCGGCGATTTCGCACGTATCCATGTCCGCAGCGCCGTGGTGACGCAGGACGCCAGGCTGGGCGACTCGATCTGCGTCAACGGCGTCTGCCTGACGGTCACCGGGCTCATCACCTCCCGGCCGGCACCCGCGGGCCCGGCCCGGCCCAGCGCTGCGGCGCCTGAACCGTCGGCCACGCCGACCGGGTTCACCGCCGATGTCATGGGGGAGACCCTCAGGCACTCCAGCCTCAAGTCCGTCAGCCCGGGCACCAAGGTCAACCTGGAGCGCTCGGTCCGGCTCGCTGACCGGCTCGGCGGCCACCTCGTCCAAGGGCACACAGACGGCACGGCCACCATTGTCAGCCGCGATCCCCAGCAGGACTGGGAGGTCGTCCGCATCGGCCTGCCCGCGGGCCTGGCCAGGTATGTCGTGCACAAGGGCTCCATCACGGTCGACGGCATCAGCCTGACCATCTCGGGGATCGCTGACGACTGGTTCGAGGTCAGCCTGATCCCGGAAACGCTCAAGCGCACGACGCTCGGCATCAAGCAGCCGGGCGCCGAGGTCAACCTCGAGGTCGACGTGATCGCGAAGTACACGGAAAAGCTCCTGGGAGCCGCGCGATGACCGCCGACGCGACCCAAGCGGCGCGGCTCAGCGCCGTGACATCCGCCTCCATGCCGACCCCGCCACCAGCCCCGCCCCTGCCGCAAACGACGCAAGATGAGCTGATCATGCAGAACATTGACGAAGAGCTGTCCGCCATCCCCCTCGATGACGTGGTCCGGGCGATCAAGGACATCGCGGACGGCCGCCCGGTGATCGTGGTGGACGATGCCGACCGGGAGAACGAGGGCGACATCGTCTTCGCCGCATCGAAGGCCACGCCCGAACTGCTCGCCTTCACGATCCGCTACGGCCGGGGCCTGATCTGCGTGCCGATGCTGAGCGCCGACCTGGAACGGCTGAACGTGCCCCAGATGACGAGCCAGAACCAGGAGCATCACGGCACCGCCTTCACCATCAGCGTGGACGCGCGGGACGGCATCACGACGGGTATCTCCGCGGCGGACCGCGCGAAGACCATTGCGCTGCTCGCCAGTCCCGACAGCGGTCCAGGCGACCTGGTGCGTCCCGGTCATGTGTTCCCGCTCCGCTATGAGGAAGGCGGCGTGCTGCGCAGGCGCGGGCACACTGAGGCCGCCGTTGACCTGGCCGTGCTCGCCGGGCTGGCGCCGGCCGGCGTGGTGTGCGAGGTGATCGGCGACGACGGCACGATGATGCGGCTGCCTGCCCTGCGCGAGTTCGCGGACGAGCACGGGCTGGCGCTGATCTCCATCGAGCAGCTCATCGAGCACCGCCGCCGCACCGAGCGGCTGGTCACCCGCGTCGCCGAGACGGTGATACCGAACGCCTACGGCAACTGGCGCGCCTACGGCTACCGCTCCGACGTGGACGGCGCGGAGCACCTCGTCCTCGTCCTCGGCGAGATCGAGGGAAACATCGAGACGGCCGCCGGGCCGGCCGAGGCGGGGGAGGAGGTCCTCACCCGCGTCCACTCCGAGTGCCTCACCGGTGACGTCTTCGGCTCCCAGCGCTGCGACTGCGGCGCCCAGCTGGACGCCGCCATGGCCAAGATCGCCGAGCACGGCCGCGGCGTCGTGCTGTACCTGCGCGGCCACGAGGGCCGCGGCATCGGCCTGCTGTCCAAGCTCAGGGCCTACAACCTGCAGGACGCCGGCGAGGACACGGTGGACGCCAACCTCAAGCTCGGCTTGCCGGTGGACGCACGCGAGTACTCGGTCGCCGCCCAGCTGCTCGATGACCTGGGCGTCCGGTCGGTGCGGCTGCTCACGAACAACCCGGCGAAGGTCGAGGCGCTGGCGGCGCACGGCTTCGGCGTGACCCGCATTCCGCTGCCCGCGGTGGCCACCCCGCAGAACCTGCGTTACCTCACCACCAAGCGCGACCGCCTCGGGCACCAGCTCGACACGCTGGACGAGCGGGACCTGCCCGCCGCCGAGGTTTCCTAATGAGCGGGGAATCCGTATGAGCGGGGAGGGGCGACCCAAGCTCGCGACCGTGGACGCGAACGACCTGGTGCTCGCCATCGCCGCCACCCGGTGGCACGCGGATATCACAGATTCCCTGGTGGAGCGCGCGGCCGCGGCGGCCAAGGCCTGCGGGGTGAGCGACGTGGCCGTGGTCCGGGTGGCCGGCGCGATCGAGCTGCCCGTCGTCGCCCAGGAGCTGGCCAAGCACTACGACGCCGTCGTCTGCCTGGGCGCGGTCATCCGCGGCGGCACGCCGCACTTTGAGTACGTGTGCGACGCGGTGACCGCCGGCCTGACCCGGGTGGCGCTCGACTCGGGCACGCCAGTCGGGAACGGCGTGCTAACGTGTAACACGGTCGAGGAGGCCCGCGATCGCAGCGGCCTGCCGGACAGCAGCGAGGATAAGGGATGGGAGGCAGTCGTGGCCGCGCTTGACACCGCCATCCTGCTTCGTGACCTGCGCTGCGGGCACCTCCCCCAGACCGGGCAGTCGCGACATTAGACGCGCTGTTGTCTTCCGGTGGACGACCCGCGGTTTTCGCCCGGGGACGATCCCCCCGTACCCCCGATGTCGTGACCAACGGGCCTGATGGCACAAAGGCGCCATCTCGTCTGGCCCGTCCGCCGCGACGTGGTCCGGCGAGGGCCTCCCAGGCGAGGCTCGGCAAGGGCCCGGTGGCACCTGAAAGACAGCAGCGCTTCGCATGTCAGGAATCAGCCATCCGTTCGGGATAACCATGCCTACGTTCGCGACAAGAAAGACTTCCCCCATGCTCTCGCTGGTACTGCCCAAGGGCTCACTAGAAAAGGCCACCCTCGACCTCTTCGACGCCGCGGACCTGACCGTACGGCGGTCGTCGGACCGCGATTACCACGCCTCGATCGATGACCCGAGGATCGACCGGGTGCGCTTCCTGCGCCCGCAGGAGATCCCCTCCTACCTCGAGCGCGGACTGTTCGACATCGGTATCACCGGGCGTGACTGGATCACGGAGACGCAGGCGGACGTCGTCTCGCTCGGCGAGCTCCAGTACTCCAAGGCGACCTCCAACCCGGTGCGCGTCGTGCTCGCCGTGCCGGACGGCGCGCCCTGGCGGTCGGTCGCCGACCTGCCGGAAGGCGTCAGGATCTCCACCGAGTTCCCGTCGCTGACCGAGCGGTTCCTGACCAGCCACGGGGTCAAGGCGATGATCGTGCCGTCCTACGGCGCGACCGAGGCGAAGGTCCCGGACATCGTCGACGCCATCGTCGACCTCACCGAGACCGGCTCCTCGCTGCGCAAGAACGGGCTGCGCATCCTGGAGACGCTGCTGACCAGCTACACCGAGCTGGTCGCCTGCCCGGTCGCCTACGCCGACCCCGACAAGCGGGCCGCCATGGAGGACATCGCGCTGCTGCTGCGCGGCGCCATCCGGGCCCGCGGCCAGGTGCTGCTCAAGCTCAACGTGGCGGGGGACAAGCTCGCGACGGTGACCGCGATGCTGCCGGCCATGTCCTCGCCGACGGTGACCACGCTCGCCAACACGGGCATGAACGCGGTGGAGACCGTGGTCGCCAAGCGCGGTGTCAACACGCTGATCCCCGCGCTCAAGGCGGCGGGCGCGCAGGACATCCTCGAGATTCCGATCTCGAAGATCGTCGAGTAGCGGCCCGGTGCGGCTGCGGCGCAGCACGGCGCGCGTCCTTCCCGTCGACCGGGAGGGGCGCGTGCTGCTGCAGCTCGCTCACGGGGTGCGCCGGCGCGACGACTTCCACTGGCTCACCATCGGAGGCGGGGTCGCGCGCGGCGAGACCCTGGCGCAGGCGGCCGCCAGGGAAATGCGGGAGGAGGCCGGCATCGTCATCGACCCCGCGGCGCTCGGCCACCCGATCGGCACCACCGTGATCGGTTACGCCGCGTTCGGCGTGCTGCCGGTCTGCCAGTACCAGACCTACTTCGCTTTTCCGCTCAACGAGGCAGAGCTGAACTTCCGGCACCAGTCGCCGTATGAGCGCCTCACCATCGCGGGGCACGAGTGGCTGAGTGCGGACGAGCTCGAGCGGCGACCCGAGCGGCTCACCGACGCCGCGCTGCCCCGGCTGGCCCGCGCGGCCGTCGCCGCGGTTCGACGGTGACGTCGTGGCGCGGCATATTCCACCTTTATCGCGAGTTGACTTAAGTAGTCGCTAAAGACGGTGTGGTCTGGTTCACCGCCGGTGGGTAGCGTAGTAGGACCAGTGAGACTTCGAGGTGGGCTGTGCGCGACATCCTGAACACGATCACCAAGTGGTGGGCGGCGGACGAGACGTTCGGCCTGGCCACGGTGGTTAGCACGTTCCGCAGCGCGCCCCGCGACCCGGGGGCCGCACTCGCGGTGGAGAACGGCGGCGAGGTGATCGGCTCGGTCTCCGGCGGCTGCGTCGAGGGCGCGGTTTACGAGCTGGCCACGGAGGTCACCCAGACCGGCGAGCCGGTGCTGCAGCGGTACGGCTTCAGCGACGATGACGCGTTCGCCGTCGGCCTGACCTGCGGCGGCATCCTGGACATCTTCGTCGAGCCGGTGAACAAGCGGGTGTTCCCCGAGCTCGGCGACATCTACGAGGCGGTGGAGCGCGGCGAGCCGGTGGCGGTGGTCACCGTGATCTCCGGTCCCGGCCAGGTCGGCGCGCGCCGGGTCGTCTGGGGTGACCCGGTGCGCGGGTCGACCGGCAGCCTCGGCGCGGGCGACCGGCTGGACACCGCGGTCGACGACGACGTGCGCGGCATGCTCGCCCAGGGCCTCACCGGCATCCGCCGCTACGGTGAGCACGGCGAGCGGCGCGGTGACGAGCTCGCGGTGTTCGTTAACTCGTTCGCGCCGCCGCCGCGGATGTTCGTGTTCGGCGCGATCGACTTCGCCGCCGCCGTCGCCCGGGCCGGCAAGTTCCTCGGCTACCACGTGACCGTCTGCGACGCGCGGCCGGTCTTCGCCACCAGGTCCCGCTTCCCTGACGCCGACGAGGTGGTGGTCGACTGGCCGCACCGCTTCCTGGCCGGCACCGAGGTGGACGCGCGCACGGTGATCTGCGTGCTCACCCACGATCCCAAGTTCGACGTGCCGGTCCTCGAGGTCGCGCTGCGCACGCCGGCCGGCTACATCGGCGCGATGGGCTCCCGCCGCACGCACGAGGACCGGCTCGAACGGCTGCGCGCGATCGGGATGACCGAGGATGAGCTGGCCAGGCTGCGCTCGCCGATCGGCCTCGACCTGGGCGCCCGCACCCCGGAGGAGACCGCGGTGTCCATCGCGGCCGAGCTTATCCAGCTGCGCTGGGGCGGCACTGGCCACGCGCTCACCGACACCGAGGGCCGCATCCACCACGACGAGCGGGTCACCGCCGGATAACCAGGGCAGTGATACCGAACGGACGCGGGCCGTTCCGCCACCGCCCGTTCCCCTGGAAGCGGGGGCGGCCGGCGGGCGCGGCGGGCTCAGTCGTGCCGCCCGGTGAACGCCAGCCGGGTGCCGATGGCGATCATGGCGAGGCCGCCGGTGCCGCCGAGCAGGGCAAGGCGCCGGGGAGAGCTGGACAGCCAGGCGCGGACGGTGCCCGCCGCCAAGGCCCAGCCGCTGTCGCTGAGCAGCGCGACCGCGGCGAAGATCGCGCCGAGCATGATGATCTGCACGGGCACGTTGCCCGCCTGCCGGTCAATGAACTGCGGCAGGATGGCCGAGAAGAAGACGATCACCTTGGGGTTGGTCACCCCGACGGTGAACCCGTCGATCACGATCCGCGCGGTGGACTTGCGTTCAACCTGCTGGCTGAGCGCCGTGGCCAGTGAGTGCCGGTGCCTGATCGCTTGCACGCCGAGGAACACCAGGTAGCCGGCCCCTGCGAGCTTGAGCACGGTGAACAGCGCGATCGAGCGCTCGATCAGCGGCCCGATGCCGAACGCCACCGCCACCACTTGCGTGAACGCGCCCACCGTGTTGCCCGCGACGGTCGCGACGCCTGCCACCCGGCCGAGCACGATCGCCCGGCTGACGGTGAACAGCACGCTCGGTCCCGGGATCAAGATGATGACGAACGCGGTCACCGTGAACGCGAGGAGGTGGGAGGAAGGCGGCATAATGGGACCCTAACCCGGGCTCCCGCCCGGCCGCGAGTGCATTACTCGGTGGCCTTCGGGTGACCCGGCCCGGCGTAGTCGATCCAGATGGTGGCCTTGTCGGCGTCCACCAGGTACCAGATCCGCCCGCCGCCGGTAACTTCAATCTGCCAGTGGTCATAGGGCTTGCCGCCGACTTTGAGCGTTGACAGGTGCCCGTGAAGACGGTGATGGCGCGGTGAGTCAGTCCAGGGCGTGGGGTTTCGCCGCATGATCCGCCATGCCGCCAGAGCATTACCCGGAGCCTGGCGGCAGAGTTCCTCCCAACCACGTGCGGCATCGTTGTCCCTGAAGCGGATATCCCAGTCCCCCGGGCCGGGCGGCGGGGCCACCCGATCCCCTCGCCGAGGACTCACCCGGGCACCTCGGGGGGAGGCACCGGGCCGTAGTCGTCGAAGGCGTCGTATTCGCGCGTCGCCAGAGCGTACAGTTCCGGGTCGGAGCAAATCTCGGCCGTGTACTTCCACGCCGCCACGAGGCCTTCAACGGCCGCGGTGTTGTCGAGGTCGCCCGCCGCGCTCAGCGCCTCGAGCCACTCGGCGGCGAATTCCTTTCGGTCGTCTTCCGGCAGGTGCCGCACCCACGGGAAGACCGCGGGAAGTACCTGTACCGCGAGCGTCATGACCATCGGGTCCTTCCTGATCATTTCCCGGAACAGCCTGGTCGTGTCGCGCACCACGGCGTTGTCGGCGGCCGCCCGTTCCGCCGTGGTGATGACGAGGTCCTCGGCGTCGCGCCGGTGCAGCAGCAGCCGCCGGCTGCCGGCCAGCCGGGCCAGCGTCGCCTTGGGCTTGTTCAGCAGGTCGCTGAGGGTCGCCTCAGCGGGGAGAGCCGTCATAACCTTCAAACTACCTGAAGTGTCTCCGACCTTCAAACTAATTGAAAGGTCGCGCCCGACATGGGCGGTGAACGGACGTCCTGATCTTCGTCGCGGGCGGTGCCGGCCGTGGATCGCGCGTCAACTACCGTGAGGCCATGACCGAACGTGTCGCGGGAATACTGCTGGCCGCGGGAGACGGGTCCCGGCTCGGGCAGCCGAAGGCGATCGTCGAGTTCGCCGGGTCAACGCTGGCCGAGCGGGGCGTTGCCCTGCTGCGGGACGGCGGGGCGGACCCGGTGATCGTGGTGACCGGGGCCATTCCCGTCGAGATTCCCGGCGTGGTCAGCGTGCATAACCCCGACTGGCTGACTGGCATGGGCTCCTCGCTGGCGACCGGACTGCGGGCCCTGGCGAGCGGTGACGCCGCCGCCGCCGTGATCGCCCTGGCGGACCAGCCGCTCGTCGGGGCGGCGGCGGTCCGCCGGCTGATCGCCGCCCACGCGAGCGGCGCCCCCGTCGCGATCGCCGCCTACGACGGCAAGCCGCGTAACCCGGTGCTCATTGGCCGGGTCCACTGGCCGGCCGTGACCGAGGCGGCGGCCGGGGACGCGGGCGCGCGGCCGTTCCTGCGCGCGCACCCGGACCTCGTCACCCTCGTGGAATGCGGTGACACCGGCAGCCCCGATGACATCGACACTCCCGAGGACCTGGCCCGGGTGCGGGCGGCCCTGTCCGGGCGGGCACGGTTTTCCCGGCAGGCACCGTCCGGGGGCTGAGCCGCGCCCGGTTACTGGGCCCGGACGCCCCAGCGGACCGTGACGGAATCGCGTGGCGGCAAGACGATCAGGTCCTCGCCGCTGACGAACGCGTTCGGCGGGCAGGTCATCGGCTCGACGGCCACAGCGGCCCGGCGCCGCTCCTCCTCGAGCGGGTCGCTGGTGAAGACCTGGAGCCAGGTGCAGGCGGCGTCCATCCACATGGCCGTGGTCAGCCCGCCGCCGGTCAGCCGGACCCAGGCGAGGCCGTCCGGCTCCCTGCGCAGCCCGGTGAAGGCGTGGTCGAGCTGTATGCCCGCAAGCTTGCGCGCCGTGCGCAGGTCGTAACTCGTCCCGGTCACGTCCTGGGCGGGGCCGGACGGGATGAGCCGGTCATCGACGGGCAGCCAGCGGCCGGCGGGCAGCTCGAGCTCGCACTCGTCGATCGTCGTGGTGCCCGTGGTCAGGTACGGGTGCGTCCCGGTACCCCAGGGCGCCGGGCGGCTGCCTTTATTCGTCGCGGTCACCGTGACATGCAGCCCGGAATCGGCGTCAAGCCGGTAGGTCACGTCGGTCTGCACGGCGAACGGGTACCCCTGCTGGCCGTGCGGCAGGCAGCGCAGCGTCACCTCGCCGCGATCGTGCGCGGTCCTCGTCCACGGCACCCACCGGGTGAGCCCGTGGATGGCGTTCCCCCGGGCGGGCTCGGACAGGGCCAGCTGCTGGTGCTCGCCATCGAACGCGTAACGGCCGCCATCCACCCGGTTCGGCCACGGCGTCAGCAGCTGGCCGGCCCCGTGCGGCGGGAGTTCATTGGCATCGAAGCCGGTGACCAGGAAGGTGTCGCCGAACCGCAGGCCGCGCAGCCCGGCGCCAAGTTCGGTCACGGTCGCGCGGTAGTCGCCTGCCTCGATCTCATACTGGGTGCCGGTGAGCGGGATCGTCATGGCGATCAGCATACGGATCCCGGTCGCGGGATGCACCGGCCGCGCACCGCTCAGCCCTCGGCGAAATCGTAAGGATCTTTTAATTTTCGCGTGCCAATGATCCGCGAGAGCGTGACAAACGATTGCGGCACATGCGCTAGAGTCGCGAATTGACGTTATGCGGGCATGTGAGCCGGGGGAGAAACGCGTTTCCGCAGATCGTCTCCGCCATTTCAAGGTCCCTCTGCACTGCGCTTTTGCATTCTCACGAGGTGAGAGCGGCGCTCCGTTTCCACGCAGAAGGGCCGACGGGGCTGCTTGGGGAGCGGGGGACCGTCAGCCCCGTCGGCAATTAAGAATCTACCCTCACACGAGTGCTTCTGTCATTCCTTCGTGATCTTGAGTTGCTTGGATTTTGACTTGGTTTGGCATGCCATAAGCCGAGCCGCGGCACGCCAACGCGAACGGCCCGGCCACGCGGGAGTATTTTGCCGCCGACGGCGGCGGGCCGCCGAGTCGGCGGCAAAGGTCGCGGAAGGGCTAGCCGTGCCGCGGGCTCAGTCGGCCGTTACGCAGCGCCTCCGCCGCCAGCACCCCGAACAGGTAGAAGTACGCCGATTCCTCCTCTTCGAAGAACCGAACCTCATGCCGCGCGTCTTCCGCGCAGCTGAAGACCTCGTAACCGCCGTCCATCTTGAACAGGCACATGGCGCCGGTGACCTCTTCATCGACCGCATAGGCGGACCGCGGGATATCCGCCATGTCCACCAGGTCAGCGAAGATCGCGGACATGGCAAGCCGCGGCTTGCGTGCCGCGCGACGGCCCCGGACCGCGCCGGTCAGCTTGCCCAGCGCCCCGGCCGCCAGGCCGGCGGACGACTGCTGCCCGGGCGACGGCGACGGCGACGGGGCGAGCGGGCCGGTCCGGCTGACCTCCGCCGGGGAGGCCGCTGACACCGGGGCCGGCGGGGGCTCCGGCACCGCCAGCGGAATCGTGCCCGGCCCGGACGGCGGCGTGGCCGCCGCCGCGACCGGGGGCAGCGTCTGCGGTACCGAGGTCATGGCCGCGGCCGCGGGCTCGGCGCGGCTCGCCGTCCCCGCAGGCTGAGCGACGGGAAGCGGGGCCTGCTGCGACTGCTCGGCGGCGGTCGGCGCCTGCTGGTACGCGGGGCCGGGGGGCTGCGGTGCCGGCGATGCGTACTGCTGCGTCCCGGCGGGGTGCCCGGGCGACGTGCCCTGGCCGCTGCCTTGGACGGCGCCCTGGTCGGGCTGGGCATAACCGTTCTGCGGCATCCCGCTGACCTGGTAGCCGCTAGCCGCCGCACCCGCAGGATCGGGGCCGGGCTGGAAGTACCAGGTGCCGCTGCCGTCCGGCGCGGGCGAGCCGTGCCACGCCGCCACGGCGGCAGGCGCCGGCGTCGGTTGGGCCGAGGAGGCCGCCGGCGTCGGCGACTGTGCGGGCTGAGCCAGCGAAGGCTGAGCCAGCGAAGGCTGCGCGGGCGAAGGCCGGGCCGGCGACGCCTGCTGTGGTCCGGTGCCCTGACCCGTGGCCGGTGCCTGCGGCGAGGGCTGCGGGAACTGCTGTGCAAACGGCTGCTGTGGCCCAGGGGATGGCTGGGCTCCCGGTGCCTGCTGCGCCATGGGCAGCTGCGGCCTGCTCGGCGACGTCGGCCCGACGGGCGGCGGTGCCTGGTTCATGGCCGCGGGCTGTGCTCCCTGGACACCGGGCTGGAGACCAGGCTGGACGGCGGGCGCGTACGGCGTGCCTGGGCCCGCCGCCATCCCCGGGAACTGCTGCCCGCCGCGAAGCTGCGGCGCGGCGCCCGGCGACGCCGCCTCACCAGACGAGGGAACTCCCTGTGCGCCGGGCGCGCCGCCCGGCGCTGCCGGGGCCGGAGCGCCCGGCAGTCCCGCGCCGCGCTCCGGGCCGGCGGGAAGCTGGTACGGGCCGGACGGCGGGAACTGCTGCCCCGCCGCCGCAGGCTGCTGCCGCGCGGGGACTTGACCCGGAGGGAGCTGTGCCTGCTGGGCCTG
>CAZORE010000006.1:100969-104936 GCA_964581815.1 uncultured Streptosporangiaceae bacterium | reverse complement strand
CCTGCTGGGCTTGTGCCTGCTGGGCTTGTGCCTGCTGGGCTTGTGCCTGCTGGGCTTGTGCCTGCTGGGCCTGAGACTGGGCCTGCTGAAGTTGGGCCTGCTGAAGTTGGACCTGTGAGGACTGGGCCTGCGGGAGCGGTGCCTGCGGTAGCTGGGCCTGGCTGCCGACCGGGAGCTGGCCGCGGGCCGGCTGTGGTGCGGCCGTCGAGCCGTTCCACCCGGTCGGCCCGCCGGGCACAGAGCCGCCGGGAGGGCCGCCGGAGGCGGGTCCCGTCACGTTCTGGTCGAACCCGCGCCCGGCGCCGGCGGGGGCCCCGGACCCGAGCGCCCGCGGCAGCGCGGAAAGCAGCAGTGCGATCGGGAACTCGTGCCGTTCCTCGGCCAGGTCGGTGATGTCGTGCCGGGGCACGACCACCTCGAAGACGCCGCGGTCGACCTCCCAGTAGCCGAGCTGGGCGGCGCGCTTCTCGTCCATGCCAAGGTAGACGATGTGCAGCCGGTCGCCGAGGTCGTCGAGCACCAGGCACGGCTCGCCGTGATAGGAGCCGATGGGCCGCGACTCCCACAGCGCGTCGAGATCGTTAAGGCGCACCTGCTTGCGCCAGATGCCGCCGGGCGCGGGGGAGAAGCCGTGCTCTTCCGGTGGCGGCGGCGCGGCGAACAACGTGACGTCGTGATCGGAGGGCCCCACCGCCGCCTGGTAGGAAGCGCCGAGGTACGAGGCCATGAGCCGGTATCGCATGGGGACTTACCCCTCCCTCAGCTGTCGCCAGGCCAGCCCGTCATACCGGGCGACTGGTTCCTCGCCCGCGTCCGCAAGCCGGCACAGCGAGGTGCCGACCGGTATCTGGATCGGTTCCAGGTAGAACTCCGCGCGCCCGGGCACGCCGCGCGCGCTGACTGGCACGTACCCGTCTATCTCCCTCGCCTGCCAGCACAGGAAGAACAGTTCGGTCATCTCAGGCGTGAAGTCGGATCCCTCGTAGCCGAGGCCGAGCGCGTAGAACGCGTCCACCGGGGTGCGCAAGATCACGTCGCGGGCCCGGTGGACGTACCCGGCGATCACCCCGCGCTGGCCGCTCATGTACGGGCCGACCATCCGGGGCGGTACCACCTTTCGCATCGGCGTACCGGGAAGTATCCGCGCGGCTTGCGCCGGCTCGCTTGGCGAACCCACGGATCCCCTCCTTCCCCCTGCGCCGTAGTTCAGGTCCGCACAACTGGTGCCCTGGTGGTGGCCTGCACATCGCTGCAGGTCAAGAGACTCCCACATTCGGAACGTGCGCTCAACCGATTCTGCCGTGCAGTTTGACGATACTCACCGTTAAATACACCTTTCATGGGTTTCACTACATTCAGTATCCGTCGCCGGCCCCGGCGCGCGGGCCGTCACACCGCCCGCCGACAGGCCGCCACGTCTGCGCCGGCCCGCGGCGGTAGGGTCGGCCCTGTGCCAGTGACCAGACCAGCGGGCGATTCCGGCGGCGCGGACCCGGCGGTAACCGCGGTCCTGTCCGCTTACGCCGCGGGCCAGGCGACGGAGCACGCGGCGCTGACCGCCGTCGCCGCGACCCGCCTGCTCGTGCCCGTGGTCGCGGTTCCGGTCGAGCCGGGCGCCCCGCCGAGTGACCCTGGGACGCCTCCGCCAGGCTGCGAGCGGCACGGCGGTGCGGCATCCGGCGATGCCGCGGCCCCCGGGAGCGCTGGGGAGAAGGAGACAGAGATGGCGTTGCCGACGCTGATCGGCAACGACGGCCGCAAGGCGGTCATCGCGTTCACCGGCACCGAGGCGATCAGGCGGTGGCGCGCGGACGCGCGCCCCGTCCCCGTTCCCGCCGCCCGGCTGTGGCCCGCCGTGGCGGCTGAGCAGGCCGACGCGGTGGTGATCGACGTGGCGGGCCCGGTCCCGCTGGTGATCGAGGGCGCCCGGCTCGCGGCGCTGGCCGGCGGCGCTCCGCTGCCGCCGCCGCACCTGGACCCCGACGTCCGCGCGCAGGTCGAGGCGGTCACCCGTGACTTCACCCTCGAGTCAGGCGGTCCCGACGCCGAGCTGACCGTTACGCTCGCCGCGGCCGACCCGGCAGGCGCCCGGGTCACCGCCGAGGCGATCGCCGCCCGCCTCGCCCCCCGCCTGCGCAGCGGCATCGCGGTCCGCTTTGGCCGACGGCACCAGAAGTAAGACGGCGCGCTGCCGGTAGGGTGAACAGCATGTTTCGGTGGCTGACGGCGGGAGAATCGCACGGGAAGGCGCTCGCGGCGATCTGTGACGGCGTGCCGGCGGGGGTGCGGGTCACCAGCGCGGACGTGGCCGCGGCGCTCGCGCGGCGGCGGGCCGGCTACGGCCGGGGCGCGCGGATGAAGTTCGAGCAGGACGAGGTCGAGCTCACCGGGGGCGTGCGGCACGGGGTCACGCTCGGCGGGCCGGTCGCCATCCGGGTCGGCAACACCGAGTGGCCCAAGTGGGAGACGGTGATGTCGCCCGACCCGGTGGCCGCCGACGAGCTGGACCGGCAGGCGCGCAACGCCCCGCTGACCCGGCCGCGGCCCGGCCACGCCGACCTCGCGGGCATGCAGAAGTTCGGGCACGCCGACGCCCGGCCCGTGCTTGAGCGGGCGAGCGCGCGGGAGACGGCCGCGCGGGTCGCGCTCGGCGAGGTCGCGCGGCGGATGCTCGAGCAGGCCCTCGGTGTCGAGATCGTCTCGCACGTGGTGGCGCTCGGCTCGGTCGCCGTGCCGGAAGGCACCCCGCCGCCGACCCCGGGTGACCTGGCGCGGATCGACTCCGACCCGGTGCGCTGCGCGGACGCGGAGACCTCCGCCCGGATGGTCGCGGAGGTCGACGCGGCCCGCAAGGAAGGCGACACGCTAGGCGGCGTGGTCGAGGTCGTGGTGTACGGGCTGCCGCCCGGACTCGGCAGCTTCACCCAGTGGGACAGGAAGCTCGACGCGCGGCTCGCCGGCGCGCTGATCTCCGTCCAGGCGTTCAAGGGAGTGGAGTTCGGTGACGGGTTCACCACCGCCGGCCGCCGCGGCTCCGGCGCGCACGACGAGATCTACCTTGGCCCCGACGGCGTGCACCGGCGTACCAACCGGGCCGGCGGCATCGAGGGCGGCATGTCCACCGGCGAGGTGCTCCGGGTGCGGGCCGCGATGAAGCCGATCTCGACCGTGCCTCGCGCGCTCGAGACGATCGACGTGGTGACCGGTGAGTCGGCCAAGGCGATCAACCAGCGCAGCGACGTCACCGCGGTGCCCGCGGCCGGCGTGGTCGCCGAGGCGATGGCCGCGCTGGTGCTCGCGGAGGCGGCGACGGAGAAGTTCGGCGGCGACACCGTCGAAGAGCTGCGCAGGAACGCGGAAGGCTACCTCAAGGGCCTGGTGATCTCGTGATGGCCGGCCAGGGTACCGCCCCAGGCCCGCACGGGGAAGGCCAGGCACCGCGGCGGGAAGCCGGCCGCGGTGTCGTGCTCATCGGGCCGCCGACGGCGGGCAAGTCGGCGGTCGGCGCGCTGCTCGCCGCCGAGCTCGGCGTGCCGTTCGCGGACACCGACGCGCTGGTCGCCAGGGCGGCGGGCAAGCCGGTCGGCGACATCTTCGTGGACGACGGCGAGCTGGTGTTCCGCGAGTTCGAGCGCGGCGCCGTCGCCAGCGGCCTTGACCAAGTGAAAGCCGCGGGCGGTGTGCTCGCGCTCGGCAGCGGCGCGGTGCTCGACCCCGACGTGCGGCGGATGCTCGCCGGGCAGGTGGTCGTCTACCTGGAGGCCGAGTTCGCCACCGTGGCCAAGCGCACCGGGATGGACCGGCCCCGCGTCGTGATCCCCGGCAACCCGCGCGGGCGGCTCCGCGCCATGCTCGAGGAACGGCGGCCGGTCTACGCCGAGCTCGCGTCGCTCACCGTGCCCACCGACGAAATGGCCCCCGAGGAGGTGGCCGCCGACCTGGCCAAGCGGCTGCGCGGATGAGCGAG
>CAZORE010000006.1:77050-100869 GCA_964581815.1 uncultured Streptosporangiaceae bacterium | reverse complement strand
ATGAGCGAGACGCGGATCGGGGTCGCCGGTGAGCACCCGTATGAGGTGGTCGTCGGGACCGGCATACTGAGCGAGCTGCCCGGCCTTGTGGGCAAGCGGGCGGAGACGGCGGCGGTTATCCACGACGAGCGGCTCGGCCCGGTGGCCCGCCCGGCCTGCCGCGCGCTCGCCGACGCCGGGTACCGGGTGGTAGTGACCGAGGTCCCGGCCGGCGAGGCCGCCAAGGACGTCGCCACCCTCGCCAGGCTCTGGTCGTGGCTGGCCGAGTCGAAGGTGACAAGGACCGACTGCGTGGTGGGCATCGGCGGGGGAGCGGCGACCGACCTCGCCGGGTTCGCCGCCGCGACCTGGCTGCGCGGCGTGCCCGTCGTGCTGCTGCCGACCACGCTGCTCGGCATGGTCGACGCCGCGGTCGGCGGCAAGACCGCGATCGACATCGCGGCGGGCAAGAACCTGGTCGGCGCGTTCCACCCGCCCGCCGGCGTGCTCGCCGACCTGGCCACCCTGGAGACGCTGCCGCGCGAGGACTACGTGGCGGGGCTCGCCGAGGTGATCAAGGCGGGGTTCATCGCCGACGGCGAGATCCTGCGCCTGGTGGCGGCGGACCCGGACGGCGCGGCCACGCCGCACGGGCAGCACTCAAGGGAACTCATCGAGCGGGCGATCGCGATGAAGGCCCGCGTGGTCTCCGCCGACCTGCGCGAGTCGGGCCTGCGGGAGACCCTCAACTACGGGCACACGCTCGCGCACGCCATCGAGAAACTCGAGCGCTACACCTTCAGGCACGGTGACGCGGTGGCGATCGGCATGGTGTTCGCCGCCGAGGTGGGCCGGCTGTCGGGACGGCTGACCGAACGGGAGGTGGCGCTGCACAAGGAGCTGCTTACCTCGGTCGGGCTGCCGGTCAGCTACCCGCGCTCCGCCTGGCCGGCCCTGCGCGAGACCATGTCCCTGGACAAGAAAGCCCGCGGCGCGCGGCTGCGCATGGTAGTACTCGACGGCGTGGGTAACCCCGTCATCTACGACAGCCCGCCTGAGGACCTCCTGACCGAGGCCTACCAGGCGGTGGCGGCATGACCGCCGAAGCCGGCCCCGGTGCCCCGGCGACCCGCGTGCTCGTGCTCAACGGGCCGAACCTCGGCCGCCTCGGCAAGCGCGAGCCGGCCATCTACGGCACGGCGACCTACGCCGACCTGACCGACCTGTGCCAGCGGACCGGCCGGGAACTCGGCCTCGACGTCGACGTCAGGCAGACCGACTTCGAGGGCCAGCTGATCGGCTGGATCCACGAGGCCTGCGACCACGCCCTGCCCGTGGTCCTCAACGCCGCCGCGTTCACCCACTACTCCATCGCCGTGATGGACGCGGTGAAGATGCGGACCGCGCCGCTCGTCGAGGTGCACATCTCCAACCTCTCGGCCCGCGAGGGCTTCCGCCACCAGTCGGTGATCACCGGCTCGGCGACCGGGATCATCGCCGGCTTCGGCTTCCAGTCGTACGTCCTCGCGCTGCACGCCATCAAGGCGGAGCTGGACAAAGGATGATCGTCCTCGTCGGGTTCATGGGCGCGGGCAAGACGACGGTCGGCCGCCTGCTCGCCGCGCAGCTCGGCGTCCCCTTCACCGACAGTGATCACGTCATCGAGGACCGGGCAGGCAAGCCGATCAGGCAGATCTTCGCCGACGACGGCGAGGCCCGCTTCCGCGCGCTTGAACACCAGGTCATCGCGGACCTGCTGGCCGGCCCCGACATCGTGCTCGCGGTCGGCGGCGGCGCGGTCGAGCACGCGCTGACCAGGAAGCTGCTCGCCGAGGCGCCGGTGGCCTTCCTGCGGGTCGGCTACGCCGAGGCCCGGCGCCGCGTCGGCGGGGACGGCGGCCGCCCGATGCTCGCTCGGCCCGACATCGCCGACGTCTACGCCGGCCGCCAGGCCGCCTACCGCGCCGTGGCGACGCTCGCGGTCGACGTTGACGGCCGCTCCCCGGAGGACATCGCCGCCGTCATCCTCGACCTCCTCGGCTCTTAGCTCCCGGGCTGGCCCGCACCGCGGAGCTCAGTCCAGGCGCACCGGCTGGCCGGTCGCCTCGAGCACGGACATCCACAGGTCGCCGTCCGGGTCGACCTCGTTGCGGCTCGCGGTGGCGACGGAAATCGGGATGTGCACGAACCGCCCGTGCCACCGGCCGACGATCATCGCCGTCCGCCCGGCCATCGCGGCGTGCACGGCGGCCTGCGCGAGCCGCAGGCAGTACACCGCGTCCCAGCCGTTGGCCGGCACGCTGCGGATCGCGTACCCCGGGTCGACGTAGCGGAGGCTGAGCTCCTTCCCGGCGGCCGCGAAGTCCGCGATGATCCGCTGCCGCAGCAGGCCGCCGACGTCCGCGAGCCGGGCGTTGCCTGACGCGTCCACCGCGCCGTCGTACTCGAACAGGTCCTGGCCTGCGCCCTCGGCCACCACCACGACGGCATGGCCCCGCCGCCGCACCCGGTCGCGCAGCCGGCCGAGGAAACCGCCGGGCCCGTCAAGGCGGAACGGCATCTCGGGTATCAGCACGAAGTCCACGTCATGGCTGGCCAGCGCCGCGTAGCAGGCGATGAACCCGGAGTGCCTGCCCATCACCTTGACCAGGCCGACGCCGTTCGGCGTGGAACTCGCCTCGGTAAGCGCGGACTTGATCGATTCGGTGGCCCGGGTGAACGCCGTCTGGAAGCCGAAGCTCTGGTCGAGGTAGGGGATGTCGTTGTCGATCGTCTTCGGTACGCCGATGACGGACAGCGCCAGGCCGCGCCGGTCCGCCTCGTCGGCGATCTTCGCCGCGCCGCGCAGCGAGCCGTCCCCGCCGATCACGAACAACAGAGAGACGCCGTGGCGCTCCAGGGTCGCCACCATACGGGTCGGGTCCTGGTTGCCGCGCGACGTGCCGAGGATGGTGCCGCCCCGGTTGTGGATGTCGGCGACCGCGTCGCGGCTGAGCGCCAGCGGCAACAGGTCGTCGTCGACCATGCCGCGGAAGCCGTCGCGAAAGCCGAGCACCTCGGTGACCCCGTAGTTGTCGGCGAGCTCGAGGACCAGGCCGCGGATCACGTTGTTCAGCCCGGGGCACAGGCCGCCGCAGGTCACGATCGCGGCCCGGGTGCGTGACGGGTCGAAGTAGATGTACTCGCGCGGCCCGCCCGGCTCGAGCGAGGGGAGCTCCGCCACGCCGCACAGCCGCGACGCCGCCCCGACAAGCGTGTCGTCGAGCAGCACCCGGTCCGCCTCGTGCACGTAGTGCGGTGAGCTCGGCCGGCCCTTGACGAGCCCGGCCATCGGGGACAGGAAGGACGGCTCGCCAATGCGCCTGACCCGCAGGTCGGCGTGCGTGATTGACAGCGGGTCAGCGGTACTCGCCATGTGCACTAGCTTGCCGTTTCCGTGTTACGCCGGGATTTCCCAATGGAGTGGTCTAGTCCATTTTGGTCTAGACCACGGAACAAAGGTACCTAGTCCTTGTGTATGGGGAACACCCCGGGGATAGCCTGCGCCCGTCCGGCAGGTTAAATTGACCCCTGGTCACAGCTGCGAACGGCGCCGGGCGGCGCCGGGCGCCCAGCGGGCGGCCAGGATGAGGCACCGATCGGCAGGGAGGCCAGAATATGCGCGTCGGGATGATGATCAACTACTCGGGCGGGTTCACCGAGACGGTCAGCGAGCTGGCTGACTTCGAGCGGGCCGGCCTGCAGATCGTCTTCGTGCCCGAGGCGTACAGCTTCGACGCGGTCAGCCAGCTCGGCTTCATCGCCGCCCGCACTGAGGCGCTCGAGATCGCCTCCGGCATCCTGCCGATCTATTCCCGTACCCCGGCGCTGACCGCGATGACCGCGGCCGGCCTGGACTTCGTATCCGGCGGCCGGTTCACGCTCGGCCTGGGCACCAGCGGCCCGCAGGTGATTGAGGGCTGGCACGGCGTGCCCTATGACGCCCCGATCGGCCGCACCAGGGAGCTCATCGAGATCTGCCGCGCGGTCTGGCGGCGTGAGCGCCTCGACCATCACACCAAGCTCTACGACATCCCGCTGAGCAGTGGCGGCACCGGGCTCGGCAAGCCGCTCAAGCTGATCAACCACCCGGTCCGGATGAGGATCCCGGTCGTGATCGCCGCGCTCGGGCCGAAGAACGTGGCCCTCGCCGCGGAGCTCGCCGAGGGCTGGCAGCCCATCTTCTACTTCCCGGAGAAGGCGGGCCTCACCTGGGGCGGTGCCCTCGCCGAGGGCACCGCCAAGCGCGACGCGTCCTTGCCGAAGCTCGACGTGATCGCCGCCGCCCCGCTGGCCATCGGCGACGACGTCACCCACCTGCGCGACATCAACCGCCCGGCGCTCGCGCTCTACATCGGCGGCATGGGCGCCCGCGGCAAGAACTTCTACCACGACCTGGCCTGCCGTTACGGCTACGAGGACGAGGCCAACCGGATCCAGGACGCCTACCTGGCGGGCCGCAAGGACGAGGCCGCTGCCCTGGTACCCGCCGAGCTCGTCGAGAACATCACGCTCATCGGCCCGCTCGGCTACGTCAAGGAGCGGCTCGCCGCCTACCAGGAGGCCGGCGTGACCACGCTTAACATCACCGCGCTCGGCGCCAGCCACGCGCAGCGCGTCAAGGACATCGAGACCGTCCGCGAGCTCGTCGGCTAGGACCGCCCGGGCCATGTCCTCCGCGCGCCCGCGCCGACGGAGCGGGCGCGGTCTTACGACTTGCGGGCGACGCCGCCGTAGATGGACACCTCAGCCGGGGTCGGGCGCGGCGCGTTCGAGTCCGGCCGCCATTCCGAGACCAGCACGACCCCGGGCGGCATGAGGTCGAGGCCGGAGAACGCGAGCTGTGCGAACTCGTCGGCGTCGCGCGCGTGCATCGGGATCCCGGCCTCCCGGTAGGCACGCTGCCCGCCGCCGAGCCCAACCCGGTCGTGCTCCGTCGTCACGTGCGACGCGGCCAGGTACGAGCCGGACGGCAGCGCGTCGAGGAGGGTGGAGATGACCGCCTCCGGCTTGTCCTCCTCCGGCAGGAAGTGCAGCACCGCGACGAGCATCAGCGCGACCGGCTTGGTGAAGTCGAGCACCGACTGGGTCACCGGCGAGCGGAGGATGTCCAGCGGCGACCTGAGGTCGGCCTGGATGTAGGCGGTGCGCCCCTCGGGCGCGGAGGCGAGCAGCGCCCGGGCGTGCGCGAGCACCATCGAGTCGTTGTCGACGTACACCACCCGGCTGGACGAGTCGACCGCTTGCGCGATCTCGTGCACGTTGTTCGTTGTCGGCAGCCCGGAACCGATGTCGAGGAACTGCCTGACCCCCGCCTCGGCGGCCAGGTACCTGACCATCCGCCCGAGGAACCGCCGGTTCTCCCTGAGCCCGATGCGGCCGGCCGGCCAGGACGCGAGCGCGCGGTCGGCGAGGGCGCGGTCCGCGGCGAAATGGTTCTTCCCGCCGATGTAGTAGTCGTACATCCGCGCCGGGTGCGGCCGTGACGTGTCAATGCCGGGCCCTAGGTAGGCATCCTCGGCAAGGGCCGTCATGCTGCACCTCCCGGCTCGGGCCCGGCTGGACGTTTTTCAGTCTAAGCGGGCCGTATCGGCCTAGGTACGTTAAAAACGGTTAATAAATGTTGAAGCGAAGTTGACGCCACGTTATGAAAAGGGACGTCAGCGGGCATACAGGCGCGCGCCGCCGTCACGGCTTTCGCCCGACGCCCCCGTAACAGTTCACCTCGTGCGGCGCCGGGGCGGGCCGGGCGCCGTCCGGCCGCCATTCCGAGACCAGCACCACCCCGGGCGGTACGAGCTCGAGCCCGGAGAAGGCCAGCTTGGCGAATTCACCGGACTCCCGCTTCTGCATCGCGATGCCCGCGCTGCGCATTACCTGCTGCCCCTTCGACGTAGCGTCCTGGTCGAATTCCGTGGTGAGGTGGCTGGCCACGAGGTAGCTGCCAGACGGCAGCGCGTCGAGCAGGGTGGCGATGACCTCCGCGGGCCGGTACTCGTCCAGTGCGAAGTGCAAGATCGCGACGAGCATCAGCGCCACCGGCCTGCTGAAGTCGAGCACGTCGCGGGTGGCCGGGTCGGACAAGATCGCTCCGGGATCGCGGAAGTCCGCCTGGATGTAGGCGGTGCGTCCCTCCGGCGCGGAGGTGAGCAGTGCCCGGGCGTGGGCGAGCACCAGCGGGTCGTTGTCGACGTAGACGACCCGGGAGGACGGGGCAACGCGCTGCGCCACCTCATGCACGTTGTTCGCGGTCGGAAGGCCCGTGCCGATGTCGAGGAACTGCGTGACGCCCGCCTCGCCGGCCAGGTACCTGACCGCACGGCCGAGGAACGCCCGGTTCTCCCGCGCCGCGGTCGGCACGTACGGCGAGTGCCGCAGGACCTCCCTGGCGGTCTTCCGGTCCGCCGCGAAGTGGTTCTTCCCGCCGATGAAGTAGTCGTACATCCGCGCGCTGTGCGGCCGCGAGGTGTCGATTTCCGGTGGCAGTTCCGCCATGTCCGCCTCTCTTCGCCTGTGCCGCATCCTATCGCCGCCCGGGCGGCCGCTCGCCGCCCGTCGGCTGCCTGAAGGTGCATGAAAGTGCCACCGGTGTCGCTATAGCAGCACCAACGGCACATTCATACCGCGGCTGGGCCACCCTGGCCGCCGGCGGGCAGCGGGTCCTCAGGGCGGGAACGTCACGGTGACGTCAAGGCCGCCCTCAGGCCTTGCCCGCACGGCGAGGTCGGCGGCATGCGCGCTGGCGACGGCCGCGACGATGGCCATGCCGAGCCCGTGGCCGCCATCGTGGCGGGTCCGGTCGCCGTCGATCTGCTGGAATGGCTCAAGCAGGCGGCCGACCTCGCCCGGCGGGACGACGGGGCCGCTGTTGGAGACGGAGAACCGGGGACGGCCTCGTAGCGTCCCGGTGGTGACCTGGACGTGGCCGTCGGGCACGTTGTGCCGCACGGCGTTGTCCACCAGGTTGGCGACCAGGCTCATCGCGAGGGCGGGGTCCCCGGTGGCGACGGCCGGGCCGAGGCTGGTCGCCACGCGCACGCCCTGGCCGCCGGCGTCCGGCGGCCGCCTGGCCATGACCCGGGAGGTGACCTCGGCGAGGTCGAAAGGCTCCCGGTGCCGCAGCCCGCTCTGGCCAGCGGCCAGCGTGAGCAGCGCGTCGACGAGGCGTTCTTGGTGCTCGCCCAGTTGGAGCACCTGCTGGCAGGCGGCCCGCAGCGATTCCGCGCTCGCGGCGGGATCAGCGAGCGCCACCTGCAGGACAGTCCGCTCAGCCGCGAGGGGGGTGCGAAGTTCGTGGGAGGCGTTGGCGACGAAGCGCCGCTGCGACTCGAACGCGGTCGCCAGGCGGGCGAAAAGCCCGTTGAGCGTCTCACCGAGCTCCCGGAACTCCTCGTAGCCGCCGGCCATGCTCAGCCGTTCGTTCAGGCTGCTCGCGGAGATCGCGCGGGCGGCGGACGTGATGACCCGCAGCGGCCGCAGGCTACGGTCGGCGACTAGCCACCCCAGGGCGACCGACGCCACAGCGAGCACCGCCAGGGCGATGGCGGAGTAGGCGAGGACTTCTGGCAGGTTGGTGAAGGACCTGACCGGGCCGGATCTCCCGCCGACGGTATGTGCCTGGGCGCGGCCGAACGTGGTCAGCGGCAGGTCGGCGATGACCAGCAGGAGGAATCCGGAGCCGAGCAGCAGGCAGGCGTACAGCCCGGCCAGGCGGGCGCGGAGGCGCCTTTTCCTGCTCACCGGGCACCGATGCGGTAGCCGGCCTCGCGGACGGTCTCGATGACGGGCGGCTCGCCCAGCTTGCCGCGCAAGCGGCGCATCGTCGTCTTCACCGTGGTGGTGAACGGGTCGGCCGCCTCGTCCCAGACCCGGTCAAGCAGCTCCTCCGCGGACACCACCCGCCCGGCGGCGGCCAGCAGGCACTCAAGCAGGGCGAACTCTTTCGGGCTGAGGTCAAGCCGCCGCCCGGCGCGGAACGCGACGTGCCTTCCCGGGTCCAGGGTAAGGCCGGCGTGTTCCAAGACGGGCGGCACGGCGGGCGCCGCTCGCCGGGCCAGCGCGCGGATCCTGGCGACCAGCTCGGCGAAATCGAACGGCTTGGCCAGGTAGTCGTCGGCGCCAAGCCCGAGGCCGTCCACCTTGTCGCGGACGGTGCCGGCCGCGGTGAGCATCAGCACCCGGCTGCCGGAGTCACCGGCGGTGATGCGGCGGCACACCTCATCGCCGTGCACGCCGGGCAGGTCGCGGTCAAGCACCACCACGTCATAGCGGGTGCCGTCAAGACGGCCAAGCGCCTCATGCCCGTCCCCGGCGAGGTCCACGGCCATGCCCTCACGGCGCAGCCCGGCGGCGACCGCCGTGGCGAGAACTTCGTGATCCTCTACGACAAGCACTCTCATCCCTACCAGCATGCCAGGGCCACGGTGACAGCCGGGTGTCGTCCGCTGGCACCGTGCTGACACCGGCCGGAGCGTAGACCCGTCCCCGTGGACAACGCGATAGAAGCGAACGCGCTCGGCAAGCGGTACCGGCGACGGTGGGCCCTGGCGGACTGCACGCTGACGGTCCCGGCCGGGCAGGTCGTCGGCCTGGTCGGCCCCAACGGGGCCGGCAAGACAACCCTCCTTGAGCTAGCCGTCGGGCTGCTGCGCCCGACCACGGGAACGATCACGATCCGGCAGCGGGCCGGGTTCGTCGCCCAGGGCGCGCCGGTGT
This sequence comes from uncultured Streptosporangiaceae bacterium, assembly GCA_964581815.1. Classification (GTDB taxonomy): domain Bacteria; phylum Actinomycetota; class Actinomycetes; order Streptosporangiales; family Streptosporangiaceae; genus Trebonia. Next base: position 92,136 of record CAZORE010000006.1, on the reverse strand, counting down.
ACGCGGACCTGTCCGTGGCGGATCACCTGCGCATGGGGCAGGGGCTCAGCGCGCACTGGGACGCCAGCCTGGCCTGGCGCCGGGTGCATGAGGCCGGCCTTGACCCGCGGCAGCGGGCCGGGCGGCTGTCCGGCGGCCAGCGGGCACAGCTCGCGCTCACGCTCGCCGTCGCCCGGCGCCCGGAACTGCTGGTCCTCGACGAGCCTGCCGCGAACCTGGACCCGCTGGCCCGGCGCGACTTCCTGGACTCGGTTACCCGGGCGGTCGCCGCCTCAGGGGAGAACATGACCACAGTGTTCTCCTCCCACCTGGTGGCCGACCTGGAACGGACCTGCGGTTACCTGATCCTGCTCGCGGGCGGCCAGGTGCGGCTCGCCGGCCCGGTGGACACGCTGCTCGCTCATCACCGCGCCCGGTCGCTTGACGACCTGGTGGTCTCCTGCCTGCGGGAGGCGGCCCGATGAGCTGGCTCGCCTGGCGGCAGTCCCGCGCGCAGACCACGATCGCCCTCGCGGCGGTCCTCGCCGTCAGCGCGGCCGCGTTCGCCTCGGGCCGGGCGGACGCCACCATCCGGCTGTGGCTGTCGGTTCTCGCCGTCGTGGTTCCCGGTCTGCTCGGGATGTTCTGGGGCGCGCCGCTGGTGGCCGGCGAACTGGAGTCCGGGTCGTTCCGGCTGGCGTGGACGCAGGACATCTCCCGGGTCCGCTGGCTGGGGTGGCGGCTGGCGGTCACCGGGCTGGCGGCCATGGCGGCGGCGGGGCTGTCGAGCTGGCTGGTCACCTGGTGGGCCGGGCCGCTCGACCGCGCGGGCCTCGACCAGTTCGGGTCGTTCGACTCGCGGGACATCGTGCCGGTCGGCTACGCCGCGTTCGCCTTCGCGCTCGGCGTGCTCCTCGGCGCGCTGCTGCGCAGGACTGTGCCCGCGATGGCGGCGACCCTGGTCGTGTTCACCGCGGCCCGCCTCGCGTTCCGGCTGCTGGCCCGGCCCGCATTGCTTCCCCGGGTGAGCCTGGTGCTCCCGCTCAACCCGTCGGCCACCGGCTACGGGTCGTCCGGGTTCCTGCCCCTGGCGCCGTCGCCGTCGCTGCAGCCCGCCGCGCCGGACCTGCCGAACGCCTGGGTCACGTCGATCGCCATCGTGAACGCAAAGGGCGACGCGCTGACATCAGGCGAACTCGCCAGCACCTGTCCCGACATCGGCCACGGCGGTGGCGGCGGCATCGTCAACCCCCTCGCCAACGGCTCCAGCCACGTCCCGGCGTCGCCGGGCGTGGCGAACACGATGCACGACTGCGTCACCCGCATCGCGGCCGCTTACCACGAGGTGGTTACCTACCAGCCAGCAAGCAGGTACTGGCCGCTGCAATCGGAGGAGCTCGGCGTCTTCCTCGCCGCCGCCCTGCTGCTCGCCGCCGCCTGCGCCTGGCGTGTTCGCAGGATCGGGTGAGGAAGTTAGAGTCGAGGCATGCCGGAGATCCACGCCGCCCGCCGTGACCGGGCCAAGCAGCTCGTCCGCGAGGCCGGGGCGGACGCCGCCCTCATCACCGCCGGGCCGAACGTCCGCTACCTCACCGGCCTGGCCAGCTCCAACTCCGCCCTGCTGCTGCCCGCGGAGGGCGACGGCGCGCTGCTCGCGACCGACTCCAGGTACACGGGCGCCGCGCTGCGCGACGCCCCCGACCTCGAGCTGGTCACCGACCGCTTCATCGACGCGAAGCTCGCGACCGAGGCGTCACGCCGCGGCGTGCGGCGCCTCGCCTTCGAGGCGCACGAGATGACCGTCGAGCGGCACACCGAACTGGCAGCCAAGGCGGACGGCATCGTCACGCTCCCGTTCGGACGTCAGATCGAGAAGCTGCGCATGGTGAAGGACGCCGGGGAAATCGAGAAGCTCGCGGTCGCCTGCCAGCTGACCGACGCGGCCCTCGCCGAGGTCCTGCCGCAGATCCGCCCCGGCCTGTCCGAACGGGCGCTGGCGACCCTGCTCGACCACACCATGGCGCTGCTCGGCGCCGAGCGTCCCGCGTTCGACACCATCGTCGCGGCCGGCCCCAACGGCGCCATACCGCACCACGCGCCCACCGGCCGGGAACTGGCGCGCGGTGACCTGGTGACGATGGACTTCGGCGCGCTGCACGACGGGTACCACGCCGACATGACGCGGACGGTGGCCGTCGGCTCGGTGGCCGGCTGGCAGCGCGACATCTACGACCTGGTGGAGCTCGCGCAGCAGGCGGGCATCGCGATGCTCACCGACGGGGTGGAGGCCGGCGCGGTCGACGCGGCGGCGCGCGACGTGATCGAGGCGGCCGGGCACTCCGGGCACTTCCAGCACGGCCTCGGGCACGGGGTCGGCCTGGAGGTCCACGAGGCGCCGATGCTCGGCTACGGCCGGACAGGCAGGCTGGCCGGCCAGGTCCCCGTCACCATCGAGCCCGGCGTGTACCTGCCGGATCTCGGCGGGGTCAGGATCGAGGACGTGCTCGTGGTGACCGCGGGCGGCGTCGCCAGGTCGCTGACGAACTCCGCCCGGGATCTGCTTGTCCTGTAACCGGGTAAACTGGCGGACTGGGTTCCTGTCACCGTCGAGCCTGGTGCCTGCCTGCCCGCAGCGGGCGGCGTCCCGAGCGGGCGCAGCCGGGCACTGACTGGTCATGACGGCGGGTGGCCGAGCCCGGATCCTGACTTTTGACGACCAGGGAACCGCTGGTCCTGTGACTGGAGACGACGCGTGGCTACCACCAACGACCTGAAGAACGGCATGACGCTGAACCTTGAGGGGCAGCTGTGGAATGTCGTGGAGTTCCAGCACGTCAAGCCGGGCAAGGGACCCGCCTTCGTGCGTACCAAGCTGAAGAACGTGATGTCGGGGAAGGTCGTCGACAAGACCTTCAACGCCGGCATCAAGGTGGACATCGCCAACGTCGACAAGCGCGACATGCAGTACCTGTACCGCGAGGGCGGCGACTTCGTGTTCATGGACCTGAGCGACTACGACCAGCCGCACATTCCGGCATCGGTGGTCGGCGACGCGGCGAACTACCTGCTCGAGGAGCAGATGGTGACGATCGCGTTCAACGAGGGCACCCCGCTGTACGTCGACATGCCCGCCGCGGTCGAGCTGGTCATCGCGCAGACCGACCCGGGCCTGCAGGGCGACCGGTCGACCGGCGGCACCAAGCCGGCCACGCTGGAGACCGGCGCGACCATCCAGGTACCGCTGTTCATCACCACCGGCGAGAAGGTCAAGGTCGACACCCGCTCCGGCGCCTACCTCGGCCGCGCCTGAATGTTGTTGCCTTTGTCGTCCGGGGGGACGACCCCCCGTACCCCCCGTACCCCCCGTACCCCCCGTACCCCCCGTTGCGCGCCCGATGGCTCCGCCATCGTATCGGGCGCGCGGTCGTCTCGGCCGGGAGCAACCTCCCGTCCCACCCAGAGAGGGCCACATGGCCGCGCGTAGCAAGGCGCGCAAGCGCGCGCTTGACATCCTCTTCGAGGCGGAGCTGCGCGGCCTGCCCACGCTTGAGCTGCTGTCGATGAGGCAGTCGCTCGGCGACGTGCCGGTGCGGCCGTACACGGCCGAGCTCGTCCGCGGCGTCGCCACCCACAGCGAGCGCATCGACGAGCTGATCTCCTGGAACCTCGTCGACTGGACCTTGGAGCGGATGCCGGCCGTCGACCGGAACATCCTGCGGATCGGCGTCTACGAGCTACTGTGGGCCAGCGACGTGCCGGACGGCGTCGCCATCAGCGAGGCCGTCGCCCTGGCCCAGGACCTGTCAACGGACAACTCGCCGCCGTTCGTGAACGGCCTCCTCGCCCGCATCAAGGCCGAGAAGCCCACCCTCTCCCTCGACCCGGAGGCGTCCGCCTTCCCCGCCGGCGACGCGGACGAAGCAGGCGAGGACGACGAGGACGGCGAGGACGACGTCTACGGGATCGCCGACTGGGAGGATGACGCGACCCCGCACACCATCCAGGGCGAGGACATCGCTCCCGGCCCGGCCCCCAAGCCACCCGGCCGTCCGTAGCCGTGGCGGTCCTGGCAGCACCGCCGGGCCGCCATCGCCGGGGCCGCCGTCATCGGCCCGGCCGTCGGAATGAAATCGCCTAGGCGGCGGTGAAGTGCAGCCGCAGGCCGAGGCGGCGGATGACGGCGAGGAACCACAAGACGCAGATGCCCGCGCCGACCGCGGTCAGCCCGACGGTCACCACCGACGACAGCAGCATGAAGAGCTTGAACGGCTCGGTCTTCATCATGACCGTCATGCCGAGCGTCAGCACCACGAAGAGCCCCGCCCAGAGCCATGTCGCACCCTGGAAGAAGCGGTGCAGCCCGGGATGCGGCTGCTTGAGCGACACGACCTCCTCGGCGAGCTGCGCGACGAGGGGCTTGCGGGTCGGCGCGGTGCGGGCGAACATCACGCACATCGCCAGGTTGCCGAGCGGGAACTGCAGCTCGAACATCCACAGGAAGCCGGTGCTGACCGCCACCACGGTCTGCACGGTGAGTACGAGCGCGGAGATCATCAGCAGCGCGGTGACCGACTTGGTGACGACCTTGCGGAGCGCTATGAGTAGCCAGACCACGGCCGTGCCGGCGAGCAGCCCGGCATCCGGGCTCACCACGTCGGTGAGCACGACGTACGTGCCGAAGGGCAGCCCGACTGACTCGGCCATGGTCCACGCGGACGACCAGAGCAGGCGCCGGGGATGGGGGAGTTCGAGGTGCTCGGTGGCGGCTGGCATGCGGTTGAGCATACGGGTCCTGGGTGGTTCAGGTGGGGTCATTCGCTTACCCGCGGCGTGTCGCTTTCGTCCGCTTGGCGAACCGTTCTGATGACGTCCCACGATGGGTAGAACGGGACATTACCGTCCCGGGTTCAGCCTCTCTGTCACTAACTGGTTATGTTACAAACACGTAAGGTAGCAGGGGTCGCTCGCTGGGCGGGCGGCACGTCATACGGCGAAGCCCCCACTACAGTGAGACTGCACAGTAAGCCTGCCCGGGCAACCTGGGGAGTGGTTAAGAGTGACCGCAGAGGTTCCCGCGAGAGCCGTGCCGGGGACGCGTGGCCCGGACGCCGAACGCAAGCGCGACGGGTCGCGGCCGTCGCTGGTCGGGGACGTCCTGGCCGACGTCATCGCGGCGCGGGTCGCGCAGACTGGCCGTGCCGTCCTTGACATCGTTGACGTGGGCGCGGGGACCGGCGGGCTCGCGGTGAGCATCGCCGCCCGCGGGCACCGCGTCACCGTGGTGGACCCGAGCCCGGACGCACTCGCCGCCGCGCGATGGCGGGCGGGCGAGGCTCAGGTCACGCTCATCGAGGTCCAGGGTGAGGCCGCCGACCTGCCCGCCCTGGTCGGCGTGCCCGGTGCGGCCGGGGCCGGCCAAGACAGTGCCGGCGCGGACCTGGTGATCTGCCACAACGTTCTTGAGTACGTGGACTCACCGCCCGCCGCGCTCGCGGCGATCGCCCGCGTACTGCGCCCCGGCGGCACAGTCAGCGTGCTTGCCGCTAACACCGTCGCGGCGGTCCTGCAGCGCGCGCTCGCCGGGAAGTACGCCGAGGCGCGGGCGATGCTGCCCGGCGTCGACCGGGACTCCGGCACCGCACCGGGGCCGGAGCCCCGCCCGACGCCGGCCCGCGGGATGGCGCAGCTGGCGCGGCGCTTCACCTTGCCCGAGCTCACCGCGCTGCTCGAGGGGGCCGGGCTGCAGGTGGGGGACGCGCACGGGATCAGGGTCTTCTCCGGCCTGCTGCCCGGGGCGCCGGCCGACCTGGCCGCGGTCGAGGCGCTGCGCGCGCTCGAGGAGGCCGCGGCCACCTGCCCGCCGCTGCGGGACATCGCCACCCGGCTGCACGTGCTCGGATATCGGGCCTGATCGCTTGGCCCGGGCCTGATCGCAAAAAACGCGGTCTTATCAGGCCCGGGCCAAGCGCATCTCCCGGGGGGACGACCCCCCGTACCCCCCCGATGCGGGCCTGCGGCCCGCGGCCCGGATGCCGTAGCCTCGGAATCGGCCTGGTCAGGCGTGGGAGGTGAGCTATGTCCGGTGATGCTGCGCTTCCTGACGACGTGGGTTGCCGCATCCTGCACGTGGACATGGACGCGTTCTACGCGAGCGTGGAACTGCGCGACCAGCCCGGGCTGCGGGGCAGGCCCGTCGTGGTCGGCGGCCTCGGCAACCGCGGGGTCGTGCTGTCGGCGACCTACGAGGCGCGGGCGTTCGGCGTCCGGAGCGCGATGCCCGTCAGCCGGGCGAGGCGGCTGTGCCCGCAGGCGGTCTTCATCCCGCCAAGGCACCGGCTGTACGGCGAGGTTTCCCGTGAGATCATGGCCATCTTCCGGGCCGTTACCCCGGCGGTGGAGCCGCTCTCGCTTGACGAGGCGTTCCTCGACGTGTCCGGCGCCCGGCGGCGGCTCGGCTCGCCTGCGAGCATCGCGGAGCTGATCAGGCGGCAGGTCCGCGAGCAGCAGTCGATCACCTGCTCGGTCGGGGTGGCATCGGTCAAGTTCGTCGCGAAGATTGCCTCGGCGCGCTGCAAGCCGGACGGGCTGCTCGTCATCCCAGCCCACGGGCTCCTCGAGTTCCTGCACCCGCTCCCGGTGAGCGCGCTGTGGGGGGTTGGTGACCGGGCCGAGGAGGTCCTGGCCAGGCTCGGCCTGCGGACCGTGGGGGACATCGCGCACGTGCCCGCCGCCACCCTGCGCAGGGAGCTCGGCGTCGCGGGCGAGCACCTGCACGCCCTGGCCTGGGGCCGTGACGAGCGGCCGGTCGTCCCGCGGCGGGAGGAGAAGAGCGTCGGCGCCGAGGAGACGTTCCCCGTGGACGTCGACGACCCCGACATCATCAGGCGAGAGCTGCTGCGGCTGTCCGGGCGGACCGCCGAGGCGCTGCGCGGCGCCGGGTGCGTGGCGCGGACGGTGACCGTGAAGCTCAGGCTCGCCAGCTTCAAGACCATCACCAGGTCGCGTACGCTCGCCGAGCCGACCGACGTGGCCAGGGAGATCTACGCGATCGCGTGCGCGCTGTACGAGGGCTCCGGGCTCGACCGCCGTGCGCGGCTGCGGCTCGTCGGCGTCCGCGCGGCCGGGCTGCGTCCCGCCGCCGAGTCCGCGCGGCAGCTGGCGTTTGGTGACCGCCCGGCGGGCTGGCGGGAAGCAGAGCAGGCGGTGGACCGGATCACCAGCAGATTCGGGGCCGGCGCGGTTCGGCCGGCGGCACTTTTCATACAATCCGATGATTCTTCCGCGGACGGGCGGGCGGACGCCCCTTCCAAGGGGTGTGATGCGCCTCGTATCCTGGGAAATGAACCAGGTGTCTAACGTGAGGTGAAAGTCACCCCACCCCCCGGGCTTTATGGGAGGCGTCGTGCCGCTCTCTGAGCATGAGCAGCGTCAGCTCGAGCAGATCGAGCAGGCGCTCTACAGGGAGGATCGCGCGCTAGTGCGGCGTGTTCGCTCTACCGATCCCCGCGTGCATTACCGGCGTCGGGTGGCAGAGGCGCTTGTCGGCCTGGCCCTTGGCGCGGCCATGATCGCCGCCGGCATCGTCCTGCCGGTCATCGGCCTGGCCGTCGCGGGATTTGTCGTCATGCTGCTGTGCAGCATCTGGGTGCTCAATAGCTGGCGGCAGATGACTGCCGTCGCCCTGGGCGCGACGCCGGGCCAGTCGGCGGGCAAGCGCCGTTCCAAGCGCTCGAAGCGGGGAACCGCGGGGCACGCCTCGTTCGGCGAGCGACTAGACGAGCGCTGGCGCAGGCGGCAGGAGGGCGGCCTGTAGGCGTCTTAGGAGCCCTTGCGGCGGAGCTTGCCGAGCCGCTCAAGCCCAAGCCGGCCACTGCCTTCCATGCCGATCCTCCCGCGGTACGGGTTGGCCGCCGATGCGAGCGTGGCCAGCACCGGGCCGAGCACGGACGCGGGCAGCAGCCGTGCCCGCCACCGGGTGACGCGCGGCACCGCGGCGGCGATGCCCCGGCGTACCGCGATGCTGTCCGCCCGCAGGCCCGACCCGTCGGCGGGCGCGGGTGCGTACCTGGCGCGTTCCTCGGCCATCGCGATGCGGCCGAGCGCCGCCCGCGCGGTCCCGGTGAGGACCAGCCCTTCGCCGGCCCGGGCGGCCACTGCCCGCGGTGACTCGCTCGGCAGGTAGCCGGCGCCGTAGTCGATGAGGTCGTCGCGCAGTTCCTGCCACGCCGCGTGCGCCCAGGCGATATCCCTGGCCCGGACCCTGGTCTCCCGGGCCGACAGGACGGACACCCCCGGCCGGACGGCCACGGCGGTCCCGGTCGGGCCGCCCGTCCCGGAGGCGCCAGCAATCCAAGAGGTCCTGTCCGCCCCGATGACGGCGGGCCGGGTCGCCCGGGGGTGCCGCCCCCGGCGCCAGCGCAGCCGCCTGACGACTAGCCGCGCGCACCACGGGGTGATCAGCGCGACCACCACCAGCCCGGCCATCACCAGGCCGAAGATCTCCCACGGGCTGACCGTGCCGCGGACGGGGCCGCCCGCCGCGCCGCCAAAGTCGTTGCCGAGGATCTCGCGCAGGTTCGGCGGGATGCCGCCGCTCGCGCTGACGCTCGCCGTCGCGCCCGGGCTGCTTGTCTGCGTCGACAGGGCCGGCGGCCCCGCGCTGCCCGGCGTGCCCGAGTAGGAGGGCGCGAACGCGGTGCCCTGCCCCGCCGGGCCAGACGGCGTCGGCTCGAACCGCAGCCAGCCGTATCCCTGGAAGAACAGCTCCGGCCAGGCGTGCGCGTCATGGGTGGTGACCGTGTACGTGCGCGTCGCGGTCGGCGCGCCCGCCGTGAACCCGTAGGCGACGCGGGACGGGATGCCGAGCAGCCGGGCGAGTACCGCCATGGCGTAGGAGAACTGCTGGCAGTAGCCCTTCTTGGTGATCTCGAGGAACTGGGCGAGCCCGGCGGCGCTGACCACCGACGGCGCCTTCAGCGTGTACTTGAACGACCCGGCCGCCAGCCAGTCCTGCAGCGCCACGGCCTCCTGGAAGGGGGTCTTCGCCCCCGCGGCCCGGACCACGGACAGCGCCACGGCGCGCAGCGGTTGGTAGTCCGCGGGGACCGACAGGTAATGCGCCGTGATGGACGCGGCGGCCGGCGGCGCGGCGCTGAGCACCTGATCGCCCGGTGCCTCCGACAGGCTGGTGACCGTGTAGCTGAGACCGCTGAGGGAGACACCGGAGTCGAACACCATGAGCGTGGCCCGGTCCGCGCGCACGTCGCCCTTCACCGAGATGGACGTGGCCGGGTAGGGCACGGGCAGCGCGGAGAGCTCGTCGTCGCCGACGCCGCTGGCGATGGAGATGATGGTTCGCTGGCTGGCCACCCCGGCCTTCCCGGTGAGGCCGGGCGCCGCGGGCAGCCGCGGGCTGACCGGGACGAGCGACTCGGGCTGGGCGAACAGCTGCCAGCCCGCGTCCGTGAGCTTGTCGAGCGCGTAGATCCGCAGGTAGCCGGGGTTGGTCGAGGTGTAGGTGAGCACGGTCGTCGCCTTGGCCGCCGTCAGCTCTTGCGACAGCTGCACGTTCGGGTTGGGGAATCCGAGCGCGGCGCCGCCGCTTCCGCCCGTGCCGCCGATCCCCGGCTGCCCGCCGAACAGCCGGGTGGTGTGCAGCCCGGGGATGAACAGCGGCAGGCAGAGCGCGAGCAGGACCGAGGCGGTGCCGACCCGCCGTCCCGCGGCGGCGAGCGGCCGCGTGTCCGGCGCGTAATGATCGGTGGCGTCCGTCTGCTCCCAGTCGCGGATGCGGTCCCTGCCCTCGCTCGACAACAGCGCCAGGTACCCGCCCACGCCGAGGCAGAACGCGAGCGTGGTGCCGACGACGCCGCGGGACACGCTGAGCGTGAACGGCTCGGTGAACAGCAGCAGGAGCGGCAGCCCGGCCAGCGCGGCGCTGCCGAGCCTGACCGCGATCAGGTCGGTGAGCAGCGCGGCGATGCCGATGCCGCCGGCCGCGAGCAGCACCATGCCGCGCAGCCCCGGCACCGGGGGAGCGTACGCGGACGCCTGGCTGAACCCTTGCCCGGCGGTGTGCCACAGCGCGGCGAGCGACCCGGGGGTGGGCAGCAGGTGGTAGAGCGACCTGGCGTTGGCGAAGACCAGGTTGAGGTAGAGGAGCAGCGCGGCAGCGCCCGCGAGCAGCGTCACGGGGACCGGCAGCCGCCGCAGCCGGGTCGCCGTGCCCGCGAGCGCGACGACCAGGGCAGACCCGCACCCGGCCCAGAACCAGGCCGTCCCGGTGAAGATGGGGTACAGCGAGATGGACGCGAGGATGACCGCGCAGGCCGCGGCCACCGTCCGCCGGTGGCTAGCCATGGGCCGCCTCCCTCGCCAGCCCGCCGTCCGCGGCAGGCCCGTCCGCCGCCGCGAGCCCGATGGGGACGCCGCGCACGCCGGGCCCGTCTGGACGGGCGATCCCTTGCAGCTGCTGCCACGCCGCCGTCAGCCGCGCCGCGTCGTGCGCGACCGCGACCCGCCAGCCGGACGCGGCGAGCACATGGGCGGCGTCCGTGCCCGTGCCCTCTTCCGCCAGGACGATGGCGACGCCCGCCGCGCCGCGCCGGGCCGCGGCGAGCTCGCGCGCCTCTGCCGCGGGCATGTCCCCGATCACCGCGATCACCTGACCGCCCGCCGAACCGAGCGCCTGCGCCGCCGCCTTGATGGAAGCCGCCCGCGACGGCCGGAGCACGGCCAGCGTGTCGAGCAGCGTGTCACGGAACGAGCCCTGCGCCGGCACCTCGCCCTCCGCGGTCACGAAGCGCGCGTCGAAGCCCTCGCCCGCCAGGTGCACCCCGATAGACGCGGCCGCGCTGACCGCGAGCTCGAACATGGCGGGCGAGTAGGCGGCGCGCCGGCTGTCGAGGAAGAGCGACGCCGTATTCCGCCAGTGCTGCTCCTCGCGGCGGACCATCAGCTCGCCATACCGCGCGGTGGACCGCCAGTGCACCCGGTGCAGGCTGTCCCCGGTCTGGTACGCGCGGGGTGCCACGTCGTCGTCGCCTGAGGCCGAAATGGACCGCCGCCCGAGCTCGCTGTCGCCCAGCCAGAAGCCGCCGACCGGCGGCTTGGCGAGCGGGATGATCCGCGGGGTGACCGTCAGCACCGACGTCGTGGTGAACGCCCGGGTGATGGATACCAGGCCGAACGAGTCGGCCACCCGCACGCGCAGCGGCCCGACGGTGTACCGCCCGCGGGTCTCCGACCCGAGCTGGTAGGTGAAGGCGCGCGAGCCGCCCGCGCCGATCCCCTCGAAGACGAACCGCGGCCGCGACCCGAGCGCGTAGGGCACCGTGTCCTCGGCGAGCAGCAGCCCGGTGCGCAGCCTGGACACGTTGGTGAGCCGGATGGTCAGCGACGCGGCCTGCCCGGCGGGCAGCCGCGGCGGCGACACGGTGCGAACGCAGGACAGCCGGTACCGTGCCCGCCCGGCGCCGAACGCGGAAAGCACCGGCAGCGCGAGGAGCAGCACCCCGATGCGGACCAGGTCGGGTTCGGGTATGAGGGCGCCGCAGGCGATCGCCGCCGCCCCGGCGGCGACGAAGGACCGTCCCCGCACCGTCAGCGCTCCAAGTAGCCCGCGCATCAGCTAAGCCACCACCAGCGTGCTCAGGGCCGCGGCAGCGGCGTCTGCTCCACGATCCGCGCGACCACCTGATCGGGCAGCTTCCGCTCCACGAGGGCCTCGGCGGTGGGCAGCAGCCGGTGCGCGAGCACCGGGCTGGCCAGCGTCTGGATGTCGTCGGGTATGACGTAGTCCCGCCCGTCGAGCGCGGCGCGGGCCCGCGCCGCGCGCAGCAGGTGCAGCGCGGCCCGCGGCGAGGCGCCGAGCCGCAGCTCGGGCGCCGCCCGCGTCGCCGCGCACAGCGAGACGATGTACTCCTTCACCTGGCCGGCCACGAGCACCTGGCGGACGGCCTCGATGAGCGCCCGCACGTCGAGCGCGGTGGCGACCGGCTTGAGCTGGTCGAGCGGCGACGAAGACCCGTGGGTGTCGAGCATCTCGAGCTCGGCCGCCGCGGTCGGGTAGCCGATGGAGAGCCGCGCGGTGAACCGGTCCCGCTGCGCCTCGGGCAGCGGGTAGGTCCCCTCCATCTCGACCGGGTTCTGGGTCGCGATCACCATGAACGGCCGGTCGAGCTCGTAGGTGGTGCTGTCGACGGTGACGTGCCGCTCTTCCATGCACTCGAGCATCGCGGACTGGGTTTTCGGCGACGCCCGGTTGATCTCGTCGCCGACCACGATGTTCGCGAACACCGGCCCCGGCTTGAACTCGAACTCGCGCCGCTCCTGGTTGTAGGCGCTGACCCCGGTGATGTCGCTCGGCAGCAGGTCAGGGGTGAACTGGATCCGCCGCACCGAGCAGTCGATGGACCGCGCAAGCGCCTTGGCGAGCATCGTCTTGCCCACGCCGGGCACGTCCTCGATGAGCAGGTGCCCCTCGGCGAGCAGGACGATCAGCGCGAGCCTGACCGCATCGGCCTTACCGTCAATCACCGACTGGATGGCCACCGCGACCCGCTGCGCGGTGGCGACCAGGTCATCAAGGTTCCGCTGCTGGCCGCGCCCCGTATCGAGTACCAAAAGCCCTCCCCGAAAAGGCCCGGCCGCGCCGGCGCCGGAGACCGCCTCGTCTACTGCACAGTATGCCGTGCCGCACGAAATCGCCACGCTCGACGCCTGCCCTGCCAGGGAACATATCCAATGATTCCCCCAGAGGTCTACGCCTTTCCCCAGTCATAGCTGTTTTCTCCAATAAAACGGTCAATTCGCGGCGGCAGAACGAGAGCGTGCTCCGCCGTTCCGGGCCCGTTACCCCGCCCGCAGCCCGCTCCACCGTCCCCCACCGCGCCCCCGTCGCGGCCCGAATCCCGTGGTCGCGCAGCCTCACGCACCTCACCCGTATCTCCCGCCCCTGTGGCGGTGAGCCGGCCCGCGACGCGCCGCGTAGTCGCGTTCTTCCCCCACTTTGCACCACCGGCGCTGACCTGCTGCTTTGCCATGGCACGAGTCTTGGCAGTCAGGTTTGGGCTGGTGCTGGTGGAGGAATGTGGGGTACAGTGGGGCGCGGTGGAGTGAGATGGTCATCGAAGCTCGGCTCGCTAGGGGCTGGAGGTGGGGACCGAATGTTTCTCGGCACTCACGCACCCCGGCTTGACGAGAAGGGACGGCTGTTCCTGCCCGCCAAGTACCGTGACGAGCTCTCGGGGGGAGTCGTGATCACGAAGGGGCAGGAGCGCTGCCTGTACGTCTTCCCGCGCGATGAGTTCGCGCGGATCACCGAGTCGCTGCGTGCCGCGCCGGTGACCGCCAAGGCGGTACGGGACTACAGCCGGGTCTTCTTCGCGAGCGCCTCCGACGAGCTCCCGGATAAGCAGGGCCGGATCACCGTGCCCGCCGCGCTGCGCACTTACGCCGGCCTTGACCGGGACTGCGTGGTGATCGGGGCCAACACCCGGCTTGAGATCTGGGACGCGCAGGCATGGGAGACCTACCTGGCCGCCCAGGAGGACTCGTTCTCCGAAGCCGCCGAGGAGGTGCTGCCAGGAATTCTCTGACTGGTCGCCGAGAACCGGCCGACCACCGGCTGTCCGGCGGGTCTGGAAGCCGCACCGCACCACCAGCCTGGCGCCACTTCCCCGGTGCCAGGCGGTTACCGCCCTTGGTAATTCTCCCGGGGCCAAGCGGCGCGGATTTCCAGAACCCGCCGGGCCAAAGACGGGCAGCAGGAGCAAGAACAGCAGTAGCACGGGCGACGGGCCGCAGCGGGGGCGGTCCGGCGGCGGCGCCGGGCGACGGCCCGCCTCAGATGGCCCGACAGTCGCCAGCGCCGCGGCCGCCGAGCGCGCCGCGGCCTCATCGCAGCAGTTGAGCAGCGCGGCGGAGCGGAGGGGTCATGAGCGAGCACGCCTATGCGCACGTGCCGGTGATGGCCGGCCGGATCGCCGCCCTCCTGCTGCCGGCGCTCGCCGGCCCCACGCCCGGCGGCCGTCCGCCGGTTCTCATCGACGCCACCCTCGGCCGGGCCGGGCACGCGCGGGCCTTCCTCGACGCGGTCCCCGGGCTGCTGCTGATCGGGATCGACGCGGACGCGGCCGCGATCGAGGCCGGGCGCGCCCTGGCGGAGCGGTACCCGGGCCGGGTGACGATCGCGCACGCGTTCTACGACCGCATCGCCGAGATCGCCGCCTCGGCCGGGCACCGCCGGGTCCAGGGCGTCCTGTTCGACCTCGGTGTCTCTTCCCCGCAGCTGGACGACGCGGCCCGTGGCTTCTCCTACGCACAGGACGCCCCGCTCGACATGCGCATGGACCAGGGGGCGGGGCTGACCGCGGAGCGGGTCGTCAACGAGTACCCCGTTCCCGAGCTGGCCCGGGTGCTGTTCGAGTACGGCGAAGAGAAGTTCGCCCGCCGCATCGCCGAGCTGATCGCCAGGGAGCGGGCCCGCGAGCCCATCACGAGCACCCTGAGGCTGAGCGGGATCATCAAGGACGCGATACCCGCGCCCGCGCGGCGGACCGGCGGCAACCCGGCCAAGCGAACCTTCCAGGCGCTGCGCATCGAGGTGAACGACGAGCTCGGCGCACTGCGCCGGGCGCTGCCCGCGGCGCTTGACCTGCTCGCGCCCGGCGGCCGGCTGGCCGCCCTGGCCTACCACTCGCTCGAGGACCGGCTGGTCAAACGGGAACTGGCGGCGCGGACCACGGACAAGACCCCGCCGGGGGTCCCGGTGCGCGCGGGCGAGGTACTGCCGGGCAGCCCCAGGTTCCGCCTGCTGACCAGGGGCGCGGAACGCCCGGACGACACGGAACTGACCGCCAACCCGAGATCGGCGTCCGCCCGGCTGCGCGCGGTCGAGCGCCTTGGGGAGGCCGCGTGACGAGCCGTCGAGATAACAGCAAGAGGCATGCTCAGGGTCGAGTGACACACGGGGTCGGGAGAGCAGCATGAGCGACGAGCGTTACGTGGGCGACGGGAGCAGCGAGCGGCGCGAAGGCAGCGCCCGCAGCGGCCTCGGCACCATGGCCAGGCCCGGCGGCCGGCGGCCACGGCAGGACCGGACGGCG
>CAZORE010000006.1:18113-76950 GCA_964581815.1 uncultured Streptosporangiaceae bacterium | reverse complement strand
TGACCCGCGAAGCACGGGAGACCGCACGGGCCACAGCACGGGCCACAGCACGGGCGGCCAGGGGCCAGGCCTGCCGCGGAACGCGCGGCTGCCCGGCGGCCCCGCCGCACGGCGCCCCGGCCCGGGCGCCCGTCCGCCAGGCGGCCGTCCCGGCTCTCCCGGTTCTCCCCGCCCGTCCCGCCCGTCCCGCCCGCCGCGCCGCCCGTCCCGCTGGGTGACCGTCCGCCGCGGTGAGCCGGGACGGCGGGTGGGCATTACCTTCCTGTCGATCGCGATCGTGCTGACCCTGTTCGCCGGGCGCCTGGTGCAGATCCAGGTCCTGCAGTCCGGCTCCCTCAAGGCGGCCGCCAACGCGGAGAAGCTGACCACGATCACCCTGCCGGCGCTGCGCGGCGCCATTTACGGCGCGAACGGCCAGGTCCTGGCGATGACCATCGAGACCTACACGGTCACCGCGGACCCGACCCAGATCCCCGGCGCCAAGAAGCCGGCCGTCGCGCAGCAGCTGGCCGGCCTGCTCGGCATGACCGCGCCGCAGGTGCTCTACCTGCTCGAGCACCCGACGTCGACCAGGTACGTGGTGCTGGCCAAGGGCGTGTCCAACGCGAACGAGACGAGGATCGCCGACCTCGGCCTCACCGGCATCTACGCCTCCCCGGTCTTCGTCCGTGCTTACCCCGACGGGAGCGCGACCGCCAACATCGTCGGGTTCACCAACGTCAACCAGGCGGACGTGATCTCCGGCCAGTCGGGGATCGAAGCCGAGTACAACCGCCTGCTCACGGGCACCACCGGCAGCGAGCAGGGCGAGATCGGCGCGGACGGCGTCGCGATCCCGCTGGCCGGCACGCAGAACACGCCGGCCAAGGACGGCCAGTCCATCAAGCTGACAATCATCCCCGCGCTCCAGTTCCAGGCACAGCAGGCGTGCCAGCAGGAGGTCGAGAAGGCCAAGGCGGCGAACTGCTCGGTCGTTGTCATACAGCCCAAGACCGGCGCCATCCTGGCCATGGCCCAGTGGCCCACCTACGGCCAGGACAGCTTCACCAGCGTGAGCCAGACCACGGACCTGCCCGACTCGTACCTGTTCGCGCCCGGCTCGACCGCCAAGGTGATCACCGCCGCCGCCGCGTTCGAGACGGGCGGCCAGACGCCGATGAGCACCTACAACATCCCGTACCAGATCTACCGGGGCGGACAGTGGATCCACGACGCTGAGTGGTCGCCCGGCGAGCGCTACACGATCGCGGGCATCATCGCGAACTCCTCCAACATCGGCATGTCCCAGGTGGTGCAGCACGTCTCACCGCAGGTGCAGTACGACTACCTCAAGGCGTTCGGCCTCGGCGACCCGACCGGACTCGGCCTGCCGGGGGAGGAGCCGGACACCGCCTACTCGCCGGACGCCCTCCCGCCGCCGTCCAAGTGGGCGGCCGACGAGCGGTACACCCTGTCCTACGGGCAGGGCATCTCGGTCAACGCCGTGCAGATGGCCAGCGTGTACGCGACGATCGCCAACGGCGGCGTCCGCGTGCAGCCCACGCTGGTGGCCGGCACCTACAACGCGGCCGGACAGTACGTCCCGGCCAGGCCGTCGCCGTCGCGGCGAGTCATCCAGGCCAAGACCGCACAGGAGCTGATCCCGATCCTGCAGCAGGTGCCCGCCGTGGACGACGGGGCCAACCAGCGGTGGGGCGACTTCCCCGGCTACGCGATCGCGGCCAAGACCGGCACCGCGAGCGAGCCGTCAGCCGACCCCGCGCACCCGTGCCCGAAGAGCAACCCGCTGTGCGTGCACGGGTCGAGCTACATCGGCATGGCCCCGGGCAACGGCCCGCAGGTCGTTGTCGCCGTGAACGTGCAGGACCCGAAGACCAACAACGACTACTTCGGCGACGAGGTGGCCGGCCCGGTCTTCTACAGTGTGATGAACGCCGCGCTGCAAACCCAGCAGATCCAGCCGCAACCCGGACTTGTCGCTCCCTATGTTCGACTCAACGCGCACTGATTTTGGATACCCTCTGGGCGTGATCCGTCCCGCCCACCTCGCTCCGCGCCCGCTGTCCGGGCTGGCAGAGCTGCTTGGCGTGGGACGAACCGAGGCGATACGCAGCGGTCTCGGGGTTCTCTCCGGCGTCACGCTCGACTCCCGGGCGGTGCGGCCCGGCGACCTGTACGCCGCGCTGCCCGGCAGCCGCACTCACGGCGCGGCCCACAGCGACCAGGCGGTGGCGTCCGGCGCGGTCGCGATCCTCACCGACCCGGACGGCCGCGACCGGGCCGCGCGCACCGGCGTGCCGGTCTTCGTCGTGGCCAGCCCGCGGATGAGCCTCGGCGACGTTTCCTGCTGGATCTACGGCGACCCGTCGCGCCGGATGACGATGATCGGCGTGACGGGGACGAGCGGCAAGACCACCACCAGCTACCTGTGCGAGGCGGGGCTGCGCGCCGCCGGGCACCGCACCGGCCTCATCGGCGGGGTGGAGATCAAGATCGGCGCCGAGCTGGTCAGGGCGTCGCTGACCACACCGGAGGCGCCGGACCTGCAGGCGCTGCTCGCCGTGATGGCCGAGCGCCGGGTGACGGGCGTCGCGATGGAGGTCTCCAGCCACTCGCTGGCGCTCGGCCGGGTCGCGGGCACCCGCTACGGCGTCGCCGTATTTACCAACCTGTCCCAGGACCACCTGGACTTTCACGCGGGCTTCGAGGACTACTTCCGGGCCAAGGCGAAGCTGTTCACCCCGGCGTACTCCGCCGTGGGCGTGGTGAACGTGGCCGACCGGTACGGCCGCCGCCTGGTGGCCGAGGCGTCGGTGCCGATCGTCACGTTCTGCGCGGACCCGGCCTCCGGCGCGTACGCGCAAGCGGAGTGGCGCGCGGCCGACGTCCGCTGCGGCGCGGACGGGTCAACCTTCCGCGTTATCGGCCCCGGCGGCGTCGAGGCGGACGCCTCCGTCACGCTGCCCGGCCAGTTCAACGTGGCCAACGCGCTGGCGGCCATCGTGGCGCTTGTCGAGGCAGGCACCGACCTGGCGGACGCGGTGGAGGGCGTGGCCTCCTGCCCCGGCGTGCCCGGCCGCCTGCAGCGGGTAGCCGCCGTGCCCGGCCAGCCGGATGCGTTCATCGACTACTCGCACAAGCCGGGCGCCGTCGAGGCGGTGCTCGGCGCGCTTCGCCAGGTGACGAGCGGTGAACTGATCGCGGTGCTCGGCTGCGGCGGCGACCGCGACCGCGGCAAGCGCCCGCTGATGGGCGCCGCCGCGGCCAGGCTCGCGGACGTGGCGATCCTCACAAGCGACAACCCGCGCTCCGAGGACCCGCTTGCCATCCTCGCCGAGATGCTGCAGGGAGTGCTCGGGGTCCCGCAGGTAGAGCGGGCCCGGGTGATCATTGAGCCGGACCGGGCCGCGGCGATCGAGCTTGCCGCCGCCATGGCGGGGAAGGGGGACGTGGTGCTCGTGGCAGGAAAGGGACACGAGACCGGCCAGTACGTCGGGGGAACCGTGCTGCCGTTCGATGACGCGGTGGTCACGGCCGCCGCCCTGGCCCGCCACGCCGCCCCGGGCGGCCGGTCATGACCGCCGCTCTCGCCTCCGTGCCTCCCTCCCCGCGTGGATGTGCCATCGGTGCTGCTATGGCGACACCAACGGCACATCCACGCCGTGCCAGGAGGGGGAAGCCCGCGTGATACCGCTGTCCGTCGCGCAGATCGCCGAGATCACCTCCGGCGACGTCACCGCGGGCACGTCCCCGGACGCCATCGTGACCGGCCCGGTGGTGATCGATTCCCGGCTGGCGGCACCGGGCGCGCTGTTCGCCGCGCTGCCCGGCGAGCACGTTGACGGCCACGACTACGCCAACGCCGCCGCGCTGGGCGGCGCGGCGGCCATCCTCGCCGCGCGCCCGCTGCCCGGGGCGGCCGCGCCGGTGATCGTCGTTCCTGACGTCACCCTGGCGCTCGGCGCGCTGGCCCGCGCCGTGCTGCGCCGGCTGCCAGGCGTCACCGTCGTCGGCATCACCGGGTCGTCGGGCAAGACCTCAACCAAGGACCTCACCGGCCAGGTGGTCGAGCGCCTCGGCCCGGCCATCGCACCGGAAGGCTCGCTCAACAACGAGATCGGCCTGCCGCTGACCGTGCTGCGCGCCGACGAGACGACAAAATATCTCATTCTTGAGATGTCGGCCAGGGGCATCGGGCACATCGCCTACCTCACCGGTATCGCCCCGCCGCGGATCGGCGCGGTGCTCAACGTGGGCCGCGCGCACGCCGGCGAGTTCGGCTCGGTCGACGCGGTGGCCAAGGCCAAGGGCGAGCTGGTGGAGGCCCTGCCCGCCGCGGCCGACGGCGGCGTGGCGGTGCTCAACGCCGACGACCCCAGCGTGGCCGCGATGGCGGCGCGCACCAGCGCCCGCGTGCTGACGACAAGCGTCGACCCCGCCCGTGAGGCCGACGTGCGGGCGGCGGACATCAGCCTTGACGACCTGGGCCGCGCCTCGTTCCTCCTCTGCCTGGGCGGCACCACCGCGAACGTGAAGCTGCGGCTGCACGGCCGCCACCACGTGGCCAACGCGCTCGCCGCGGCAGCGGTGGCCGCGGAGCTCGGTATGGACGTCACCGCGATCGCGGACGCGCTCAGCGCGGCCACCGCGCGCAGCAAGAAACGCATGGAGCTCACGCGACGGACCGACGGCGTGCTCGTAGTGAACGACGCCTACAACGCCAACCCGGACTCGACCAGGGCCGCCATCGAGGCCCTGGCGCACCTGGCGGGCAACGGCAGGCGCGGCATCGCCGTGCTCGGCTACATGGCCGAGCTCGGCGACATCGAGGAACAGAGCCATAAGGAGGCCGGCCGGCTGGCCGCGCAGGCCGGGGCGGCGATCGTCGTCGCCGTCGGCGCCGGCGCCGCCCCGGTGCTCGACGGGGCGCGCGCGGCCAGCGGCTGGCCGGGCGAGGCGATCGCCGTGCCCGATCCCAAGAGCGCGGTCGCCGCGCTGCAGAACCGATTGCGGCCGGGAGACGTCGTACTAGTGAAGGCATCGAAGTCCGCCGGCCTGTGGGAAGTAGCAGACGGCCTGCTCGCGGAGGATGACCAGTGAAGACGATCCTGCTCTCGGCGGCCATCTCGATGATCGTCGCGCTGTTCGGCACCCGCCCGACGATCAGCGTGCTGGTAAAGCGGAAGCTCGGCCAGCAGGTGCGGCTCGAGGGCTCGCAGTCCACGCCGGCCCTGAGCAAGACCGGCACGCCGTCCATGGGCGGCATCGTCATCATCATCGCCTCGCTGGTCGGCTACACGCTCGGGCACCTGTTCACCGACGACCCGATGACCGCCTCGGGCGTGCTCGTGCTCTTCCTGATGACCGGCCTCGGCTTCGTCGGCTTCCTTGACGACTACATCAAGATCTTCATGCGCCGCAGCCTCGGCCTGCGCAGCAGCGCCAAGCTCCTCGGCCAGGCGCTCGTGGGCGCCATCTTCGCGGTCCTGGTGATCCACTTTCCCGACGGCTACGACCTGACCCCGGCGTCGACGCACATCTCGTTCCTCGCCGACTTCGGCGTCTCGATCGGCGCGGTGCTCTTCGTGGTCTGGGTGCTGCTCATGGTCACCGCCACCTCCAACGGGGTGAACCTCACCGATGGCCTCGACGGCCTGGCGACCGGCGCGTCGATCCTGGTCCTCGCCGCGTACGTGATCATCGGGAACTGGCAGTACCGCAACGACTGCACCGTCGCGCTCGCCTCGAACTGCTACCCCGTCCGCGACCCGCTCGACGCCGCGGTGGTCGCCTCGGTCGTGATGGGCGCGTGCTTCGGCTTCCTGTGGTGGAACGCGCCGCCCGCCAAGATCTTCATGGGCGACACCGGCTCGCTCGCCCTCGGCGGCGTCCTCGCGGGCCTGGCCATCATCACCCGCACCGAGCTGCTGCTGCTCCTGCTGGGCGGGCTGTTCGCGATCATCACCATGTCGGTGGTCATCCAAGTGGGCGTCTTCAAGGTGACCAAGTGGCGCACAGGAAAGCCGTACCGCGTGTTCAAGATCGCGCCCTTGCAGCATCACTTCGAGCAGGTCGGCTGGGCCGAGACGACGATCGTGGTCCGCTTCTGGCTGATCGCCGGCATGTTCGTGGCCCTGGGCCTCGGCATCTTCTACGTCGCCTGGTTCCCCAAGTAACCCGGGTTCCGTCGCACCGTCCCCGGCCCACCACGCGTCTCGTTCTGCTCACCGGTCACAGCAGGAAATTATTGTGTGTACTTAGTGACCACATATGGTCACTAAGTACACACAATCCCTGAACGCACCCAATCCGGCCTCACCGCGGCCAGGCTCACCGCCGCCTCGCCGCTAGCCGCCGGCCGCAAGCGCGGCGGCGAGGTCGGCCAGCAGGTCTTCCGCCGGCTCCACGCCGCAGGACATGCGGATCAGCGTGTCAGGGGCGGTTTCCGCGGGCCAGCGGGCCCGCCGTTCCCAGGAGGACTCGACGCCGCCGAAGCTGGTCGCCGGGACGATCAGCCGCGCGGCCGCCACCACGGCGTCGGCGTCGGCGGCCGCGCCGTAAAGCTCGAAGGACAGCAGCGGGCCGAATCCGCGCGGCATCTGCTTGACGGCCGCGGCCGACGGCGCCGTTCCCGGGTAGTGCACGGCGCTGACGCGCGGGTGCCCGGCCAGGAAGGACGCGACGGCGAGCGCGTTCGACGACGCGCGCTCAATGCGCAGCGGCAGGGTCTTCAGGCCCCGCAGCACGAGCCAGCTCTCGAACGGGCCGGGAATGGCGCCGCCGTCGGTCCGCCAGGCAAGCACCGCGTCGGCCAGCGCGGCGTCCCTGGTGACGACCGCGCCGCCGAGCACGTCGGAGTGCCCGGAGACGGACTTGGTCAGCGAGTAAACCGACGCCGCGGCGCCGAAGTCGAGCGGCCGCTGCAGCAGTCCCGTCGCCACCGTGTTGTCCACCACGAGCGGCGCGCCCGCGGACGCCGCCACCGCCGCGAGCGCCGCGAGGTCGGCCACCCGAAGCAGCGGGTTGGTCGGCGTCTCCGCCCACAGCACGGCGGGCCCGCGGCGCAGCGCCGCGGCGACCGCGTCCAGGTCGAGCAGGTCGACCGCCACGGCGCGGGCCCCGTGCGGCCGCAGCCTGCCCGCGAGCGCCCGCGTGTTGTAGTACCCGTCGGAGGGGAACACGATGGTGTCCCGCCCCTCGGCCAGCGCCAGCATCAGCGCCATCGACGCCGCCTGCCCCGAGGCGAACGTCACCGCGCGGGCACCGGGCCCCTCGAGGGCCGCGAGCGCCGACTCGACCGCCGCCCAGCCCGGGTTACCGTTCCGCCCGTACCCGGGCCCGCCGCCGGGCTCGCCCTGCGACACGTACACGCTCGTCGGTACCAGCGGCGGCCCGAGCGGCGCGCCCGCCGCCCGCTCCGTCCCCCCGTGCACCAGCCGAGACTCCACAGAAAAGTCAAAGTCAGATTCCACGCCATCATTCTCCCGAACGAGTGCGTGTGCCACCCGTTCCGGTACCGCCCTCCCGAGCCCAGCCCGACCCGAGCCAATGGATAACAGCAAGAAGCGAGCTGATGACCTCAGCCAGGCTGCCCGCAGGCACAATAGACCCGTGCGGATCGCGATGCTCGGGCTACTCGAGGTCCACGACGACAGCGGTGCCCTGGTCGCCGAGGTGAACCAGGCCTTCCGCGATCACGGGCTCGATGGCTGACCCAGGCCCGGAGAGCGACTGGGTCGGCATCTGGGCGGCGGCGCCACAGCAGGCCGAGCCGGGCAACCTGCCGCCGCCGCCGTTCACGCGTGACGGGATCGTGCTGCGCGACAGCACGCTGCGGCAGACGATCCGGGTGACGGCGGACGCGACCCGGATCCGGCTGCGGCTCAGCAACGCCTTCGGTGAGACCGAGCTTGGCATTGCCCGGGTTTACCTGGCGCTACCAGGCGGCGGCCGGGCCGGAGTCAGCGCGATCGAGCCGGGCACGTCGCGGGCGGTGACGTTTGCCGGGCGGCCCGGCGTGACCATGCCGCCCGGCGCGGCCGCAATCTCCGACCCCGTCGACTTCCCGGTGACCGCCGGCGCGAACGTCGCGGTGACGCTTTACCTGCCCGCAGGGCAGCCGGCGGCCGGCGGGATCACCTCGCACCCGGGGTCGCGGACCACGTCGTACCTGGCGGCCGGCGACCACGCGACCGCGACCGAGCTCACCGGGGCGGGCGGCACCGAGCCGGCCGAGGTTGAGCACTGGTACTTCCTCAGCGGCATCGACGCCGGCCGGGAGGCGGCCGGGCCGACCGGGGCGGTGGTCTTCCTCGGCGATTCGCTGACCGACGGCCGGGGCTCCACGACCAACGGCAACGACCGCTGGCCAGACCAGCTGCTCGACCTGATGCGCTCGCGCGGTGCTGGCGGGGCCGCTTCCGCCAGGAGTGTCGCCCTGCTGAACCAGGGCATCGGCGGTAACCGGGTGCTCCGCGACGGCCTTGGCCCGGCCGTCCTTGCCCGGTTTCACCGCGACGTGCTCGCGGTCAGCGGCGTCCGCTGGCTGGTGGTATTCGCCGGCGTGAACGACATCGGCACCGCGGACGCCACCCTGGCCGCGCAGACGCAGGTCGTGGTCGAGCTGGGCGCGGCGTATGAGCAGATCGCCGCCAAGGCGCACGCGGCGGGCATCGCGTTCTATGCCGCGACGCTGACTCCCTTCGGCGGCAGCGTCTCCTACGATGACCCCGGTGGACACCGCGAGTACGCGCGCCGGCTCGTCAACGCCCGGATCCGGTCCAGGCGGCGCCGCCACGGCGCCGTCCTCGACTTCGAAGCGGCCGTCGTCGACTTCGGCGCGGCTGATCGCGACCCGCTGGCGCCCCGACGACTCCGGGCGGAGTTCGACACCGGCGACGGCCTGCACTTGAACCCGGCGGGCTACCGGGCGCTGGCGAACGCCGTGCCGCTCGGCCTGTTCGAGTAGGCATTGAGTCATGACGGAAAGGCTTCCGATGACCGCGAGCATGTACGACTGCTGGCTCGGCTACCCGCCGCTCGGCGCGGATGCCCTGACGGCTGACGAGCGGGACCTGTTGTCCCGATTCGCCGCTACCGGCGCGTCGCCGGTGCTGCGCACCGCCCGGGAGGAACTCGTCCGCGGCCTGTCGGCGCTGACCGGGAGCGAGCCGCTGCCCGTGGCCGGGCAGGCGGAGCAGTCGCACGTGGTCATCGCCGCCCCGGGGTCCACCGAGGCGGCGGCGGCCTGGGCGGCAGCCGGTCGCGACCCGGGGGACAGGCGGCCGGGCGAAGACGAGGTCCTCGTGCTCGCCGGGCTGCCCGGGCCGGCTGGGGTAACAGGGCCGCGGCGCATCGTCATCACCGGCAGCAGCGATGCCGCCTGCCTGTACGCGGTCTTCGCGTTCCTGCGCCGCCTACAGGCAGGCCAGCCCGCGGGCTGGCTGACCACGGGCGGACTGCGGGTGGCCGAGGCGACTGCCAACAAGCTGCGCATGGTCAACCACTGGGACAACATCGACGGCAGCATCGAGCGCGGCTACGCGGGGCGGTCGATCTTCTTCGCCGACGGCCAGGTGACGCGGGACCTGCGCCGGGTCACCGACTACGCCCGGCTGCTCGCCTCCGTCGGCGTCAACGCGCTGAGCCCCAACAACGTCAACGTCTCCCGCGCGGCCGCGCGGCTGCTCACCCCGGAGCACCTGCCCCGCCTCGCCAGGGTCGCCGAGGTGCTCCGCCGCTACGGCATCAAGCTGTTCCTCAGCATCAGCTTCGACTCGCCGATCGCACTGGGCACGATGCGCACCGCCGACCCGCTCGACTCCGACGCCGCCGCCTGGTGGCGCAGCCAGGCCGCGGTGGTGTACGAGCACATCCCGGACCTCGGCGGGTTCGTGGTGAAGGCGGACAGCGAGTCCCGGCCGGGCCCGCACGTCTACGGGCGCAGCCAGGCGGACGGCGCGAACATGCTCGCGGCCGCGCTGCGCCCGTACGGCGGGATCGTGGTGTGGCGGGCTTTCGTCTACAACTGCTACCAGGACTGGCGGGACCGCTCCACCGACCGGGCGCGCGCCGCCTACGACACGTTCATGCCGCTGGACGGCGACTTCGCCGACAACGTCATCGTGCAGATCAAGTTCGGCCCGATGGACTTCCAGGTCAGGGAGCCAGCGTCGCCGCTTCTCACCGCGCTGCGGGAGACCAACGAGGCGCTCGAGGTGCAGATCACCCAGGAGTACACCGGCCAGCAGCGGGACCTGTGCTTTCTGCACCCGCAATGGCACGAGATCATGACGCTGCCGGCCGGTGAGACCGCCACCCTGGCCGACGTCGTCAGCGGGCACAAGACCGGCCGCCCCTACGGCGGGGTCGCCGGCGTCGCCAACGTCGGGGACGATCCGTCCTGGACCGGGCACGTGCTCGCGCAGGCAAACCTCTACGCCTTTGGCCGGCTGTCGTGGGATCCCGCGGTCGAGTCGCGGGCCGTGGCGGCGGAATGGGTCACCCAGACGTTCGGCCAGGCCGAACCGGTGTTCTCCACGGTGCTGCGGATGCTGCTTGAGTCCTGGTCCATCTACGAGAGCTACACGGCGCCGCTCGGCGTGGGCTGGATGGTGACGCCGCACTACCATTACGGTCCGGACATCGACGGCTACGAGTACTCCCGCTGGGGCACCTACCACTTCGCCGACCGCGACGGCGTCGGCGTGGACCGCACGGTGGCGACCGGCACCAGGTACACCGCCCAGTACGAGCCCTCGCGGTACAAGCTGTACGAGGACCTCGCGAGCTGCCCGGACGAACTGCTGCTGTTCTTCCACCACGTCCCGTACACGCACCGCCTCAAGTCGGGGAAGACCGTCATCCAGCACATCTACGACTCCCACTTCGACGGCGCCGCGGCCGCCGAAGGGCTACTCGCGGCATGGCAGTCGCTGGCGGGGCAGGTCGACCCGCCCCGCTTCGAGAACGTGCGCCGCCGGCTTGAGGAGCAGGTCGCCAACGCGGTGCAGTGGCGGGACATCGTCAACACGTACTTCGCCCGTAAGTCAGGCATCGCCGACGAGCGTGGCCGCAGGATCTACTGACCGTGCGGCGGTGCCGTGCTCTCCCTGACGACCAGCTCGGTGACCAGGTCGATCCTGGTCAATGCGGGCTCGATCCCGCTGGCCAGGTCGAGCAGCATCCGGGTCGCGGTGCCTGCCATGCCGCGCAGCTGCTGGTTGACCGTGGTGAGCGCGGGGTCGGTCCAGGCGGACAAGGGCAGGTTGTCATAGCCGATCAGCGAGAGCTGGCCGGGGACGTCGATGCCGAGCCTGCGGGCGGCCCGCAGCACCCCCATCGCCTGCATGTCAGATCCGGCGAAGATCGCCGTCGGGCGGTCGGCCCGGTCGAGCAGCGCCAGGCCGTGCGTATAGCCGGCTTCAAGGTAGAAGTTTCCGCTCCGCACCAGTTCCGGCTCGAGCCGAAGGCCGGCCTCGTCGTGTCCGAGCCGGAAGCCGGCCAGCCTGGCCTGGCTGCAGAGCGCGTCCTGCGGGCCGCAGATGACACCCATCCTGCGGTGACCAAGCTCGATCAGGTGCCGGGCGGCCATCAGCCCGCCATTCCAGTTGTTCGAGCCGACCGTGGGCATCGACGCGGCGGTCGCGCTGTCGGTGTCCACGGCGACGATGGGGATCCGCTCCCTGTGCAACGCAGCGCGCTGTGACTCGGTCAGGCCGCACATGACGGCCACGACGCCGAGCGGCCGGCGAGCGAGCATGCCGTCCACCCAGTCGTCGGAAGGCCGGCTCCGGCCGTCCAGGTGCGACAGCACAACGGCGACGTTGGCCGGTCCTGAGACGGCCTGCACCCCGTGGATGATCTCCATCGCCCAGTCGGCGCCGAGCGTATGGAAGACCAGCTCGATGTGCCCGGTCGAGGGGGGCTGGCGCTTGACCCGGCGCCGGTAGCGGTGCCGTTCCAGGCTGGCCTCGACGCGTGTCCGCGTCTCCGCCGCGACGTCGCCGCGCCCGTTGAGCACCTTGGAGACCGTGGCGACCGACACGCCGACCTCTTCGGCGATGGCCGCGATCGTCGCGCGACGAGGTCCGACGGCGTTGACAGTTGTCATCGAGCCTTCACTACTAGAAGTTTCGTAAACTTAATGCTTTATAACACAGTAGTGGTTTCTGGGCAATAATAGGCGCTAAGTCCGAAAGATCCCAAAACCGCACCTATCTTGGTCGCGACTATGACGTTACTTGTGGTGAAAGGTGCATAGGCCACCTCTTGACGGCCTATGCCAACAATTTTACACTTACGTCACTCTTGGGAACCGTAAGGTTTCCGAAAGTTTCGGCAAAGATGCGGATTGGATTCTCCGAATAGATGACAGAGAATCAACCCCAGGTGGCTGCACCCGGGCCCGGGCGCGACGGGCATCCCTGGCAGGACACGCGGCTGTCTGCCGCCGAGCGGGCCGGGGCTCTCATCCCGCTCATGACCCTAGAAGAGAAGGTCGCTCAACTGGCCGGCATCTGGGTTGGCGCGGACGCCTCGGGCGGAGGGGTGGCACCCCACCAGGCCGACATGGTGGATGGCCAGCCGTTCGACGAGGTGATCAAGCACGGGCTCGGGCAGCTCACCCGTCCGTTCGGCACGGCCCCCGTCGAGCCGGCGGCCGGCGCCCGTTCGCTGGCGGCGGCGCAGGCCCAGATCGTGGCGAGCAACCGGTTCGGCATCCCCGCCCTGGTCCACGAGGAGTGCCTCACCGGCTTCTGCGCCTGGCAGGCCACCGTTTACCCGGCGCCGCTGAGCTGGGGCGCCGCGTTCGACCCTGAGCTCGTCGAGGAGATGGCGGGACGGATCGGGCAGTCCATGCGGGCGGCCGGAGTGCACCAGGGCCTGGCCCCGGTCATGGACGTGACCATCGACTACCGGTGGGGCCGTACCGAGGAAACGATCAGCGAGGACCCGTACCTGGTCGGCACCGTGGGCGCGGCGTACGCGCGAGGGCTCGAGGGGGCGGGCATCGTCGCGACGCTGAAGCACTTCGCCGGGTACTCCGCCTCGCGTGGCGGCCGCAACCTCGCCCCGGTCGCGATGGGCCCTCGCTACCAAGCGGACGTCGTGCTGCCGCCGTTCGAGATGGCGCTGCGGCTGGGCCGCCCGCGGTCGGTCATGAACTCCTACGCGGAGATCGACGGCGTGCCGGCGGCAGCCGACGAGGGCCTGCTGACCGGCCTGCTGCGCGACCAGTGGGGGTTCGGCGGCACAGTGGTCGCCGACTACTTCGCGATCCGTTTCCTGTTCGCACTGCACGGCGTCGCGGCCGGCCCGGCCGAGGCAGCGGGGATGGCGCTGCACGCGGGCATCGACGTCGAACTGCCCACGATCGAGACGTTCGGCGAGACGCTGGTCGCCGCGGTGCGCGCGGGAACGGTCGACGAGGTGCTCATCGACCGGGCCCTGGCCCGGGTGCTGGCGCAGAAGGCCGAACTCGGCCTGCTCGACGCGACGTGGAAGCCCGAGCCCGACCTCGGCGAGCTCCGCCTTGACGACGAGATCAGCCAGGACGTCGCGCTGCGGCTGGCCAGGCAAGCGGTGGTGCTGCTCCGCAACACCGGCATCCTGCCGCTCGCCGCGGGGCGGCCGGACACGCCAGGCACAGCGAGCAGAGTCGCCCTGGTCGGCCCGGTCGCCGACGACCCGATGGCGCTGCTCGGCTGCTACTCGTTCCCCTCGCACGTGGGCCACCACCACCCCGGGTACGCGCTCGGAATCGAGGTGCCGTCGTTGCGCGAGGCGCTCGGCGCGCTGCTGCCTGACCTCGGGTACGCCCCCGGCTGCGCGGTCACCGGGGAGGACAGGGGCGGCTTCGCCGAGGCCGTGGCGCTGGCCGCGGAAAGCGACGTGTGCGTGCTCGCCGTCGGTGACCGGCCGGGCATGTTCGGCCTGGGTACCACGGGGGAGGGCAGCGACGCGCACGACCTGCGCCTGCCCGGCGTGCAGCAAGAACTTGTCGAGGCGGTGCTCGCGGCCGGCACCCCGGTCGTCGTGGTGGCGCTGGCCGGGAAGCCCTATGCGCTCGGCCCGGCGGCCGATGAGGCAGCGGCGGTGGTCTACGCCTTCCTGGCCGGCCAGCGCGGCGCCCAGGCGGTGGCCGAGGTGCTCCTCGGCGAAGTGAACCCGTCAGGGCGGCTGCCGGTCGGGGTGCCCAGGCACTCCGGCGGCCTGCCAGCTACCTACCTGTCACCGAAGCTCGGGCACCGCTCCCAGGTGTCGTCGGTGGATCCCACTCCCGCCTTCCCGTTCGGGCACGGCCTTAGCTACACGACGTTCGAGTGGTCCGACGCTGGCTTGGCCGGCCCTGACTTGGCCGACGCTGCCACCGCCGACGATGCCACCACGGGCGAGGCGGCCGCCTGGCCCGTCGACGGCGAGGTGACCCTCGGTGTGACGGTCCGCAACACCGGCCAGCGGGCAGGCGCCGAGATCGTGCAGTTGTACCTGCACGATCCGGTGGCACAGACCACCCAGCCGGTCGTGCGGCTGATCGGCTACCAGCGGGTGCCGCTCGAACCCGGCGAGGCAGCGCGGGTGACCTTCACGGTCCCGGCCGACCTCGCCTCGTTCACCGGTCTCGCGGGCAGGCGCATCGTCGAGCCGGGTGACGTGGAGCTCCGCTTCGGCCGGTCGGCGCAGGACATCACGGCCACCGTGCCGCTGCGCCTGACCGGCGCCATCCGCGAGGTCGGACAGGGCCGTCGGCTGCTGTCCGAGGTCCACCTCGAGGCGGTGTCGCTGTCCGCATCGGGCAATCCAGGGAGGAGCTTATGACGACCACCACGCCGGACCTGCCCGAAGCGCGGCAGGCACGGCAACCCAAGGCCCGTGCCACCAAGAGCAAACGGGCACCACGCCGCAGCTGGGTCAAGACGGTTCGCAAGGACTGGCAGCTCTACTCGCTAGCTATCGCTCCGCTGCTTTTCTTCGCGGTGTTCCGCTACCTGCCGATGATCGGGAACGTGATCGCGTTCCGGTTCTACCAGGCGGGCGGCCCCATCTTCGGCACCCAGTGGGTCGGGCTCTACTACTTCGACCAGGTGGTCCACGACCCGAACTTCTGGGCCGTGTTCAAGAACACGGTGATCCTGGGCGGCCTGTCGCTGATCATCGGCTTCCCGCTGCCGATCATTCTCGCGCTGCTGTTGAACGAGGTGATCAACGGCAAGGCGAAGCGATTGGTGCAGAGCATTTCCTACCTGCCGCACTTCCTGTCCTCCGTCGTGGTCGCCGCGCTCATGCTGAACGGCCTGCAGTCCAGCGGCATCGTGAACGAGGTGATCGGCTGGTTCGGGCACTCGCCGATCATCTTCATGTCCGATCCGAACTGGTACCGGCCGGTCTACGTGGCCTCGGAGATCTGGCAGTACACCGGCTGGGGGACGATCCTCTACCTCGCGGCGCTCACCACGGTCGACGCCCAGCTGTACGAGGCGTCGATGATCGACGGCGCTAACCGGTGGAAGCAGACGTGGCACGTGACGCTGCCGGCCATCCGGCCCACGATGATGGTCGTCCTGATCCTGAACGTCGGCCAGTTCATGCAGGTCGGCTTCCAGAAGATCCTGCTGACCTACAACGTCGACACCTACCCCACTGCGGACGTCATTTCCACGTACCTGTACCGCGTCGGCATCCAGACCGGCAACTTCAGCTACGCCGCGATGGTCGGATTGTTTGAGTCCGTCATCGGCTTGGCGCTGGTTCTCGGCATCAACGCCCTCTCCCGTCGTTTCGTTGGGTCAGGCCTGTGGTAACCGCGGAGATCGCCGTGCCGGCCGGGCCGGCCAAGAAGCGCAAGGCAGGAGCCTGGCCGCCGCGGAGCCGCGGCTACAAGGTGTTCCGCGTCGTCAACGCGATCATCCTGATCCTGGTCGTCCTCGCGGTGCTGCTGCCGTTCCTGAACCTGCTCGCGCAGTCGTTCAGTAGCGAGACGTACATCACCCGAGGCAGCGTCAGCCTGTGGCCGAAGGGCTTCAACGTCACCACGTACGAGCACGTGATGAGCGACCCGCAGTTCTGGGAGAACTACCGCAACACGGTGCTCTACACCGCCTGCTCCACCGCGGTGGCGATGGTGCTGACCACCTGCTACGCGTACGTGCTGTCCAGGAAGCAATTGCGCGGGCGCAAGGTGCTGATCGGCATCGCGATCGTCACGATGTTCTTCAACGGCGGCATCATCCCGAACTACATCCTGGTCAGCAGCCTGCACCTGCGGGACACAGTCTGGGCGTACGCGCTGCCCAACGCGATCGTCGTCTTCAACCTGCTGATCATGAAGACGTTCTTCGAACACCTGCCGACCGAGCTCGAAGAGGCCGCCGCCATCGACGGGCTGAACACCTACCGCACCCTGTGGCGGATCGTGCTGCCGCTCTCGAAGGCCGTGCTTGCGACCATCGCGCTCTTCTACGCGGTGATGTTCTGGAACGACTGGTTCTCAGCGCTCCTCTACATGGACAACCAGGGACTCTACCCCGTCTCCCTGTACCTAGAGAACATCGTCGACTCGCTCAGCAGCGTGTCCAACATCGGGCAGTCCAGCGACACCCAGCTGCAGATCGCGGCCAACATCCAGGCCGTGACGGTGGTTCTCGTCGCCGTCCCGATCCTCTGCGTCTACCCCTTCATTCAGCGCTACTTCGTTTCTGGCGTCACGCTCGGCGCCGTTAAGGGATAAGGGAGTCCATCCATGAACAATCCGTCAAGACGTGCCTTCCTCGCCACCGCTGGCGCGAGCGCCGCCGCCGCCGCCCTCGCCGCCTGCACAAGCTCCCCGCCGAACTCGGCACCGGGCGAGGGCAACACCGCCGCCGCCGCCGCGAACAACTCCGGTGCCATGACCAACTACGCGGTCGGCACCCAGTTCAAGGCGGCCAAGCCGCTGACGTTCCCGATCATGATCCTCAGCAACCCGAACTACCCGTACAAGGCGAACTGGCTCTTCTTCACCCACCTGAAGCAGCTGACCAACGTCAGCTTCAACCCCACCGTGGTGCCGTTCGCGGACTACAACACCAAGGTCGGCACGCTGATCGCGGCGGGCCAGGAGCCCTACATCATCCCCAAGACCTACCCGGGCGAGGAAGACCCGTACGTGGCGGGCGGCCAGATCCTGCCGATCAGCGACTACGTACAGCACATGCCGAACTTCCAGGCCAAGGTCGCCGCGTGGAACCTGGACGGCGACCTCAACACCCTGCGCCAGTCCGACGGCAAGTACTACCTGCTGCCCGGCCTGCACCAGAACGTTGTGTCCGACTACACCATGGGCGTCCGTACCGACCTGCTGTCCAAGTACAACATCGCCACCCCGTCGACGCTGGCGCAGGTCGAGGCGATGCTGACGACGTTCAAGTCCGAGAACCCGGGTCACTACCCGTTCTCCGACCGCTACAACCAGCCCACCGCCGGCGGCGCGTTCCTGGAGATGATCGGCAACGCGTACGGCACGAACGCGGGCTGGAACTACCAGACCTACAACCAGGGCGCTTACTTCGACCAGAGCGGCAAGAAGTACGTGTTCGCCGCCGCGATGCCGCAGTACCAGCAGATGGTCACGCTGCTCAACGGCTGGTACAACAAGGGCCTGATCGACCCCGAGAGCTTTACCCAGCCCGACACCCAGGCGCAGGCGAAGCTCACCTCGGGCAAGTCGTTCGCGCTCATGGAGAACGCGCAGCAGATCGCGATCGACCAGAAGGCGATGCCGGCCGGCCAGACCGTCGGCAAGATCCCGGTGCCGCTCGGCCCGGCGGGCGCGACCGTGGTCGGCAGCCGCCTCGACGCCGGCCTGCTGATCTCCTCGAAGGCGGCGAACGACCCGAACTTCGTCGCGATGCTGCAGTTCATCGACTGGCTGTGGTACTCCGACGCCGGCATGCTCTACGCCCGCTGGGGCATCGAGGGCACCACCTACACCGGGAGCGTCGCCGACGGCACCTTCCAGCTCGAGCCCACCGTCGACTGGTCCGGCCTGCACCCGAACGCCAAGATCGAGATCAACGTCCAGTACGGCTTCTACAACGGCGTGTTCTCCGTCGGCGGCCCCACCCAGCTGATGCAGACCCAGTACCCTCCGGCGGAGCTGGCGTTCCAGAAGATCATGGACACCCGCACGCCGCTGCCGGTGAACCCGCCCGCGCCGCTGACCACGCTGCAGAGCCAGACGGCCACGACGACGGGCACCTCGCTGATGGACTACGTCCAGTCGCAGACGATCGGCTTCATCACCGGCAAGCGGCCGCTGTCGCAGTGGAGCGCGTTCCAGAGCGAGTTGCAGGGAAAGGGCTCCGCGAACTTCCTGAACATCTTCACCACGGCCTACAACACCTACAACTCGGCGCACCCCGGCGCCTGATAGTAAGGAAGCTCGATGAGCGAGAAGGCGGCAAGCCGCGAATTCGGCACCGGGCCGCTGGCCAAGGCCTCGGCACTGGTCTACACGCTGCTGGTGACGGAGGGCCTGTTCCTCCTCACCACGGTGCCTGGCCTGGTGCTGCTGTTGCTGCTCGACCACTCCGCGAGCAACCTCCCGCTGGATGCCCTGTGCCTGCTGCCGGTCGGTCCGGCTGCCTCCGCTGCGCTGTTCGCGCTGCACCGGAGGCAGCCGGACCTGGGCGAGCTCAGCCCGGCGGCATCGTTCTGGCGGGGGTACCGGCTCAACGCGGCGGGTGCGCTCAAGGTTTTCGTCCCCTGGCTGCTTGTCATGACCATGGTGGCGATGACCTTGGCGCACCGCGCCGCCAGCCACCTGCCAGGCTGGTGGGTGGGACTGCTCCTCGTCATCGCGGTGGTGGCCACCCTGTGGCTGGCCAACGCGCTGGTGATCACCTCGCTGTTCGCGTTCCGCACGGTGGACATCGCGCGGCTCGCCACCTGGTTTCTCGGCCGGACGCCCATGGTCACCCTCGGCAACGCCGGCATCCTGGTCGTCGCTGCCGTCGTCACCGCGTACGGCACCGAGGCGATGACCGCGCTGCTCGTCAGCACGCTGTTCCTGCTGCTGCTCAGCGGCAGTGCGAAGCTGATCGAGCAGGTAAAGAAGGATTTCACGGCAGCATGAACTCGCGGCTAGACGCGTTCCGTACCCGCATCGGCGGATACGCATTCGGCGGGGACTACAATCCCGAGCAGTGGGACCGCCGCACCTGGGCCGAGGACGTAAGGCTGATGCGGAAGGCCGGGGTCAACCTGGTGACGCTCGGCGTGTTCGCCTGGGCGTCGCTTGAGCCAGCGCCGGACAAGTTCACCTTCGGCTGGCTCGACGAGGTCATGGACCTGCTGCACGCCGGCGTCATCAGCGTGGACCTCGCCACGCCCACCGCGGCACCGCCCGCCTGGCTGGCGCAGGAGCATCCAGGTACCCTGCCGGTCGCCGAGGACGGTCACGTATTCGGCTTCGGCAACCGGCTACAGTTCGATCCCACCTCCGCGGTCTACCTGGACCGCGCCGCCCCGATCACCCGCGCCCTGGCGGAACGGTACTCACGGCGCCCGGCGCTCGCGATGTGGCACATCAGCAACGAGTACGGCCCCGTTGCCTACACGCCGAGCAGCGCGGCGGCCTTCCGCGCCTGGCTGCGGCGCAAGTACAGCGACCTGGACACGCTGAACGACGCCTGGTACACGCGCTTCTGGAGCCAGCGCCATACCTCCTGGGACCAGGTCTGCCCGCCGGAAATGCCACGGTCATGGTCAAACCCCGCGCGGCGGCTTGACTTCATCAGGTTCACCTCGGACGCGCTGCTCGAGTCCTATATCGCCGAGCGCGAACGAACTGCCGCGCATCGCCGCGTCGACCGGGTCTGGGTCGCGAGCCGAGATCGCACTGTACTTCGACTGGAACGCTTGGTGGGCACTGACCGAGTCGAATGGCCTGCCGCGCAACGACTTCGACTACCCGGCTCTTGTCACCGAGCACTACCGGCCGCTGCTTGCGGCGCAGCACGCGACCCCATCCCGTCGGCGATAACAGCAAGAAGCGGGGTGATGGCCGCCAGCCGGGCGTTCCGCGGGCACAATAGAGCCGTGCGGGTCGCGATACTCGGGCCACTAGAGGTCCACGACGACAACGGTGCCGTGATCGCCGTGGCGGGCGCCCGGTTGCGCGGCCTCATCGCCCGGCTGGCGCTGGCGGGCGGGCAGCCGGTGAGCACCGGCGCCCTCGCCGAGGCCGTGTGGGACTACGATCCTCCCGCCGACGTCGCGAACGCGCTGCAAACGCTGGTCTCCCGGGCCCGCCGGGTGCTGGGCGGCGCGACGGCGGTGGAGCAGTCGGCGGCCGGGTACCGGCTGGCGGTCACGCCCGATGACGTGGACGCGCTGCGCTTCGAGCGGCTCGTCGCCCAGGGAGCGGCCAGCGAGGCGCTCGCGCTGTGGCGCGGGCCCGCGCTCGCGGACGCCGGGGACTTCGCCGCGCCGTTCGCCCGCCGCCTTGAGGAGCTGCGGCTCGAGGCGACGGTGACCTTCCTCACCGGCGAGACCGACGCGGGCCGGGCCGCCGCCCGGGCGGGCGAGCTTGAGGCGCTCGTGGCCGGGCACCCGCTGCACGAGCAGCTCACCGGGCTGCTGATGCGGGCGCTCGCCGCCGCCGGCCGGCAGGCCGACGCGCTGGCCGCCTACGAGGCGCTGCGGACCCGCCTCGCCGACGAGCTCGGCATCGACCCCGGCCCGCAGCTGCAGGCGGTGCACCTCGCGGTGCTGCGCGGCGAGGTCGCCACTGGACCTGCGACCACTGGACCCGCGGCCGCCGGGCCCGCACGCACGAACCTGCGGGCTCAGCTCACCAGTTTCGTCGGCCGCCAGGACGAAGTGGCCCGGGTTCGCCAGACCCTGGAGCGGTACCGACTGGTCACGCTGGTCGGCCCGGGCGGCGCCGGCAAGACGCGGCTGGCGACCGAGGTCGCGGCGGGAGCGCGGGACAGCGCGGCGCGCAACGGGGCCGCCGGCCCGTCGGACGGCGGCTGGCCGGACGGGGCCTGGCCGGAGGGAGTCTGGATCGCCGAGCTGGCGTCGGTCACCGACGCGGCCGACGTGCCGCAGGCGGTGCTCGGCTCCGTCGGCCTGCGCGAGTCGCGCCTGCTGCCGGACGGCACGCAGCGGCTCACCAGCCGCGACGCGCGGACCCGGCTGCTTGAGGGTCTCGCCGACGCCCGCGCGCTGCTCGTGCTCGACAACTGCGAGCACCTCATCGACGCGTGCGCCCACCTGGCCGACGCGCTGCTCGCGCACAGCCCGCGGCTGCGCATCGTCGCGACGAGCAGGGAACCGCTCGGTATCACCGGGGAGTCGCTGTTCGTCGTCCCGCCGCTCGCCGAGGACCCCGCCGTCCGGCTGTTCGCCGACCGGGCGACGGCGGTCAGCCCGGACTTCACGCTGGACGGGGAGACCCGCCCGCTGGTCACCGACATCGTGCGCCGCCTTGACGGCCTTCCGCTGGCGATCGAGCTCGCCGCCGCCCGGCTGCGCACGCTGCCGCTCGCCGAGGTCTCCGTGCGGCTGGCCGACCGTTTCCGGCTGCTCACCGGCGGCAGCCGCACCGCGCTGCCGCGGCACCGCACGCTGCGCGCCGTGGTCGAGTGGAGCTGGGAGCTGCTCACCCCGGCCGAGCGGCTGCTCGCCGAGCGGTTCTCCGTCTTCCCCGCCGGGGCGACGGCCGCGGGGGCCGCCGCGGTATGCGGGGACGCGCCGCCCGCCGGCCGCCCGCCAAATGGCGAGCCGGCCGGAAGCGTCCGGCTAGCCGCCGCCGAGGTCGATGAGCTGCTCTCGTCCCTGGTCGACAAGTCACTGCTGCAGCCGGTCGCCGATGGCACGCGGCTGCGGATGCTCGAGACGATCCGCGAGTTCGGCGCGGAGAAGCTGGCCGGGCGGGCCGAAGTCGGCGAGCTGCGCCGGCGGCACGCCGCGCATTACACCGCGCTGATGGACGAGGCGGCGCCGCGGCTGCTCACCCGCGACCAGCTGAGCTGGCTGGCCGAGCTGCGCGCCGACCATGACAACATCCTCGCCGCGCTGCGCTACTGGTGCGACGCGCAGGACCCGGAAAACGCGCTCAGCCTCGCGGTGTCGCTCAGCATCCTGGCGCTGCTGCTCGGCGATGAGTCGGGCATGGCGGAGTGGAGCGGTGAGGCCCTCACGGTTCCCGGGGACGTCGACCCGGGCCTGCGGGCCATCGCCGAGGCGCTGCACGTGGTGACGAGCGTCATGGACCCGGCCGCCAACGGCACCGGAGTCGCGGCCTATCCCCGCCTCGCCGACCGGCTCGACGCCATCGACATCGAGAAGTACCCGGTCGCCGGGCTGCTGCGCCCGGCGTACGCGATGTTCACCAAGGACGCCGCGCGCATGCGCGGCTACCTCGGCCAGGCCCGGGCCAGCCGGGATGACTGGCTCGCCGCGGCCGGCTGGCTGATGACCGGGGCCATGGCGGAGAACGAGGGGCAGCTCGGCGAGGTACGCCACGCCGCGGCCGAGGCGGTGCAACGGTTTCGCGCGCTCGGCGAGCGCTGGGGGTTGTCGACCGCGCTGCGGGCCATCGGCGACGTCGCGATCCTCGACGGTGACCTGGACGGGGCGACCGCCGCGTACACCGAGGCCGGGCAGCTGCTCGGCGAACTGGGACACCGCGAGGACCTGTCCCAGGTCAAGCTCAAGCTAGCCGAACTCGCCGCCAGGCGAGGCGACCTGGTCAGGGCCCGTGAGCTGGCCGCGGCCGCCAGGGCCGCCGTGGCGGCGGAGGGATCGCCCATCGACCGGGGCATCACCGCGGCGTGGTGGGCGACGCTGGAGGTGACCTGCGGCGACATCGACGCGGCGCGCCCGCTGCAGGCCGAGGCCGAGGTGGCCCTCGCGCTGTTCGGTCCCGCCCACCCGGCGCGCGACCACCTGGAGGCCATGGTGGCCGCCACGGCCGGGCAGATCGCCATCGCCTGCGCCGACCTGCCCGCCGCCCGCGAGCAGGCCGCCCGGTCGTACCGCGCGGGGGTCGCGGCACAGGACATGCCGCTGCTCGCGCTGTCGTCGGGCCTGGTGGCCGAGCTCGCGCTCGCGCTCGGCCAGCCGGAGCGGGCCGCCGAGCTCCTCGGCGCGCGGATCGTGGTCCGTGGCATCGACGACCCGTCCGATCCGACGACGCTGAAGCTGGTGCCGCGGCTGCGCGCCGCCCTCGGGGCGGACCGCTTCGAGCGCTGCCGGGCGGCGGGCCAAGCGCTCGGCCGGGCCGAGGCGATCAAGCGCCTTGACCCGGCCGGACTGGACGGCGACGGCGACCAGAGACCTGAGACCTGAACCCTGAGACCAAACACCAGAGACCGAAGCCGCGCGCAACTCAGGTCCGGCGGATGTAGCCTCGCAGTGCCAGCGGGAAGAACACCACGAGCAGCCCGGCGATCCACGCGAACGTCCAGCCGACCTGCGTGGCGACCGGGCCGCCGAGCAGCAGCGCGCGCACCGCGCTGACCAGGTGGGACAACGGGTTGACATTCACGAACGCCTGGAGCCAGCCCGGCATCGTCGAGGCCTGCACGAACGCGTTGCTGCCGAACGACAGCGGGAAGATGAGCAGGAACATCACGCCCTGCACGGCGCCGGCGGTGCGCACCGTCATGCCGACCCACAGCGAGACCCACGCGAACGCCAGGGCAAAGCAGATCGACAGGCCGAGCGCCGCGAGCAGCAGCACCGGGTTGGTCGCGATGCGGAAGCCGAGCAGGTAACCGAAGCCCACCATGATCACGCACAGCAGCAGGTAACGGAAGAAGTCGGCGAGCACCGCCCCGATCAGCGGCACCGATCGGCCGATCGGCAGTGACCTGAACCGGTCGAACACGCCCTTGGCGATGTCCGCGTTCATGTTCTGCCCGATCGAGATGCTGCTCATCGCGATCGTCTGGCCGATCAGTCCGGGCAGCAGGAACTCGAGGTAGTCGTGGCGCGAGCCGTGGGCGATGGCCCCGCCGAACACGAACAGGAACAGCGTGAGGAAGATGATCGGCTGCAGCGTGACGTCAATGAGCTGCTCGGGCGTGCGGGTGAGCTTGATCAGGTTGCGCTTGCACAGCACGAGCGCGTGCCGCAGCTGCCGGAAACGCTTCTTCATGTTCATACCAGTGCCTCCTCGTCGTGAGCGCCGGACCTGGTCCCGGTGAGGGTGAAGAACACCTCGTCCAGGCTCGGCAGGTGCAGTGAGAACTCGTCGACCGCGATCCCGGCGGCGCGCAGCCGCGCCACCACGTCGGGGAGCACCTCGTCGCCGTCCACCCGGACGGTCAGCGTGCCGCGCCCGTCGTCCTCCGGCGCCTGGCCGCCGATGCCGCGCAGCACGTCCAGCAGGTCGTCGTGCCGGGCCGGTTCGGCCGGGCGGACGGTGAGCCGCTGCCCGCCGACCACCCGCTTGAGCTCGTGCGGCGTGTCGTGCGCGATCACCCGCCCGTGGTGCATCACGCTGATCTCGTCGGCGAGCGCGTCGGCCTCCTCCAGGTACTGCGTGGTGAGCAGCACCGTCGAGCCGTCGCTGACCAGGCTGCGCACCACGTCCCACATGTCCTCGCGCTTGGCCGGGTCAAGCCCGGTGGTCGGCTCGTCAAGGAAGATCACCTGCGGCCTGCCGACCAGGGACGCGGCGAGGTCAAGGCGGCGCCGCATGCCGCCGGAGTAGTTCTTGGCCACCTTGCCCGCGGCCTCGGTCAGGTCGAACCAGGCGAGCAGCTCCGCGGCGCGCTGCCGCGCGGCGCGCTTGGGCAGGTCGAGCAGCTGGCCGATCATCACCAGGTTCTGCAGGCCGGTCAGGTCCTCGTCGACCGAGGCGAACTGCCCGGTGAGCCCGATGCTCTCCCGCACCTTGTCTGGCTGCTTGCGCACGTCGAACCCGTTGACGCGGGCGGTGCCGCCGTCCGCGCGCAGCAGCGTGGCCAGGATGCGGACGGCGGTTGTCTTGCCGGCGCCGTTCGGCCCGAGCACGGCGAGAACGCTGCCGCGCCGCGCCGCGAGGTCCACCCCGGCCAGCGCTTTCGTCGCGCCGAAGGTCTTGATAAGCCCGGTGGCTTCAATCGCTAGATCTGTCATGCTCTAGACAGTGCCAGCCCCCGCTGGCACGCCGCGCACACGCCGCTGACACGGGACAGTCAACGGCAACAGCCAGATGAGTCGCAGCGAGGGCATGCTCACCACCCGTCGCCCGTGACCGCCGCCCGCGGCGAACTCGCGGCCGCGTTTCCCGGCCCGCGTTCCTCCCCTTCCCCCGTCCATGACTGATAACAGCAAGAAGCGCCGAGATCTCTGGATTAGTGCCGCGACACGCGGTCGGATGTTCCGGGCACGGGCGGACGGAACGCCGA
This sequence comes from uncultured Streptosporangiaceae bacterium, assembly GCA_964581815.1. GTDB lineage: Bacteria > Actinomycetota > Actinomycetes > Streptosporangiales > Streptosporangiaceae > Trebonia. The sequence goes on along the minus strand of CAZORE010000006.1, from coordinate 51,565 downwards.
AACTAGAAGGCATGTATGTCAGCGTGGAAGACGGCCCGGCCCGGGACGCGTCCGGCGCGGAAGAGGACGAGGCGCCGGCCGCCGGCCAGGCCCAGGCGGCCCGGGCCGCGCTGACGGGCATCGGCGGGCGGGTCAGCGCGGCGCGCGCCCTGCTCGACCGGCCGCTCACGTCGTACTACATCATCGCCGGGGTCACCACGCTGCTGCTGAGCCTCGGCCTGGTCATGGTGCTGTCCACCGCGTCCTGGGTCGACCTGTCAAAGGGCGAGTCGCCGTACCGCGACTTCGAGGTGCAGCTGGCGGGGATCATCATCGGCGTCCCCGTCATGTGGGTGGCGGCCCGCTGCCAGCCGCGGCTGTTCCGCGCGGCCGCCTACCCGCTGCTCGCGGTCGCGGCGATCGGGCTCTGCCTGGTGCTCATTCCCGGGGTGGGCAAGTCGGCGAACGGCGCGACCCGGTGGATCGCCATCACCAGATCGATCAGCTTCCAGCCGTCCGAGCTCGCCAAGCTCGCGCTCGCCGTGTGGGGCGCGGACCTGCTCGCCCGCAAGGAGAAGCTCGGCATGCTCGCCGACTGGCGGCACATGCTCGTGCCGCTGCTGCCGGGCACCGGGGTGCTCGCCCTGCTCGTGATGGCGGGCGACGACCTCGGGACCACGTCGATCCTGCTCGTCATCTTCCTGGCGCTGCTCTGGTTCATCGGCACCCCCGGGCGGGTGTTCGCCGGCCTGCTGATCCTCATGGGCCTGGTGCTGCTGCTGCTGATGGTGACGCAGAGCTACCGGGTCAAGCGGCTCACCGGGTTCTGGGACACCTCCAACACCAACCCGACGGGCACCAACATGCAGGCCATCCAGGGCAGGATGGCGCTCGGCTCCGGCAACATCTTCGGCGTGGGCATCGGCGCCAGCCGGGAGAAGTGGGGCTGGCTGCCCGAGTCCACCAGCGACTTCATCTTCGCGATCATCGGCGAGGAACTCGGCCTGGTCGGCACGTTCTGCGTGACCGCGCTGTACGGCGCGCTGGCCTTCGCCGGGCTGCGGGTGGCCCGGCGCGCGCCGGACACGTTCAGCCGGCTGCTGTCCGCGGTGATCACCGTGTGGATCGTCGGCCAGGCCGTGGTGAACATCGGCGCCGTCATCGGCGTGTTCCCGATCACCGGCGTGCCGCTGCCGCTGGTGTCCCAGGGGCTGTCGTCGGTGCTGGTGACGATGCTCGGGCTAGGTATGCTCATGTCGTTCGCGCGGCGGGAGCCGGGAGCGAGTCACGCATTGGCCGCTAGGGGCCCCTCCCCGGGCAGCCGCGCCCTAAGCTGGCTACGCCAGGGGACGCGGCGGAGGACCTTAGGCGGTTCCCGCCGCACCATGAGGCGAGCCGGGCGATGAGCAAGGAGCATGCGATGAGGGTGGTGCTAGCTGGCGGGGGGTCAGCCGGTCATGTCGAGCCTGCTCTCGCGCTCGCCGACGCGCTGCGGGAGGCCGACAGGGGCATCCACGTGACCTGCCTGGGCACCGAGCGGGGCCTGGAGACCCGGCTGGTGCCGCTGCGCGGCTACGACCTCGAGCTGCTCCCGGCGGTGCCGCTGCCAAGGTCGGTGACGCCCCAGCTGCTCACTGTCCCCGGCCGGCTGGCCGGCGCGGTGCACACCGCGGGGAAGATCCTCGACCGGCTGCACGCGGACGTGCTCGTCGGCTTCGGCGGCTACGTGGCGACCCCCGCTTACCTCGCGGCCAAGCGGCATAACGTGCCGATCGTGGTGCACGAGGCCAACCCGTTCCCCGGCATCGCTAACCGGCTCGGCGCCCGGCTGACCACGCACGTGTTCACCGGGTACCCGGACACCAAGCTGCGCAACGCCACGTACCTGGGGATCCCGATCAGGCGGCAGATCGCCGACCTCGACCGGTTCGCGCTCGGCGACAAGGCGCGAGCCTACTTCGGGCTCCGCCCCGACCTGCCGGTGCTGCTCGTCTTCGGCGGGTCGCAGGGCGCCAGGTCGCTGAACCGGGCGCTGGCCGGCGCCGTCGACGCGATCAGGGCCGCCAGGGTACAGGTGCTGCACATCACCGGGCCCAAGAACGCGGGGGACAACCTGGCGGGCGAGGGCGCGCAGTCGCCGGACGCCGCCCGGTACGTGGCCGTGCCGTACGTGGACCGGATGGACCTGGCCTACGCCGCCGCGGACTTCGCGCTGTGCCGCGCGGGCGCGAATACCTGCGCCGAGCTCACCGCCGTCGGGCTGCCCGCCGCGTACGTGCCGCTGCCCATCGGCAACGGCGAGCAGCGACTCAACGCGCTGCCGATCGTGCAGCGCGGCGGCGGCCTGCTCGTTGACGACGCCGAACTGACCGCGGACTGGATCAAGACCACCCTGCTCTCCGTGCTGACCAACATCGACCAGGTGGCCGGGATGTCCGAGGCCGCGGCCGCGCTCGGCCGCCGGGACGCCGACCGCTGGCTGGCGAAGGCCGTCATCGACGTCGTGGCCGCCGCTCGTTCAGGCGCGGCGGCCGGCGAGGCCGGCGTCCACGCGGGCGCGGGCAGTCCGCCGCCGTCCCCCGCGCCGGGCGGCCAGCCCTCGCCCGGCAGCGGCCGCCACCGGCAGGCCAGGTAACGATGGGGCTGATCACTCCCACCGAGCCGGTAGCGCTCGGTGAGCTCGGGCGGGTCCACTTCATCGGCATCGGCGGTGCGGGCATGTCGGGGATCGCCCGCATCATGCTGGCCAGGGGCACCGCGGTGTCCGGCAGCGACTCGGCCTCGTCCGCTACCCTCGACGAGCTGGCGGGGCTGGGCGCCCGGGTGCACGCGGGCCACGCGGCCGGGCAGCTCGCCGACGCCGACACGGTCGTCGTGTCGAGCGCCATCAGGGAGAGCAACCCCGAGCTTGCCGAGGCCAGGCGGCGCGGCCTGCGGGTGCTGCACCGGGCGGCGGCGCTCGCCTCGCTGATGGCGGGCCGCCGGGTCATCGCGGTGACCGGGACGCACGGCAAGACGACCACCACGTCGATGATCACGACCGTGCTGCTCGAGACCGGGGCCGGGCCCGCGTACGCGATCGGCGGCGTGCTCGCGGCCACCGGCGCCGGCGCCGCCGACGGCGCCGGCGAGTACTTCGTGGCGGAGGCCGACGAAAGCGACGGGTCGTTCCTCATGTACGCGCCCGACGTGGCGGTCGTTACCAACGTCGAGGCCGACCACCTGGACAACTACGGCACCGAGCAGGCCTACCGGGAGTCCTTCCGCGGCTTCCTCGGCAAGGTCACCCCGGGCGGGCTCCTGGTGACCTCCGCCGACGACCCGGGCACCACCGAGCTGGCCGGCCACGCCCGTGAGCTGGGACTGCGCGTCATCACCTACGGCACATCAGCCACGGCGGGCTACCGCGTCACGAACGTGACGGCAAGCGGCATGGAGACGACGTTCCTGGTAACCACGGGCCTGGTAACCACGGGCCTGGTAACCACGGGCCAGGTGACCGCGGGCACGGGAGGCGCGCCCGGCAGGGGTACCGCCGTCCGGCTCGGCGTGCCCGGCCAGCACAACGCGCTGAACGCCGCCGCCGCGTTCGCCGTCGCGGTCGAGCTCGGCATCGAGCCCGCGCGGGCGGCGAGCGCCCTGGCCAGTTACCGGGGCGCCGCGCGGCGGCTTGAGCCCAAGGGCGAGGCGGGCGGCGTCCGGGTGCTCGACAGCTACGCGCACCACCCGACCGAGCTCGCCGCCGACCTCCGCGCCGCGCGCGAGGTCGCGGGCGGCGCCGGCCGGGTAATCGCCGTCTTCCAGCCCCACCTGTACAGCAGGACCCGCATCTTCGCCGCCGCGTTCGGCGCCGCGCTCGGCCTGGCGGACGAGGCCGTGGTCCTCGACGTCTACGCGGCGCGCGAGGACCCTGAGCCCGGGGTGACCGGCCGCCTCGTCGCTGACGCGGTACCCGGCGGCGCGCACTACGTCGCGGACTTCGCGGACGTACCCAAGGCCGTCGCCGCGCTGGCCGCGCCCGGTGACCTGGTGCTCACCATGGGCGCGGGCGACATCACCCTGATGGGCCCGCTGGTTCTCGCCGAGATAGCCGGGCTTGGGCAGGCAGGACCGGGCGCCTGATGAGCGAAGCGCCGCCGCCCGCGCCCTCAGGCACGGCCTCCGCGGCCGAGCCGGGCGGACGCGCGCCCGGCGGCCCCCTGCCCGGCGGCCCCTTGCCCGGCGGCACAGTGCCCGGGCGCCGGCGCCGCCCGCGGTCCCGCTGGCGTGCGGCCTTCTTCGTGCTCGCCGGGCTCGCGATCGTGGCCGGGTCTGGCTGGGCGCTGCTCGGCAACCGCGTGCTCGTCGTGCGGTCGGTCACCGTTACGGGAACCCACCTACTCTCGCCCGGGCAGGTCATCGTCGCGGCGGATGTGCCGCCAGGCACGCCGCTGCTGCGGGTCGATGCCGGCGCGGTGACCCGCCGGGTCGAGGCGATTCCCCAGGTGGCATCCGCAACCGTGACGAAGGACTGGCCGGATCGCCTGGCCATCGCCGTCACCGAGCGCGTTCCCGTCATGGCGGTGCGGATGGCGGGCGGCGGCTACGACCTGGTGGACCAGGCGGGCGTGATCGTGCGCTGGGCCAAGGCGCAGCCCGCCGGGCTCCCGCTGCTCCAGACCTCGCTGCCGGGCGCCGCGCTGCGCGGCAGCGCCGAGGTCGCGTCGGCCGCCGGCGTGCTCGCCGAGCTCAGCCCCTGGCTGGCGGGGCAGGTGACGGCGGTGCGGGCGACCCCGGCGGCGCCGGGAACCGAGCAGGTGACGCTCGACCTGCGGGACGGGAAGACGGTCCAGTGGGGCAGCACGGGCGACGCCGCGCAGAAGAACCGGGAACTCGCCATCCTGCTGCCGGGCTCCGCGCACCAGGTCGACGTGAGCGTCCCTGGAAGCGCCGTCACCCGGTTAGGGCGTGAGCGCGCGCGGATTTTCGCTGATATACGGCACGACACGCGCGCGGCCGGCCGCGTGGCGAGTTGACCACGCTGCCTCACCACCCTACTGTCCCTATCAATCGTAGGGAAGATAAAACTCTAAATCTCAACCTGAAGGTGAAACCTGACGCCCTTCTGAGTTGCGTTCCGCAATTCCAGGTTGGCGTCGGCCGGGGCGAAATTCCCGTCGAATAAAAGCCCGGACAAGGCCGGCTCAGACGGGCGTCAGGCGGCAGCCGGAGGGCCGGGACCGGGCACGGCGCGAAACCGCCGGACCGGACAGGTAGCAGCGAGCGGAAAGGTACCCTCCTCGTGGCAGCACCGCAGAACTATCTGGCGGTCATCAAGGTCGTCGGAATCGGCGGGGGCGGCGTTAACGCCGTCAATCGCATGATCGAAGAGGGACTCAGGGGCGTCGAGTTCATCGCGATTAACACCGACGCGCAGGCCTTGCTGATGAGCGACGCGGACGTCAAGCTCGACGTCGGGCGGGAACTGACCCGGGGTCTCGGCGCCGGGGCGAACCCGGACGTCGGCGAGCGGGCCGCGGAGGACCACCGCGAGGAGATCGAGGAGGTGCTCAAGGGCGCCGACATGGTCTTCGTCACCGCGGGCGAGGGCGGCGGCACCGGCACCGGCGGGGCCCCCGTGGTAGCGAACGTCGCCCGTTCCCTCGGCGCGCTCACCATCGGCGTGGTGACCCGCCCGTTCGGCTTCGAGGGCAAGCGCCGCGCGGTCCAGGCGGAGACCGGGATCGAGCGGCTGCGCGCCGAGGTCGACACGCTGATCGTGATACCCAACGACCGGCTGCTGTCCATCTCGGACCGGTCCGTCTCCGTCCTCGACGCGTTCAAGGCGGCCGACCAGGTGCTGCTTTCCGGTGTCCAGGGCATCACGGACCTGATCACCACGCCCGGCCTGATCAACCTTGACTTCGCGGACGTGAAGTCCGTCATGTCCGGCGCCGGGTCCGCGCTGATGGGCATCGGCTCCTCGCGCGGTGACGACCGGGCGGTGGCCGCCGCGGAGATGGCGATCTCCTCGCCGCTCCTTGAGGCGTCCATCGACGGCGCGCACGGCGTGCTGCTGTCCATTCAGGGCGGCTCAGACCTCGGGCTCTTCGAGATCAACGAGGCGGCACAGCTCGTCGCCAACTCCGCCGCGGTCGACGCCAACATCATCTTCGGCGCGGTGATCGACGACGCGCTCGGTGACGAGGTGCGGGTGACGGTGATCGCCGCCGGGTTTGACGAGCAGCACCCGGGCCGCGCGGCCATGCCGGCCAGTGTCCCGCTGCTCGGGAGCCGGACGGCCAGCGCGACGGGCGGCGGGTCGGCACCGGGCTACCCGGCGGCATCCGCAACGGGGGGAGGCTCCGCCTCGTCCGCCACGGGAAACGGGCACGGCGGGTCGAACAGCGCGCAGCCCGCCTCCGCCAGCACGGCCTGGGGCGGCAACGGAGGCACGGCGAACGGCGCCGCCCAGAGCGCGAGCGGGCCGGCGGCAAGCGGACCGCAGGACCCGGCCGGCGGCCCGAACGGCTCGGCGACGCCTAGCCAGCCGGCCAACTGGGCCACTTCGCCCCCTTCCTTCGTCGGCCAGGGGGGCACCGCGGCCGGCCCTGGTGCAGGCGCCGCGGGCGGCGGGACGGGCCAGGCCGCCGAGGCGCCCGCCAAGCTCGGGGCGGACGGCTCCTCGGGATACGTGCCCGCCCCGGTCTCGTTCGTCTCGCCCGACGAGGACGAGGAGCACGGCGCCAGGCCTGGCTACGACGGCTACTCGCGCGAGGCGCGGGACTCCGGCGGCGACGCCGGGACCGGGTGGAAGGACTCCGGGCGCGCGGCCAAGCAGGACAAGGTCTTCGACGTGAATGCGGGCCGCCGCCGTCCCGTGGTCTTCGAAGAGGAAGACGACCTGGACGTCCCCGACTTCCTCAAGTGAGTCCCTCCGCTGACCAGCGGAGTTCCGAGCTCGCGGACCGCCTCGCCGCCGTCAGGGCGCGGATCGGCGCGGCGTGCGCGGCGGCGGGCCGGGACCCGGCGGAGATCACGCTCATCGCGGTCACAAAGACGTACCCTGCTTCCGATGTGCTGGCCCTGGCCAGTCTTGGCGTGACCGACTTCGGTGAGAACCGGGACCAGGAGGCCGCGCCGAAGGCGGGCGAGGTGGCCGCGGCGTTTGCCGCCGCCGGGATGGCCGCGCCGCCCGTCACCGACGGGCCAGCGAGCGCGGGCAGGCCGGTCACCTGGCACTTCATCGGTCAGCTGCAAACCAACAAGGCGCACAGCGTCGCCGGGTACGCCGATGTCGTGCATTCGGTGGACCGGACTCGCCTTGTCCGTGCGCTGGGCGCCGCGGCCGCGACCATGCCGCCGGGCCGCAACGTCGCCGGCACCGCCCTCACCTGCCTGGTCCAGGTGAGCCTGGACGCGGACCCGTCCCGCGGCGGCGTTCCGGCCGACCGGGTCCTGGAGATCGCCAAGGCGATCGAGGCAGAGCCCTGGCTCGCCCTGGGCGGGCTGATGGCGGTCGCGCCGCTCGATGCCGACCCTGTGCGCGCGTTCGCGCCGCTCCGGGGCCTGTCGGCCGTCGTCCGCTCGGTCAATCCCGCCGCCACGGTCATCTCCGCGGGGATGAGCGGCGACCTCGAGCCCGCCGTCGCGGCCGGTGCGACACACTTGAGAATTGGTACGGCGTTGCTCGGCAACAGAACGCCGCCCGTCCGGTAATGTCCGTCGCGTAAGGCATTTGCAAGCAGTTCGGTACGCGGCGACGCGTGTCTCTGGCGCGACGGAGGACTGAAGGATGGCCAGCGCGATGCGCAAGATGGCGGTCTACCTTGGCCTCGTGGAGGACGATCGTCGGTATCAGGATGGTTACGAAGCGTACGACGAGTACGACGAGTACGACGAGACCGCCGTCGTGATGGAGGCGGTGCCGGCTCGGGCCGACTACGCTGGCTACGTGACGGAGCACCCGCTTGAGCAGGCTCCGCCCCGGCAGGTCGAGCTCGCCCGGATCACGACACTTCATCCCCGCACTTACAATGAAGCCCGGACCATCGGTGAGCACTTCCGCGAAGGCACCCCGGTGATCATGAACCTGACCGAGATGGTCGACAGCGACGCCAGGCGCCTCGTCGACTTCGCGGCGGGGCTGATCTTCGGACTGCGCGGGTCCATCGACAAGGTGACGAACAAGGTCTTCCTGCTCTCCCCGGCGAACGTCGAGGTGACCGCGGAGGACAAGGCGCGCATCGCCGAGCGCGGCTTCTTCAACCAGAGCTAGCGGGCGGCAGGCGGGCCCGGGGCGTTCCCCGGGTGACGATGACGGGTGTTGCGATGGAGATCCTCAAGGTCGTACTTACCTACGTACTGACCCTGTACCTAGCCGTCCTCTTCGGGTGCATGATCCTGTCCTGGATCAACATGTTCGTCCGGCCGTGGTACCCGCCGCGCTTCGTCAAACTGGTCGCTGAGACGATTTTCACGCTCACTGACCCGCCACTGAAATTCCTACGTCGCCACATCCCGGCCCTCTCACTCGGTACAGTAAGACTGGACCTGAGCTTCATGGTCCTGTTCATCGTGGTACTGATTTTGCTGAGGGTGGCTGTGCCGCGACTTTGAACCATGTACCGTGCTGATCAGGTACGGTGCTGAGGAACAACGGTGCTTCAGGAAACACGGTGCTTACAAAGAACACGGTGCTGGGGAACGCAGCCAAGCGCGCCGAGGAGACAAGATGCCGCTGACGCCCGCGGATGTGCGGAACAAGCAGTTCAGTACGACCAGGCTCAGGCCCGGCTACGACGAGGAAGAGGTTGACGCCTTCCTCGACGAGGTTGAGGCTGAACTTGACCGCTTGATTCAGGAGAACGAGGAACTTCGGTCGAAGCTGGCCGAGGTCCTGCGCGGCGGAGGCAAGCCCGCCATGGCGCTGAGCTCACCGCTGTCCGACCCCAAGTCGGACATGATGATGCCCGAGCCGCCCATGGAGCAGCCGATGAGGCGCCATGACCCCATGATGGACCGGCCCTACCAGGTCGAGGACAACATGGACACGGCGGCCCGCGTGCTCTCGCTCGCCCAGCAGACCGCCGACCAGGCCATCGCCGACGCCCGCCGCGAGGCGGACGAGACGCTCGGCCGGGCCCGTCGCGAGGCCGACGAGGTGCTCACCAAGGCCCGCCGCCAGGCGGAGCAGATCACTGGTGACGCCCGGGCGCGCGCGGAGTCCCTTGAGCGCGACGCTCAGGAGCGGCACCGCCAGGCGATGGGTTCGCTGGTGACGCAGCGCGAGGAGCTTGAGCGCCGGGTCGACGACCTGCGGGCGTTCGAGCGCGAGTACCGCAGCAGGCTCAAGGCTTACCTGGAGGGCCAGCTACGCGACCTCGAGGCCGGCGTTACCGACAGCGGCCAGTTCCCCGCCATGCCCCCGGCGGGTCCGCCCGCTCCACCGCAGCTCCCGGCTGGTCTCGGCCAGCCCGCGCTGCGCGGCGGTCAGGCGGGCCAGGCGCCCACGGCGGCCCAGTACGCGATGCCCGAGCACGTCGGCGGTTTCCGGCCCGACGGTCGCTGACCGCGGGTAGGCAGCATTTCGGCGCTCGCCCGGGACACGAGGAGATGGCCAGGTGATCCGGTTTAGCGCCGCGCTCGTCGCTGTCGCCATCGGGGTGCTCATTGGCGGCATTGCGACCAGCAAGCTGCTGCTCGTCTACATCGCGATCGTGGTGAGTGCCGTCGCGCTGCTGGCACTTGCCATCGGGGTGGTGGTCAAGCGCGAGGAGCTTTTCGGGGAGGGACAGGGGCTCGTGCCAGCTGGTGCGGGTGCGGCCCCTGTGCGGCCGGCCCGCACCGGGGAAAGTCTGGATCAGCCCAGGCCGATGGCATCTGTCCCGCCGTCGGCCCCGTTCCAGGGGCCGGCGGCGGGTTACGGCTCTCCTTTCGACGGCACCGTCCAGGCCGCGCCGCCTGTGACCGCGGCGCCGCCGCCCGCAGCCGCGAAGCCGGCCGCGCCGCGCCAGGCACCGGACGGGCGGGGCCGGGACCGGGTCGCGGACCCGGCGCCGCCGTGGCAAGCCCAGCCGACCCGCGACCCGTGGTCATCATCGCTCTTGCCTGGCAGCACCACCGCCGCCCCCGCACCTGACTGGATGCCAGGCGGCCGGGGCACGAGCGACCCCGTCGGCCAGGCCGAGGCAACCGCGCCGTCCCCGTCGTTGACGGCGTCCCCTGAGCCGTCCCCGCCGTCCGGGCCGTCCAGTGCCGGACCGGATCCCGCGTCGCCGAACTGGTTCGCCCCGCGGGCCCGGTCGGCCGATGCCGCCCCGTCCGCCCCGCAAGCGCCAGCGGGCCCGCCTGCGGCCGAGGAGGACGAGGACTGGCCGGCCCGCTACTCCTGGCTGGACGACAAGGCAGGCGAGAACCCCGACGAGATTGACCAGGGCGGCGCTCCCACGGCAGAAACGGCGGTCCCGGTGGCGGCGGGCACCGGGCCGGAACCCGGACCAGGCGAGCCGGGACCCGGGGACGCCAAGTCCGTGTCCGCGGGCCCGCCGCCCGAGTCCGCCGTGCCGCCGCCCGAGTCCGCCGAGCTGGGCACCGGGCCGGCCGAGCCGCAGGCGGAGCCCGCCGCCAGCGAGCCCCCGTCCGCGGATGACCAGGACCCGGAGCCGGCGGACGACCTGGTCGCCGTGCTGCCCGGCGTGCCCAGGTACCACCAGCCGGACTGCGTCCTCATCCGCTTCTTGCCCGAGAGCGACGTTCAGCGGCTGCCGGCCGCCCAGGCGAAGGCCGACGGCTGCACCCCCTGCGCCGCCTGCCAGCCGGTCGAGTAAACCCGGGCCGGGGATAACAGCAGAAAAGCACGGCCCGCGGCTCAGCCGGCGACGGCAAGCCAGAAACGCAGGCCAAGCCCGGCGTCCGCGTACCCGTGCCACGGCCCGGACCCGCCAGCCTCCCTGGACGCGCCAGCCTTGCTGGACACACCAGCCTCTAGGCCGCCGTTCCCCCCTGAGGCGGTGCCGTCGCCCGCCTCGGGATCACCGGGGCCGAAGGACACCGCGAGGACCTCGCCCGCGATCAGCGGGGCATGCTCGGCGAGCGTCACCGCCATCTCCTCGTCCCGGGCCGCCCAGCGCACCCAGATCCGGTCGGCGACGTCGAGCCCGCTGGACTTACGGGCCTCCTGGATCAACCGGACCACCTCGCGGGCGCGGCCCTCGGCGCGCAGCTCTCCGGTCAACGTGAGGTCGAGCGCGACGGTCTCGCCCGCCAGCGAGGCCACCCCCCAGCCCGCGAGCGGCGTCTGCGTGACCACGAGGTCGGCGGCGGTCAGCGTCACCGTGCCCACCGACGGGACCCGCACGGACACCGACCCGTCCCCGGCCGTCGCGTGCGCGAGCGCTCTGGGATCGGCGGCCCTGATGGCAGCGGCGACCGCCTGGGTCGATGAGCCGAACCGGCGGCCAAGGGACCGGAACTCCGGCTTGACCGCATAGTGGACCAGGTCGCCGCTAGCCGCGTCGAGCGAGTCGACCGCGTGCACGTTCAGCTCGTCCGCGATGAGGTCCCGCAGCTCACCGGGGAGCGCGGCGAACCCGGCCGCGCCGGCGAGCGCCCGGGCCAGCGGCTGCCTGGTGCGCACCGACGCCGCGGAGCGCGCCGACCGGCCAAGTTCCACCAGCCGCCGGGTCAGTGCCATCTGAGCCGACAACGCCTCGTCGATCAGCGCCTCGTCGCAGGCGGGCCACGCGGCGAGGTGCACCGACGCTGGGGCGTCCGCGGTCCGCAGCACGCCCCACAGGTAATCGGAAAGGAACGGCGCGACCGGCGCGAGCATGCCCGTCACCGCCGCCAGCGCCTCATGCAGCGTCGCGAACGCCGCTGCCCCGCCGGGGGATTCCCAGGGCCCGGCCCAGAACCGGCGGCGCGACCGCCGCACGTACCAGTTGGACAGGTCGTCGATGAGCCCGGCGAGCCGCCGCCCGGCGGCGGCCGAGTCGAACGCCTCAAGGCTGGCCGTCACGTCCCTGACGCACGCGTGCACCTCGGACAGCAGCCACCGGTCGAGCAGCGGCCGCGAGCCTGGGGCCGGCGCGAGAGCAGCCGCCTCCGGCGTCCACGCTCTACCAGCCGAATCGGGGCCCGCCGAGCCGGGGCCGGCGCTCACCGCGCCAGCGGCGTTCGCGTAAAGCACCAGGAACGACGCGGTGTTCCAGTAGGTGAGCAGCACCTTCCGCACGATCTCGTCGAGCGCGTCGGGCCCGATCCGCCGCTGCCCCCACGGCGACCCGGAGACGGCGAAGAACCAGCGAACCGCGTCGGCGCCGTGCGAGTCCATCAGCCCCATCGGCTCGATGACGTTGCCGAGGTGCTTGGACATCTTCCTGCCCGCCTCGTCCGTGACGAGCCCGAGGCAGACCACGTTCTCGTACGCGGACCGCCCGAATACCAGGGTTCCCACGGCCATCAGCGAGTAGAACCAGCCCCGCGTCTGGTCGATGGCCTCGCAGATGAACTGCGCCGGGTAAGCCGACTCGAACGTGGCCAGGTTCCGCAGCGGCGCGCCCCACTGCGCGAACGGCATCGACCCGGAGTCGAACCAGGCGTCGATCACCTCGGGCACGCGGGCGGCCGCCTGACCGCACTCCGGGCACGGGAACGTCACCTCGTCCACGAACGGCCGGTGCGGGTCAAGCCCGGACAGGTCCTCATCCGCCAGCCCGCCGAGCTCGGCAAGCGACCCGACGCAGGTCACGTGCGCCGAGGGGCACTCCCACACCGGCAGCGGCGTGCCCCAGTACCTGGTGCGGGACAGCGCCCAGTCGACGTTGTTGCGCAGCCACTCGCCGTACCGGCCGTGCTTGATCGTGGGCGGCTGCCAGTTGGTCTTCTCGTTCTCCGCGAGCAGCGAGTCCTTGACCGCGGTGGTCCGCACGTACCAGGACGGCAGCGCGTAGTACAGCAGCGCGGTGCCGCACCGCCAGCAGTGCGGGTAGCTGTGCACGTGCGCGGCGGAGCGGAACAGCAGGCCGCGCTCGGCCAGGTCCGCGATGAGCGGCCCGTCCGCGTCCTTGAAGAACAGCCCGCCGACCAGCGGCAGTCCTTCCTCGAAGTGCCCGTCCGCGCGCACCGGGTTCACCACGGGCAGCCCGGCGGTGCGGATCGCCGCCAGGTCGTCGGCGCCGAAGGCGGGCGCCAGGTGAACGAGCCCGGTCCCGTCGTCGGTGGTCACGAAGCCGCCGCTCACCACCCGGTGCGCGCCGGGAATATCGAGGATCCCGAACGGAGGCGCGTACGACGCGCCGAGCAGCTCGCTGCCCCGCAGCGTGGTGAGCACGTGCCAGCCTTCACCGAGCACCCGGGGCCACAGCGCCTCGGCGACCACTACCCGGTCGCCGTCGCCGCTCTTGCGCGCGATCACGTATTCCGTCTCGGGGTGGACGGCGATCGCGGTGTTGGACACGAGCGTCCACGGCGTCGTCGTCCACACCAGCAGGTCCGCCCCGGTCAGGTGGGCGTTCGCGCCCTCGGGTACCCGGGTCACGGTGAACCGGACGATGACCGAGGGGTCGGTGACGTCACGGTAGACGTCCGGCTGGCCCATCTCGTGGTCGGACAGCGGCGTGCCGCACCGGGGGCAGTACGGGCTGATCCGGAAGTCCCGTACAAGCAGCCCCTTGTCGTAGATCGCCTTGAGCGCCCACCAGACGGACTGCACGTAGCCGGCGTCCATGGTGCGGTAGGCGGTGGACAGGTCGATCCAGTACCCCATCCGCGTGGTCAGCGCGGAGAACGCGTCGACGTGCCGCAGCACCGACTCCCGGCACCGCTCGTTGAACTCGGCGACGCCGTAGGCCTCGATGTCCTTCTTGCCGGAAAGGCCGAGTTCCTTCTCCACGGCGACTTCCACCGGCAGCCCGTGGCAGTCCCAGCCGGCCTTGCGGTTGACGTGGAACCCCTGCATCGTCTTGAACCGGGGAAAGAGGTCCTTGAAGACCCGGGCCTCAATGTGGTGCACGCCCGGCATGCCGTTCGCCGTGGGCGGGCCCTCGTAGAAGGTCCACCTCGGCCCGCCGTCCGTCTGGCGCAGCGACTCCTCGAACACCTCCGCGCGGCGCCACCTGCCCAGCATCTCGTGCTCGATCGCGGGCAGGTCAGGCTGCGCGGGCAGGGCCGGCATCGGGCCGCCCTCCTTGCGCTCCGGGTGTGACACGGTGCGCTCCGGCTGTGAATGTGACATTTCGCCTTTCGCCAGCGTCAGCGGCGGCCGTTCCCCGTCACCGCGCCATCAGGATAGCGAACACGCCTGGTTATCGTCCGGGAACGCCCCGGCGTTCCCCGATGGACGGGCCGTGGCCCCCGGCCCGCGCGGGCCCCGAACTGAGCCGTTGCTGAGGAAACTTTCTGCTCTCACCGAACCGGTTTGCGGGGCGGCCTGCCGCGTCGTATCCTCCGTTGTCTGTCCGAATCTCATGATCGAGGAACCGAAGATGACCGCTGCGCCGCACAGCGCCGCCGATCTGCCGGTGCGGCCCGGCGAGGATCCGTGGTCCGACGCCGAGCTCGCCGAGCTCCGTGTCGAGCTGGAGAAGGAAGCGGCCGCGCTGCGCGCCGAGCTCGGTGAGTCGCAGGCGCAGATCGCCGCCCGCCTTGGTGACGCCGCCACCGAGGCCGGGGACGACGAGGCCGACGCGAGCTCTAAGCTGTTCGAGCGGGAGCATGAGCTCGCGCTGAGCAATAACACGCGCGAGCTGCTCGAGCAGACCGAGCACGCCCTGGCGCGGATCGAGGCCGGAACCTATGGAGTGTGCGAATCGTGCGGCAAGCCGATAGGCAAGGCCCGCCTGCAGGCGTTCCCGCGGGCGACCCTGTGCGTGGCGTGCAAGCAGCGCCAGGAACGCCGCTGAGCCCAGCCGTGCCCTCTGCCGGCCAACACGGGGCCAGTCAACCCGGGGCCAGTCAACCCGGGGCTGGCCAGCAGGACGCCGGCCGGGGCGCGGGCACGCCGCGCAGGCGGCGGATGGCCGTGCTCGCCGCGGTCGCGGCCTTCGTGCTCGCCGCCGACATCACCACCAAGGCCATCGTCGTGGCGCACCTGCGCCCCGACCAGCCGGTCCACCTCCTCGGCAACGTGCTGACGCTGTGGCTGACGCGCAACCCGGGCGCGGCGTTCAGCGTCGGCACTGGCGAGACGATCGTCTTCACCGTGATCGCGTTCGGCGTCGTCGTGTATATCGCGCGGACCGCGCGCAGGCTGTACTCCGTCGGCTGGGCGATCGCGCTCGGCCTGCTGCTCGGCGGCGCGATGGGGAACCTGGGCGACCGGATCTTCCGGGCACCGGGGCTGTTCCGCGGTTACGTCGTCGACTGGATCGGCGTGGTGCCCAGGTATTACCCGATATTCAACCTGGCCGACTCGGCGATCGTCTGCGGCGGCATCCTGACGGTTATCCTCGCCCTGCGCGGCTACCACCTGGACGGCACCCGCAGCGTCGGGCAGCCTGGGGTCGGCCCGGACGACGAGCCGCGGGAGCCGTCGGAGCCGTCGGAGCCGACGGGGCCGTGAGCGCGACCGGCCGGCTCGTCTATGTCCCCGAGGGCCTGGACGGCGAGCGGCTCGACGCGGCCCTCGCCCGGATGTTCGGCTTCTCCCGGGCCGGCGCCGCCGAGCTCATCGCGGCCGGCGACGTGCTCGTCGACGGCAGGCCCGCGGTCAAGTCCGACCGGGTCATGGCCGGGGCCGAGCTGGCGGTGACGCTGCCGCCGCCACCGGGCGCCGGCGCGGCCGTCATCGCGGAGCCGGTCCCCGGCATGGGCATCTTGTACGAGGACGACGACATCGTTGTCGTCGACAAGCCGCGCGGCGTGGCCGCGCACCCGACCCCCGGCTGGACCGGGCCGACGGTGATCGGCGGGCTGCTCGGCGCCGGGCACCGCGTGTCCACCAGCGGCGCGGCCGAGCGGCAGGGCATCGTGCACCGGCTCGACGCGAACACCACCGGCGTGATGGTCGTGGCGAAGAGCGAGCCGGCCTACAGCGCCCTCAAGCAGGCGTTCCGCGACCGGACCGTGTCGAAGACTTACCACGCGCTGATCCAGGGTCATCCCGACCCGCTGCGCGGCACGGTCGACGCGCCGATCGGCCGGCATCCGTCGGGCGACGGCCGCTTCGCGGTTGTCGCGGATGGCCGCCCTTCGGTCACGCACTATGACACCATGGAGGCGTTCCGCGCTGCGTCGCTCCTGCGCGTCGGCCTGGAGACGGGCCGCACCCACCAGATCCGGGTGCACATGGCCGCGCTGCGCCATCCGTGCTGCGGTGACCTGCTCTACGGGGCAGACCCGGTACTGGCGGCCCACCTTGGCCTGACGAGGCAGTGGCTGCACGCGGTACGCCTGTCCTTCGAGCACCCGTCCACCGGGCGCGAGGTGGTCTTCGAGTCGCCGTACCCGGACGACCTCGCGCATGCCCTCGATGTGCTGGCCGCAGAAAGCTAACTCCCGGAAGGTGGCATGAACGTGCGGATCCAACCCCCGCTGCGTCATTCGCTCGCCGCGTGCCTGTACGTGGCCGCGGTGCTGCTGGCGGCCGGCTGCTCGGCGGCGCCGCCCGGCGCCACGCGCACCTCGCCCGCCGTCGGCCCGGTGCAGCGGCACCCTGGCATCACCGACTTCCCGCCGTTCCCGGTGCCCGACACGTACAACGGCCTCGGCAACAGCGTGTACACGATGGTGCAGAAGGCGAAGAGCGGCACCGCCCCCGGTGGCTTCCACGTCACGGTTAAGCCCTCCATGGTGTTCTGGCTGAACTGCATCGGCAAGGGCACCGCCCAGCTGTCGAGCCCCGGCATCAGCCTCAGCTGGAGCGTCCCCTGCGGCGACGGAGGCACCCCGGCGGGCATCACCTTCACCCCGAAGGGCTCCGCCGTGGGACACGTGGCCTTCGTCCTGGTTACCGCCTCCCGCACGTCCAAGTGGGAGATCCGCATCGACGACGTCGCGCCCAGAGGCGTTCACCCGCCTCCGGACCGCATCCCGACCAGGACGACCACGACCGGCTGAGCACCGCGCCCGCTGCCGGTTTCCCGGTTCCTGCCTCCCCGGCGCGGGGCCAGCACCCGCGGCTCGTGAACCGCTAAAGTAGCTAAAACCGAAATCACCCCGGTTATTGGCATCGAGGCGTACGTGGCGCCTGAAAGCTAACTCCCGGAGGGGTCGCGTGAACGTGCGGATTCAACTCCTGCTCCGTCATTCGCTCGCCGCGTGCCTGTGCCTGGCCGCGGTGCCGCTGGCGGTCGGCTGCTCGGCGGCGCCGCCCGGCGCGAGGTACAACTCGCCCGCCGTCGGCCCGGTGCCGACGCACTATACGGCGACGGCGGCGCCGACTAACTTCGCGTCGTTCCCGGTGCCGGAGACGTACAACGGCCTCGGCAACAACGTGTACACGCAGGTGCAGAAGCCGCAGACCGGCACCGACCCCGGCGGGTTCCACGTCAAGGTCAGGGCCGACATGGTGTTCTGGCTGAACTGCATGGGCCGGGGCACCGCGCAGCTTTCCAGCCCGGGCATCGGCCTCAAGTGGAGCGTCACCTGCGATGACGGGATCAGCCCGAAGGGCATCAACTTCCGCGCGAAGGCCTCCGCGGTGGGGCACGTGGCCTTCGTCCTGGTCACGGCCACCCGCGGGTCCAAGTGGGAGATCCGCATCGACGAACTCGCGCCCAAGGGCGTCCACGTGGCCCCTGACCGCATCCCGGCCCGGACGACCACGACCGCCTGAGCGCGACTGCCTGAGCACGGGCCCTGAGCACGGGCCGGTGCCCGCTTTCCCTTTGCCGGCTCCCCGGCGCGGAACCAATACCCCCGGCTGCCCGGAGCGACAAACCCGTGACTCTCTCAGGCGTGTCGGAGAGCGGTAGGCGGAACGTGCGGGGAACAGGGGCGGGAGGTGTCCCCGCGCCCTCGTCTGGCCCAAAGAACGGGGCCAGAAGGGGCGCGGCTGACACCCCAGCCGCCCCCGTCCCCCTCCCGTGCAGGCCGGAAGCTAACGGGCCGGGTGTTGCTCGCCGGGCACGCGCTGGAGTTCGGGGGCTAGCAGGGAGGGCAATTCGGCCAGGGACGTGATGCGCCAATCTGCTAGTCCGGCGACGAGGGAGTCGTTTGCCCATAGGTGCCCCCACGGACCGCGGCGGATGTGCGCCGTGCGCAGCCCGGCAGCCTTGGCAGGAGCTAGGTCGTTGTCGCGATGGTCACCGACGTAGACGATTTCCCCAGGGCTGCCTGGGGCGGCGTCCACGACACGGGCGAAGAAAGCAGGGTCGGGCTTGGCGACTCCCCACTCGGAGGACGTAGCGATGAAGTCCGCGGGCAGGCGCAGCTCGCGGAAGATGCGGCCGGCCTTGGCGGTCTGGTTCCCGGCGATGCCGACCCACAGGCCCATCTCGCGCAGCGCAGCCAAAGTAGGCCGGACGTCGGGGTACAAGTCGGCCTCTCCGTAGTCCTCTCCGGCGCCGGCCTGCTCCCTGAGCTCGCGCTCGGCGGCCACATCGAAGCCCGGACGGAAGTACTGGAACGTGTCCGCGTTGTCCCGCCCGGCCGCGGTCACGGCGCCCAGGACGGCGGAGAAAGTGTGCCGCGGCACGCCGATCCAGTCTGCCCACGCACCGAACTCGCGGCTGTCGTCGAGCAGCGTCTCACCGACATCGAAGACAACGGAGACCACTGACACGGCGCGCTCCTTTCCTGGCACCTGCTGACAGGCTAGGCCGAGCGCTCTGGCCGCGCGCCAGCGTTTACGTTGTCCCCGGCGCGGTACCAACACCCGCGGCCCGGCAACCGCTAAGGTAGCTAAAACACCGGCGCAGCCACCCGCCCGCTCACCCCCGGCACCCACGGGAACGGCGGCGCGGAGCGTGCCCGGTGCTTTCGGAACACCGACAACTGAAGGCACCTGCAGGAGGCGATGATCGCGCATGGCTGAGACCCCCTACGCCCACCTGCACGTGCACACCGAGTACTCGATGCTTGACGGCGCCGCCCGGCTCAAGGAGCTGTTCAAGGAGGTCACGGCGCAGGGCATGACGCACGTGGCGATGACCGACCACGGCAACATGTTCGGCGCGGCCGAGTTCCACCGGCAGGCCAAGGAGGCCGGGGTCACCCCGGTCATCGGCATCGAGGCGTACGTGGCGCCCGAGCACCGGGGTAACAAGAACCGCGTCCTGTGGGGCCAGCCGCACCAGAAGCAAGACGACGTCTCCGCGTCCGGCTCCTACCTGCACAAAACGATCTGGGCCAGGAACAACGAGGGCCTGCATAACCTCTTCAAGCTCACTAGCCGCTCCTACGCCGAGGGCTGGCTGACCAAGTGGGCCCGGATGGACAAGGAGATCATCGCCGAGCACTCAGCCGGCCTGATGGCCTCCACCGGCTGCCCGAGCGGGGAACTGCAGACGCGGCTGCGCCTGGGCCAGGAGGCGGAGGCGCTCCGGGCCGCCGCCGAGTACCAGGACATCTTCGGCAAGGAGAACTACTTCCTCGAGCTGATGGACCACGGCCTGGACATCGAGCGCCGGGTCCGGACGGGCCTGCTTGAGATCGGCAAGAAGCTCGGCATCCCGCCGCTGGTCACCAACGACTCC
This sequence comes from uncultured Streptosporangiaceae bacterium, assembly GCA_964581815.1. Classification (GTDB taxonomy): domain Bacteria; phylum Actinomycetota; class Actinomycetes; order Streptosporangiales; family Streptosporangiaceae; genus Trebonia. The sequence goes on along the minus strand of CAZORE010000006.1, from coordinate 31,970 downwards.
CACTACAGCAAGGAGTCTGACGCCCAGGCGCAGGAGCTCCTGCTGTGCATCCAGACCGGCAAGACCCTCGCCGACGAGGACCGGTTCAAGTTCGACGGCACCGGCTACTACATCAAGTCGCCGGCTGAGATGTACGCGGTCCGCACCGACGACATCTGGCGCGAGGGCTGCCGCAACTCCCAGCTGCTTGTCGCCGACCGGGTCGACACGGCCGGCATGTTCGAGTTCGTCAACCTGATGCCCCGCTTCCCGATCCCTGAGGGCTTCGAGTCCGAGGACGCGCTGTTCGCCGACGAGGTCTGGAAGGGCATGGCGAAGCGGTACCCGGACGGGATCGACGACACCCGCCGCAAGCAGGCCGAGTACGAGATCTCGATCATCTGTCAGATGGGCTTTCCCGCCTACTTCCTGGTGGTCGCCGACTTCATCAACTGGGCGAAGAGCAACGGCGTGGCGGTCGGCCCGGGCCGCGGCTCCGCGGCGGGCAGCATCGTCGCCTATGCGATGGGCATCACCGACCTCGACCCGCTGGTGCACGGCCTGATCTTCGAGCGGTTCCTGAACCCGGAGCGGATCTCGATGCCGGACATCGACATCGACTTCGACGAGCGCGGCCGCGCCGATGTCATCCGCTACGTCACGCAGAAGTTTGGCTCGGACAAGGTCGCCCAGATCATCACCTACGGGACGATCAAGGCGAAGGCCGCCATCAAGGACTCCACCCGGGTCCTCGGCTTCCCCTACGCCCTCGGCGACCGCATCACCAAGGCGTTCCCCCCGGCAGTGATGGGCAAGGACATCCCGCTCAAGGGCATCTTCGACGAGGAGTACCCCCGCTACGGTGAGGCGGGCGACCTCCGCAACCTGTACAACACCGAGGCCGAGGTCAAGCAGATCATCGACACGGCCCAGGGCATCGAGGGCCTGATCCGCCAGCCCGGCGTGCACGCCGCCGGCGTGATCATGTCCGCCGAGCCGCTCACCGACCACATCCCGGTGTGGACGCGGCACCAGGACGGCGCGGTCATCACGCAGTTCGACTACCCGACCTGCGAGGACCTCGGGCTGCTCAAGATGGACTTCCTCGGCCTGCGCAACCTGACGATCATGGCCGACGCGGTGAAGGCCATCGAGGCGAACCGGGGCATCAAGATCGACCTGCTCAGCCTCACGCTGGACGACAAGCCCACCTACGACCTGCTGACCCGCGGCGACACGCTCGGCGTGTTCCAGTTCGACTCCAGCGGCTACCGGACCCTGCTGCGCCAGATGAAGCCGGACAACTTCGAGGACATCTCGGCGCTCGGCGCCCTGTACCGGCCGGGCCCGATGGGCGTCAACAGCCATACCAACTACGCGCTGCGCAAGAACAAGCAGCAGGACATCACCCCGATCCACCCCGAGCTCGAAGAGCCGCTCAAGGAGATCCTCGAGCCCACCTACGGCTTGATCGTCTACCAGGAGCAGGTGCAGCGCGCCGCGCAGATCCTGGCCGGCTACACCCTGGGACAGGCCGACCTGCTGCGCCGGGCCATGGGCAAGAAGAAGAAGGAGATCCTGGACAAGGAGTTCAAGCCGTTCCACGCGGGCTGCAAGGAGCGGGGCTACTCCGACAAGGCCATCCAGGCGGTGTGGGACGTCCTCGTCCCGTTCGCCGGCTACGCCTTCAACAAGGCGCACTCCGCCGCCTACGGCCTGGTGTCCTACTGGACCGCCTACCTCAAGGCGAACTACCCCGCCGAGTACATGGCCGCCGTGCTCACCTCCGTCGGCGACGACAAGGACAAGTCCGCGCTGTACCTGTCGGAGAGCCGGCGCATGGGCGTCAAGGTGCTGCCGCCGGACGTCAACGCGTCGGTCGCCACGTTCACCGCCGTCGGCGAGGACGTGCGGTTCGGCCTGGCCGCGATCCGCAACGTCGGCGTGAACGTCGTCGACGCGATCGTCGCGACCCGCAAGTCCAAGGGCGAGTTCACCTCGTTCGCGGACTTCCTGCGCAAGGTCCCCGCCGTCGTGTGCAACAAGCGCGTCATCGAGTCGCTGATCAAGGCGGGCGCGTTCGACTCCTTCAGCCACCCGCGCAAGGGCCTGGCGCTCATCCACGAGCAGGCGGTCGACTCGGTCATCGACATCAAGCGCAACGAGGCGATCGGCCAGGACTCCCTGTTCGGCGGCGACGTGGAGGCCGAGGCCGCCTTCGAGGTGGCGATACCGGACGCCGAGTGGGACAAGAAGACCCGGCTGAACTTCGAGCGGGAGATGCTCGGCCTGTACGTCTCCGACCACCCGCTGCTCGGCATCGAGCATGTCATCGCGAAGGACACCGACATCTCCGTCGCCGAGCTGATGGGCGCCGCGGAGGAGGACGAGGACGACGGGGACGAGGACCGCCCGGCCGCTCCGGTGGCCGCGGTGCCGCAGCGTGGCCGGGGTGACGGCCAGATCGTCAAGATCGGCGGCATCCTGTCCGGCGTCACCCGCAAGGTCACCAAGAAGGGCGACGCGTGGGCCGCCGCCACCCTCGAGGACCTCGGCGGCGCGATCGAGGTGCTGTTCTTCCCCAACAGCTACCAGCTCTACGCGACCGCGATCGCCGACGACGCGATCGTGATCGTCAAAGGCAAGGTCGACCGCCGCGAGGACGTGCCCAAGCTCATCGCGATGGACATGACCATCCCCGACCTGGCCACCGCCGCCGACGGTACCGCCCCTTTCGTCCTGTCCCTCGCGGAGAACCGCTGCACCGTACCGGTCGTCGAGCAGCTCCGTGAGGTCCTGCGCACCCACCCGGGCACCACGGAGGTGCACCTCCGCCTGCGCAGCAGCCAGAAGACCAGGGTGCTCCGCCTCGACGACAAGCTCCGCGTCACCGCCAGCCCCGCCCTCCACGCCGACCTCAAGCAGCTCCTCGGCCCTTCCTGCATTGCCAGCTGACCCAAGGATCATCCAGAACGCAGGCGTGCTCCGCCCGTCCCGCTACCCCACCAGTCACCATCTGCAACATCATTAGCCTGTCCCAACACAGCCCTGTGGCGTGGCCGAACCCTCCCGCACTCAGCGAAATCCAGTTGCGAGCTCAGCCCCGCCCTGGCATCGTGCCGGCATGCTCGTGCGACGGGAACTGGCGGGGGACGAGGTGTCGATCCGCGCGGTCACGGCCGCGGCGTTCGCCAGGCCGGGGGAGGACGTCCCGGTGGAAGCGCCCCTGGTCGACTGGCTGCGCGCCAGCCCTGCGTGGATCCCCGAGCTCTCACTCGTCGCCGTCGACCCGGACGGCGACCTCGCCGGGCACGTGCTGTGCACCAGGGGAACCGTCGCCACGTCCGCGGTGCTCGCCCTCGGGCCGCTGTCGGTGCGCCCGGACCGCCAGCGCAGCGGCGTCGGCCAGGCGCTGATGCACGCGGTGCTCGGCGCCGCCGACGCCCTCGGCGAGCCCATGGTCGTGCTGCTCGGCTCGACCAGCTATTACCCGAGGTTCGGCTTCTGCCTGGCGAGTGATTACGGCATCACGCCGCAGCGCCCCGAGTGGGCAGAGCACTTCCAGGTTCGCACCCTCACCGTTTACGACCCGGCGCTCCGCGGCGAGTTCGCCTACCCCGAGCCGTTCGACCGCATGTAACCGCGCCGCCGTTCGCTCGCCGACACTCAGCCGGCCGACAGGTTCGCGTGAACCCGTCGCGGTCTTCCGCCACCACACGGTGGCCGCCGCTAAGCCCTCCAGGAACCCGCCTGGCCGACGTCAGCGCAGTCGCGTCGCTCCTGGCCGAGGCGCGAGCTGACGGCCTAGCGCGGCCCGCCGAACCGGTCGGGAGAACGCGATGGCTACGAGGGCCGGGTGAGCTCGTTGAACAGCGCCCGGTAGCGCTGCATCATCAGCCGCAGCTGCTCGGTGTCCGGTGCGCCCGGCGCCATCGCGGTAGGCGTCCGCCCGTCCGCCGCCGCCGCCGGCGAGCCGTCCGCCGGGCCGCGCTCCCACGCCGTGCGCAGCTGCCGCTGGCGCTGGCGGACCGCGTCCACCAGCGCCTCCGCCGTCTGCCCGACGAGGTCGTCGGCGGCACTGACCGCCGCCTGCGGGTCGTCGACGAAATCGCCCTGTGCCCGCTGCCACCGGGCGCGCAGCTCCGCCGTGCCGCTCAATAGCGGGGCGGCGAAGTCCGGCTCCGTCACGGGCGCCGCCTGGGCGGCCGGCCCGTCCTCGCCCGTCGTCCTGGGCGACGGGAAAGGCGCCTGCCTCGGCTGGAAGGTAGGCACCGGCGTCGTCACCGGCGCGGGCGCCTCGAAGTCAGGCGCTGGCGTCGCGCCAGGAGCAGAGGTCTCCAGGGCAGGCGGCGTCACCTCGGCAGCGGACGCATCGGAAGCGGGCTCTGGTCCTGTCTCCTCCGCGAGACCGGGCTCGTTAACGACCTCGGAAGGTACCACCGTGACGGGCGCCGGGTCGGCGCCGGAAGCGGTGCCGGCCGCCGGGGCGGCGAAGGCGTACCGGGCGGCGCCGGGCGCCTGGCCGCCGCCCCGCGGGGCGGTCTCGTCCGGGTCTTCTGCCGAGGTCGGCTGCGCTGCCGAGGTCGGCTGCTCGTCGTCATCGTCCGGTTGGCCGCCACCGGGTGAAAAGTTCCGCAGCAGGCTCATCGCCCTGTCCTCTCTCACTGCACGGGCATGTCATTTCTCATCGCGCGGTACGTGCCGCGCCTGCCTCATCGGGCTGGCCCGCCGCTGTGGCCGCGCTGGCCATCACGGCCGGGTGGCCGTCAGGACCGGGCGACTGGCACGTCGTCGGCGTCTTCCTGGCGCCTGGTCTTCGGGTGCCGCCCCTGGGTGACCTGCTGCCACGGCCGCTGGCCGGGCACCTTGGCCGTCGCCGGCGCGAGCTCCGGCGGAGTCTGGCCACGATCCTGCCCGGCGGCGCCGGCCGGTCCGAGCAGGTCGAAGAAGAGGACCCGGTAGCTGATCAGCGCCCGCCGCAGTGCCTCGGTGCTGGCCTGGCCGGCCCGCGCGGCGGTGGTGCGCGCCTGCCGGTAGCCGTCGAGATAACGCCCGTGGTAGACGGAGAGATCCGTCAGGAGCTGCTCATGGTCGCTGACCTCGTACCCGCGGTCGGCCGTGACGGCGGCGATCATCGCCGCCGCCGCGCGCACCGACTGCGCCGGGTTGTCGACGAACTGCTCCTGAGCGATATCCCACTGCCCGGTGTAGGCGGCTCGCCGCTCGTCGCTGAGCGACTTGATGCCCAGCCCGTCGACGCGCTGGCGGCGCTTAGCGAACTCCGCCTGAGCCTTGCGCGGGCCGATCTCGCCGGCCAGCCGGTCGTACTCCGCGCCGTGGACGGACCGCTCGGTTGTCCTGCGGCCGATCCGCATGCTCACGACGGCCGCCACCACGGCCAGGAGCACCAAGACGACAACGATCACGATAATGGTGCCAGCAGACATTGTGTCCTCCGGTACGTCGGCTTGCCGCTGTCGACTGCCCGCAGGGTCGGCTCTCAAACGGGCCACGGCGAGGACTTGCGCGGCGTGTACGGTCCGGTTCCCGCGTACGATCACGGGAGGAGGCGAGAGGTGATGTCGGGGATGGCTATGGTGCCAGAGCGGCCTGAGGTGCCGGGTTTGCCCGTCCCGCCCGATGCCCGCCCGACCGCCCGCTCGTCCGTCATCTGGTCCGTGGCGCTGCTCGCCGGCAGCGCGGCGCTCGGCCTGCTCGGCGGCCTGATCTGGGGCGAGGTCGCCCCCCGGGTGCTGCTTCAGGAGGTCAGCGCGGGCACCGCGGAGATAGTCAATACGGAGACCCGCGCTTTCTTCGGGGCGGACGCCTGGTTCAGCGCGATCGCCGTGGTCGCCGGCCTGCTCACCGGGCTGCTCGGCTACCGGCTTGCCGTCGCCCCGCGCGACGGGGCGGCCCGGGCCTCGGTCGCGCTGGCGCTTATCCTCGGGGCGGTGGCCGGCGGGTTGACCATGATGTGGGCCGGCGGGCAGGTCGGCCTGTCCGCCTTTAACCGGGAGATCGGGTCGAGCCCGGCAGGCACGCTGTTTCCCGCCTCGCTCGCCCTCGGGGCGAAAAGCGCCCTGGCCCTGTGGCCGCTGCTCACCGCCCTCGTGCTGCTGATCGCCGAGTGGGGCACCCGCCCCGCCCCGAATAGCCCCGCCCCCGAGGCCCCGCCCCCGGATAGCCCTGCTCCCGAATAGCGCCGCGGCCCGCGAGCGGCGGCCGGCGGCGGCACCGGGCCGGCCGTGTATCTGCGCCAGGCCTGGCCGCCTCATCCCAGTGAGCGGCAATCCCGCCGCGGATACCCGGGACAGGGAAAGACTCCAGTGAACGCAAACGACGCACAGCTCATCGAGGTCCTGACCGCACAGCACGGCAGCACGATCCAGGACAACGCCCCCAACGCCCCGGCGCCCGGGCAGGCCGCCACGGCGACCTTCGACGTCGTCATCGAAGGCAACGCGGGCAACGTGATCGGTAACTCCGCCGCGCCGTACACGCTGACCGTCACGGCGATGGACCTGACGGCCATGACGGCCGCCGCGAACCTCAACCCGGTGATCCCAGCCCAGTCCTTCACTGTGCCGCTGTGGAACAAGAACGGGCCGGACGACTACGACACCCAGCAGAGCTTCACGGTCAACGTGCCCAACCCCAACCCGTACGCCGGCCACGTCCTGCAGTACGTGGCGTCGCTGGTGAGCGTGAACGACCAGGTCGTGTCGATCCTGCAGAGCGAGCCGTTCACCCTGGTGTGACGTGCCCGTCCCCTCCAGGCAACGCCTGAAGTGCCACGGGAGCGCGGCCGCCGCCCGGCATCGCCGCTCCCGTGCGCGCAAATGCATTGACGAAGCGTCACGAATGCGCCAATCATTGCTCGTGGACGGGAGTAACGGGGAGCTGCTTAAGGCCGCGGCCGCCGGAGACCAGGGCGCGTGGGATGCCCTGGTGCAGCGGCACACCAGCCTGCTGTGGTCCATCGCGCGCTCCCACCGGCTTAGTACCGCCGACGCCGCCGACGTGGTGCAGACAACGTGGCTGCGACTGGTCGAGCACATGGACAAGATCGCGGACCCGGAGCGGGTCTCTGGCTGGCTCGCGACGACGGCCCGCCGTGAGTGCATCCACCTGATGCGGCGCACCGACCGGCACGCCGAGTCGTCCGCCGAACTGCCAGATATCCCCGACGACGGCCCGGCACCCGACGCGGCGCTGCTGCGGGACGAGCGCGCCGCCGAGCTGTGGCGGGCACTGGCCCGGCTCGACGAGCCCTGCCAGCGACTGCTCCGCGTCCTGATGGCGGACCCGCCACCCGCGTACGTCGATGTCGCCGCCGCGCTCGGCATGAAGGTCGGCAGCATCGGCCCGACCAAGGGGCGATGCCTCGACAAGCTGCGCGCACTTATGTAAAGCACCGAACAGACGGCGGATACCGCGTGAGCAGGGTATCCGCCTGAACAGGACCGGAGACCACCGTGACCGATCAGCAGCCCAGTGACGGCCAGCGGCCCGACGCGGCCGACGACCAGCTCCTCGCGGACCTGCGCCGGGTCGCGGCCGAGGCCGACCCGGTGCCCGAGGCGCTGATCACGACCGCGCGCGCCGCGTTCGGCCTGCGCGAGATCGACGCCCGCGTCGCCGAGCTGGTCCGCGACTCCGCCGTAGGCGCGTCCGCCACCGCCGTCAGGGGCCTAGGCGCGCGGATGCTGTCCTTCGAGGCCGCCGACACCGTGATCGAGTGCGAGGTCACCGCGCGCGGCGCTCGCCGTGACGTTATCGGCCAGCTCGTCGGCGCCGTCACGGCGCTCCTGCAGGTCCAGGTGGCGGGCGCCAGGGCGGTCGACGTGCCGGTGGACGACCACGGACGGTTCTCGGTCGGCGACCTGCCGGCCGGGCCGTTCCGGCTCCGCTGCTCGCTGGCCGACGGGAGCACGTTGCTGACCAGCTGGACCGCGGTCTAGGGAACCGAGGTCCAGGAACAGAAGGGGGAACCGCCGTGCCGCAGCACGCCGGGACCGAGACGCAGACCGCCGCCGAGGCGGCGGGGGCGGCACTCGACCTGGTGCCCGCCGACCCGGCCCGCGCGGCCGCCCAGGCGGCGCGGGCGGTTGAACTCGCGCGCCGCCACGGTGACCGAGGCGCGCAGTCGACGGCGCACCGTGCGCTCGGCCTGGCGGCACACGAGCTCGGTGACCTCAACGGCGCGCTGACCGCGCTGCACGCGGCCGTCCGCGTCGCGACCGCGGCCGGACTGCCCCAGGTTGCCGCGCGGGCCAGGATGAGCCGGGCCTTCGTGCTGCTGTCGCAGGGCAGGACTGGCGCGGCACTGCGGGACGCCGAAGCGGCGGTCGGGACCATGCGCGGTCTGGACCGCGCGCGGGCGCTCGCACAGCGCGGCCTCGTCCTGCAGCGCTCCGGCCATCTCGACGACGCGCTCGCGGTCTACGCGACCGCGCTTCCCGCGCTGCGGCGCCATCACGACCGGCTCTGGGAGGCCCGGCTGCGGAACAACCGGGCCATACTGCACGCCTACCGGGGAGACCCGCGCCGGGCCAAGGCCGACAACACCAGGGCCGACGAGCTCTTCGCGGTCCTTGACCTGCCATGGTCGCGGGCGAGCGCGCGGTGGAACCTCGGCATCATCGAGGGGAAGCGCGGCGACATCCCCGCGTCGCTCGCCGCGTTCGACAGCGCCATCGAGGCGTTCCGCAAGGCCGACCGGCCCATTGCGTCGCTGCTGACGGAAAAGGGCGGGGTGCTGCTGTCCGCCGGCCTCGCCGACGAGGCACTGCAGTCGATAGCCCCGGCGGTCGCGGAGCTGTCGCAGGGCGGGCAGGCGGCGGATCTCGCGGAAGTCCAGCTGCTGCTCGCCCGGGCACAGCTGTCCGCGGGAGAGCCGGGCCCGGCGGGCGCCAGCGCCGCCGCCGCGCGGCGCGGCTTCACCCGCCAGCACCGCCCCAGCTGGGCGGCGGCGGCGCTGTACGTGGAGGTGCACGCCGCCTGGGCGGGCGGCGAGCGCTCGCCGAGGCTGCTGCGGCTGGCGCGGGAGGCGGCGCGGCGGCTGGAAGCCACCGGATGGGGAACCGAGGCACTTGACATCCGCCTGCTGATCGCGCGGATCGCCACCGACCTGGGGCGCCTCGACCTCGCCACGGCTGAGCTGCGGGCGGCGGCCCGGGCCAGGCGGGCCGCCCAGCTCGAGCGGCGCGCGCGCGCCTGGCATGCCCTGGCCCTGCTGCGCGTGCAGAGCGGTGACCGGCGCGGCGCCTATGCGGCGGTCTCGGCCGGGCTCGCGGCGGCCGACCAGCAGCGGGCGATGCTCGGCGCCACCGAGCTCCGGGTGCTCGTCGCCGGCCAGGTAGCGGAACTCGCGGCGCTCGGCGTGGCGCTGGCCGTCGAGGAAGGCGACGCCGAGCGGGTGCTCTGCTCCGCGGAACGGTACCGCGCCGCGGCACTACGGATCCGGCCGGTGCTTCCGCCAGCGGACGAGAGACTGGCGGAACTGCGGACCGCGCTCCGCCTCGCGGCGGACGAGGCGGAGAATGCCAGGCTCAGCGGCGCGCCCGTCCAGGCGCTCAGCCGCCGCCAGCACGCCCTCGAGGAGCAGCTGCGGCAGCGCCTGCGGCACGCACCGGGGGAGCAGGCACCAGGGGAGCAGGCCGAGGCGGGCGGGCACCCGGGTCGGGACCCGGACGCCGCGACCGTAACGCGCCTCACCACTGCCCTCGCCGGCCGCGTGCTCGTTGAGTACGTCGAGAGCGACGGCGACCTGTACGCGGTGATCATCGGGGCCGGGCGCCCGGCGCTGCGGGCGCTTGGCCCGGCGAACCCGGTCGCCGCGGAACTCGATGCGCTGCGATTCGCCTGGCGCCGCCTGCTGACCGGCCACGGGTCCGCCGCCTCGCTGCGCGCCGCCGCCGACCTGACCGCGCACGCGGCCGGCCGGCTCGATGACGCGCTGCTCGCACCGCTCGCCCCGCTGCCCGGCGGGTGCCCGCTTGTCCTGGTGCCGCCGGGCAGCCTGAGGTCGCTGCCCTGGCCGATGCTGCCGGGCTGCGCCGGCCGCCCGGTGACGGTCGCGCCGTCGGCCGCGAGCTGGCTGGCGGCGAGGACGCGGGTGGCACCGGGGCAGGCGACACCGGGGCGGGCGACACGGGGGCAGGCGGAGGCCTTGCCGCGGGAGCCCGCGCCGCGCGCGGGACGGCGCGTCGTCCTGGTGGCGGGCCCCGGCCTGGAGGGTGCCGCCGACGAGATCGAGGCACTGTCGGCGGTCTATCCCGGCGCGCAGGTGCTCACCGGGCGCGAGGCGACGGTGAGCGCGGCGCTGCGGGCGCTGGACGGGGCGGACGTCGCCCACGTGGCCGCGCACGGCAGCTTCCGCGCGGACAACCCGCTGTTCTCCTCGCTGCTGCTCGCCGACGGGCCGCTGACCGTGTATGACCTGGAGCGCCTGGGCAGCGCGCCGCGGACCATCATGCTGGCCGCCTGCGACTCGGCGCTGTCCACGGCCGGGCCGGGTGATGAGATGACCGGGCTCGCCGCGGCACTGCTCGCGGTCGGCGCCAGCGCCGTGATCGCCCCGCTGCTGCCGCTGCCCGATGGGGTCAGCGCGCGGCTAGCGCACGGCTGGCACCGGCGGGTCGGCGAGGGCGCCACGCCGGCGGCGGCCCTGGCGGAGGTGACGGCGGCGGCCGCCGCGGACGGCCCGCTGGCGCGGCTGGCCGCGGCGACCCTGGTCTGCCTCGGGTACGGCGGGTAACGCCGTCACGCGGGGTAGATCACGCCGGGCACCGGGATGTAGGTGTACACCCCGGTGATGCCCCGCAGCGTGGTCACGGGCAGCCAATGCGCCTGGGTGAGCACCGAGTGCGCCGCCTGGCGCGCGGTTCCGCCCGACGTCAGCAGCATGTTCGCGATCGCGGCCGCGACCTGCGGCGCCGCGAACGATGTGCCGCTCCAGGTCGCCCAGCCGTCCATCGACCGGGCCGGCGGCGTGTCATTCGGCAGCAGCCAGTTCGCCCGCAGGTAGGTGCTGTAAACGGTCACACCCGGCGCGTAGAGGTCGACCCAGGAGCCGTAGTTGCTGAAGCCCGCCACCTGCGGCGGGCTCTGGGTCGTGTCGAGGGCCCCGACCGCCACCACGGTCTTGCACGCCGCCGGCCAGAACAGCTCGGACGACTGGTTGTTGCCCGCCGCCGCGACCACCACCACGGTGTCGGGGAGCGCGGCGATGGCGGCGCTCGTGGCTGGCGGCGGGGTGTCCCCGTAGGTGTAACCGCCAAGCGAGAGATTGATGACCGGCGCACTGTTCGCCAGCCCGGCAATCGCGTGCGCCAGGGTGGTGTCATCGGTGACCCCGTCCGGGGTGAGCACCTGGACCTGGTTGATGCTCACCTGCGGGGCCACTTGCATGATGATGCCGTCGATGAACGTGCCGTGCCCGGCCTCCTGCGCGAGGTACTGGCCGTCCATGATGGTCTCGGGCGAGCCGGGGCCAGGCTGGTAGCCGACCCGCGGCTCAAGGCCGCGGTGCGGCAGGGTCTGGATCTGCGTGTCGTAGCCGGTGTCGAGGACGGCGATCTGTGGCGCCCCCGCCGTCGGCTCACCGAACTTCTTCTCGTCGATCGGGTCCTGGCTGGTCGGCTCACCGTAGGGGCCGCCGGTGTAGCCGGCTGGTTCCCCGCAGAAGACATGGTTCGGGCTGACGTTGGCCGCGGGCGCGTCCCATTCGCCGTAAGGACGTTCCCGCAACCGCGCGACGAGCCCGGGGATGTACACCTCCGGGGGCATGGTGAACACGTCGATGGGAATTCCAGCCTCATGGAGACTGCCGCTGAGCTCGTCGTCGCGCTGTCCGCCGTAGCGGTTCACCAGCTCGCTTTCCACCGGTGACGTCTGCATGATCCCGGTCTCGACCAGGATCTGGAGCGGGCGGTACAGGAATCCGGGGCCCTCGAGCACGCCGGGCTGCCCGATTGCGCCCTCGCCGCCGCTCGCGGTCCGCTCGCACACCGCCGCGTGCCGTGCGCGCCGCCACAGCGCCATGCGTTCTTCCGAGTGCAGGTCGTCTGGTCCGCTCGGCATGATCATCGGCCCCCTGAGGTAGATGCGGTCCTACCATCACAGAGGAGCCCGAACACGACCGCAATACATATGCTGGGCTATCGATGCGGAAAGTGATCCAGAACGTGCGCGGGTCGCCGCCACCGGGGCACGGTCTCTCCCCGGCCGGCTACCGGGGACGCGAGGGGCTCGCCGTCGGCGCCGCGCTGGCCGTGGTTGGCGACGGAACCGGCGTGGGCGCCTCCGTCTTCGCGGGCGACGGGACCGCCGCGGTGACGCCCGGCGCGACCGCGGCCAGCGAGTCGCACCCGGCCGGGCCGGCCGGGCTCGGCTCCGGCGTGGCCTTACCGCCCGTCGGCGCCGGCACCGGCGTGGCCCGGCAGGGAGCCGAGGTCGGCACCGCCGTCGGCGCGGCCCCGGCCGGGCTGGCCACCGGGGCCGAGGCCCGCCGCCCGCTGCCCGCCGCCGTCGGCGCGACGGTGCCCGCGGTCGCCGTTACCGCACCGCTGGGCGTTCCGCTCGCCGCGAGCGCGGTCGGCTGGCTTGGCCCGGTGCTCGCGGAGCTTGCCGGGGCGGACGCCGCAGAACCGGAGCCGGACGCCGACGCCGAGCACCCCGCCAGGGCCAGGCCCGCGGCGATCCCGAGCGTCCAGCCCGCTGCCGCCCGCGCCGACTTGTTGTGTGACCGCACCTGCATGCTCCTCGAGGTAGTTCCGGTAAAGACACGAACACCGGGAAATACGCCGGGGCGCGGCGAAAGTTGTGCCCGGCGGGCAGCAACCTTTCTCCCCGTCCGTCCGTATATGGACAAGCGGGGCAGGTCAGGTGCCCGGCGTCGCCCGGTAGCAGTGCGACCGGGCGATGGCGGCCGCCCGCGATCCGCGAGACCCGGGCGGCCAGCGGAAAGGACGGAATGACAGGGGCAGACGAGGACTTCGCCGAATTCGCGCGGGCGAGCTACGGGGGGCTGCGGCATGCCGCGTACCTGCTCACCGGTGACCGGCACGTCGCGGAGGACGCCGCACAGACGGCGCTGGTCCGCACCTACGCCGCCTGGTCCAGGGTCCGCCGCGACGACGCCTACGCCTACGCGCGCAAGGTCCTGGTCAACCATGTCACCGACCGCTGGCGCCGCCGGCTCCGTGAGTACCCGGCCGGCGAGCTCCCCGACCGCCGGCACAGCCCCGACCCGGCCGATGAGGTGGCGCTCCGCCAGTGGCTGACCGGGGCACTCGCCACGCTCACCGTGAAGGAGCGCGCCGTGATCGTCATGCGCTACCTCTTCGACCTGCCAGAGGCGGCGGTCGCCAGGGACCTGGGCATCACCGTCGGCACCGTCAAGTCCACCAGCTCCCGCGCGCTGGCCAAGCTCCGCGTCCGCGCGGGCGACGAGGCAGTGTCGCAGCCGGTGGGGCCGTTGCCGATCGGAGGGGAGCGGCCGTGACCGGGCTGGACACCGAGATCCTGCGCGAGGCGCTGCGCGCGGGAAACGATCCCGGCGGCGCGGTCGACGTCATGCTGATCATGGACCGCGGCCGGCGGCTGCGCAGGCGCCGCCGGGTCGCCGCCGTCGCGGGGACCCTGTGCGCGCTCGCCCTGCTCACGGGCACGGGGACGGGGCTCGCTGACCTGGCGACCTCGCCGCCGGCGCCCGCCGCGCCGGTGAGCCCCGTCCGGCCCGCACCGCACGGCCCGCGGGTCCTCGTCACGACCGCCACCGACAAGCCGGCCACGCCAGTCCCCATCGCGACTGCCACCGCCAAGCCGGCCACGCCAGTCCCCATCGCGACCGCCACCCCGACCCCGACTGTGACG
>CAZORE010000006.1:0-18013 GCA_964581815.1 uncultured Streptosporangiaceae bacterium | reverse complement strand
CAAGCCGGCCACGCCAGTCCCCATCGCGACCGCCACCCCGACCCCGACTGTGACGCCGTCCGCTGCCGGAGCGACAGGAAAGGTCCCCGCCGCCTCGCCCACCACCGCCCCCTCGGGCCAGCTCGCCACCGCCCCCTCGGATCAGCCCACCGCCACCGTCTCGGGCCAGCCAGCCACGGGCCAACCCACCCCGGCCGGCAATCAGCCCACTCCCCGGGCGTCGCCGTCGCGCTAACCCGGGCCACACGGGAATGAATCAGCCGGCCGCCCCCCTTGCCGTCGTCATAGCCCTAACCGGGACGCCGGGATCTAGCGGGAAACACAGGGGACCTTGCGGGCAACACGGTTCGCGTGATGTTAATGACATGTCCGGGTCGCGAGCTAGCGCGCCCGCGCGGTAGGCAAAGGAGCGGCACACCGTGCATCGCAGCGAACATGGCTTCCTGACCACCCACACCGGCAGCCTGATCCGGCCGGGTGCCCTTGTCGATGAGCCGGCACCGGATGCGGACGCGGACACGCGCGCCGCCTATGAGCGCGAGCTGGCGGCGGCGGTCGCCGGCGTGGTCGCCAGGCAGGCGGACACCGGGATCAGCGTCGTGAACGACGGCGAGTTCGGCAAGTCGAGCTGGGCGGCGTACGCGATCGGCCGGGTGTCCGGCTTCGAGGTCCGCCCGGACCAGCTGGTCCCGCTGCACTGGCTGGGCCGGGACCGGGAGCGGTTCAGGGACTTCTTCACCGACAACCCGGAGATGCCGTTCGCGCTCACGGGCGCGCCCGCGCAGGCGTGCGTCGGGCCGGTCAAGTACACCGGCGGCGACGCGATCGCCCGCGACCTGGCCAACCTCAAGGCCGCGCTGGCCGGGCGGGAGGGCCAGGAGGCATTCTTCACCAGCGTCGCGCCAGCCAGCATGGCGTACAACGGGGTGAACGAGTACTACGCGACCGAGGAAGAGTACGTCTACGCCCTCGCCGAGGCGCTGCGCCAGGAGTACCTCGCCATCCACCAGGCCGGGTTCATCCTCCAGGTGGACGACGCCGTGCTCGCCAACATGTACGACCACCTCGCCGAGCAGGGCGAGGGCGCCTACCGGCGCTGGGCGCAGCTGCGGGTGGACGCGCTGAACCACGCGCTCGCCGGGATCCCCGCGGACCGGGTCCGCTATCACGTCTGCTTTGGCAGCTGGCACGTCCCGCACGTCGCGGACGCGCCGCTGGAAGCCCTCGTTGACCTGATCTTGCAGGTGAACGCCGGCGCGTACTCCATCGAGGCGGCGAACCCGCGGCACGAGTGGGAGTGGGAGGTCTGGGAGCGGACGCGGTTCCCCGACGGGAAGATCCTCATCCCCGGGGTCATCACCCACCACACGACCACGGTTGAGCACCCGCGCCTGGTCGCCCAGCGGCTTGAGCGCTTCGCCAGGATCCTCGGCCGCGAGAACGTCATCGGCGGCGCGGACTGCGGCTTCGCCCAGACGTCGCACATCAGGCGCACTCACCCCGAGGTCGTGTGGGCCAAGTTCGCCGCCCTCGTCGAAGGCGCCAAGATCGCATCCGACCGCGTCTGGGGCTGAAAAGGCGCCTGGCGGCAGGATAACAGCAAGAAGCGCCGTCGGTGCCCGTCGTCGGCGGCGGGCGTCCAGCATGCGGACGGATCTGCGAGCCGCCGGCGACGTTCGTAGACTAGGCAGGTGACTTCGGACAGCGGGGCAAGCCCCGTCACTACCCTCATTGACCTGCGCGGGCGCGACGCGTCCACCCTCACCCGGCGGGAACTTGACGGCGTGCTGCCGCGCGCCGCGCTCGACGTCGACCGTGCCGTGGACCTGGTCAAGCCCATCACCGAGGACGTGCGCGTCCGCGGCGGCGCGGCGGTCCGGGAGTACACGCTCCGTTTCGACGGCGTCCACCTCGAGCACACCCGGGTGTCCGAAGAAGCCATCAGCCATGCCCTCGCCACCCTCGACCCCGGGGTCCGCGACGCGCTCGAGGAGGCCGCGAGGCGCGCCCGCGTGGTCCACGAGGCGCAGCTGCCGGACCGCAAGGACAGCGTGCCCGCCGAGGGGCTGACCGTCTCAACTAGGTTCATCCCCGTCGAGCGGGCCGGCGTCTACGTCCCCGGTGGCCTGGTCGCCTACCCGTCGTCCGTGGTGATGAACGTGGTGCCGGCCCAGGCGGCGGGCGTGGGGTCGATCGCGGTCGCCTCGCCGCCGCAGCGGGAGTTCGGCGGCCTGCCGCACCCGGCGGTCCTCGCCGCCTGCGCGCTGCTCGGCATCACCGAGGTGCACGCGGTCGGCGGCGCGCAGGCCCTGGCCATGTTCGCCTACGGCACGCAGGAGTGCGCCCCGGTCGACGTGATCACCGGCCCGGGCAATGTCTACGTCGCCGCGGCCAAGCGCGTGCTGCAGGGCACCGTCGGGATCGACGGCGAGAACGGCCCGACCGAGATCGGCATCATCGCCGACCACACCGCCGACCCGGTCTACCTCGCCGCCGACCTGATCGGCCAGGCCGAGCACGACGAGCTCGCCGCCTGCCTGCTCATCACGACCGACCCCGGGACCCCGGCCAGGGTCGACGCGGAGCTGGCCCGCCAGGTGCCGCTGACCAGGCACCGCGAGCGCGTCGTCACCGCGCTCGGCAACAACGCCGGCTACGTGCTCGTCGACGACCTTTCCGCCGCCCGCGCGGTGTCCGATGCCTGGGCGCCGGAGCACCTGGAGGTGCAGACCGACGACGCCGCCAAGGTCGCGAGCGCGATCCGCAACGCCGGCGCGATCTTCGTCGGCCCGTACAGCCCGGTCTCCCTGGGCGACTACCTGGCCGGCTCCAACCACGTGCTCCCCACGGGCGGCACCGCCAGGCACACCAGCGGGCTGTCGGTGTACCCGTACCTCAAGGTGGTCAACGTCATCGAGTGCGACCGTGACTCGCTCGCCGCCGTGGCGCCCCGCGTCGACGCACTCGGCGGCGCCGAGGACCTCGCCGCGCACGTGGCCGCGGTCCGCGTCCGCGTGCCCGAGGGAGAAGCGGGCCGGTGACGGCACCCGACGAGATCCGCGGCCTGCTCCGGCCCGACCTGCGGCACCTGCACCCCTACGGCGCCCCGCAGCTTGACGTCCCTGTCCAGCTGAACACCAACGAGAACCCGTACCCGCCGAGCCAGCGCCTGCAGCGGGCGATCGCCGGCGCGGTCGCCGCCGTCGCCGGCACGCTCAACCGCTACCCCGACCGGGACGCCACCGACTTGCGCAAGGACCTCGCCGACTACCTCGGCCACGGCCTTACCGCACGGCAGGTGTGGGCCGCGAACGGCTCCAACGAGGTCATACAGCAGCTGCTCCAGGCGTTCGGCGGCCCGGGCCGTACCGCGCTCGGCTTCGAGCCGTCCTACTCGATGCACCCGCTGATCTCCCAGGTCACCGGCACCGCGTGGACCGAGGGCAGCCGCGACGCGGGCTACGGCCTGTCCACCGCCGCCGCGCAGGTGCGCGACACCAGGCCAGACATCGTGTTCGTCACCTCGCCGAACAACCCGACGGGCACCTCGGTACCACGAGCGCTCGTCGAGGAGGTGTACGACGCGGCGCCCGGCCTGGTCGTCGTCGACGAGGCGTACATCGAGTTCGCCCGTGCGGGCACACCGAGCGCGCTCACCCTGCTGCCCGGCAGGCCGCGGCTCGTGGTGTGCCGCACCATGTCGAAGGCGTTCGCCGCCGCGGGCACCCGGCTCGGCTACCTCGCCGCCGACCCGGCCGTGGTTGACGCCCTGCTCCTGGTGCGGCTGCCTTATCACCTGTCCACGGTCACCCAGGCCGTCGCCCGTGCCGCGCTCGCCCACCGGGACGAGCCGCTCGCGACCGTCGGCGCGCTCCGCCGCGACCGCGACGACCTGGTCGGCTGGCTCAGAGGCCGCGGCCTGACCGTCGCCGACAGCGACGCCAACTTCATCCTGTTCGGCGTCTTCCCCGACCGGGACGCCGTCTGGCAGGGCCTGCTCGACCGCGGCGTCCTCATCCGCAACACCGGCCCCAAGGGCTGGCTCCGCGTCACCGTCGGCACCCCCGCGGAGAATGACGCATTCAAGCAAGCCCTGACGGAGGAATGCTCCCTATGACCTCTTCTCTTCCCGGCCCTCCCGCCCCTCCTGGACGTCCCGGCCTCCCGGGCACTCGCACCGGCCGCGTGGTCCGCGAGACCAAGGAGACGGCGCTGCTCGTGGAGGTCGACCTTGACGGCCCCGGCCCGGTCGCCGTGGAGACCGGCGTCCCCTTCTTCGACCACATGCTCAACCAGCTCGGCAAGCACGGCTGCCTCGGCCTCACCGTCCGCGCCAAGGGCGACACCGAGATCGACGCGCACCACACGGTCGAGGACACCTCGATCGCGCTCGGCCAGGCGCTCAAGGAGGCGCTCGGCGACAAGTCCGGCATCCAGCGGTTCGGCGACGCCCTCGTCCCGTTGGACGAGACCCTGGTCCGCGCCGCCGTCGACCTGTCCGGCCGCCCCTACGTGGTGCACGCCGAGCCAGACGGCATGTCGCCGATGATCGGGACCTACGACACCACGCTCACCAGGCACATCTGGGAGTCCCTGGCGCACTCGGCCGGCATCTGCCTGCACGTCCACGTGCTGCACGGGCGTAACCCGCATCACATCGTCGAGGCGCAGTTCAAGGCCGTGGCCCGCGCCCTGCGCGCGGCCGCGGCGCTCGACCCCAGGTCCCCGGGCGTCCCGTCGACCAAGGGCGTCCTTTGACATCTGCAGCACGCGGAAGGATGCACTGTGAGCGCTGAAGTCGTGGTCCTCGACTACGGGTCTGGGAACCTCCGCTCCGCCGAGCGGGCCCTCGCCCGCGCCGGCGCCACCGTCACGGTGACTCCCGACCTCGACGCCGCGCTCAACTGCGACGGCCTGGTCGTTCCCGGCGTCGGCGCGTTCGCCGCCTGCATGGCCGGCATCCGGCGGATCGGCGGGGAGAAGGTGATCGCGGCGCGGGTCGAGGCGGGCCGCCCCGTCCTCGGCATCTGCGTCGGCATGCAGGTGCTGTTCGCCGCCGGCGTGGAGCACGGCCAGCGCACCGAGGGCTGCGGCGTCTTCCCGGGCACCGTCGAGCGCCTCGACGCCCCGGTGCTGCCGCACATGGGCTGGAACACCGTCGCCCCCCCGGCCGGCTCGGTCCTGTTCAACGGCATCCCGGACGGCACCAGGTTCTACTTCGTGCACTCCTACGCCCTGCGCATGCGCGACGCCGCGCCGCTGCTTGAGGCGGGCGCGAAGATCACGGTCACCGAGCACGGCGAGCCGTTCGCCGCGGCCGTCGAGCAGGGCCTGGTGTCGGCGACCCAGTTCCACCCGGAAAAATCCAGTGACGCCGGCGCGGTCGTCCTGTCCAACTGGCTGGCGACCCTTTGATATCCCTGGAGACACCATGACCTCACTGGTTTTGCTGCCCGCCGTTGACGTCGCCGGAGGACAGGCGGTCCGGCTCGTGCAAGGCGCCGCCGGGTCGGAGACGTCCTACGGCGACCCGCTGGATGCCGCCCTCGCCTGGCAGTCCGCGGGCGCCGAGTGGCTGCACCTGGTCGACCTGGACGCGGCCTTCGGCCGGGGGAGCAACGCCGAACTGCTCGCCCAGGTCACCGGCAAGCTCGACATCAAGGTCGAGATGTCCGGCGGCATCCGCGACGACGCCTCGCTCGAGCGCGCCCTGTCCACGGGCTGCGCCCGGGTCAACATCGGCACCGCCGCCATGGAGAACCCCGGCTGGGTCCACGAGGTTATCGCCAGGCACGGCGACAAGATCGCCATCGGCCTCGACGTGCGCGGCCGAACCCTCGCGGCCCGCGGCTGGACGCGGGAGGGCGGCGACCTCTACGAGGCGCTCAGCCGCCTCGACGCCGCCGGCTGCGCCCGCTACGTGATCACCGACGTGCTCAAGGACGGCATGCTCAAGGGCCCCAACCTGGACTTGTACCGCGACGTGTGCTCACGGACGAAGGCCCCGGTCGTCGCCAGCGGCGGAGTGTCCAGCCTGGACGACCTGCGCGCCCTGGCCGGCCTCACCGCGCTCGGCGTCGAGGGCGCCATCGTCGGCAAGGCGCTGTACGCCGGGGCGTTCACCCTGGAAGAGGCGCTCGCGGCCGTGCGGGGGGCCGCCCAGTGAGCGTCGCCGTCCGCGTCATCCCCTGCCTCGACGTAGACGCCGGCCGGGTGGTCAAGGGGGTGAACTTCGAGAACCTGCGCGACGCCGGCGACCCGGTGGAACTCGCCGCCCGGTACGACGCGGAGGGCGCCGACGAACTGACCTTCCTCGACATCACCGCCTCGAGCGGCGGCCGGCAGACCATGTACGACGTCGTCCGGCGCACCGCCGAGCAGGTGTTCATCCCGCTCACCGTCGGCGGCGGCGTCCGGTCCGTCGGCGATATCGACGCCCTGCTGCGGGCGGGCGCCGACAAGGTGTCGCTGAACACCGCCGCGATCGCCCGCCCCGAGTTGCTCGGCGAGGCCGCCAGGCAGTTCGGCGCCCAGTGCGTGGTGCTGTCGGTGGACGCCAGGCGGGTCAGGCCGGGCACCCCGCCGACCCCGAGCGGCTTGGAGGTCACCACGCACGGCGGCCGGACCGGCACCGGCATCGACGCCGTGGACTGGGCCAGGCGCGGCACCGAACTCGGCGCGGGCGAGATCCTGCTCAACTCGATGGACGCGGACGGCACCGAGGCAGGCTTCGACCTGGAGCTCATCCGCCTGGTCCGGGAGGCGGTCTCGGTCCCGGTCATCGCCAGCGGCGGCGCGGGCGCGGTCGCTCACTTCGCGCCCGCCGTCGAAGCGGGCGCGGACGCGGTGCTCGCCGCCAGCGTCTTCCACTTCGGCACCCTGCGCGTCGGCGAGGTCAAGCGGGCGCTGCGGGATTGCGGCTACCCGGTCAGATAACCACCACTGCAGCACCAGCCCGATCCCTGGTGCCGCCGCTGTTACTCCTAGTCATGCCCCCTGCGGGTGGCCCTACTCACCGCCCGCCGTGCCCGCGGCCACCATCGCCGCCCCGACGATGCCCGCGTCGTTCTGCAGCGCGGCGGGCACGACCTTCGCCCTGATCCCGCTGAGCAGCGGCACCCACTTCTCCGCTTCCTTGCTGATGCCGCCCCCGACGATGATCAGGTCGGGGGACAGCAGCGCCTCCACGTGCTGCAGGTACTCCGACACCCGGTCGGTCCAGTCCTTCCAGTTCCAGTCGTGGGTGACCTTGGCGTGCTCGGAGGCGCGCTTCTCCGCGTCCTTGCCGCGGACCTCGATATGCCCGAACTCGGTGTTCCGCACCAGGATCCCGTCGGTGAACAGCGCGGACCCGACCCCGGTGCCGAAGGTCAGCATCAGCACCGTGCCCTTCACCCCGACCCCGGCGCCGAACGTCATCTCGGCGACCCCGGCCGCGTCCGCGTCGTTGAGCACGGTCACCCCCGTGCCGGTCGCCTTGCCGAACAGCGCGGCGGCGTCCCGGTCGATCCACGTCTTGTCCACGTTCGCCGCGGTGCGGACCGTCCCGCCGACCACCACGCCGGGAAAGGTGGCCCCGATGACGCCCGACCAGCTGAACGACTGCACGAGCTCGCGTACCACCTCGGTGACGGCGTCCGGCGTGGACGGGGACGGGGTGGCGATCTTCTTCCGGTCGGCGAGCAGCTTCCCGGTAGCTAGGTCCACCGGCGCGCCCTTGATCCCCGTACCGCCGATGTCGATACCTAGTGCCTGCATGTCCATCCTTCCCACCAAGGAAGTTCACGGTCTGCCCAGGGTTTTCCCTGAGTCTTCCCTGAACCTGGTTCGCCGCCGGCCCTGCCGGCGGCCAATACGACTATTATCGAAGCTGTCCGAAGAGAAAGGGGCCTCGTTATGAACTGGGCCAAGATCGGCGCTGTTGTGATCGGCGGGATCATCGTCTTCTTCATCCTGGACACCGTGGTCCACATGCTCCTCGGCATCCTCGGCGCGCTGCTGTTCGTGGCGGTCATCGGCGGCGGCGGCTACGTCGCCTACAAGCTGGTCAGCGGTTCCCGGCGGCGCGAGATCCGCCGCGGCCGTTACTAGCCGCGACCCGGGCTTAGCGGCGTCCTGCCGTTAGACGCAGGCGCCGCCGGGCGATGAGCTTTCCCGCCTCCAGCGGGTAAACGTCAGCGCCGCCAGGCGGTGAGCTTTGCAACCGCCTCGTCCGGTCCGTCCAGGGCGACATGCGCCGCCCGGCCCCGGCCCATCGACCACAGGGTCAGCTCGGCCGGGGAGCCGGTGACGGTCACCGACGGCGTCGCGTTCTTCGCGACGATCAGGTCAAGCTTGCCCGGCTGGTCACCGGACGGCGGGGTCTCTCTGGCGAGCACCACGCCGGCTGGCGCCGAGCGGAGGAACAAGCGCATTCCCTTGAGCCGCCGCCACAGCATGTCCGACAGGCCCGGCTCGAGCGGCCGCTCCGTCCAGTCGTCGGCCGCGCGCCGCACGTCCTCATGGTGCACGAAGAACTCCACGCCGTTCGTCGCCTCGTCCGCGCCGGGGATCGCGAACACCGACAACTTCGGGGGCCCGGACCGGAACAGCGTGACGAGTTCGGCGTAGGGGTAGCGGTCAAGGAACTGCCGCTGCACCCGCGCGGTGTGCCCGGCCAGCGGGCCGCCCATCACCCCGGCGGCGGCGTCCGGGCGGCGTTCCCGCAGCACCAGGTGCGCCACCAGGTCACGGGTCTGCCAGCCTGCACAGAGCGTCGGCCCGTCCGGGCCCGTCTCGTCGAGCAGCGCGGCAAGCGCCGCCCGCTCCTGCTGCGCATAAGTCACAAGAGCATCGTAGGCCGGTTCCCGGGCGGACGGGCGACGGCCGAGCGCCCGCCCGAAGCCGGCGGCCAGTCCGGCCCGGCGGCGGACCGGCCCGGGCCGTCTGGCACCGGGAAGAATCCAGCGCCGCTCGCCTCGCTCAGGCTCCCGTCGAGCGAGTCAGGAAGGCCACACCGCCGGGCTGGCTGCCGTCGGCGGCGAGCAGCGCGTCGAGCGTGCTGGTGACCGCGACGACGTAGCCCCTGCTCTGCGGGAACGTCTTGGAGCTCACCATGATCAGGCCGGCGTGGGACCGGCTGGCCGCGCGGTAGCGCGCGTCGATCGGCATGTAGTCCTTGATGTTGGCGGTGACCAGCGCGCGGCCCGCCTCGCTGGCGCCGATGAGGACGTGCTCGTCGGCCAGGCCGGTGAACTCGGGGTCGGCGACGACCGCGCGGACGTCGTGTCCCTTGGCGTTCAGCTGGTCGGCCATGGCCTGCGGGAACATTTCGTCAAGCAGCAGCCGGGACGGCACGGCTCACCCGCCGAGCAGTTCCCGCTCGCGCCGCCACGCCCGCTCGGCGCTCTCCTCGGCGGCGTCCGCGGCGGCGATCTCCGCGTCGATCTCCTCCGGGTAGGCGGCCCAGTAGCCGGTGGCCACGC
This sequence comes from uncultured Streptosporangiaceae bacterium, assembly GCA_964581815.1. Classification (GTDB taxonomy): domain Bacteria; phylum Actinomycetota; class Actinomycetes; order Streptosporangiales; family Streptosporangiaceae; genus Trebonia. The sequence goes on along the minus strand of CAZORE010000006.1, from coordinate 8,549 downwards.
GGATCATGCGGACGGGCACGCCGGTGTTCTCCGCGAGCATCGCGAGCAGCTCCTGCTCGCCGAGTTCGGGCTCGGCGGCCCGTGCGGACCTGACGGCCCGCACGACCTCCCACACGTCGGGGCCGGCGGCCAGCCCGGCCCGCCGGCCGGTTGGTCCCGGCCGGAACAGCACACCCGGGTGTTCCATCATCCGCAGTCCTTCGTCCACCAGCATGTTGGCGGCCGCCGACAGCGACAGGCCGTGGTTGACGGACACGAAGACCTGCAGCCGGTCGGCCACCATCATGTCGAATCGCACGGGAGTCGGCGCCTTCTTAGCCACGACTACATCGTAGTCATATAGAGTTGGTTTCAGCAGCTGTTCGCCGGCGAGGCCGGCCGCAAACCTGTTGCCGCGGCGGAGCGGGCAGATCATAGGCTGTAAGGGTGGCCCCGGACCGGGGCGGCAAGCCCGATGAGGAGCCCCACCATGACAGAGGCAGTGCGCCCGTCGAACCTGGACCCCAAGATCGCGTCCCGGCTCAAGCGGGACGCCGACGGCCTGGTCCCCGCCGTCGCGCAGCAGTACGACACCGGCGAGGTGCTGATGGTCGGGTGGATGGACGACGAGGCGCTGCACCGCACTCTCACCACGGGCCGGTGCACCTACTGGTCGCGCAGCCGCCAGGAGTACTGGGTCAAGGGCGACACCTCCGGGCACCAGCAGTGGGTCAAGTCGGTGGCGCTCGACTGCGACGGTGACACGGTGCTCGTCAAGGTTGACCAGGTGGGCGCCGCCTGCCACACCGGCGACCGCACCTGCTTCGACGCCGACGTGCTCGACAGCGTGACCGGGATGAGGCCGGAGGCGGCCCGCGCATGAGTGGCGCGCGGCCGGCCGGGCCGGCGGGACATCCGGGCGGGCGGGCGGGACAGACAAGGCGCGAGTACAGCTTCGCCCTGCTGGCCGGGGCCGCCGGGGCCGCGCTCATCCTCCTGGCGCTCAGGCAGCGGTGGGCGCAGGCGGTCTTCACCCCGCCCAAGCCGCTTACCTCGCAGGTGGTCAACGTGTCCGGCACCGACCTCGTGCCGCTGGCCGGCGCGCTCGCCCTCGCTGCCCTGGCGGGCCTGGCCGCGGTCATCGCCACCAGGGGAGCCCTGCGGCGGGCCGCGGGCGTGCTGCTCGCGCTGTTCGGCGCCGGCGCCGGCGCGGCCGTCATGACCTCGGTCACCGCCGCGACCGTCATCAACGTGGCCGCGTCCAAGGTCGCCTCGCCCGGGTCCGCGGCCTTCTCCGGCGCGGCCGGGTCAACCACGAGCGGCTCGACCGGTGGCGGCGCGCTCGTCGTGTCCGGGTCGACCGCGCAGGCGTTCATGACCGGCACGCCCTGGCACGTCGCCGTCCTCGCCGGCGCGCTGCTTGTGTTCATCGCGGGCCTGGGCACGGCGCTGCGCGGCCCCGGCTGGCCGGTGATGTCCGCCAGGTACGACGCCCCGGGAACCCGGGACGCGGCCGACCGGGCGGACGCGCCGGACGTGCGGGGCGCATCGCCGCGCCCGCTCGACGCGGCCACCATGTGGGAGTCGCTGAACGGCGGCGAGGACCCGACCGCGGACGATCCAGCGGAAAACACGCCGCCGCCCGCGCGCCCAGCTCGCTGACCAGGGGAAAGCCGCGCGCCCAGCCCGCGTAAACTCCGGATCGCCGGCCGGGAAGCGGCCACCGGGGCGCGCCGTGCCCCACGTGAACGTAAGACCAATGCATAGCGAAGGCAAACTTCCGGGGGGCCGCCGGGAGGCTGCCCGCGAGGCAGCTAGCATCGGTGACGCAACATTTCCGATTTGAGGAGACGGCGGAACCGCGGTGACTGTGCTCGACGAGATCCTCGAAGGAGTACGTGCTGACCTGGCAGAACGCCAGTCGCGCGTCTCGATTGAGCATCTGAAGGACCAGGCCAGGAAGGCTCCGTCTCCGCTCGACGCGCTGGCCGCGCTCAAGTCCGAGGGCGTCAGCGTCATCGCCGAGGTGAAGCGCGCCAGCCCGTCGCGCGGCTCGATGGCCGCGATCGACGACCCGGCCGCGCTCGCCGGCGACTACGAGGCGGGCGGCGCGCGGGTGATCAGCGTGCTCACCGAGCAGCGGCGGTTCGGCGGGTCCCTGGACGACCTGGCCGCCGTCCGGCGGGCCGTGCAGATCCCGGTGCTCCGCAAGGACTTCGTGGTCAGCTCCTACCAGCTGTGGGAGGCCCGGGCCTACGGCGCGGACCTGGTGCTGCTGATCGTCGCGGCGCTCGAGCAGTCCGCGCTCGTCTCACTGGTGGAGCGGGCGCTGTCCATCGGCCTGCTGCCGCTGGTCGAGGTGCACGCGGACGACGAGGTGGAGCGGGCGGTCGACGCGGGAGCCACGGTCATCGGGGTGAACGCGCGCAACCTGGCCACGCTCGAGGTGGACCGGAGCATCTTCACCCGGCTCGCGCCGCGCATCCCCGAGGGCATCGTGAAGATCGCCGAGTCCGGCGTGCGCGGCCCCCACGACCTGCTCGCGTACGCCGCGGCCGGCGCCGACGCGGTCCTCGTCGGCGAGTCCCTGGTCACCGAGAAGGACCCGCGCGCCGCCGTGGCCGACCTGGTGACCGCCGGGTCCCACCCGGCCCTGCGCGGAGAGCGGCCGTAGGGCGACAGCGCGCAGAGCGGCGCCGTCCGCGCCGCGGCGCTCGCACGGTAGGGTTGCGGCGTGAGTAGCGCACCCGCAGAACCCGACATCAGCCCAGTTCCTGACCGCAGCGGTCACTTCGGCGCGTACGGCGGCCTGTTCGCACCCGAGTCGCTGATGGCGGCCATCGAGCAGCTCGCCAAGGAGTACGAGGCCGCGCGGAACGACCCGGAGTTCACGGCGGAGCTGACGGACCTGCTCAAGAACTACGCCGCGCGGCCCACTCTGCTCAGCGAGGCCAAGCGGTTCGGCCGCGAGTTCGCGGGTGGCGCGCGCGTCCTGCTCAAGCGCGAGGACCTGGCGCACACCGGGTCCCACAAGATCAACAACGTGCTCGGCCAGGTGCTGCTCACCAAGCGGATGGGCAAGACGCGGGTGATCGCCGAGACCGGCGCCGGCCAGCACGGCGTGGCGACCGCGACCGCGTGCGCGCTGCTCGGCCTTGAGTGCGTGGTCTACATGGGCGAGGAAGACACCCGCCGCCAGGCGCTGAACGTGTCGCGGATGCGGATGCTCGGCGCGACCGTCGTGCCGGTCACCGCGGGCACCAGGACCCTCAAGGACGCCATGAACGAGGCGTTCCGCGACTGGGTGACCACCGTGGACAACACCCACTACTGCATCGGCAGCGTGGGCGGCCCGCACCCGTTCCCGATGATGGTGCGCGACTTCCAGCGGGTCATCGGCATCGAGGCGCGCCAGCAGGTGCTCGACCGCGCCGGGCGGCTGCCGGACGCCGTCGTCGCCTGCGTCGGCGGCGGCAGCAACGCGATCGGCATCTTCCACGCGTTCATACCGGACGAGGGCGTCCGGCTCATCGGCTGCGAGGCCGGCGGCGACGGCGACGGCCGCCCCGAGCGGTCGGCGGCCACGCTGACCCTGGGCACCCCGGGCGTGCTGCACGGCATGCGCACCTACGTGCTGCAGGACACGGAGGGCCAGACCCTCGACACGCACTCGATCTCGGCCGGGCTCGACTACCCGGGTGTCGGGCCCGAGCACTCCTGGCTCAAGGACGCGGGCCGCGCCGAGTACCGCAGCGTGAGCGACAGCGAGGCGATGGAGGGGTTCGCGGCCCTCTGCAAGACCGAGGGGATCATCCCCGCCCTTGAGTCCGCGCACGCGGTGGCCGGCGCCATGCGACTCGGCCGCGAGCTCGGCCCGGACGCCCTGATCCTGGTCAACCTGTCCGGCCGCGGCGACAAGGACGTGGCCACCGCGTCCGCCTACTTCGGTGTGTGAGGATTGAGCCTGAGAATGAGTACCGTCGCCGTGGCCTTCGAGAAGGCCGCCGCCGAGAACCGCGCCGCGCTTGTCGGCTACCTGCCGGCCGGCTTCCCCGATAAGCAGACCGCGATCCGGGCCGCCCTGGCCATGGCCGAGGCGGGCGCCGACGTCATCGAGGTCGGCCTGCCCTACTCCGACCCGCTGATGGACGGCCCGGTCATCGCCGACGCCGTCTACCGGGCGCTCAAGGGCGGCACCAAGATCGCGGACGTCTTCGACCTGGTGAGCGCCATCGCCGACGCGGGCACCGCCGCGGTGGTGATGACCTACTGGAACCCGGTCGACCACTACGGCGTGGACGCGTTCGCCCGCGACCTGGCGGGCGCGGGCGGCGCGGGCCTGATCACCCCGGACCTGACCCCTGAGGAGGCGCAGCCCTGGCTCGACGCGTCCGACGCCCGCGACCTGGACCGCGTCTTCCTGGTCGCGCCGTCCTCGCCGCAGACGCGCGTCGCGGCGATCACCGGGCTGTGCCGCGGCTTCGTCTACGCGGTCAGCCTGATGGGCATCACCGGGGCCAGGGACGCGGTGAGCTCGAGCGCGGCCGGCGTCGTCGCGCGCATCCGCGAGCACACGGACCTGCCGGCCGCCGTCGGGCTTGGCGTCTCCACCGGCGCCCAGGCCAGGGAGGTCGCCGGGTTCGCGGACGGCGTGATCGTCGGCTCCGCCTTCGTCCGCCGCCTCGCCCAGGCCGGCACCCCGGCCGAGGCGGTCGCGGCGGTCCGCGATCTCACCGCCGATCTGGCTCAGGGCGTCCGCCGGGGATAACAGCAAGAAGCGTTGGCGCTCGCCAGGCAAGCCGAAGATGGTGGATAGTTCTGCACACTCCGGTGTGCAGAACTATCCACCATCATGTTGGAACCGTTTCGCCGTCTTCCCGATCCGGATAACAGCAAGAAGCGCTTACGCTGCCTCGGGCGTCTGCGCGCCGCTTGCCGTTGCGCCGTGATTCAGCTCACGCCGCACGCGGCGCACGGTGAGAATTTCCCCACATTGGCACCGGCATTTCCGCGGCGCGCGGTTATGCGGCGCTGCCGGGAGTACCCCGGCGACACCGTCGCAAGGCACCGGGCGGCCGCCGCCGCGGCGCCGTCGCGCGGCGCCCGGCAGGCCAGGTAAATTGGCGGTTTCGGCCTGTTTTGGCTGGGTATCGCTTTCCCTACCAGTTCTTCCCTGGGGCTCCGCGCCCGCGGTGCCCGACGACGCAACGGTGCTCGTCGGCGCTGTCATCCACCAAATGGGCACGCGTCACATGCGCATCAAATCCCTACAGAATGCTCACAAGCCGGCTCTGGAAAGGGATTCACCACTCATGTAATGTGGATGTAACTTACTTACACCGCAGCAGGGCCAGCGTCGTCCCCACCGCAGCAAGCGCAGTACAGCGGAGATATGACGACAGGAGTGTTGATGGTGCCTGCCGCAACGGAGGGACCGAGTCCTTCCCGTGTTGCCCTGCGTCCCGGCGACCTGCCGGAACGGCAGGATTTCCGGGGCTCGCTTTACGACCGCCGGTTCGAGCACGACGCCTGCGGCGTCGGCCTCGTCGCCGACCTGCGAGCCAAGGGCGGCCACGGCGTCGTGGCCAATGCCTTGCGCGTTCTTTGCAACCTCGAGCACCGCGGCGCGGCGGGCGCCGACCCGGACACCGGCGACGGCGCCGGCATCGTCACCCAGGTTCCCGACGCGTTCTTCCGCGCGGTCACCGGGTTCGAACTGCCCGAGGCGGGCAGCTACGCGGCCGGCCTGGCGTTCCTGCCGCTTGACGAGGCGGAACGCGCGCGTGCCTGCGCCGAGGTCGCCGTCCTCGCCGCCGACGAGGGGCTGACCGTCCTCGGCTGGCGTGATGTCCCGGTCGATGTCGCCGCCTGCGGCCCGGGCGCGCGCGAGGCGCTGCCGCACCTGGCCCAGCTGTTCGTGGCGGGCACCGCCGGTGAATGCGGCCTGGTGCTCGACCGCCTCGCCTTCTGCCTGCGCAAGCGGGCCGAGCACGAGGCCCGGGTCTACTTCGCGAGCCTGTCCTGCCGGACCATCGTCTACAAGGGCATGCTGTCCGCGCCGCAGGTCGAGCCGTTCTTCCCCGACCTGTCCGACGAGCGGTACGAGAGCAACCTCGCCCTGGTCCACTCCCGGTTCTCCACCAACACGTTCCCGTCCTGGCCGCGGTCGCACCCGTACCGGTACATCGCGCACAACGGCGAGATCAACACCGTGCAGGGCAACAGGAACTGGATGCGCGCCCGCGAGGCGATGCTCGAGTCGCCGCTGATCCCGGCGTCGAAGTCGGGCCGCGGCATCGAGCGGCTGTTCCCGATCATCGACCCGGACGGCTCGGACTCCGGCTCGTTCGACGAGTGCCTCGAACTGCTGCACCTCGGCGGCCGGTCGCTGCCGCACGCGCTGCTCATGATGATCCCCGAGCCGTGGGAGAACCATGAGGAGATGGACGACAAGCGCCGCTCCTTCTACCAGTTCCACGCGGCGCTGATGGAGCCGTGGGACGGGCCCGCGCTGATCGCGTTCACCGACGGCACCGTGATCGGCGCCGTGCTCGACCGTAACGGGCTGCGCCCCGGCCGGTACTGGGTAACCGCCGACGGCCTGGTGGTCTTGGCCAGCGAGGTCGGGGTGCTCGACATCGAGCCCGCCCGCGTGGTGCGCCGGGGGCGCCTCCAGCCGGGCAGGATCTTCCTCGCGGACACGGCCGCGGGCCGGATCGTCGAGGACGAGGAGGTCAAGGCCGAGCTCGCGGTGCAGCACCCCTACCAGGACTGGCTGCACGCAGGCCAGGTGCACCTGGATGACCTGCCCGACCGGGAACGGCACGTCCCCTCCGCGGCGGACCTGCTCACCAGGCAGCGCACCTTCGGCTACACGGAAGAGGAGCTGCGCGTCATCCTCTCCCCGATGGCCCGGGCCGGCGCGGAGCCGATCGGCTCGATGGGCACCGACACCCCCGTCGCCGTGCTCTCGGACCGCCCGCGGCTGGTCTACGACTACTTCACCCAGCTGTTCGCGCAGGTCACCAACCCGCCGCTGGACGCGATCCGCGAGGAGCTCGTCACCTCGCTGAGCACTACGACGGGCCCGGAGCAGAACCTGCTGGAGCCCGGCCCGGCGTCGTGCCGCCAGGTCGTGCTGCCGTTCCCGGTGATCGGCGAGCAGGACCTCGCCAAGCTGGTGCACATCAACGACAACGGGAACATGCCCGGCTTCGCCGCCCACGTCGTCGACGGCCGGTTCGACCCGGCGGCCAGTGCTGCTAACCCGGGCGACGGCCTGCGGACGCGGCTCGCCGAGATCTGCGCCGAGGTGACCACGGCGATATTCAACGGTGCCCGGCTGATCGTGCTCTCCGACCGCGAGTCGTCGTCGGCTGTTCCCAGCCGGCTGGTGCCGATCCCGTCGCTGCTGCTCACCGGCGCGGTCCACCACCATCTCATCAGGGAGAAGACCCGGACCCGGGTCGGCCTGATCGTCGAGTCCGGCGACGCGCGCGAGTGCCATCACATCGCGTTGCTCGTCGGGTTCGGCGCCGCGGCGGTCTGCCCGTACCTGGCGATCGAGACGGTCCGCGACCTGGCCGCCCGCGGTGAGCTCGCCAGTGCCGGCGGCCCTGGTGCGCACGACAAGGCGGTCACCCCGGACAAGGCGGAGCTGAACCTGATCAAGGCACTCAACAAGGGCGTGCTCAAGGTCATGTCCAAGATGGGCGTGTCCACCGTCGCGTCCTACACCGGGGCGCAGATCTTCGAGGCGATCGGCCTTGGCGAGGACGTCATCGGCACCTGCTTCGCCGGCACGGCCTCGCGGCTGTCCGGTGTCGGGTTCGACGTGCTCGCCCAGGAGGCGGCCCGCCGCGCCGCGGTCGCCGGGGTAGGCGCGGGCGGGCCGGGTTTGTCGGCCGGCCTCATCCACCGGCGGCTGGAGACTGGCGGTGAGTACCAGTGGCGCCGTGACGGCGAGCCGCACCTGTTCAACCCGGAGACCGTGTTCAAGCTGCAGCACGCCACGCGCAGCCGCCGCTACGAGATCTTCAAGGAGTACACCGCGCTGGTCGACGACCAGTCGGCGCAGCTCAAGACGCTGCGCGGCCTGCTGCGCATCAAGGGGATCGACGCGGGAGCGGAGAGCGCCGCTTCCTCATCGATCCCGATTGACGAGGTGGAGCCGGTCGCGTCGGTCGTGCGGCGGTTCGCCACCGGGGCGATGTCCTACGGGTCCATCTCCGCCGAGGCGCACGAGACCCTCGCCATCGCGATGAACCGGCTCGGCGGCCGCTCCAACACCGGCGAGGGCGGTGAGGACCCCGAGCGGTTCAGTCCCGACCGCAACGGCGACCTGCGCCGGTCCGCGGTCAAGCAGGTGGCCTCCGGCCGGTTCGGCGTGACGAGCGAGTACCTCGTCAACGCCGACGACCTGCAGATCAAGATGGCGCAGGGCGCCAAGCCAGGCGAGGGCGGCCAGCTGCCAGGGCACAAGGTGTACCCGTGGATCGCCAAGACCCGCTACTCCACGCCCGGCGTCGGCCTGATCTCGCCGCCGCCGCACCACGACATCTATTCGATCG
>CAZORE010000005.1:98442-133516 GCA_964581815.1 uncultured Streptosporangiaceae bacterium | reverse complement strand
CGCTCAGCCGTTCCAGGGTGGAGTAGCTCGGCTGGCCGGCACGCTTACGCAATTCACTGAGGTCATCGACAAATCGTCGTGCGACGCTGTCCTGGCCACGTTCCATGAACTCTCCCTAGAGCGCACCCTAAAGGAGTGTAAGCCTGCCGACGCGATGGATTCCGATTCTTCCGGGATCCTCCGGACTCTTCTAGAGTCTGCCCGGCGAAATCGGTGTGACCCGCGAGATCGCTTGCGGCCAGTATCCGCACTCACGTTGTCGCTGGTAGTCGCATGTTTGTCAATCGTTGACCATAGTCGACTAATTGTCGGCCGACGGGAATTGCCGCCGCTCGCGATCGCCACACTCCTGCCTAGCGGGATGTCGGCATCACTCCGGCTCGCGGGGGCACTGGGGACCGATGCGGGCCCGGCCGATTCCGCCGCCGCCGCCAACTCGGCGCGGAACGATTTAACAGGGGCCTTGTTCCGCGGCTTCCCGAATACAAGAAGTGATGCGAAAGTCATCAATCCCACAATGGAGGATAGGATAAATATCGCCTTCTGGGCACTGTACTCCTGAATCAGGTATCCGCCGAGAACCGGGCCGAGCGCGCATGCCGCGATGGTCATCGTGTGGCTGACGCTAGATATCTTTCCGATCATATCGTCGGCGATTTTCGCGTTTAGATAGGTCCCGTACTCGATGTTCCCGATCGCTCCGGTGACGCTCATGACAAACATGGCGACAGCGCTCCAGGTGGTCGAGCCGCCGTGGGTCAGTGCGAGGGCGAGAAAGACAATGACCCATGCGATCATCTGGATCAGGAGCCAGCGTTTCCGAATGACCTGCAGCACATTTTTAGTAACAGAAGAACTCGCCGATTTAGAACGGAAAAACCCCGCCGCTTTGGAACAGAAAGAGCCAACCGCTCCGCCGACCCCCGACGCGCCGAGCACGATACCGATCGCGAGCGTCGATAGCTGGCGGGAGTGGGCCTCTACAAGAAATATCAGAATGAGGGCCTGCGACACCACGCTCGTCATGGCCAAAAGCGAAGAGGTGAGCAAGATACGCCGATCGCGCACAACTTCGCCTACTCCCTCGCCAATTCCGCTTGTCAACTGCTTGAACGTTGGCCATCCTGCTTTCTGCGGCTCCGCGGTCGACCCGATCGAAAGGAGGCTGGACACCGAAGCGATGAAGGAGATCGCGTCTGCCAGGAACGGAAGAAAGGGGCCGAACGTAAACAGGAGCGGCCCGATCGGGCGGCCGACGAGTACAGCGGCGTGGGTTCTGGCCTCGACAGATGCCTGTCGCGATCTGATTTTTTCTCGTTCTATCAGCCTGTTCAGGCAGCGGCGGTCGGCGAGTGTGGAGAAGATTTCGAGTACTTCCTCCGCAAGCATCGCGAGCACGAGGAAGATAATGTTTATATCTCGCCCAAATATCAAGAGGGCTGCGACAACGAGGAGGGCGACAATCCCGCGGAAAATTTCACTCAATAGCATGACGCGGCGTGGATCCCGGCGATCGACGATGGCTCCGACTGGCATATAGAGCAATACGCCCGGCGCGATCGCTGCAAAAGACACAACCCCGGCCATAAGCGGTGAATTTTTGATGCCAAGTACAAGCATCGGGAAAGCCAGCATTGAAATTCTGGTCCCCATCATGGAGATGGAGGAGCCGAATATCAGGATCCGGAAAGCCCGGGAGCCCGACGACAAAACGTCTGCGGCGCGCCAGCGTGCGGTCACCCAGGTTCCCATGCGGGCCCAAGGTCTGGGAATGGCCGCTACCTCATGGCCGGCACCTGCACCGCGGTCATGCCCCGCACGCTCCCCAACCAGCGTCTCAATCACGGACCGAATATCCCCCCCAGAAGCACTTTGAACCGCGGGAGCTGCTTAGATAGGCATGTATCGCGGCAGCATACAGGACAAACCACCCGACTTTGAGGGCCGCCGCGGGCGATCCGCATACCAGGCTGCGGCGTTCGCCTGCTCGACACTGGGAAAGAATACAGCAAAGAAGAATCATCCGAGCGTGGTGTGCCACAGTCGGACGGGGGCGCGGGCACGAGCGCCGACGTGCTAGGTGATTCGATAGAGATCGAATTGTCTCCTTGTTGTTCAAATTGAAAAGGCATAAATTGCCTTTGTGCCACGGTCGGTACATTGCTTTTTATGCTTCGTGGTGATAGCGATGAAACTCGTGTGACTGAAGAAATTTCCGGAGATATGCGGAACTACCGCGGTATCGCCGCAGGGAGTCTTTTATGTCACAATCTTTTCCATGGGGAACCCGTTGCGTCTGGCATGGCCAGCGAGTCTTGACGTGCCCGCGCTCCTTGAAGACGGCTGGCGTCCGTCCCCTTTTCGGGAGTTCATCGTCAAGGTGCATAGCCGCTGCGACCTGGCATGCGATTACTGCTACGTATACGAATTGGCAGATCAGTCATGGCGTGACCAGCCACGCGCAATGTCTGAGCAGACCGCGGACACGACCGCCCGCCGGATCGCAGAACACGCCAAGACGCACGGCCTGCGAGAGATCACGTTGATCTTGCACGGCGGTGAGCCGCTGCTTGCCGGACGTGGCCTGATCGCCCGGCTCGTGACATCAACCCGGCGCAGCGTGGGTCCAGGCGTCACGGTGCACGCGGCGGTGCAGACCAACGGCGTCGGGCTGAGCGACGCCTACCTGGAACTCTTCGATGAGATCAATGTCCGCGTCGGCGTCAGCGTCGATGGCTACGCCGATGCCCACGACCTGCACCGGCGGTACGCGAGCGGCCGGGGTAGCTACCGGGCGGTGGCCGCCGCGCTTGAGCGACTCCGCCGGTTCCCGCACCTGTACGGCGGCCTGCTGTGCACCGTCGACCTGCACAACGATCCGGTCAGGACGTACCGGGCGCTCGCCGACTTCGGACCGCCGAAAATCGACTTCCTGCTGCCGCACGGGACCTGGTTGAACCCGCCTCCGGGGCGGACCCTGGCCTCGGCAAGCACCCCGTATGCGGACTGGCTGACGGAGATCTTCGATTACTGGTACCCGAAACCGCAGACCAGGATCCGCTTGTTCGAGGAGATCATGCATCTCTTGCTCGGCGGGGCTAGTGGTTCCGAGATCGTGGGGATCGGGCCGGCCCAGATGGTGGTCATCGAGACCGACGGATCCATCGAGCAGGAGGACACGCTCAAGGTCGCCTACGCCGGCGCAGCGGCGACCGCACTGCACGTCGACCGGGATCCGCTGGATGCCGCGCTCGTGCTGCCGGCAATCGCCGCCCGCCAGATCGGGGTGCGGGCGCTTGCCGCGCAGTGCCGCGCCTGTCCGGTTCGCTCGGTCTGCGGGGGCGGCCTGTACTCCCACCGCTACGACGAAGACACGGGTTTCCTCAACCCCTCGGTGTACTGCCCGGATCTCTTCGCCTTGATCCGCTACATCAGGGGGCGCGTTCTTGAAGACCTGACGGTCAGCCGCGCGAGGGATGTGGCTTGATGGCGCGGCCACCAGATACGTCGGGAGGGCCACGGCACCACTCGTTCAGCGCCGAGCAGCTCGCGGCGCTCGCCCGGGGCGGCGGTGACAAGGACGCCATCGGCCAGCTCGTCGCGGCCCAGCAAAGCAAGCACCTGATCCTGCTGAGCAAGGTCGCGGAACTGGCGCGGCGCGGCGATCATCCGGACGACGCACTGGGCGTGGCCGGCTGGCAGCTGCTCGCCCACGTTCAGCAACGGGATCCTGCGGCCGCGGCTGAGGTGATGGGATATCCGTCAGTGGGGGCATGGGCGCTGCACGTCATCCGGTCCGGCACCGCACAAGCAGTGGACGCCGCACCGGCTGACGCCGCCGCACCCGGCAGCGCGCCATTGCCGGGCGTCCGGCCGAGCGGACTTGCCGCCATCGCGGCGGCGGCCGCTGTCAGGGCCGGGCTGGACGCCGGGATCGAAGTGCCTGTTCTTGGCGCTGGCGTCCTGCTTCCGTCTCTCGGCACCGCCGAAGCGGCCGGAGCCACCGCGGTCGTGGCCGCGAAGGAAGCCGAGGTCCGCTCTGGAGATCTCCGGGTGCGGGTGCGGCCGGGCGAACCCGGCTGGCGGGAACTCAGGCGGGTCACGGCAGGCCGCCTGAGCGTTCTCGTCGACGACCTCGACCCGTTCCGGATGCCAACGCCGGACGGCGGCCCGACCGGACGACTCACGCCGTCGCAGCTGACCGAATTGCGCGACACGCTGCGTGCGGCGTGGCCGGTGCTTTCCCCCGCCAGCGCCGCGCAGATCGCCGCGATTGTGCGGGTGATCGTCCCCTTCCGGCCGCCGGAGTCAGGCAATTTCACAATCAGCGTCAGCTCACCTCAGGTCTTCGGCACCGTGGCCATGTCCAGGCAGCCAGACAAGTACCTGTGCGCGGAGACGCTCGTCCACGAAACGCAGCACCTCAAACTGTCCGCGCTGCTCGATCTCGTCGAGTTGGCGCGCCCGGACGACGGCCAGCTGTACTACGCGCCGTGGCGTCCCGATCCGCGCCCGATCAGCGGCCTGCTGCAGGGCGCCTACGCGTTCCTCGGCATCAGCGGCTTCTGGCGCGAACAGCGACAATCCGCGCCGGAACCGGAGGTCCGCCAGCGGGCCCACGCGGATTTCGCCCGCTGGCGCGAGGGAGCAGCCACCGCGGCCGCGACCTTGCTGCGCAGCGGTCGCCTCACGAGCGTCGGCGAGACCTTTGTTGAGACGATGGCCGAGGTGCTCGACGAGTGGCGGCGCGAGCCGGTGCCCGGCGATGCCCTCGCCGTGGCGCGACGCAAGTCGGACAGGCACCTGGCCCGGTGGCAGGCGAACAATGGGCAGCTGGGCGCCGGATGAGACCCAGCGGTGGGTATCAGATCGCGGGCGGGTCGAAGTCTGGGTCGAGTCGGTCGCGGCTGTGCGCCGCCACGTAGTCCGGCGAGTCTTTCCCGTAGGTGTCCGCAAGCAGCCGCAGCGTCTTGCTCCGGAGCTCGTTCCCGTCTTCCTCGTCATCCAGCGCGATCATGTCCAGGGAGAGGTTCGCCGCGCAGCCGAGGGTATGCGCGTGGGTGGTGCCGAGCTCTTCGGTCAGCCTCTTCAGCGTTTCCTCCCCCATAGCGCGTGCATCCGCCCGCCGGTCAAGCGCCGCGAGATCGCTAGCGAGGTTCACCGCCGCGGTCAGCGTGTAGTGGTGGCTCTGTCCAAGTGCGGCCGTCAGGCCCCGGAGAGCCTGCTCGTTAAGCTCACACGCCGCGGCGGCGCCCCCGGTTGCCCGTTTCAGCAGCGCCAGGTTGGTCACGCATCCGTAGTAGTACGGGTGCTCGTTACCGTAGACGGCGGCGAACCGGTTCAGCGTTGCCGTCGCCAGTTCAAGGGCCTCCTCGTGGTAGACCACGTTGGTGGCGCGCAACAGGTTGCTCAGACCGATCGCGATCGCCAGTGTGTCCGGGTTGCGCTCCCCGTGGCGGCGAGTCGCCAGGTCCAGCACTTCCCTGCTCTCTTCGATGGCGTCCAGCCGCTTCTCGGTCACCCGGCGGCACGCGATAAGGTACGCGTTGACGGCTCGCAGGGTATATAGGTGATCCGCACCGAGCCCGGACGAACTCTGACCGTAATCCCGTGCGTCTTGTGCGACGTCCAGAGCATCATTGAAGTAACCTCGCAGCCGGAGCGTCCAGCTGATGCCGAACCAGGCACCGATCACGTCAAGCGCGGGCGTCGAGTCCGCGCGGCGCATCTCCCCGAAGGCACGCTCGTACAGCTCCTGTGCCGTGCTGTAGTCACTCATGAGGCCGTGATCCAGGGCCAGGCTGGACAGCAGCCGCAGCGTCCGGCCGTCCTTGGCGCCGTACTTGCGCTCAAGCAGGGCCAGGCTTTCCGTGTCCAGGTCGAGCGCGGCCGCGAAGCTACCCCTGGCCCGCAGGTCGGCACCCAAGCCCGTACGAAGCGTCAGCGTCGTCGGATCGTCTTCCCCCAGCGTGACGCGGGCCTTGGCGAGCGACTCCTCCGTCGTCCGGTAGGCGTCTGCGTAACGGCCCATCAGCCGCTGGATGTTGGCAAGATGACGCTGGGCCCGCAGTACGTTCTCGTCGTCAGGCCCGGAGTCCGCCGTCCACTGCTCGATGAACCGCTCCGTCAGCGTCAGCGCGGACGTGTAGTCACCGGACTGGTAGAGGTACCTGATGATGCCGCGCGCGAGATCCCTGACCGCGAACTCGCGTGACAGGTGCAGTTCGGTGGCCTCGGCGTTGACGTGCGGCAGCAGGTCCTGGAACCTCCGCCAGGTCGTTGCGTCGTCCGGGTTTTCTGGCGCGGCGGCGGCCATGATGAGCTGCGCCTCATGGCGGTACGCGCGCTTCTGCTCTGGGGACAACTCGTCACGAACCAGCGCCTGGATCAGCCGGTGCACCTTGACCGCGTTCCCGTCCAGGGTGATCAGAGCATAGCGGGCCAGCTCGCGCATGACGCTCGCCGTGGCGATCGGGCTAGACAGCACCTCCGCCACGCGCGAGCCTGTCTCCTGGGCGCCGCGCCGGAATACATCGCGCGGGATCGGCTCCGGGCCGAAGAACGCGCAGCAGCGCAGCACCTCAAGCGCCTGCGGTCGGCTCCGCTTGACGGCGTCGACGGACAGTTTCCACGCTGCGGTCATCGTATGCGGGTAGCCCGACGGCGGCCCCTCGTTCATGATCTCCGCAGCGTGTTCCTTGAGCAGCCGCAAGTACTCGTCGGCAGGCATTCCGGTCTCCGCCAGCATGGCTCCCGCCTGCTCAAGCGCGAGCGGCAAGTGCCCGAGTTCCCTTGCCAGCCGTTCCGCGTCTGCCTCGGTCAGGCCCTTGCGAACCCGCTTGAGCAGGAACTCCTTGCTCTCCTGAGGACGGAACACATCCATGGGAACCGTCCTGATGACGGATTCCCAGCGATGGTTGCGCGACGTGATCAGTACGTCCCCCGGCCCGGTCGGGATCAGGTCCTTGATGTCCTCCGGCTGGTCGGCGTTGTCGAAGACGATCAGCCAGCGACGGTAGGGCTCGCCGCGCCGCAGCGCGTCGCGCACGGCCGCGATGAGGCCGTCGACTCCCGCGGTGGGGGATGCTTCAAGTCCGAGTCGAGTGGCCAGTTCCGCGAGCGAACCGCGCACCGTCGGCAGCTGGTCGGCCGCGATCCACCAGACGAGGTCGTAATGGGAGCTGAACCGGTAGACGTACTCAATCGCGATAGCGGTCTTGCCTACGCCGCCAAGGCCGTGCACGCCCTGCGGAATCGGATCGCCATGACCGCTTTCCGAACTCTGCCGCCCGCTTTCCGGCAATACCGCCGTGACTCGGCTCGAGGCGCCTTCTCGCAGCCGGTCGAGGATGTCGTCCCGGCCAGTGAAGTTCTTATTGCGCGCCGGGACGTAACCCCAGATCACAGGGGCGCCTCCCCGTGGCATGTCTGCCTCAGGCACCGTCATAAACGGATCCTATCCATGAGCCCATTATTTCGAAACGAGTCGACGACGGTCGGCCACGCCGGATCGGGGATTTCATGATCATCAAGCCATGCGACGTGAATTTCACTCGGAAGGCACTCGACAGCTTAAGCGAAACAATGTATCTCTATCAATATAGCTGCCGGAACGGCGGCCGCACGGAGCGACACGGAAGCCGGTATCCAAAGGTGACCCGTGACGAGGAGGACCATGGACGACGTTGCCGACGGCCTGCTGCTTGACGTCCGCGAGATCAGCATTGCCGACCTGGAGTTCGCTGACTCGGATTCCGCGCTCAGCAGGGCTCTGGAGCGGATTCTGCTGTCCAAGCCCGAGCGCAGCTTCGCCAGTTTCAACAACTTCATCAGCTGACCCATAAAGCAGGTTACCTGCGGAAACAGGCACGGGCGTCCTCAATGTCCTCAGGCAAAGTGCTGGCAGCCATATGCCGGCGCTTTGCCAGGGCGTAACGTACTGTCTGTAGGTCAGGCACACGGTGCCCGCTCGCCATTTGGGGGAGGTCCGGTTCGGTGCGCAAGATCGCGGACAACCCGTATCCCGGCTCACGTGCCTTTACGCAGGCCGATATGGAATTCTTCTTCGGGCGGGATGCGGATATAGCCGTGGTCGTCGACCTCTGGGTGACGAACCGGCTGACTGTCGTCAGCGGCCCGCCCGGGTGCGGGAAGACGTCCCTGCTGCAAGCCGGCGTCCGTCCGCGGCTGCGGGAAAGCTCGTCGCAGCAGCGGCCGCTTATCTTCCCGCTAGGGAACTTGTCGCACGGCACGACGTTCCCGTTCCCTGCTCTCGCGGAGCACAACCCGTTCACGCTGGCGCTGCTGCGGTCCTGGGCGCCTGACGACGTGCCCACCCGGCTCGCCAGGATGACCGTCAGCGACTTCGTGCGCGAGAGCACTCGAGGGCACGATGGTGCCACCTACGCGGCCGTTGACGGCCTGGATGACCTCACTCTCGGCCCGCGGGCCGGTGCCTGGGCCAAGTGGCGCCGGGAGTTCCTAGCCGGACTCGCCCAGGCGATTTCTGATCACCCCAGGCTGCACCTGCTGCTGGTGACAAGAACCGCCGGCCTTAGTCTTTTCACGAGATCCATCGGCGTCGGCGCACGGCACACGCTCACCGCGTTGAGCCCGCGGAGCGCGATCGGGGCGATCAGGATGCCTGCCATAGCCGCAGGCCGGACGTTTGCCGAAGCGGCCGCGCACGGCATTGTCAACGACTTGCTCGGCGTCCAGGAAAGCGCCGCGTTGTCGTCTGGCCGTCGCGTCGAGCCGTCCCTGCTGCAGGCGGTCTGCTCTCGGCTGTGGGACGATCTCCCGCCGAGCGTCACTGAGATCTCCGACCGGACGATCAGGACATTCAGCGACTCAGGCACGGCTCTCGCCGACTACTGCGGGCAACTGATCACCGAGATGTCGGCGCTGCATGACGTTCCGTACCGGAAGCTTCAGTCGTGGCTGGCGGCCAGCTTCATCACCGGCACGGGCGCCCGCGGCGGACTTCGTGAAGATGCCGCAACCACGAGCAGGGTGCCGGCTGCCGTCCTGCGGGACCTCCTCGACCGTCATCTCCTGACCAGCGAGACCAATGAGTCCGTGCGGTACTACCGGCTGCTGAGCGACCGGCTGATAGGTCCGCTGCAAACCGCGAGCACGGCTGCCGCGGCAGCTGTGACCGCGACGGGTTTCCTGCGCGCAGCCGAGCTGGCCCTGGCACGGGGGGAACTCGAACTTGCCCGAGCGCACGCTGAGCGCGCGTGCCGTGCCCTTCCCGAGCAGGAACTCAGGGACGCGCCTGGTTTCCGTGCGCGAGCTGAGGCCGAATCGCTGCTAGGCAACGTGGCATACAGGCACGGCGAGCCAGCCGAGGCGCTGCCTCATTACCGGAAGGCCGCCGAGCTGATGCAGGCCGCGGGCGACTCCCATGCCGCCGCCTACCAACTCGCCGCAGCCGGCCAGCTCCTGTTGGCCGGGGACGACCCGGGCGCGGCCATCCCCGCGCTGAGCGCGGCGGCCAACAGGGAACGAAACGATCTCGGGCTGCAAATCCAGCTGGCCCACGCGCTCTGGCAAACCGGCGATGGCCGGGGAGCGGTCATGATCCTCAACTCGGTGATCGACAGGGACGGCGCGCTTGTCGAGGCCCGGCGGATGCGCGGTGAGATTTTGGCGGATCTCGGAGACGGCAATAAGGCGATATCCGACCTCAACCAGGCTGTCCCCGATGTCCCGTCCAGCCAGGCGGCCCGGGGGCTGGCGCTTGCGGAAACCGGCGACCACAGGGCCGCGGCCGCGGAGATCAACGGCGCGCTTGCCAGCGCCAGGCGCAGCGGCCTTGTCCTGCTCTACGCGGCTCGCGCCTTCGACTTGGCCGGCGACAACGCTTCCGCGAAGGAACGGGCCAGGGAAGCGATCGACGCCACGGACCCGCCGCTATCCCCGCCACATAAGCAGCTTGCCCTGGCACTGGCCGGCCTGCGGAAGAGACGCTCCTACCCAGTGCGCTCCTGAAGCTCTTCAAATGCGGACCGCGCGGCGTCCTTGAACGCCTCAAGACAGTCGTCAAACTTCGTGAAGTCACCGGAAACCAGCGGGGACCCGTGCTCCCTGTTCCTTTCCTCAGCGGTCAGGGCGAGCTTTCTCGCCTCGTCGGCGAGTGCCACCGCGGCAGGGCCAGTCTTCGGCACGTTGAACTCCACCTTGTCGGCCTGACTAGCGATGTCGGCGACCGCCCCGCGGACCCGCTCGACGTCCGAGTCAAGTACGGGCCCGCGCGAGTCATAGACGTTCTCCATGAGCACCCGGAAATGCCGGGCCAGGCCGAGCAGATTGACACACAGCTCGCTCCGGTTCTCCGTGACTTGCCTTTGCTCACGCATCAACACTTTCGCTTCGGCTCGCTTCTCCCGCCCGGTATCCTTCGCCCACCCGATCAGTAGCGGTACAGCACTTGCGATAACGGACGTACCGGCCGTAGCAATGGCTACGTAAAGCGGAACATCAGGCATACGCCATTATCTCGTACTTTTTCGCCATAAAGGACTGGAAGCCGCGTGCCCGCGCGCGGCAGCGTGCTGGCCCCGCAGCCCCCGGCCTGCATCGTGATCGTGACGCAGATTGACCTGCGCCGTTAGGGCCGTGTCGGACGCGCCCGATATTCGGTTGCCTGCCACCGCCGTCGCGTGTCATAGTGCGGTCGCACCAGGTTTGGTGCCGGCTTCGGCGAGGCTGATATGCCCCCGCAAGCCGGCCGTGTGAAGGGAGGCGTCTGTGATGCGTACGCCCGTTGCGGGCTTTCTCAGCCCTGCCCTGACCACAGACCACCTGAGGAGCACCACCCATGCGCGACAGCGCGGACTCCTACGAATACGGAGTCGCCCGCCGCGGTAAGCGCGGCAAGTTCAACGATTACGAGTCGGTCTACGCCAAGCGCGACCGGCACCTGCCCAGGCTCGCGGCGGAAGACGCCTACGACGAGGTTGACGGCCTGCCGGAAGGCGACCGCTGGTCGACCTGGGACCAGTCCACACCGACCGAACGCGGCCCTAAGCCGCACCCGAAGTGGCTGGTCACCGAGCTAGCTGCGGTCGACTACGAGCTCGGCGTGCTCAAGACGGGAAAAGAAGCCGACGTGTTCCTGGTCCGCCGCGGCGTGCCGGGGACGGACCGGTCCTGCCTGCTCGCCGCCAAGCGCTACCGGGACGCGGGGCACCGGCAGTTCCACCGGGACGCCGGCTACCTGGAAGGCCGCCGGGTCCGGGAAAGCCGGATCAACCGGGCGGTCGCCAACCGCAGCGACTACGGCAAGCAGGCGATCGCCGGCCAGTGGGCGTACGCGGAGTTCAACGCGCTCGTCCGGCTCTACAACGCCCGCGTGCCCGTGCCGTACCCGGTGCAGATCCTGGGCACGGAGGTCCTGCTCGAGTTCATCGGCGACGCGGACGGCACCGGCGCGCCCCGCCTCGCCGAGACCCGTCCCGGGCCGGAAGAGCTCGCCAGCCTCTGGGACCAGCTGGTCGAAGCCCTGGTGACCCTCGCCGCGGCGGGGCTCGCGCACGGCGACCTGTCCGCCTACAACCTGCTCGTCCACCACGGGCGGCTGGTGATGATCGACCTGCCTCAGGTCGTCGACATCATCGCCAACCCGAACGGCCGCGGCTTCCTCGAACGCGACGCCAAGAACGTCGCGACCTGGTTCGCCAAGGCCGGCCACCCTGGCGCGGATCCCGAGGAACTCAGCCGCCTGCTCGTCGCGGAGGCCCGGCTGGAGTGAGCCGAACGGACGCGTGGTTTCCCGGCTGCCTCAGCCGCCGCCCGTCCGTGCGCGACCTGCCCGCAGCCGCAGCGCGGCGGGAAACGGCTCCAGGTACGTCTGCGCGGCGAGCCAGGGCAGTTTCCCGTCGCTTGCGTAGTGGCCAAGGAGCGCGACGGGGACGCTCAGCGGGTCCGCGCCGCGCCGGTAGGACTCGATCCTCGCGAGCAGGTCATTCCTGCGGCAGGGGTCAAGCTCCCTGGTGATCCGGCCGAACGCGTGGTGCAGCACGTTCGCATGCCGGCCCCGGCTGGTCATGGTGGTCAGCGCCGCCTGGAGCAGGCCCGTGTACGCGACCGCGGTCGCCTCCCTCGACGCGCGCCCCGCCGCGGCGACGACCTGGCCGGCGATGCGGGACCGCGCCGGGTCGTGCGCTAGCAGCTGGAGCTTGTGCCGTGCGTGGAACGAAACTAGGTCGCGCGGTTCCCACGGCGCGCGCAGCAGTTCCCGGAGCCGGGCGAAGGCAAAAACCCGTTCCAGGAAGCGGTCGCGCAGCACCGGGTTGTTGAGCCGTCCCTCATCCTCCACGGGAAGCAGCGGGAAGCGGTCCATCACCCGCCGCGCGAACACGCCGCGTCCCGCGTGATCGATCGGCTGGCCGCTCGGCGCGTAACGCGGCACGCCCCGGATGCCGCAGCTCGGCGACTTGGCCTTGAAGACATAGCCGTCGAGCCCGGCGGGCAGCGGCAGCGCCGCCTCGGCCAGGGTGCGGTCCTTGGCGCCGCTCCAGGTCCAGCTCACGAGGCGGCCGTCCGCCGTGAGCCGCAGCGTCTCTCGCGGGGCGCCGAGGCCGATCTCCATCTCCGGGCAGTAAGGAACCCAGTCCACGTACTGGCCGAGCTCCCCGGTCAGCAGCCGGCTGCGGCTGTGGCCGCCGTCAAACCTGACCGGCTCGCCGAGCAGGCAGCTAGACACGCCGAGCCGGGGCCGGGCGCGGGCCGCCCGGTCAGCGGTGGCGGCTGCCTCGCTCATCCGCGCCTCGCGGTGCTCTTGGTCATGACCGCTCCAGGGTGAGCTGGCTGACGTTGAGGTAACCGGCCCGGAAGCCCGCTTCGGCGTAGCACAGGTAGAAAAGCCACATGCGGATGAAGACGTCGTCGAAGCCGAGCGCGGTGACCTCGTGCTGCCTGGCCAGGAAGCGGTCCCGCCAGATGCTCAGCGTCTGCGCGTAGTGGGCGCCGAAGTCGAGCCGGCTGGCCACGCGCAGCCGGGTGGAGCGGGCGAGGCTGCCCTCGATCGCGGTGACCGAGGGGATCAGGCCGCCGGGGAAGATGTACTTCTGGATCCAGGTGTAGGTGTGCCTGCTCGCCATCATGGCGTCGTGCGGCATGGTGATCGACTGCAGGCCGATCCGCCCGCCCGGCGCGAGCAGCCGGTCGAGCTGGGTGAAGTAGGTGTCCCAGTAACTCATCCCGACCGCCTCGATCATCTCCACCGAGCAGATGGCGTCGTACTCGCCGTCCACTTCCCGGTAATCCCGCAGCTCGACCGTGACCCGGTCGGCCACGCCGTGTTCGGCCAGCCGGCGCAGCGCCAGCTCGCGCTGACGCGCGGAGAGGGTGACCGTGCGGACGGTGGCGCCGCGCTGGGCGGCCCTGATCGCCAGCTCGCCCCAGCCGGTCCCGATCTCGAGCAGCCGGCTGCCGGGTCCCACCCTCGCCTCGTCGAGCAGCCGATCGACCTTGCGCCGCTGCGCCTGTGCGAGCAGCGGGCCCGCGACCGGCGCCCCGTCGCCCGCGGTCTCGAACAGGGCCGCGGAATAGGTCATGGTTTCGTCCAGGAAGAGGGCGAAGAACTCGTTGGACAGGTCGTAGTGGTGGCTGACGTTGCGCCGAGCCCCGTCCGTGGTCTGCGCGTCCGCGTCGGGCTGCCTGCGCACTGCCATGCGGCGCAGCCGCGGCAACGGCCCGGGAACCAGGTCGCGGACATGCGTGGCGAAGACGGTGATCAGGCCGGTCAGGTCGGCGCAGTCCCACTCGCCCGCCAGGTAGGACTCACCGAACCCGATGAGCCCGCCCGCGCCGAGCCTGGTGAAGAAGGCGCCCGGGTTGTGCACGGTCATCATCGGCGCGCTGGCCGGCCCGCCCCCATGGCGACGCCCCCCAGCCAGCTGCACCCGGACCGGCAGCCGGGACACCGCCGCCAGGAACAGCACCCGGGCGACCTCCCGGCGGGCCGCCGACCCCCGCACCGCGGCGACGTCGGGCCACCGGCCCGGGTCGATCAGCCGGGTCGCGGCTCGCTGTGCGCTGGTCACTGAATTCCCTCGTGCGGCATGCTGCGTGCTAGTCACTGAACCCCCTGATGAGCAATGGACGCCGGCCGCGGCACCGGCCGCAGTCCACGCGCGTACAACTTGATGCCCTGCCACCTGATCAGCGCGGACACCATGACCGTGGACCACGGGTGCCGCGCGCTCGCGCGCAATAGGGCGGGCAGGGTGGCGGGCACCCCGCGGCCCTGGACGGTGGCGACGAACCGGTGGCCGTTCGGCCGGTGCAAGGTCACGCCGAGCGCCAGCCGCGGCCCCGGCCGCGGCAGGCTCATCTGGTACCACCCGTCGACCGGGTGATACGGGGAGACGTAGAGTTCCTTCTCCGTCCGCGCACGGCCCCGGTCGTCGGTGTGCACGAGATAGGCGTGGCGCTGCCCGTAGGTGTTGTGCACCTCGGCGATGACGCAGGCCAGGGTCCCGTCCGCGCGATGGCACCAGAACACGCTCAGCGGATTGAACACGTAGCCAAGCACCCGGGCGTGGGCCAGCATCAGCACCTGCCCGCCGCCGAGGTCGACGCCGTGAGCGTGCAGGAAATCGTCGACCCGGGCGCGGATGGTGCGCCCCGGGTCGTCCAGGTGATCTCGCGCGTGGAATCCGGCGAGCAGCCGCAGCCAGCCCGTCGGGCGCGGCAGCTCGTCGACGTCGACGAGCCATTGGTAGGTGCGGTAGGCGAACGCGTTCCGTAGCGGCGCGTGCCTGGCGTGGAAGATCCGGCACTCGTACAGCGCGGCGCCGTCCGCGAGCGGCCCGGTCACCACGTGCCGCCGAGCGCCCGCGCCGCGGCCGCGCCGGAACGGCAGCCGTCCTCGTGGAAGCCCCAGCCGTGGTAGGCGCCGGCGAACGCCGTGACCGCCGTGTTCAGGTCCGGCAGGCGGCGCCCCGCGGCCACCGACTCGCGCGTGTAAGTGGGGTGAGCGTAGTCCATCAGGGCGATGACGCGGGCCGGGTCCACGTCCTGCCGCCCGCCGAGCGTGACGATGTAGTCGGGGTTGCCGCCGCCGCGCGGCAGGCCCTGAAGCTGGTTCAGGTAGTAGCTGATCCCGGTCCCGGCCGGGCTGGAACCGCCTTCCGTGCGGTCGCCGCTGTCCCGGCAGTCAACGAAGTAGTTCCAGGACGCGCGCACGCTGCCGCCCGGCGGGAGCAGCCGGGAGTCGGTGTGCAGCACGGCCTTGTTGCTCGTGTAGCCGAACGCGCCGAGCACCGAGCGTTCCGCCGTGGTGGGGGAGTCGAGCAGCCGCAGCGCCTGATCGGGGTGGGTGGCGATGACCGCGGCGTCGAAGCCGAGCACTGAACCGGATGCGTCGCGTACCTCAACGCCGTCGGGGTGGCGGCGCACCGAGCGCACCGGGGACCACAGGCGCACGCTGGCCAGCCCGGCCGCGATCCGCTCGACGTAGCGTCCGGAGCCGCCCGCCACGGTCCGCCACTGCGGCGACCCGGACACGGACAGCATCCCGTGATTGGCCAGGAACGCGAACAGGTAGCCGGCCGGATAGCGCAGCGCCGCGTCCGGCGGGCACGACCACACGGCCGCGACAAGCGGCGCCGCGAAATGCGCCGTGAAGTAGGCGGAAAAGCGGCCGGCCCGCAGGAACTCGCCGACAGACAGGCCGGTGTCTTCGCCGGCCGCGAGCGCTCTCCTGGCGGCCCGGTGGAAGCGCGGTACCTCGGCGAGCATCCGCAGGTACGGCGGCCCGCCCCGCGGCAGGCCCGCGCCGAGGCCGGGCAGGCCGCGCTTGCCCGCGTACCGGACGCCGCAGCCGGCACAGCTGACCGACATGCTCATTTCGGACGCGCGGGTGGCGACGCCGAGCTCCTGCAGCAGCCTGGTGAGCAGCGGGTACGTCCGCTCGTTATAGACGATGAACCCGGTGTCGACGGCGACTCGCGCCCCGTCGGGGCCGGCGACCAGGTGAGTGTCGGCGTGCCCGCCCAGCCGGCCGTCGGCCTCGAAGACGGTCACCTGGTCGGTGCGCGCCAGGATGTGAGCCGCGGTGAGCCCGCTGATGCCGCCCCCGATGACGGCGATTCTGCGTCTAGTCAAGCCGGTCCTCCCGTTGCTGCTCCGGCCCCTTATTCGGAACCGGTCAGGTCCCGGATTGGCACCGCGTGGGGCGGCGCGAGGACCGCCTGCCCGGCGCGGACCGAAGGTGCCTCCCGCACCACGCGCACCGGCTGCCACGGCGGCATCAGGCGCGTGATGGCCCCTGGGCGGGAATACCAGGCGAACACCCCGGCGGGCTCAGCGCGCACCACACTTGAGTACGTCAGTCCCATGCTCGTTCCGCACCTTCGGTCCGCGATTTTATTGAAACTAAACTACACTAAAGATAAGAGCTTGGAGAACCAGCATGCAGCTACGCGACGCGGCTGAGGCACTCGGCGTGCACTACCAGACGGCTTACGGCTGGGTGCGGCAGGGCACGCTTCCCGCGCGGAAGACGCCGCGCGGCTATGAGGTGAGCGAGAGCGACGTGCGCGTCTTGCTGGCCAGGCGGGCGGCTGGCGCCGAGCCGTCGCGGGAGATCCAGGTCAGGGACTGGGCCGCGCAGGCCGACCGGTTGCACGCGGCGCTCGCGGTCGGCGACGAGGCCCAGGCGGGGCACGACTTCGGGCGCCTCGCCGCGGGAGTGCCACTGGCCGAGCTGTGCGAACTGGTCATCGCCCCCGCGCTCCGGCGGGTCGGCGCGGAATGGGTCGCGGGAGAACTGTCTATCGCCGCCGAGCACCGCGCGACCGCAATCTGCGAGCGGCTCATCGCCGCCCGCGTCCACCAGCCGCGGGGCCGCCCGCGCGGCGTCGCCGTGACCGCGACCCCTCCTGGCGAGCGGCACGCGCTGCCGGCCATGATGGCCGCGGCCTGCCTGCGCGAAGACCACTGGCAGGTCCACCACCTGGCCGCCGATCTCCCGGCCGACGAGGTCATCAGCCTCGCCGGCGACACCGGGGCGAGCCTGGTCGTCCTGTCATCCGCGACGGCCGGCGCGGCCCGGCTGGCCGCCAGGGAAGCCAGGGAAATCCGCGAGCGCCTGCCAAACGCGCGGGTCCTGGCGGGCCGCCCGGGTGACACCCTCAGCCAACTCCGCGAGCTAGCGAGAGCCGAGCGGTAATCCGATTGGATCGGGCCGGGCCCGGGCGTGGCGCGCTACCGGCCGGGTACGGCCGTCGGGCACGCCTGGACGACGATCGCGCGAGCCGGGGCGGACGGCGTCGCGGCGTGGGCGGCCATGCCGCCGGAGGCGATGAACGCCGCGGCGAAGGCGGCCGCCGCCGCGATCCCGCCGCACACGAGCACCCACACGTCGGCGTGCGGCGCCGGGCCTGGCGGTGCCGCGGCCCACGGCTCGACCCGCGGCGGCACGCCGCCGAATGCGTACCTGATGCGGCCGCGTCCGGCCGCCGGCCCGCGGTGCGACGGCATTACCTGACTGAGGTCTCGCAACTGCTCGTCCAGCTCGTCCGCGTACCGCATGCCGGCTCCTCGCTCATTTCCCGATGTCTTCACAACGTGACCAAATAGTCACGGAACGTCTTACTAAGGATTCACGTACGGTGCCCGGCTTCGGCTCAACGGCGACGCCGGGCAATTCGTAACGTGGGCCCGGCCCCGCCGGCGGCCGTCGCCGCGGGCGGCTGGCCCGCCTGGTGGCAGGGGTGCGGTAGGAGTACGGTGCGGTCGTGGATCTCAGCGCGCGGCTGACGGTGCTCGGCAGCCTCAACATGGACATCTCGGTCACGGTGGCGGCCCTGCCCGGGCCCGGCGCGACCGTGCTCGGCGGCGCGGCGGCCTTCGCGCCCGGCGGTAAGGGCGCCAACCAGGCCGTGGCCGCCGCCCGGCTCGGCGCGCCGTCCGGCATCGGCGTGCGGATGGTCGGCTGCGTCGGCGACGACGACTTCGGCCGGGCGCTGCGGGCCGCGCTGGTCGCGGAGGCCGTGGACGACGCGTCCGTCCGCACCGTGCCCGGCGTGCCGAGCGGGATCGCCATGATCACCGTCGACCACGCGGGCGAGAACATGATCACCGTCGCGCCCGGCGCCAACCGCGAGGTGGGCGCGGCCGAGGTCGCGGCGACGGGCGGGGGCGCCCCGTCTGTCCCGCCCGCCCCGCCCGCCCCGTCTGTCCCGCCCACCCCGCCCGTGCTGGTGA
Source organism: uncultured Streptosporangiaceae bacterium (assembly GCA_964581815.1). Lineage (GTDB taxonomy): Bacteria > Actinomycetota > Actinomycetes > Streptosporangiales > Streptosporangiaceae > Trebonia. The sequence goes on along the minus strand of CAZORE010000005.1, from coordinate 115,297 downwards.
TCAGCGCCGAGGTCCCGGTGCCCGCGATCACCGCGGCGCTCGCCGCGTGCGCTGATCGGGAGCCGCGGCCGCTGACCGTGCTCAACCTGGCGCCCGCGCCGCCGGAGGCGGCCGGCCTCGTCGCGGCGCGCCCCGACTGGCTGGTGGTGAACGAGCCGGAGGCCGGGGCCGTCCTCGGCAGGCCGGTCAGCGGCCTTCACGCCGCCGCCGTCGCGGCGGCGGACCTAGTCGCGGCCGGCGCCGCGAATGCCGTGGTGACCGCCGGCGCGGCCGGCGCGGCTTACCACCGGGGAAACGACGGGCAGGGACGAACGGTGGCCGCCTTCCTGGTCAACGCCGTCGACACCGTGGGGGCGGGCGACACGTTCGTGGGCGCGCTCGCCGTGGCCCTCGCCGCGGGAATCCCGCCGGTGGAGGCGGTCACCGCCGCGGCGGCCGCCGCCGCGGCGGCGGCGACGCGGCCGGGCACCCAGGCCGGAATGCCCCGCCCCGCCGACGTGCACGCCGCAACCGGTTATGACTGGCCACTACCTGTTACCGAAACCGGCAAAATAAATTAAGCTACCCAATAGGGTTAACAAAAGGTTAATAGAAGATGAACACAATTATACATTTACTGGAGATATGTGGTTAAATCTACTCCGGAGTGAGCGACGCTGGGAAGAAGGAGTTGCGGTGACCCCTGACCTGGCAGGCTTCACAGCCGACGGTGACGATGTGCGGTCATGGGACGACATCTCGGCCGGCGTGCTCGCGGCGCTTGCGACAGAATTCGACGTGCAGCCCGAGCGCCACGGTGTCGCGACCCCCGGCGCCGACCGGCGCACCACGTGGCTGGACACGTTCGACTGGCGGCTATACAAGGCCGGCCTCATTCTGGAGTTCGTCCCTGGCCGTGGCGGCGGCGAGCTGCGCGTGTCCGCCAGCAAGCCGGGCGCGCCGGGCAGCGGCGCGACCCAGCTGGTAACCGGCTGGCTGGCGTCCCGACCGCACCTGCTCGCCAGCCTGCCGGCCGGCCCGGTCAGCGCCCGCATCGGCGGCCTGGTCGCGCCGCGCGCCCTGCTGCCCGTCGCCACCGCGAGCACCGCGACTCATCTCTACCGGCTGCTTAACGCCGACGGCAAGACGGTCGCCCGGCTGCTCATCACCCGCCCGAGCCTGGCCGGGCGGGAGCCGCTGCCGCCCCGGCTCGCGGTCACCGAGGTCCGCGGCTACCTGGGCCAGGCGCGGCGCGCCGCCCGCCTGGTCGCCGCCGTGCCCGGCGTCCGGCCCGCGGCCGAGCCGCTGTTCGTCGACGCGCTGCGCGCCGTCGGCCGGCGCCCGGGCGACTACTCCAACAAGGTCGACGCGGCCATCACCGCGGCCATGCCCGCCGGAGCGGCGGCCGCCGCCATCCTGCTGCGCCTGCTCGACACCATCGACGCGAACGTGGCGGGCGTGCTCGCCGACACGGACACTGAGTTCCTGCACGACCTGCGGGTCAGCGTGCGGCGGACCAGGAGCGCGCTCAAGCTGTTCGGCGACGCGGTCACCGGGATGAGCGCCGGCGAGCTCGCGTTCTTCGCCGCGGAGTTCAAGTGGGTCGGCGACCTGACGACGCCGACCAGGGACCTGGACGTGCACCTGCTCGACTTCGAGGAGACGGCCCGCGGCCTGGCCGCGGCGAAGCCGGACGACCTCGAGCCGTTCCGCGCCTACCTGGAGCAGCGACGGCGCAAGGAGTTCCGCGCGCTGGTCCGCGGGCTGCGCTCGGCCAGGTTCACCGCCCTGACCAGCCAGTGGCGGGCCAAGCTGGTCGCCGCGGCTGAGGAAGCCGCCGAGCCAGCCAGGAAAGGCCGCTCCCGTTCGGTACGGTCAAAAGGGGAGACGGCGGGGCTGCTCGCCATGGAGCGCACCAGGGCGACCTTCACGCGGGTCGCCAAGCGGGGTGTGGCGATCACCCCTGACTCGCCCGCCGAGAGCCTGCACGACCTGCGCAAGCGCTGCAAGGAACTGCGGTACGCGCTTGAGTTCTTCGCCCCGCTGCACGATCCGGCCGGGTACGCGAAGGTGATCACGGACCTCAAGCGGCTGCAGGACTGCCTCGGTGAGTTCCAGGACACCGAGGTGCAGATCGGCGAGATCAGGGCGCTCGCCGCCGCGATGCTCGCGGCGGGCGAGGCGCCGGCCGTGACGCTGCTCGCGATGGGAGAGATCACGGCAGGCCTCGCGGCCCGGCAGCGCGCGGCGCGAGCCGACTTCGAGCGGCGGTTCGCCGCGTTCGCCGATGTGGAAGGGCAGCGCCGGATGTCCGCGCTGCTACGGGGGAGGTACCGGACCAGTGCGGATATACGCGACTTATAACATCAAGGGCGGCGTCGGCAAGACGACGACCGCCGTCAACCTGGCCTACCTGGCGGCGGACAGCGGGCTGCGCACCGTGCTGTGGGACCTGGACCCGCAAGGCGCGGCCAGCTTCATGTTCCGGGTCAAGCCCAAGGTCAAGGGCGGCGGCCGGGCGCTCATCAGCGGCCGGCTCAGCCTCGACGACGCGATCAAGGGCACAGACTTCGACAACCTCGACCTGATCCCCGCGGACTTCACCTACCGGAACATGGACCTGCTGCTCGACGCCGGCGACACCAGGGCAGACGACGCCCCGGGCGGTAAGCCCGCGCGCAAGCTGGCCAAGCTGCTCGCCCCCCTGGCGGCCGATTACGACGCGGTGTTCCTCGACTGCCCGCCGTCGGTGTCGCTGGTCTCGGAGAACGTGCTGCACGCCGCCGACGTCATCGTGGTGCCGCTGATCCCGACTACGCTCTCCGTGCGCACTCTCGACCAGCTCCAGGAGTTCGTCGGCGAGTTCAAGGGCAAGCGGCCCGAGATCCTCGCCTTCTTCTCGATGGTCGACCGGCGCAAGAAGCTGCACAAGGAGATCACCGAGCGGCTCTCCGCGGAGCGCGCCGAGGTGGCGCAGACCACGATCCCCGCGCTGTCCGTCATCGAGATGATGTCGGTGGAGCGGGCCCCGGTCTCGGTCTTCGCGCCGGCGAGCGCGGCGGCGAAGGCCTACCGGTCCCTCTGGGCGGAACTTGGCTCCCGCGCGGACTGAGCGTCCCGCGGCCGCCTGGCCGGGTGCCCTGGCCGCGCCGGCCTGATCACGCCACGCCGGCTTGCCACAACTCTCGTGCTTCACCCGCCGCAGGTATTAATCTCTGCATCGGGGGAAGGGTCGAGCACTTTGACGACGCACGGGGGAGCGCTGCCCGCGGAGACCTCACGGTTCTTCGGGCGATCACAAGAGGGCACCGCCATCAAGGCTGCGCTGGGCAGGTCGAGGCTGCTCACGCTCACCGGACCGGGCGGCGTCGGCAAGACACGGCTGGCCGTCAAGGTGGCGAGCGAGGTGGCGGGGGCGTTTCCCGACGGGGTGTACCTCGCTGACCTTTCTCATGCGCGGGACGCCGGCGGCGTGGCGCGGGCGACGGGGGCCGCGCTCGGGGCGCACGGCCGCGACGCCGGGCCAGGTGCGGGCTGGCCGGCGGACCCTGGGGCCGGCTGGCTGGCGGGCCGGCTGCGCGACCGGCGGCTGCTGCTGATCATGGACACCGCCGAGCACGTGCTCGACGCGTCCGCCGCGCTCGCCGACGAGATCCTGCGCGCCGGGAGCGGCCCCGTACTGCTCGTGACCAGCCGCCAGCCCCTTGACCTGCCCGGCGAGGTGGTCTTCCGGATCCCGCCGCTTGAGGTCAGCGGGCCAGATTCCGGCGTCGCGGGGGGCGGTGACGCGGTCCGCCTGTTCGCCGACCGGGCCGCAGCGGCGGTTCCGGGCTTCCAGGTCACCGCCGCCACCCTGCCGAAGCTCATCCGGTTGTGCCAGCTGCTCGACGGCATGCCGCTGGCGATCGAGCTTGCCGCGCTGCGGCTGCGGGCCGTCAGCCTCGATGAATTGCTCGCCAGGCTCCCCGGCCACCTGCGCCTGCTCGCCAGCGGCCGCCGGGAGGCAGCCGGCGACCGCCAGCAGTCGCTGCGCGCGTCCGTCGCCTGGAGCTACGACCTGTGCTCGCCGGCCGAACGGCTGCTGTGGGCTCGCCTGTCGGTCTTCGCCGGGGACTTCGACCTCGCGGCCGCGGAAGCGGCGGGCCCCGGGGCGGAACTCGGCCAGGCCGAGGTCCTTGAGACCCTGATCGGCCTGGTGGACAAGTCGATCGTGCTGCGCGTGGCCGACGTCGGCGGCACGGCGCGGTACCGGCTGCCCGCCATCGTCAGGGAGCAAGGCGCCGAGCACGCCTCGGCGACGGGCGGCCAGACGGCGGCCGGGCCCGGAGGGGGCCAGTACCTACCGGGTGAGCACCGACCGGATGAGCGGGTACCTGCTGAGCAGGTGCCGCCGTGGCCGGTCCCGGCTCAGCCGGGCCCGTCGGCCGGGCCGCCGGCCGCCGGCCCGGGCGCCGCGCCGGATGGGCCCGGTCCGGCCGGCGATCCTGCGGCGGGCGTCCCCGTGGGCCGCTGGGACCTGCTGACGGCGCGCGAGCGCGAGGTCGCGGGCCTGGTCGCCCAGGGCCTGACCAACCGGGACATCGCGGCGCGCCTCGTGGTGTCCAAGCGGACCGTCGACGCCCACCTCGAGCACATCCTGAGCAAGCTCGGCTACAGCTCCCGGGTCCAGGTGGCCGCGCTCGCGTCGCGAGCGGCCAGCACGGGCGAAACCTAAACACGTCCGGCCCCCTGACGGGGGCCGGACGCATCCCGGAGACTGACGTTCCCGTCTGGGGACGTCCACCGAGTGCCGCTATGGCTGGACCGAAACCCACCGGACATCGAACCTGCGTCGGGCGTCCGCCATTCATCCGCAAGGTGAACAAAAGGTGCCATTAGCATGATTTATTAACGGTCGTTACGTCTGAACAAGGTTGAACGTTAGATCTGGCAGCGATCCGTCGCTAGGTTCGGCGCGACCGGCGTCCGCGCTCGCGCCGAAGGCGGCCAGTGGGGGTGAAATCTAGGTGTTTGCTCTGCTATATGGGCCTTTATGCCTGAGAGGGGCGAGACTGCAGATAACATCAGTTAAGTACCGTTATAGAAGTGCTATCCGTTGGCCGACCGCATACTCGCCCATCCGCTGGGTAGCACATGTCGGACAGAGGCGGAGATCCCAGCCATGTGCAACTTGTGCTCAGGCGCAACTTAACGGAGCAGGATGTCGTTATATGAGCATGACAGTCTGGGAATGGTTTGAGCAGCGCTCGTACCACCACGGGGACTTCGCGGGTCTCGGTGGGCCGGGCGGCAACTGGGTGGAGCGACCCTCCACGACCCTGATCTTCCCGGCCCGCAACGTAGCAGGCACCATCGGTACCATCCTCTCCGTCGTCGCTGACCTCAGGGACCGCACCGGGCTCCCCGACCAGGTCATCGTCGTCGACGCGGACTCACCAGATGGCACGGCCGATGTCGCCCGTGCTTACGGCGCCGAGGTCTACTCGGAGAACGAGCTGATGCGGGGCCTCGGCCCCGCGCAGGGCAAGGGCGACGCGATGTGGCGCGCCCTGTCCGTCGCGCGCGGTGACATCGTCATGTTCGCCGACGCGGATACCGCCGACTTCGAGGAGCATTTCGTCTACGGGACGCTCGGCCCGCTGCTCGCGGACCCCCAGCTGCAGTTCGTCAAGGCCGCCTTCCGGCGGCCTTTCAAGCAAGGGGAGGAAAGGATACTCGACGGCGGCGGCCGGGTCACCGAGCTGATGGCCAAGCCGCTGATCAACCTCTTCTACCCGGAGCTCGCCGGGTTCGTGCAGCCGCTGGCCGGCGAGTTCGCCGCCCGGCGCGACGTGCTGAGCAAAGTGCCGTTCTTCACCGGCTACGGCGTGGAGATCGGCATGCTGATCGACGTCTTCGAGCAGGTGGGCCTCGGGGCCATGGCCCAGGTGGACCTCGGCACCAGGCAGAACAGGCACCAGTCGCTGGCCAGCCTGAGCCGGATGTCCTCGGTGGTGCTGCGCACCGTGGCCGCGCGCGAAGGGCTGACCCAGGGCCTCGACGGGGGCCTGGACGAGACCGTGCAAGGCCTGTGGGCGCCGCACCAGCCGGACACCTACCTCCACGCGGTGGCGACGGAGACCGGCCTGCACCTGGACGAGTACCTGAACGAGCTCATCGAGCGCCCGCCGCTCGCCAGCCTCACCGACGGCACCGCGCTCACCGCCACCGCCTAATAAACAGACTCCCACACGCATCCGGCCCGGACACCAAATGTCCGGGCCGGACGTCTGTGCCCGCACATCAGTGAAAAGCGTCGCAAAGTTGGCATGATGTGCCCATGAACAGCGAAGCCTTCGATCACATCGTGGTGGGCGCCGGCTCCGCGGGCTGCGTGATCGCCCGCCGCCTGGTTGACGCGGGACGCCGCGTCGCGCTCGTCGAGGCGGGCGGCCCGGACTACAACCCGGCGATCCACCAGCCGAACCGTGCCTGGGAGCTGTGGAACGCGGCGGAGGACTGGGCCTACAACACCGAGCCGCAGCAGCACTCGCTCAAGACCTCGCTGTTCTGGCCGCGCGGCAAGGTGCTCGGCGGGTCGAGCGCGCTGAACGGGATGATCTACATCCGGGGCGCGAAGTCCGACTTCGACGCCTGGGCGTACAACGGCGCCCCCGGCTGGTCCTACCGCGACGTCCTGCCGTACTTCAAGCGGTCAGAGGACTACGAGGGCGGCGCGAGCGAGTACCACGGCGCCGGCGGCCCGCTCCCGGTCACGCACATCAAGGAGCCCAACCCGGCGACGCTCGCGATGATCGAGGCCGCCGTCGAGGTCGGCGTGCCGCGCAACGACGACCCGAACGCCGACGACATCCTCGGCGTCGGGCTCACCCACATGACGGTGCGGGGTGGCCGCCGCATGTCCACCTGGACGGCGTTCATCGAGCCGGTCGTGGACAACCCGCTGCTCACCGTCATCACCAGCACGCAGGTAGCCGGGCTGGTCTTCGACGGCTCGGGTCGCGCGGCCGGCGTCCGCCTGTCCCGCCGTGGCCTCCTCTACTCATCCAGAACGAAAGCGGCTGCCTCCGTTCCGTACCCTGATCTACCGGAGTGGCCGGCGACCGAGCTGCGCTGCTCAGGCGACGTCATCGTGTCCGCTGGCGTGATCGGCTCGCCCCAGCTGCTGCTGCTTTCCGGCATCGGCCCGGCCGACGACCTGAAGCCGCTCGGCATCGAGGTGCGCGCTGACCTGGCAGGCGTGGGCGCGAACCTGCACGACCACGCGCTCGCCACGTTCCTGTACGAGTCGGCGCGGAAGATCCCCGAGGGCAAGGCCAACAACCTGGAGGCGCACTTCTTCGCGAAGAGCGACCCGGGCATGACCGCCCCCGACCTGCAGCCGCTGATGTCGCACTTCCCCATGCCGGTGCCGGGCTACGAGGAGCTCGCCTACGGCGACGGCTACGCGATCGTGGCCGGCATCATCCGCCCGCTGTCCCGCGGGCGGCTATGGCTCACGTCCGCCGATCCCGCCGATCATCCCGTCATCGACCCGCACTACCTGGAGGAGGCGGCGGACGTCCGGGCGCTGCTCGCCTCGCTCAAGCTGTCCAGGGAGGTCGGCGAGGCCAAGGCGCTGAGTGAGTTCCGCGCCCGTGAGGTCGCGCCGGGCCCGGACGTGCGCACCGACGAGGAGCTGCTCGAGTACGGCATGCGGAACCTGATCACCTACCATCACCAGGTCGGCACCTGCAAGATGGGCATCGACAACAGCGCCGTGGTCAGCCCGGCTGACCTCACCGTCTACGGCGTCCCCGGCCTGCGCGTCGCCGACGCCTCAGTCATGCCGGCGGTCACCTCGGGCAACACCAACGCCCCCACCATCATGATCGGGGAGCGCTGCGCCGAGTTCCTGCTCGGCGGCTAGCGGCTTCTCGCTCGCCGGGTAGCGGAGCGGATCGCCGCGGGGCTGAACGGGCCCGCCTTCGGCTCCGGCAGCTCAGGCGGGGTCAGGAAGGCGGGCGGCGCGTCGAGGTCGAGCGCGCGCAGTGGCGAGACGGCGGCGGCGTCCCGGCGGGTGAGCGGCGGCAGGTTCCACTTCTCCTCGATGAGCTTGAGCACCGAGGTGTGATCGAGCACGTCGCGCAGCACGAAGTCCGGCCGCGCGTACGGCGAGACGATCACCGCGGGCACGCGGAACCCGTAGCGGTCGTAGGTCACCGGCCCGTCGTCGGCGTTCTCGAGCTCGGCCAGGTGCTTCGGCATCAGCAGGCGCAGCAGCCGGCGCGCCCACGGCCGGGACAGCTGCCAGTTCCGCGCGGGCACGTCGTCGGGCGGGACCGCCTCGGGCGGCGGCACGTGATCGTAGTACCCGCCGTGCTCGTCGTAGGTCCACACCAGCAGCGTCGACTCCCAGGCCGGGCCGTGCATCACCGCGTTGACCACCGCGCCTGCGAAGCTCTCGCCGTGGGCGATGTCCTGCGGGTTCTCCTCCGACCACAGCCCGAAGTCCGGGTCGACGATGGACACCGCGGGCAGATTCCCTTCGGCGGCGTCGGCGAAGAACTGCTGCGTGCTCCGCAGGTGCCGCCTGGCGCCGACGTACCCGAGCGGGTACAGGTCGGCGGTGAACGACTTGTTGCCGCGGACCGCGTTCGTCACCTGCGGCAGCCACCGGCCGAGCGAGGCGAGCCGGCGCAGCGCGATGAGCCCGTGCCTGCCGAGCGCCCGCTGCAGCATGACGAGGGCCGGCTGCACGTTGTGGTAGTTCACCCAGGAGATGTCGTTGCTGGTCAGCGCGTCGAAGATGGTCCCAGCGGGCGGGTAGTCGACCATGTCCCACAGCAGGTCGTCGATCAGCCCGTGCGCGGTGCCGCTGATGAGGAACCGCCGGTTCGGGAACGTCGGCCCGAGGCACGAGCAGAACCAGCGGTCCGCCACGGGGAAGGTCCGCGCGAGCCCGTAGTAGAACGGCAGCTCCTCCTCGGTCCAGTAGCCCATCGGGATGGCCGGGTCACCGCCGGGCACGACCTCCCAGATCGCCTTGGCGAACCCGGCGCAGTTGCCGTCGTCGTAGGAGAGGTGGCTCGCGTGCCAGGTCTGCGTCGGGTTGCCCGGGGTCTGCGTGGTGGCCGTCAGCCGGTGCGCGGCGACGTGCTGGCCGTTGGGCAGCGCGTTGGCGGCGGACGGCGTCCCTGAGGCGTCCACGGGCAGCCCGTCACCGCGCCCCAAAAGGCCCAGGTAGTTGTCGAAGGAGTGGTTCTCCATCATCAGCACGACGATGTGCTTGATCTTAGGGATCAGGTCCGCCCCCGGCGGCAGGTCGGGACGTGGCCGCTCCGCGGGCCCCGGCACCAGGCCCTTGCGCTCGATGTGCCGCTTCTCCACGCGTTCCAACATCGGAGCAACCTCCCGTTAGCGGTCCCGTCGGGCGAATCATGTCAGTTGACCACTCCGGACGGTAGCCCTATCAGCCCGGCAGACGCGAAGGCCGCCCCGGCCAGGATGCCGGGGCGGCCACGGGTCAGAACGTCACCGGTGCGCGGTGGCGAGGAGCCCGTCGGTGTTGCCCGCCGCGTCGGTGTAGAACCCGACCAGGCCGGCATTACGAGGCGCTCACCGCGCTCTTGCGGGAGCGGGTGGGCGTGCCCCCGGCGCCGGAGACGACGGCCCTCGCGCAGCGGCTGGTCGGCCGCGGGTGAGGCCGGCCTACTAGGGCACGATGTTGCCGCAGAGCAGCGGGCGGAAGTTGATCGTCGGGCTGCCGTTGGCCAGGATGTTGTTGCTGTTGCCCTGGTGCAGGTTGAGGTACCAGCCGCTGGCGGGCAGCGGGGTGGTCACGTTCACGGCCGTCCGGGTCTCATTCACGATCTGGCCGTTGCCGTCGGCCGTGAAGTCAGTCAGCATGTACTGCACGGCGCCCTGCGACTGGCAGCTGCCGAGGTGGATGTGCGCTGCGTGCGCGCCGGGGGCAAGCCCGCTGGCGTTCACGGTGACCGAGATGGCCTGCGTGTTCGGGTCGTAGCTGACGACGGCCGAGCCCTGCGGGGTGCCGTAGCTCCTCCCGTTCGAGCCGGCCTCGACCGGGGTGAGCTGGTAGGTGCTCGTGCCGCCGGTGTACCCGGTAGTCTCCGCGATGGGCTCGGCGGAGACCGGGTCGTCGGCCGTGCCGTTGCGGAGCACCACGTACCACGGGCCGGCGGTGAACTTGTACCCGCTGTCCAGGGTCGCCTGCGCGTTGCCCCCGCTGTTCGCGGTCAGCGTACCGAAGGAGGCGACAATGCCGCCGGCCCCGTTCACCAGCTCCACCGAGTGCGACGAGCCCGGCGTCAGCCCGAAGGCGGATATGGTGGCGTCAACGGCGCCGGAGCTGTCGCGGCCGACCCTGACCGTGCCCTGGGGCATCGGCGTCAGCGGGACCTGAACTGTTGCCGTGGGGGCCGCGAGCATCCCGTCCGTGTTGCCGGCGCTGTCCACGTAGAACCCGACCAGGTCGCCGGCGTCGTTCACGCCGTTGACCGTGGTAGTGCCCATGCCGTGCGGGTCATCGATGTTCTGGAAGCCGCCGTCTAGCGTCCAGCTGAACCCGTGCACGGCCGCGCTGCTGCCGCTGCCGGCCGTGTACGTGCCGACTACCTCGTCGTGGTCGTTCACGCCGAGCGCCATCGTGGTCGACGCGCCGGGCACGGACAGGTCGATGAACTCACCGCCGGCCTTGAGGAAGCCGTCGGTGTTCCCGTTGGCTGGGTTGACGTAGAACCCCGCGATGTCGCCGCCCGAGTTGATCGCGGCGGCGGTCAGGCTGGCGCCCGGCGCGTTCGGGTCGATCACCGAGCCGAAGTTCGCGGTGGTGACGTTCACTGTATAGCCGTGGTTGCTGCCGTTGGCGTCGGTCCAGAAGCCGACCGCGACGTCGCTGTCGTTGACGCCGAGCAACTGGTCCACCGGCGGGCGGGCAGACGCCCCGGTCGGGAAGTTCGCGTTGAAGAACTGGCCGCCCAGCGCCCAGAAGCCAGAGTTGTCGTTGACCATGCTGGCGTTATTCATGGACGACCAGAACCCGACCGTCACGCCACGGTTGTTCAGCCCGGTGACCTGGGTCTGCACGGAGCTGGGGAAGTTCTCGCTCCGGTAGCTCCCGTGCCCGTGCGGCGGGAGGAGCAGGTAGCCCTTGTTCGGGTGGCCGGCCGCACTGGAGCCGAAGTACCCGGCGATCGTGCCGTCGTTGTTGATCCCGAGCAGCTGGTTGAACGTTGGGTCCGCCTGGTTGTCCAGGGTTCTGAAGCCGTAGCTGACCGTGTCGCTCCCGGTCACAGTCGGCGTGGGCGCGGCGGTCACCGTCGGCGCCGCCCGCACGATGTCCGCCAGGGCCGGGGCGCTCAGCATCCCCCCCGACAGCGAGGTGCCCGCGGCCGCGGCGCCAGCGGTCACCGCCGCGGCCGCGATCCGCCGGCCCCGCCGGCTGATCTTGCTCATCGGAGTTCCTCCCGGCCTTCCCGTAGCGTTGCGTGTTCGGTTGACTTCGCTACGAACATAGCGGTCGGCGGGCGGTCGAGACGGTTTCCCGGTAAATCCGGGGCCAGCGCACTCCCCGGCGCCATTCCAGATATCTACAAATATCGATCTTGCCGACTGGTCAGCGGACGGCGATCGGGCCACAATGTTCGCCATGACTTTCACTGACTGGTCCGGTGTCCCCGAGGACGTGGCCGCCGCCCGTGCCGAGATCGAGGCCGAGATCGCGGGCTCGACGCTGCTCACCGAATTCGCCGAGACGGTGGCGCAGGCCCCCGACGTGCTGGCGCACCGCTGGCAGGCCGACGGCGAGTGGCGGTCGCTGACCTACCGGCAGCTGCACGAACAGGTACGGGACGCGGCCCTCGGCCTCGTCGCGGCCGGGCTCCGGCCCGGCGAGTTCGTGGCGGTCTGGTCGCGGAACCGGTCGGAGGCGACGATCGCCGACTACGCGGTGATGCACGCCAGCGGCGTCCCGGTCTTCATCTACCCCACCGTCGCCCCGGAGCAGGCCGCGGACATCATCGGCCACTGCGCGGCGACCGTGGTGATCGTCGAGCGTGAGTTCCTGCCCGTGCTCGACTCGATACAGGACCGGCTGCCGCAGCTGCGCGCGGTCGTGGTGCTCGGCGACGAGACCGCACGTGACGTGACGCACGACGGCGAGGGGGCACAGCAGGGAGGGACACCGCCGGGCGAGACGCAGGCGCTCGGCTGGCAGGCGCTGCTTGACCTCGGCCACGCCGAGGCGGAACTCGATCCCGGCGCCTTCGAGCGCGGCTGGCGGCGGGTTACGCCGGACACCCTGGCGACGCTCATCTACACCTCGGGCACCACCGGCAGCCCCAAGGCCGTGATGATCACCCACCGGAACGTCCGCTACGGCCAGCAGGCGACGCTGCGGGTGATACCGCTTGAGGACCAGGTGGGCGAGGACGGCACCGCCACGCTGGTCTCCTACCTGCCGATGGCGCACGTCACCGGGCGCACCGTGGACCACTGGGGACCACTGGCCCACCCGGTCACCCTGGCCTACTGTCCCGACCAGCTGAAACTCTTCGAGGTCGCCGCGCAGGTCCACCCGACCGCGCTGATCGGCATCCCCCGGGTGTGGGAGAAGCTGCACGCCGCGTTGCGGGGCGCGCTGCCCACCGTCGATCCCGCGGCGGTCCGTGCGCTGCCCGACGCGGTCAAGCAGGCGGTGCGCACCAGGATCGGGCTTGACCAGTGCAAGATCGCGACCACCGGCGCGGCACCAATCGACCCGGAGATCGTCGAGTTCTTCCGCGCGCTCGGCGTGCCGCTGACCGAGGGCTGGGGGATGAGCGAGCTGTCCAACGCCGCGACGCTCGCCGCGCCGAAGACGGCCCGCACCGGGGCGGTCGGCCCGGCGTTCCCCGGTATTGAGGTAGCCATCGCCGACGACGGCGAGGTCCTGGTCCGCGGCCCGCTGGTGATGGGCGGCTACTACAAGGACCCGGAACTGACCCTGGCCACGATCGACGCCGACGGCTGGCTGCACACGGGTGACATCGGGCAGCTCGACGACGCGGGCTTCCTGCGGATCGTCGACCGGAAGAAGGAGCTCATCATCACCTCCGGCGGCAAGAACGTCTCGCCCGCCCAGGTGGAGTATGAGCTGCAGCGGCACCCGCTGATCGGCCAGGCCTGCGCGATCGGGGACCGGCGCAACTACGTGACCGCGCTGCTGGTGCTCGACCCGGACGCGGCGCCGGCCTGGGCGCGGGCGCGCGACATCCCGTTCGAGTCGGTCGCTGAGCTGGCGAAGCACGCCGACGTTCTGGCGGAGGTTGAGCGCGGCGTCGCGGAGGCCAACTCACACCTGGCCCGGCCCGAGCAGGTACGCCGGTGGGTGCTGCTGCCGGCCGAGTGGACCACGCAGTCGGGCGAGCTCACCCCCTCGATGAAGCGCAAGCGCCGGGTGATCATCGACCGCTACGCCAAGGAGATCGAGGAGCTGTACGGCTAACCCCTATCATGGCTTGGGTGACAGGTCATCAGCTCAGGCTCTACAACTCGCTCGGGCGGCTCACCGAGGACTTCACGCCGTCCGCCGATGTCGTGGGCTTGTACAGCTGCGGACCCACCGTCTACGCCTACCAGCACCTCGGCAACATGCGGCCGTACGTGTTCGCCGACACGCTGCGCCGGGCGCTGCGCTGGAAGGGCATCGCGGTACGGCACGTCGTCAACATCACCGACGTGGGGCACGCCGTCGCCGACTCCGACACCGGCGAGGACAAGCTCGAGGTCGCCGCGGCGCGGGAACGCCGGTCGGTGGAGGAGATCGCGGAGTTCTACACGCAGGACTGGCTGGCGGCGCTGGCCGCGCTGAACGTGCAGCCGGCCGACGTGTACCCGCGGGCCAGCGCCTACGTGGACCAGATGATCGAGTTCGCGAAGGTGCTCGAGGACAAGGGCTACACCTACGAGCTGCCGTCCGGCCTGTACTTCGACACCTCCAAGTCGCCCGGCTACGGCCAGCTCGCCCTGCTCGACCTGGCCGGCCAGCGGGAGACCGGCCGCGTCGAGCACGTCGAGGGGCGCAAGCTGGGCAGCGACTTCGCGCTGTGGCGCGCCGAGGAGCCGGGCGTCCGCCGCATCATGCGCTGGAACTCGCCGTGGGGCTGGGGCGCGCCGGGCTGGCACCTGGAATGCTCGGTGATGTCGATGTCGCTGCTCGGCGAGCACTTCGACATCCACACCGGCGGCGTCGACCACCGGGAACTGCACCACGTCAACGAGATCGCGCAGAGCGAGGCGTTTCTCGAAGACGACCGGCCGTGGGTGCGGTACTGGCTGCACAACGAGTGGGTTCTACTTGACGCGCAGAAGATCGCCAAGTCCGCCGGCCATACCCTGCGCCTGGCCGACCTGGTCGAATCGGGCTACCATCCGATGGCCTACCGGCTGTTCCTGCTCGGCGGGCACTACCGCAGCCAGCTCGACTTCACCATGACGGCGATGGACGCGGCCCAGGCGACGCTGCGCCGGCTCATCGCCCGGGTAGCCCCGCTCCGCCCGCTCCCGGCGGTGGAAACCCTGGACCAGGCCCGCGCGCTCGCCGACGCGGTCGACGACAAGGCCGCGCTCGCCTACGTGGAGGCGGTCGACGCCGCGATCGCGACCGACCTCGCCACCCCCAAGCTGCTCGCCATCCTCCAGGAGGCGCTCCGCGTCCCGGACGTCACCCCCGAGGGCCTGCGCGTGGTGGTTGCCGCCGCCGACGCCCTGCTGGGCCTGCGCCTCGGCGACCTGGAACCGTCCGAGGTGGACCAGCGCCGCCCGGCGGACGACCTTGCCCCGGAGGAGATCGCGGCGATCGAGCGCTTGATCGCCGAGCGCACCCAGGCCCGCAAAGAGCGGAACTGGGCCCGCGCCGACGAGATCCGCGCCGAGCTCGACGCCCTCGGCGTACAGGTAACCGACACCGCCGCCGGGCCGACCTGGCAGCTGCGGTAACCGCCTGCCCACCGGAGATAAACGCTCGCGGGCCACTCGCCCTCGGCGTCATCGCCCCCGCTGCGCGCCGCCCCTTGGAGTTACTTGTCTAGCGGACCGCCTGGTTCGGTGAAGTCCGCGCGAGTCCACTGACATTCCGTTATTCAAGGTGACGGTGTGTCACGATAGTGCGGGAGCGGCGGGCCCAGCCGATACGCGATGTGGGCCGGGCGCCGCACGGTTAAGGGGGAACGTTGACAGCGAGTACCTGTTTCCGACCGCGCGCCTGCCGGGGCTGGGCGCGGTGCGCCATGGCTGCCCTCCTCGCGGCGGCCGCCCTGAGCGCCGGGGCCGCGACGCGGGCCAGCGCCGCGACCCATGACGTCTACGTCGCCAACCTGCGCGGCAGCTCGATCTCCGTGGTCGATCCCACGACCAACACGGTCGTGGCGACCGTCCCTGTCGGCTCATATCCCGTCGGGGTCGCGGTCACGCCGGACTACTCCCAGGCCTGGGTCGTCAACGAGGGCAGTAACGACGTGTCGGTGATCAGCACGGCGACGAACACGGTGACCGCCACCATCCCGCTCAGCGGGCTCCCGCATGCGATCGCGCTCTCACCTGACGGCACGACCGCCTATGTCACGTTCACGTACCTCAAGTACTCCAGCGCCGTATACGTGATCGATACGAGCACGGACACGGTGACCACGGTCATCCCGGTCGGCTTCTATGCGTCCAGCATCGCGGTCACCCCGGACGGGTCCCGCGTCTACGTCGCCAACCTCGTCAGCAACTCGGTCTCGGTGATCGACGCGACGACCAACACCGTCATCACGACCATCAGCGGGTCCGGCATGGACACCCCGACCGACATCGCGATCAGCCCGGACGGGACACGTGCCTACGTGGCCGACTTCAATTCCGGCAATGTCTTCGTGATCGACACGGCGACCAACGCGATCACCGCCGTCATCCCGACCGGACCCGGGCCCGAAGGCCTGGCCCTCACGCCCGACGGCACCCGTGCCTACGTGGCCAACGAGAACGCCGGCGACGTCGCGGTGATTGACACCGCGACGAACACGGTCACCGCCACCATTCCCGCCGGGAGCGAGCCGGTCGGCGTCCTGATGTCCGGCACCGCCGCCTTCGTCGCCGACGCCGGCACCAACACCGTCGCGGTGATTGACACCGCCACCAACACGGTGACCGCCACCACCCCGGTCGGCAACACCCCGTTTGCCATGGCCCAGGCCCCCGTCTTCCAGCCGCCGGCGGGGACCGCCGTCAGCCGCACAGCGGCGCCCTTGCCAGCGGGGCCACGGTGACCATCGGCGGCGGGATCCGGCTGCGCTAAGGACGGCGCACTCACATCACCAGCTCGCGCTCCAGGGGCGTGCGGAACCGGGGGGTCACCCGGGCCGGGCCCAGCCACGCCTCGAGCGCGGCCGCCTCCGCGGCCACGGCCGCCGCGCCGTCCGCCCCGATGTCCTCAAGCAGCCGGCAGGTCACCTCGCCAGACGCGCGCTGGGCCCAGCCGCCGACCACGCGTCCGGCCCACCACACGGTCGGCCCGATGTTGCCGGTCCGGTCGAACAGCGTGGCCGCGTGCGGGCCCAGGTACCACGACCGCGACTGCCAGCCCATCGGCGTCGGGTCAAGCGCGGGCAGCAGCGCGGCCGCCGGCGGCGCGTCCGCGGGGAATTCAAGGTCACCTCCGAGGACCACGCCCGGCTGCCCGTCCAGGTCGACCTCGGTCACCGGCAGCGCGGTGAGCGCCGCCTTGGTCTGGGCGCCGGTCCAGCCCGCCCACCACTGGAGGTCGGCGGCCGGCGCGGGCCCGAAGGCGGTCAGCCAGCGCCGGGCCAGTTCCGCCCGGGCCGCGCCCGGGTCGAGGCCAGCGCCGAGGCCAGCG
>CAZORE010000005.1:92350-98342 GCA_964581815.1 uncultured Streptosporangiaceae bacterium | reverse complement strand
CGAGGCCAGCGCCGAGGCCAGCGTCGGGGCCCGCGTCGGGGCCGGCGGCAAGGCGGTTGCCGGGCCGGCCCGGCTCGCCGGCGCCGCCCAGCCACGTACCCGGGAGGAACCACTCGAACTGCCCCGACGTCATCCCGCCGCGCCGGTGCCCCCTGATCATCCGCCCCTCGGCCGCGATCAGCACAAGCACCCGCGAGGTGATGTTGGCCGTCCCGCCGTACGCCTTGTCAAGCGAGTAGCTCAGCTGCGTCCGCAGCCGCGGCTCGTCGGCGGCGAGCTGGGCACCGGAAGCGCCGCCGCCCCGCCCCTCGAGCGCGCGCAGCACCCCGTCCTCGAGCGACCGCAGCCACCCGGCCGGGTCGCCGTCGCCGACCCCGCCGTTCGCCAGGTCCTTCTCCAGCTGCCGTCGCAGCCGCCTGGCGACGTCGTCGGTGCACGCCGCCTGCACCACCCCAGCGAAATCCGCGGGGACCACGAACACGGTCCGCCGCATGCCGAGCATCCGGACCACGTTCCGCTCCGTGTACAGCGCCGCGTCGACGTCCTGCGCCGTGCACCCGCTGCGCGCCCGCGCCGACAGGTAGACGGTCACCGGGTCGGTGGCGTGCAGCGCCACCAGCGACGCCGCGGCCTCGGCAACGGTCTCAGCGGGCGCGGCGAGCCGGTGCCGCTCCACCAGCCGCCCCCGCCTCATCGCAACGCTCACCTTGCGCGTCATGCCACGAAACCTATCCGACGGGTCCGCGGCTACCGCGCGCCGGTGACCACCGTGGCGCCGGAGTCATCGTCCGCGTGGACCTCCGGGGCGAGGCCCGCGGCGGCCATGGCGCCGGCCATGGACGGGCCCTGGCGCTCGCTGGTCTCCACCAGCAGCACGCCGTCGGGGGCGAGCCAGGACGGGGCGGCGGCCGCGACGCGGCGGAGCACGGCGAGGCCGTCCGGGCCACCGTCCAGGGCGATGCGCGCCTCGTGGTCGCGCGCCTCGGGCGGCATGAACGCGATCTCGGCGGTCGGCACGTAGGGCGCGTTGCAGATCAGCACGCCGATGCGGCCGCATAGTCCCGAGGGAAGCGCACCAAGAAGGTCACCCGCGTATACGTGCCCGCCAGCGGGCTCAACGTTCAGCCGCGCGCACGCGATGGCGGCGGGGTCCAGGTCGGCCGCGTGCAGCTCGACGCCGCCGAGCTGGATGCCGATCGGCGCCGGACGGATGGCTTCGCTTTCCGCTCCCTCGTCCTCGCCGGCCAGTCGCACCGATCTGGCTAGCCTCACGGCGACGGCCAGCCCGAGGGCGCCGGTGCCGCAGCACAGGTCGGCGATAACCCGGGGCACGGTGCCGTACTGCGCGGCGGCCAGCCTGACCGCGACCGAGACCAGGAACTCGCTGCGGCGGCGCGGCACGAAGACACCAGGGTCGACGAGCACGCGCAGCCCGCAGAACTCGGCCCAGCCGACGATCTGCTCAAGCGGCTCGCCGCCCGCCCTGCGCGTCACCATGGCGTCCAGCTCGGCGGGGGAGCGCGCGGCGGCCGCGAGCAGCGACGCCTCGTCCTCGGCCCACACGCAGCCCGCGGCGCGCAGCCGGGCGATCAGCGCCTGATCGGTCTTCACGAGCAGCTCACGCTAGCGGGCCGCCGTCGGCCGCTCAAGCGATTTCCCGGCGAGCCGCCGGGACGGGCGGAGCACGCCGTCGCTGCGATCATGCGGTTCATTCGCCTGCCGCTACAGCTGCCCGACGTCCGTGACGTGGACGACCGCCGTGCCCTGGTCGTCGGAGGCGGCGAGGTCGACGGTGGCGGAGATGCCCCAGTCGTGGTCGTCATCTGGATCGTCGAAGATCTGCCGGACGGTCCAGGCGGTCTTGCCCTCCTCGATGATCAGCATCGCCGGGCCGCGGGCGTCCGGGCCGGTGCCGATCTCGTCGTGCGCGTCGAAGTACTCATCAAGCGCCTCCGCCCAGGCGGTGGCGGTCCAGCCGTCGGCCGCGTCGAGCTCGCCGAGCTCGTCGTAGTGCCGCAGTGCGGCGAGGGTGACCCGGCGGAACAGGGCGTTGCGAACGAGGACACGGAACGCGCGCGTGTTGCTCGTGAGCGTCTTCGGCTGCGCCCTGAGCTCGGTGAGGTCCTGATCGGGGTTGGTGAGCTTCTCCCACTCATCGACGAGCGAGGAGTCGACCTGGCGGATGAGCTCGCCGAGCCACTCGATCAGGTCGGTGAGCTCCTCGGTCTTGGCCTCGTCGGGGACGGTCTGCCGCAGCGCCTTGTAGGCGTCGGCCAGATAGCGCAGCACGATGCCCTCGGACCGGGACAGGCCGTAGAACTGGACGTACTCGGGGAAGGTCATTGCCCGCTCGAACAGCTCGCGGGCGACGGCCTTGGGTGAGACCGTGTAGTCGCCGACCCAGGGATGGCCGCGCCGGTAGATCTCGTAGGCGGCGTCGAGCAGCTCCTCGAGCGGCTTGGGCCAGGTGACGTCCTCGAGCAGCTCCATGCGCTCCTCGTACTCGACGCCGTCGGCCTTCATCGCGGCGACCGCCTCGCCGCGGGCGCGGAACAGCTGCGCGGACATGATCTGCCTGGGGTCGTCGAGCGTCGACTCGATGACCGACAGCACGTCGAGCGGGTAGCTTTCCGCCTCCTTGTCGAGCAGTGCGATGGCGGCCAGGGCGAACGGCGACAGCGGCTGGTTGAGCGCGAAGTCATACTGCAGGTCGACGGTGAGCCTGACGTACCGGCCCTTCTCGTCCGGCTCGTCAAGCCGCTCGACCACGCCGCCGGCCAGCAGCGCCCGGTAAATCTCGATGGCCCGGTGGATGTGCTTGCGCTGCTTCGCCCGGTCCTCGTGGTTGTCGGTCAGCAGGTGCTTCATCGCCGCGTACGCGTTGCCCGGCCGGTCGATGATGTTCAGCACCATCGCGTGCGTCACGGTGAACGACGAGGTGAGCGGCTCGGGCTCGGCGGCGACCAGCCGCTCGAAGGTGGGCTTGCCCCACGAGATGGTGCCCTCTGGCGGCTTCTTCTTGACGACCCGCCGGCGCGCGAGCGCCTCGTCGCCGCCGGCCTTGGCGAGGATCTTGGCGTAGGACCGCTCGTTCTCGATGACGTGCTCGGGCGCCTGCACCACGACGCGGCCCGCGGTGTCGAAGCCCGCCCGGCCCGCCCGCCCGGCGATCTGGTGGAACTCCCTGGCCTGCAGCAGCCGGGTCTTCTTGCCGTCAAACTTGGCCAGCGCGGTGAACACCACCGTACGGATCGGCACGTTGATGCCCACGCCGAGCGTGTCGGTGCCGCAGATGACCTTCAGCAGGCCGGCCTGGGCGAGCGTCTCCACCAGCCGCCGGTACTTGGGCAGCATGCCGGCGTGGTGCACGCCGATGCCGTGCCGCACCAGGCGCGACAGCGTCTTGCCGAAGCCGGAGGCGAAGCGGAAGTGCCCGATCAGCTCCGCGATCGCGTCCTTCTCGGCCCGGGTGCACACGTTGGTCGACATGAGCGCCTGCGCCTGCTCAAGCGCCGCGGCCTGGGTGAAGTGCACCACGTAGACCGGGGCCTGATCGGTGGTGAGCAGCTCGCTCAGCGTCTCGTGCAGCGGCTCGAGGCTGAAGGAGAAGATCAGCGGGACCGGGCGCTCGGCGTTCTTGACGACGGCGGTGGGCCATCCGGTCCGCCTGGTGAGGTCTTCCTGGAACCGGGTGACGTCACCGAGGGTGGCCGACATGAGGATGAACTGCGCCTTGGGCAGCTCGATGAGCGGGACCTGCCAGGCCCAGCCGCGGTCGGGGTCGGCGTAGTAGTGGAACTCGTCCATGATGACCTGGCCGACGTCGGCGTCGGCGCCGTCCCGCAGCGCGATCGAGGCGAGCACCTCGGCGGTGCAGCAGATGATCGGCGCCTTGGCGTTCACCGAGGCGTCGCCGGTCATCATCCCGACGTTGGCCGGGCCGAAGGCCTCGCAGAGCGCGAAGAACTTCTCGCTGACCAGGGCCTTGATGGGCGCCGTGTAGTAGCTGCGCTGCCCGTTGGCCAGGGCCGCGAAGTGCGCGCCGGTCGCGACCAGTGACTTGCCCGAGCCGGTCGGGGTGGACAGGATCACGTTCGACCCCATGACGACCTCGATCAGCGACTCTTCCTGGTGCGGGTAGAGGCTGAAGCCGCGCCCCTTCGCCCAGTCCGCGAAGGCGCTGAAGATGGCGTCCGGGTCCGGCGGGGTGTCAGCGGGCGGCGGGAGCAGGTCAATGAGTGTCGTCATGGCGTTTTCTATGGTGCCCTGTCATGGCGACTACCTGAGCCGTCAAGAGTTGTGGATTCATGTGTCACGCTGTTCAACCCCATCGCGGACCAGCAGATTCCCGCCAGCGCCCGGGTGGCCCGCTCGAAAGCACTACAAGTAAACACTTGATGAAGTGCTCGGCAACGCCGCTGCGCGCGGGGCGCCGGGGGCTGTATAACCGGAACTTTGGACGATCCGCCCAGGCCTGACGGGGGCCGCGGAGCGGTCGGCGGCACCCCGTTTCCGGCTGATTGACAATGGCGTCACGCGTGCCGCATCATGGTCTCTCTTGCTACCGCAAGAAAAACTTTCCCAGGCCATCATTTTAGCTTCCGGATGTCGTATATGAAAAATTCCCTCCGGTTCATCACGCTCAGCAAGTACCCGCCATATCGGTCGGGGCACGCAAAGCAGGCGCTATGGAACAACAGGGCGCTCGCCGCGCTCACCGGGGTCGAACAGCACCAGGTAACGTACTGCGGGGTGTCCTCAGATCCGGAAGACTTCGCAGGCCCAGGTATCAACGTTCATCACGTCAGAGAAGTTCCCGGTAATCGCCGGGTACCTGACGGGCATCTACTACGGGCAGTCGCGGGCGAGCTTTTCCGCGTAGTGCTTGAAAACGAAATCGACGTCATTAACACCTATTACATCGACCCGCACGCGGCGCTCGCCAATAGGGTCGCCGACGCCCTCGGACTTCTTGGCCGACGGCCAATAGTTATCCACAGCATTGAGGGCAGCGATGTCCTCGAATCCGTCTGCGAGCATCTCTCGGACGGCTCTGCGGGCGTGCTGTTCGGGGACGTAATGCGCGCCGATGTGCTGTGCACCGTGTCGCACTATACGGCGCGGCGCTTCCTGGCCGGCGCGGAGGCGGTCGGCGGCGCGCGGCTCGCGGACACCATCGCGGAGTCGATCGTGCTCCGTTACCCGGGCCTGCCACCGGAGGCGTTCGCGCACCCGTGTACCGAGGCGGTGGAGGAGTTCCGGCAGCGTTCTGGGCTGCGCCAGGACTCGGTGCTCGTCTCCACGCTCGGCCGGCTCGAGGAGGAGAAGGGCCTCGACACCATCGTGGCCGTCGCCGAGCTCGCCGCCGTGACCCGGCCGGAGCTCGAGTTCGTCATCGCGGGGACCGGCTCGCTCGGTGAGGACCTGGCGGCGCGGGCGCTCGGCAAGCCGAACCTCACGGTGCTGCGCAACCTCAGCTCGCACGACGCCCAGTGCCTGCGCGCCGCGTCCGAGGCCGGCATCTTCCCGACGCGGGTCATCCCCGGGTTCATCGAGACGTTCTGCGTGGCGGCGCTCGAGTACGAGGCGCTCGGCGTCCCCGTGCTCGCCTCCGCGATCGGCGGCGTACCCGAGGCCGTCCCTGACGGCCGCTTCCTGGTTGCCCCGGGTACCACGGCGGGCGAATGGCTGGCGCGGATCGACGAGACGCTGGCGAACCGGGCCGAGCGCAGCGCGGCCGCGGCCGCGTTCGCGGGCAAGTTCACCAGCGCCCGCAGCGCCCAGCGCCTCATCGACCTGGCCACCCTGGCCGGGGACCGGCTGAACCGGCTGGTGCCGCTCAAGGCCGACCCGGTGGATGAGTACCTGGCCACCTGGCCTGCCAGCAAGTCGCTCATCGCCGAGCCGGCGCAGATGTAGCTCTATCTCCCGGGGGGCGACCCCCGGACCCCCGAGGTCCTCGCGCGG
This sequence comes from uncultured Streptosporangiaceae bacterium, assembly GCA_964581815.1. Taxonomy (GTDB): domain Bacteria; phylum Actinomycetota; class Actinomycetes; order Streptosporangiales; family Streptosporangiaceae; genus Trebonia. The sequence continues at coordinate 92,375 of CAZORE010000005.1, read as the reverse complement.
CGGCCCGATGGCAAAAACCGCCATC
>CAZORE010000005.1:51648-92250 GCA_964581815.1 uncultured Streptosporangiaceae bacterium | reverse complement strand
GCGGTGCCGGCCCGGATTACTGCCGGAAATCACCCGCCCCCGTTCCGGATGAAGCTATGACAACGCGCTGACGCGGCGCAGTACCTCATCGCGGCCGAGCGCGGCGGCGACCTCGGTGAACCCGGGCGACTGCCGTGAACCGGTGATCAGCACCCGGATGACGGCGGCGGCGTCGGCGATCGAGCCAGGGTAGGCGTCAGGGTTCTTCTTGTAGTCCTTCTGCCGCAGGGCGAAGCCCAGTTCGCCGGCCAGGATGCGGATCTGCTCGAACCACTCCACGTCCGGCCCCGGCTCGACGTACCCGGCCGCGAACCCGGACGCCATGGCGCGGACGAGATCCGGGGCGAGCCCGTTGAACCGCTCGTCGGCCGGGTCGGTGACCAGCTCGAAGATCTCGGGGAAGAAGAAACCGTAAACGGGGCGGAAGTCCGCCCACTTGCGCAGGTCCTTGCGCTTGTTTTCTGCGCCTTCCCGCTCGACGGCGAGGGCCCGCAGGGCCAGGTCACGCTCGGCGCTGACCACGGACGCGAGGTCCTTGTCGTACACCTGCGCCCAGGCCTGCACCCGCTCGAGTATCTCCGCACCCGGCAAAGTGGCCACGAAGTCGGCGCTGACGTCGTCCAGCTTGACCATGTCGAGCAGCGGCCCGGCGACGCCGAACTCCGCCAGTCGCAACGGCTCGGCGAGCGCCTGCGGCAGCGGCAGCTCGGCGAGCCGGCCGTTGGCCAGGCCGCGCAGGTAGTAGAGCACCGCTTCGGCGGGGAAGCCCTGCTCGATGTAGTAACCGACGCTGGCCTCCGGGTCCTTCCGCTTGGACAGCTTGCGCCGGCTGCCGCCGTCCTGCTTCATCAGCGGCGCCACGTGGGCGTAGGGGAGCCGGGGGAAGCCGAGCGCGTCGAACAGCTGCAGGTGCAGCGGGACGGAGGAGATCCACTCCTCGCCGCGGATCACCAGCGTGACGCCCATCAGGTGGTCGTCGACCGGGTGCGCGAAGTGGTAGACGGGCAGCCGCAGCTCGCTGTCGCTGCGTTTGAGCAGCACCATGTCGTTGCGGTTGTCGTCGGAGGTGATCTCGCCGCGGATCACGTCGGTGAAGCTGACCCGCGCCCCGCCGATGCCGGGGGAGCGGAACCGCACGACGTAGGGGTCGCCGGCCTCCAGCCTGGCGCGCACCTGGTCCTGCGGCGCGTCCCGCCAGATCGCCCACTCGCCGTAGTACCCGGGCAGGGCGCCGGCCGCCTTCTGCCGCGCGACGCGGGCCTCGGCCTGGGCCGGCGTCTCGAAGCACGGGTACGCCTTGCCGTGGCGCATCAGCTCGCGCGCGTACGTCTCGTAGATCGCGGCGCGGGCCGACTGCATGTACGGGCCGTACTCGCCGCCGGCGGCATCCGACTCATCGGCGGTGATGCCGAAGTACTCGAACCCCGCATCGAACTGCGCGAGCGCGCCCTCTTCGAACCGCTCTCGGTCGGTGTCCTCGACGCGCAGCAGGTAACGGCCGCCGCTGTGCCTGGCGATGTCCAGGTTGACGCTGGCGGTGAAGATCCCGCCGATATGCAGCCAGCCGGTCGGCGACGGGGCGAACCGGGTGACCTCAGCGCCGGCGGGCAGTGTCCGCGCCGGGTACCTGGACTCCCAGTGCGACGGCGACGGCAGGTCGGCGGGAAAGAGGGAGTCGATCAGCTCCACGCTCAGCATGGCTCAAGCCTACCGACCGGCGGCACGCGGCTCGTGTCGATAACCCTCGTGGCGCCCTCACTCCCGGCCGCGACCAGCGGAACCGGCCGCGGGGCGGCGGCATCGCCTGGTACTCGGCGGTGCGCGCGGCCACCGGATCGGGCAGCCAGGAGCGGGGCTGCTTGCCGACCTGGCCGGCCAGCCGCGCGTACAGTTCCGCGGGATCCGGGCGCGCCGCGGGCTCAGGAGACAGGCACGCGGACACGATGGGCCGGAGGTCGGGCGGGCACCCGGAGAGATCGGCGTCCGCGAGGGAGTGGCCGGTCGCGGCGTAGAGCACGGTGGCGCCGAGCATGAGCACGTCGTTGCCGGCGCTCCCCGGGCCACCCAGCAGCGCGGTCCTGCTTGTGCCCGCGTCGGTGAGCACGGGACCCCGCGCGTCGAGCACCACGTTGGACGGGGTGACGGCGTCGTGGGTGAGCCCGGCCTGGTGCATCGTGCTCAGGGCGCGGGCCAGGCCGAGGGCGATCCAGGCCGCGGTGGCTGGCGGGAGCGGCCCGGTCTCGGTGACGGCCGCGGCCAGCGAGGGGCCGAGCGCTAGCCTGCTTGCCACCCAGGGCTGGTCGAGCTGGTCCCGGGCGTCGTAGTCGATGACCGAGGCGATGTTCGGCCCGTGCACGGCGCTGGCCGCGCGCGCGCCGCCCGACAGGCGGCGGCGCACGTCAGGGTCGGCGGCCAGCCGCTCGTCGAAGGCCTTGAGCGCGGTCCAGCCCGAATCGCCGCCCCCGGGGCCGCCGCCGCCGGGGCCGCCGCCGCTGGCCAGGTACACGGTGCCCGCCTGTCCCGCGCCGAGCCGGGCGACCAGCCGGTACCGGCCGAACTCGCGCGGGCCCGCCCCGTCGAGCGGCAGGTACGCGGGCTCGCTCCACTGCCGGGTCGAGATCCATATCCAGGCCGGGCCGGCGAACTCCTTCGACACCACGTGCGCCCGGGTGAACTGGCCAGCGGGAACTCCCGGGTACCCCGGCTCGATGATCAGCCCGTGCGCGCGGTCAGCGATCGCCACCACCAGGTCGGCGCCAGGCTCGGCGGCCAGGGCAGAGCGCAGCGCGTCACTGTCCACCAGCCGGTTGATGTCAACGATCACCGGCCCGCCGAAGCCGGCCGGACCGCGCTCGAAGAGCCCCACGCCGACCGCCATGCGCAGCCTGATGCGGTCGGCATGGCTTCTGTTGTCGTGGCCAAGGCCGGCGGACAGGGACCGCAGGAGCGTGGTGAGGACCGCGGTCGGGTCGATGTCGGCGGGCAGGATGGCATTGATCCCGTCGCCGGTCCACTGATGATCGATTGCCTGCCCGCCGAGCTTAAGCCCGCATTCCGCGAGCGTCGCGACCACGAGCCGCCGCAGCCGCTGCTGCAGCGCGTCCCTGGCGGGCACCGCGCGCTTGCCATATTCCGCCACGTCAAGCGCGAATGCCATTCGCAGCGCGCGGCCCGAATGCCGCGGCGCGCTGGGCATCCCGTCGACGGCACCTCGACCGCCGGGCTCGGTCGATTCAGTACCTTCAGGCCCGTCCTGCATTTGTACCCACGCTCCCACAACAAGCGTAATAGGTAATTGAACAGGATTGACCGATGCGAGTTCCCGTTATCGTGACGCAAGATCTGGCAAAATCGATAGTGTGGGGTCTTCTCATTTTCAGGTCGCCGCCGCGCAGGCGGCTGCGCGGGCAACTATGCCGCCAGGGAGGTCGGCCGTGACGGTGGCCGGCCGCCAGGAGTGGCCGGAGGGCACCTTCGTCGGCGGTCTCCCCGAGGCGGAGCGGGCGGCGCTGCTGGCCGCCGGCACGCTGGTGCGCTTCGAAGACGACCAGATCATGCTGGTACAGGGCGACCCGGGCGACTTCGCCTACGTGCTGACCAGCGGCCTGGTCAAGGTCGTCGTGGCCGCGGAGAGCGGCATTGAGGCCACCTTGGCCATCCGTTCGCGCGGCGACCTCGTGGGGGAGTTCGCCTTGCTTGACGAGAAGCCGCGCACGGCGACGGTGCGGGCGGCCGGCGATGCCACCGCGCTGCGGGTCGGCGGCGCCGCCTTCCTGGCGATCATCGGCGGTTCGCTGGGCGCCCAGACGGCGGTCACCAGGTACGTGATGGGCAAGCTGCGCGAAACCACCGAGCGGCGCGCCGCCGAGCGGGTGTGGGATGCCAAGGAACGGCTCGCCCAGGTGCTTTACGAACTCGGTCATGATCGCGTAGCGCCCGGCCCCGACGGCACGATCAGGATTCCGCTCACCCAGTCGGATCTGGGCGACCTGGCGGGCGTGGCGGTATCCACGGCGGAGCGGATACTCAAAGACCTGCGCCGGCAGGGCGTTGTCAGCACGCGTTACCGGGAAGTGGCCATCAAAGACATGGCTCAGCTGGACAGCATCCGTTTTTCCGGATAAAGCCGATTAAATCCCTCATTAGAGGGAATCTGCGATCTCCCGGTCGGCTAAGTTCTCTTCCGAGCGGGCGGCAACGGAAGGCGGGCGGTCGGCTAGGGGTGGTGGCCGGCCTCCCGCTTCTTTTGCCAGCGCAAAAGTTCCCCGCGACGACCTGCGGCTCTTGGGCTAGAATGAGCCCACGCGAAGGGGAGTAGCTCCGTCGCCGGGATGCCGACAATCGCGGCTCAGTGGCTGGTCCGCCAGCCAGCTGTGCCCGGTACCCGGGGGGCCGCGATGCGGCCTGAGTGAGACTTTCGGCCGACAGCTGACGTCACGTTTGCCGTGGCGTCATACGTGCTGCCGTGCTGGAGGATCGGGTCAGCCAGACGCGACGAGCCGGGGCGGCCCGATCGACGGAGCCCCGACCCGTGAGCCTGACCGCAGCCGCCGCCACCTTCGTGGCCGTGCTCCCCGCAGAATTGCCCGACAAGACGATCCTCGCGTGCTTGATCCTGTCGAGCCGCTACCGCCCGAGCGTCGTGTTCAGCGGCGCGGCCACCGCCTTCCTCGCCCAGGTGGTCATCGCCGTGGCGGCCGGCGGGGCGCTGAGCCTGCTTCCGCACCACGTCATCGAGGCGTGCGCGGCGGGCGTATTCGTGGTGGGCGCTGTCCTGCTCTGGAGGATGCAGGGGGAGAAGCAAGATGAGCAGGATGACGACAGCGGCCGGGACGGCGCGCGCAGCGGGTTCTGGCCGGTGTTCGGCACCGCGTTCGCCGTGGTGTTCCTGGCCGAGTTCGGCGACCTGACCCAGTTCCTTACCGTCAGCCTGGCCGCGCGCTTCCACGACCCGGTCTCGGTGGGCATCGGCGCCACGCTGGGCCTGTGGGTGGCCGCGGGCATTGCCGTCACGGTCGGCTGGCGCCTGCTCAAGCTGATCCCGATGCAGTGGCTGACCAGGGGCGCCGCGGTGGTGATGCTCGTTCTCGCGGCATCGAGCGCCTTTGCGGCCGCCACCTGACCGGGCAAAACCGAGCATTAGGGCTAGCGCTCAAGGCCGCGTATTCAGGATAAGCTTTTGTGATGCTTGATATCCGCAGGCTCCGCATGCTGCACGAGTTCGCGGCGCGGGGCTCGATCGCGCGGACGGCCGAGGCACTCGGCTACACCCCGAGCGCGGTCTCGCAGCAGCTCGCGGTGCTTGAGAAAGAGGCCGGCACCCCGCTGCTCGACCGGACCGCGCGGAGCGCGGGCCTCACCGACGCGGGCAAGCGGCTGGCTATTCACGCCGAGCGCATCCTCGCCATGGTCGAGGCCGCGGAGTCCGACCTGTCCGCGCACGCCGCCCAGCCGAGCGGCCGCGTCGTGGTGACCGCGTTCCCGTCCGCCGCGGTAGCCTTCGCCCCGGCGCTCGCGCGGAGCCTCAAGGAGCACAAGCACCTCACCTTGCTGCTGCGGGAGGCCGACCCGGCGGAGGGGCTGCAGCTGGTCAGGTCGGGCGAGGTCGAGGTGGCCATCGTCGACGACTGGACCGGACGCATGTCGGCCGACCTGGACGCGGCCGACGCCGGGCCCGGCGTGCTGAGCTACTACCACCTGGTCAGGGACCCGCTCATCCTGGTGGTCGGCCGCGACCACCAGGCCGCCGACCCGGAGCGGCCGGTCGACCTGCGGGCGCTGCGCAACGAGTCGTGGCTGGCGGCGCCGGCCGGCGAGCCGTCACGGGAGGCGGCGGACCGGCTGCTCGCCGCCGTCGGGCTGACCCCGCCAGTCCCCTCGGAGTTCGAGGGCCTCGGCACGGTCGCTAACCTGGTCGCCCGCGGCCTCGGCATCGCGATCATGCCGCGGCTCGCCGTCGGCGCCTACGAGAAGCGGGTGGTGGTCCGTGAGCTGCCGGCGGGCCTCGACCTGGCCAGGGACGTGTTCGCGGTGGCGCGCACGGCGACGGTGATCCGCCCGTCCGTCGCGGTGATCGTCGCCGCGCTGCGCGGCGCGGCGCGCGCGATGGCCCGGCAGTCTTCCGTAGGGTCTCCCGACCTATAGGTGCGGGCACGGTAGCTTGGTCGGGTGGACCACGACCTTGACCTGCACGCCGACGGCCCCGCACTCACCGCCGCCCTGGTCGACATCGCCTCGGTCAGCGGCGACGAGGGTCCCCTGGCGGACGCGATCGAGCGCGCGCTGCGCCGCCTGCCGCACCTGGCGGTGACCAGGCACGGCAACACGCTGGTCGCGCGCACCGGGCTCGGCTCGGCGGGGCGCGGCAACAGAGAAAGGGTGGTGCTGGCGGGCCACCTCGACACGGTGCCGCACGCCGGCAACTTCCCGTCGTGGTGGGATGCCGAACGTAAGCGGCTCACCGGGGTCGGAACCTCAGACATGAAGGCGGGGGTGGCGGTCCAGCTGCGGCTCGCGGCCACGATGGCCGAGCCGAACCGCGACGTGACGTACGTGTTCTACGAGTGCGAGGAAGTCGACACCGCCCGCAACGGCCTGTTCCTGCTGTCGCGCGCGGCCCCGGAGCTGCTCGGCGCCGATTTCGCCGTGCTGCTCGAGCCGAGCGGCGGCGTGGTCGAGGGCGGCTGCCAGGGCACGCTTCGCGCGGCGGTCACGGCCCGGGGCGCACGGGCGCACACGGCACGCTCCTGGATGGGGCGGAACGCGATCCACGAGGCGGGCGCGATCCTGGACGTGCTGCGCGCCTGGGTGCCGCGCCAGCCCGTGGTCGACGGCCTGCAATTCCACGAGGGCCTCAACGCGGTCGAGGTCTCCGGCGGCGTTGCGGGCAACGTGGTACCCGACGAGTGCGTGGTCACAGTGAACTACCGATATGCGCCTGACCGGTCACCGGAGGAGGCGGAGGCGTACATCCGCGACCTCTTCGCTGTCTGGGAGGTGACGTTCCTTGACAACGCCACCGGCGCCCGGCCCGGCCTGACATCGGGCCCGGCCGCCGATTTCGTCCGGGCGGTGGGCGGCACCCCGCGGGCCAAGCTCGGCTGGACCGACGTGGCGCGGTTCGCGGAACTCGGCATCCCGGCCGTCAACTACGGCCCGGGCATCCCGGAGATAGCGCACACCCCCGGCGAGTACGTGGACGCCGAGCCCATCGTGGCGGCCGAACAGGCCCTGCGCAGCTGGCTCTCCAGCTAGAACTTCCTTCCGCCGGGTGATTTGCGGCTACCGGACTGCATGGGGGGTACCCGCCGCCCCGAGGCGTTTCCGCATGTGGGTTTTGGCCGGCCATAGCCGGCCAAAACCCACACGGGGACGGACCGGGGACACAGCAAGGTTACTGAATGTCAGAGGGTGCGCGCATTCTGCTGCTATGGCGGAGCCTCTCGCGCTTCAAGAGCTGATCCGGCGACAGGATTGGGTGGTGACTCGCGCCCAGGCCCTGCAGGCCGGGCTTAGCCGTCACGCCATCGTTTACCGGCTCAGGGACGGCGGCTCCTGGCGATCGCTGCTCCCGGGCGTCTACCTCACGCTGCCTGGCGCGCCTACCCAAGCGCAGTGGGAGACCGCTGCGCTGCTCCACGCCGGCCCGCGTGCCATGATCACCGGAGCTGCCGCGCTTCGCTACTACGAGTTCCGGCAGGTTCCACGGGTGGACAATAATGTTGTCGACATCCTGATCCCCGCGCGTTGCCATCGCACCAGCACGAGCTGCGTGCGCCTGCACCGGACCGCCTACCTGCCGCTCAGGTGGGTTAACGGTCCGTCGACGCGACGCTATGTCTTCCCGGCCCGGGCCGTCGCGGATACGGCTCGATGGCTGACCGACCTGCGCGAGGTGCGCGCTCTCGTCGGGGACGCCGTGCAGAACAGGCACTGCGCCGTCGCTCAGCTCGCCGATGAACTGCGGACCGGTGGAACGCCCAACGGTGCGCTGCTACGCAAGGTGATCGCCGAGGTCACCGCGGGCGTCAGGTCCGCGCCCGAGGCGGAGCTCCGTGACCTCATTGTCAGGGCGCGCCTACCGGTGCCGCTGTTCAATCCGCGGCTCTACTTGCCAAACGGGACGTTCATCGCGAGTCCCGACGCTTGGTGGCCGGATGCCGGGGTGGCCATTGAGGTCGACTCAAGGCAGTGGCACTTGGCGCCCGACGACTGGGAGCGCACCATGGCCAGGCACAGTGATCTCGGCCAGTACGGCATCGTGACACTACACGTCACGCCACAACAGCTTCGAAGCGCTCCGGACGCCTTTCTGCGGAGAGCGGCAAATGCCTATAAGTCTGGAATAGTGCGGCCCCGTCTAGCCGTGGTCACGCTGCCTGCTGCGGCTTAGAGCTTCCGGGAGCGTCGTGCATGCCTGTCCTGTCGGGCCGACAGGATTCGGCCCGACAGGACACAGCTCAAGTAGCGGTTACTTCGCCCACCCGGTGAGGGTGACCGTGGTGGAGTGGTTGGCGCCATACTGGTCGACGTACTTGATGGCGAACTGCTCGCCGGGGTGCGAGGCCCCGGTCAGGTTGGTCAGGTCATTGGCCGAGCCGACGGTCGTGCCGTTGACGGAGATGATCACGTCGCCGGCCGCCAGGCCCGCCTGCGACGCCGGGGCGCCGCGGTAGGCCTGGCAGATCAGCGCGCCGGAGTTCACCGGGGAGCTGAAGCCGCCGAAGCCGCCGAAGCCGTCGCCGCCCTGGGAGCACCCGCTTGACGCGTCGGCGACGTTGACGCCCATGAAGCCGACCAGGCCGATGTGCACGGTCGAGGAAGCCTCGCCCGAGCCGATCTTGTTGGCGATGGACAGCGCGGTGTTGATCGGGATCGCGAAACCGGTCGTGGCGGTGGAGTCAGGGCCGAACCCCGCGGTGTTGGCCGCGGTGTCCATGCCAACCACCGCGCCATCGCCGTTGACCAGCGGGCCGCCGGAGTCGCCTTCCTGGATAGGCGCATTGGTCTCGATCATGCCGGACAGCTGCTCGGTGGTGCCGGCGTCGCTGTCGCTGGCCTTGATGGACTGGTTGAGTGCCTGGATGGTGCCCTGCGCGGTCGACGGCAGGCCGCCCTTGCCGCCGGCGTTGCCGAGCGCGAGCACCGCCTCGCCGACCTTGGCCTTGCTCGAGTCCGACAGCGTGACGGGCTTGAGCCCGGACGCGCCGACGAGCTGGAGCAGCGCCACGTCATCGGTGGAGTCGTACCCGACCACCCGCGCGGTGTAGGTCTTGCCCGTGGTCACCAGGGTGGCGGAAACGCTGGTCGCCTCGTCGATGACGTGGTTGTTGGTGAGCACGAGGCCGCTTGACGACAGGACGATGCCGGTGCCCTCGGCCGTGGCGTTGCTGTAGGTGAGGGCCGAGGTGATGTCCACGATGCCCGGGTCGACCTTGGCGGCGAGCGCGCTGGCATCAAGCGGCCCGGTGCCGCCGCTCGTTCCGCCCTGGCTGGACCCGCCCTGGCTCGGGGCGTTCCCGCTGCCGCTGGTCGGCAGCGGGAACGGGGTGCCGCCGCCGTTGCCTTCGCCGCCGAAGGGGTTGGACTGCGCCCCGGACCCGCCGAGCGGTGAGGTCGCGGAGGGCGCGCTGCCCGAGTGGTTGAGCGCGACCGCGGCGCCCGCGCCCGCGGCCGCCGCGAGCACGGCGACGGCCAGGTAGGCCATCGCCCGGCCGAAACCGGACCGCGGCGGCGGTGGCGGCGCGCCGTAGCCGCCCCACGGGTACTGGCCGTAGCCAGGCTGCTGTCCGTACCCGGGCTGGCTGAATCCGGCCTGCCCGTAGCCTGGCTGCCCGTAGCCTGGCTGCCCGTAGTCGGCCGGAACGTAGCCGGGCGGGGCGTAGCCGGGCGGCGGGTACCCGGCGGGCCCGTAGGCCGGGGTGCCGCCGAAGGCGATGGTGGGGTGGTCGTCCTCGCCGCTTGACGGCGCACCGCTGGCAGACTCACGGCCCGCGTCCTGGTCCTCGGGACCGGAGGCCGGAATCCAAGGGCTCACGTACTCCGGTGGCTGCCAGCCGCCTCGCTGTGCGCTACCACTTTCGTCGTCGTGCATGTATCTCGCCTTCACCCAGACAGCGTAAGCATCCACTCGTCGGCGGCCTGCCGGCCGACAACTCAGCGGACTCTTTCCTTGACGATCCAGACTCGGTCTCCCCGCGGGCGCAGGGCAAGAAAAGCGTTCGCCTCTCTAGTAAGCGTTCAGGACCTGAAAGAAAGCTGAAGGCACGCTAAGGATTGTGGCCGCACGTCATCGTACCCGCTGCTAGATGGCCGGGGCGGGGCTCAGCGTCATCCGCGAGGTCCGCGAGATCCCCCTGGTGCTGACCCAGGTGACCGACATCATGCTGCCCGGCCGGCCGCCGCCGACGATCGCCGACAGCGCTTCTGAGGAGGCCACCCGCCGCCCGTTCGCGGCGGTGATCACGTCACCCGCGGCGATCCCGGCGATCGCGGCAGGCGTGCCGCACAGCACGCCGATCACCAGCGCGCCGGCGCGGGCGGGCGCGATCGACGCGGGCACCGCGGCGCCGTCGCGCGTGCTCACGCAGGACGACGGGGCAGCACGGGGCGCCGCGGCCGTTCCGCCGCCAAGTTCCGCCGCCCGCTGCTCGGCGGGGGACGACGACGTGCCCGGCCCGACGATGGCCCCGAGGAAGCCGCCGACGCCGAGGCTGATGCCCGGGCCCGGCCGCCCGGCGGCGATCTGCCGCTCCACGGCGATCGCGGTGTTGATCGGGATCGCGTAACCGGTAGCCGTCCCGCTCGTGCCCGCGGCCGTGTCAACGCCAATCACGCTCCCCGCCGAGTCGGCGAGCGGGCCGCCCGAGTCGCCCGGCTCGATCCCGGCGGTGGTGGCGAGCATGTCGTGCAGTGTCTCCGTGAACCCAGAAGCGCCGTCGTCCGCCTGGATCGTCCGGCCGGTGCCGCTGATCTCACCGGGCGCGACCGCGGGCGAGCCGCCGGCGCCCGCCTGGTTACCGAATGAGATGACCGGCATGCCCACGCCGACGTCAGCCGAGTCGCCGATCGGGGCGCCGGCCAGCCTGGTCGCTGGCCTGATCGCGAGGACGGCGATGTCAGCGGCCACGTCCACGCCCACGATGCGGGCCGCGTAGGTCCGCCCGGTCGACGGCACCGTGACGACGACCGAGGTCGCGTCCCTGACCACGTGATTGTTGGTGAGGATGAACTCCGTGGCGGGGTCGACGACGAACCCGGTTCCCGAGGCGGTCTCATCGTCGTATGTCAGCGTCGCGGTGACGTCGACCACGCTCGGCTCGATGCGGGCGCGGATGGCGGCATCCGACAGCGGTCGCCGGAGGGCCTCGCCGTCGCGCCTGAACGTGGCGGTTCGCTGCGGCGAGGGCGCCTGCGCGAACGGGCGCAGCAGCACAATGCCGCCCGCGCCGAGCGCCGTGCCGAGCACGGCCACAAGCACCGGAATGAGCATCCGGCCGCGCGGCCCTGCCTCAATTGGCCTCACGTTCCGGATTTTTCCCGCTCCAAGATGCGGTCATTCCTACTGTGACCAGCAGGATTACCACTTTAGGCGGGAAGCGCTGGGATCGCCGTTCCTCCGCCTGCCGCCTTCTGCGCCGCGGTCCAGATCGCGTCGACGGCGGCTCGCTGCGCGTCGAGCTTCGCGATAGCCGTCTTGAGCGTCGCCTGCGCGGTTGACCGGGCCGCCGGCGTGGCCGCCCCGAGTACCGCCGTCATGTCCTGCTGCACGGCCGTGGAGTCGAAGGACCAGGTAATGACGTCGTTGTCCGCGGTGTCCAGGTTGTAGCTGGCCAGCGACTCGGTGACCTGGTAGCCGGCGAAGTCGGTGAGCGCCTGGTTGCCCGCCAGGGTGCAGTTGTTGGCGCCGTAGGTGAAGATGGCTCGCGCGGTACTGGCGTCCGCCGTGTCGCCGCCGAGAACCTGCCCGTAGGCGTTCTCCGAGTCGCGCAGCCCGGCCGCGCAGGATCCGATGCCGCCCTTCACGTCGCCGAAGTACGCGGCGAGGTCGCTGGCCCGCTGCGACTGGGACGGCTTGTGCGACAGGGAGACCAGGACCACGCCAGCCACCGCAACGGCGAGGAAGGCGAAGACCCACACGGGGGTGCGCCGGGTGGCCCAGCCGGACCGCCGCATCGGTATGAACGGTGGCTGCGTCTGCGTGGGGGTTGTCATGAGCAGGTCACCCTTTCATGAGGCCGCGTTCATCAGGCGCAGGCCCTTGGCGAGCTCGGCCCTGGTCACCGCGCCGAGGACGTGGTCCACGATGCGGTGCTCGGCGTTGAGGAAGAACGTCTGCGGCAGGCCGTCGACGTTGTAGGCCGGCGCGACGGTCACGTTGGGGTCGAACCCGATCGGGTAACTGACGCCCTTGGCGTCGGCGAACTTGATCGCGTCCGCCGCGATGTCGTTCTCGTCAAGCCCGAGCAGTACCACGTGCCCGTTCTGCTGCTTGTACCAGCTGGCGAGCAGCGGGGTCTCCTGCTGGCACGGCGCGCACCAGGAGGCCCAGAAGTTGATGATGACCGGCTTGCCGTGATATTGGCTCAGCGAGACCCGCTGACCCGGCTTGCCGAGGGCGCCCAGGGTGAACCCGGCGGCGATCGTTCCGTTGGGCAGCCCGGCGGCTCCGGTCGACGTCGCCGCGGATCCGTCCGGCGTCGTGGCGGTTCCGCTTGTCAGCAGGCTCACCGCGATCACGGCCGCGATGAACAACGCGATGCTGCCGGTGATCACCTTGTGCCGCATGGCCAGGCCCGCCGTCCGGCGCGCCGCCCGCGGCAGGCTGATCGTGGTCATCGCCTGGCACTTCCTTGGTCTTCCTGCGGCGGAGCGCCCGTCCAGTCAGCTGCCGTCCGGTCAGCTGCCGTCCGGTCAGCTAGCGCGGCGGACAGGACCGACCGGACGGGTACGGGCAGGGTCAGCTCAAATTCGCTTCCCTCACCGTGCGTGCTCCGGACGACCACGTCGCCGCCGTGCGCGTGGGCGACCGCACGGACGAGCGGGAGGCCAAGGCCCGTTCCCCCGGACCGTCCGCCGTCGCCGGTGCGGAACCGGTCGAAAATGAGCGGCAGCTGGTCGGCCGGGATGCCAGTTCCCCCGTCCGCGACGACGATCCCTACCGACGTCCCGGCCCAGTCCCTGATGACCGACAGCCGTATCTCACCGTTGCCGCCGCTATGCAGGACGGCGTTCTCAATGAGGGCGTCGAGCGCAAGGCCGAGTCGTTCCCGGTCGGCGCGCACCGTGACGACGTCGAGGGTCCCGATCCGCAGGTGCTGGCCGATGGTGGGGCGCCAGCGCCGGACGTGATCGGTGATCAGCTGATCAAGCGGAACGTTCTCGGCATGCAGGAAGGCCGGGTCGCCGGCCGCCGCGATCAGCAGGAGCCGGTCGGAGATTCGCCGCAGCCGGCTCAGCTCGCCGATCACGACCCCGATGTCCTCCCCCTGCTGCTCGCCGGCGAGGTCGGTGGCGAGCAGCTCGGCGTGGCCGAGGGCGATGGTGATCGGGGTGCGCAGCTGGTGCGCCGCGTCTTGCAGGAACTGCCGCTGGTCGGTGAGCAGGCGGACATTGTGCTCGCCGACCAGCCGGGCCGAGCGCTCGGCCGCCAGCTTGCGCTGGCTGTGCCACACCGTGGCGACGAAGACGGCCGCCATGAGCGGCACCTCGGTTATCTCCTCCCGGGGCTCGGTGCCACGGAAGACGTCAAGGCCGATGCCGAAGCCGGTGGTAATCATCACCGCGCCAAGGATCCACATCGTCGGGCGGGTCGGCCAGGAGCGGAACCCGTAAAGCAGCGTCAGGCTGATCCAGATGAAGTGGAAGGGGATCGTCTCCCAGGAGGCGAACCAGTAGATCGCGATGAGGTTGAGCGCGGAGAAGACGGCCCAGATCACGTCGAGCGCGAGCGGGCTGAACGGCCAGCGCAAGGCCAGCAGCCAGGCGGGAACCCCGGAGGCCGCGGGCGCCGCTTCGGCCGCGGGCGCGCCAGGGTTAAGAGACAAGCTGATAACCCTCACCCCGCACGGTCTTGATCAGCTCGAAGCCGAGCTTGGAACGGATCCGCCGGATACACACGTCCACCACGTTGGACCCGGGATCGAAATCATAACCCCAGACGGCGGCGAGCAGCCTGCCTTTGGAAACCGAGTGGCCGGCGTGCTCCGCCAGCTCGCGCAGCAGCAGGAACTCGAGCCGGGTCAGCGGCACCGGCCCCTGCCCGATGTCCGCGACCAGCCTGGCGATGTCGAGGGTGACGTGGCCGGCCTTGATGACCTCGCCGTGCGCGTGGCTGAAAGGCTGCGGAGCGCTCAGCGGCGGCACGAGCCGCTGGGGCCCGGCCAGCGCCTCGGCGGCGGCCTGGTGCTCGGCATGGTGGGGCTCGGCGCGGAGCCGGACGCGGACCCGGGCGAGCAGCTCGGCGAGGGAGAAGGGCTTGGTCAGGTAGTCCTGCGCGCCGCGCTCGAGCAGGTCGACCTTGGCCGCGACGTCCGCGACGCAGGACAGCACGATCACGGCCTGGTCCGGGTGCGCGGCGAGCAGCTCGCCGAGCACCTGGCGGCCGTCCATGTCGCCGATCACCAGGTCGAGGATGACCAGGTCGTAGCTGGACACAGCGTAGCTGCGCAGGGCATCGGCGCCACTGCACGCGAACTCCGTCGTGTAGCCGGCCGCGGTGAGTGCCCGGCCGATAAACGAGCCGATCTTGGGCTCATCGTCCACGATGAGGATCCGTCCACGATGCGCCACGTTCACCTGCCCTGCCCCCTTGCGTTTCCTCCTGATGGTGTCTGTTTCGTTCCCATCATCAACCGGTGGAGGGCGACGTTTCGGAATTGTTACCCGAATGTCTCGCAATCGATTGTAATCCTCAGAGGACCACCAGAAGCGAACTTGGCGAGGGGCCGCCCCAGGCCGGATGACAATTTTGTCATCCAGCGGTCAGGGTGTTGCAGGTGCGCCGGCCAAACCGTCACGATCAGGGCGTACGTGGGCAACCCGCCACCGCGCGCTTGGCGTGCGAGGGCGGGATGCCGACTCGCCTACCCGCCGGGCACCGGCGGTAGGCCCGCGAGCTTGGCAACAGCTGGGCGCAGCCGCATGACGCGCTGCGCAGGAACGAGGTGGTATCCGGTGTCTCTACCGGCTCGGGTGGTGACCCTAGTGGTTGCCTTCCTGGCGGTTGTCGCAGGCGTGCTCTGGGTCGTGTTCGACATAATCGGCTCGCAGCCGCAGACCGAGAACTACACGGCCTACGCAAAGAACGGGGTTGTGGACGTCACGATGATGACCACCCCCCAGACCACGATCAGCAACCGGCCCGACTGGGTTTCGTATTTCATCAAGAACCCGTCAACCGGCCAGTTCGATCACACGACGTACTTCGCGGTACCCGCGAACACCACCGTGAACGTGACGATCCTCGGGTACGACGGCTGCACGCCGCTGCGGAACCCGGTGTGGGGCAAGGTCTCGGGCGTGGTCAACGACACCGAGAGCCTCCAGATCTACAACGGCAAGACCATGGGCGCCGCGCAGTCGGTCTCCACCTTCGACTCGTGGGCAGACTGCGCGGTGCAGCACACCTTCGCGATCCCGAGCCTCGGCATCAACGTGCCGGTGGCGTCACCCCCCACGGTGGACGAGAACAACGCCCTGTGCGCCGTCAGCCCGTGCGTGGGCACCGACCCCACCTCGGGCGGCTCGCCGTACACCGTCGTCAAGTTCACCTTCAAGACGCCGAGCACCCCCGGTGCCTACCACTGGCAGTGCTTCGTGCCGTGTGGCGGCGGTTACGTGGACGGCAACGGCGGCCCCATGGCTACGCCGGGTTACATGATGGGTCAGATGGAGGTGCAGTCCTGATGGCCGCCGACGCTTCCGCGGCATCCCCGGCCGTGGCCGGCAAGCAAAGCGACGCGAGGGTGCTGCTCATCCTGTGGATCGCGCTGAGCATCGTCGCCGACCTGCTCGTCGGACTGGTCCTCGGGCCGCACCTCCCCCCGGGCCGCGCGTCGGACCAGGCGGCCAGCCAGCAGACTGACTTCACCGTGCTGGCCTTGCTGGCCACGCCGGTCGTGGTCGGCGTGCTGCTGTACTTCGGCTGGGCGCTCACCTTCTGGCGCAAGAAGCCAGGGGATGAAACCGACGCCATGCCGCTGCACGGCAACCTGAAGGTCCAGGCGACCTGGATCATCGGCACCGCCGCGATCGTGCTCAGCCTGGCCGTCTACGGCACCGTCGAGCTGATCGTCCCGGCCGGCGCCGGCGCCGGCCAGGGCCCGCAGCCGATCTTCAAGAACGGCCTGCCGGCCGCCGCCTCGCTCACCTCCTGGACGCCGAACTCGGGCAACATCCTCCAGGTCCAGGTGATCGGCCAGCAGTGGGCCTGGACGTACCGCTACCCGCAGTTCGGCGGGTTCGAGACCACGCAGCTCGTGCTGCCGGTGGGCCAGCCGGTGCAGTTCAACGTCACCTCGCTCGACGTCATCCACTCCTTCTGGGCGTACACGCTCGGCGTCAAGGCCGACGCTAACCCGGGAGTGAACAACGTCGCGTACGCGACGCCGACGGTCACGGGCTACTTCCAGGTCCGCTGCGCGGAGCTGTGCGGCATCTGGCACGGCTCGATGTACGACACCGGCACGGTGATGACCGACGCGAACTTCCTGGCCTGGGCGCAGGCCACCAAGACGAAGCTCGCGGGCCTGACCAAGATCCTGCCGCCGTACGCGCTCACCTATGACCCGACCACTATCCCGGCGGGCAAGATCAACGAGGAACTTGGCCTGACCAGCGCGGGCGGCGGTTTCTACAACCCGGCGGACCCGGAACAGCCGTAAGAAAGGAGCGAGGTTACCCCATGGCTATCGAAACCCAGCCGGAGAGCGCTCAGGCGCCCGGCGGCGGCGATCCGGGCGCCACCCCGAGGGAGCGCTCCTGGTGGATGCGCCCCAACGTGCTGACCGCCCTGGCCGGCGCGGTCATCGGCTACTACATCGGCCACTGGCTCGGCAACTTCATGACCCCGAGCTTCGTCGCGACGGGCGGCGGCGCGTCGGACAGCAACGACGAGGCGATCGTCCTCGGCTACGCGTTCCTCATCGTCGGCTGGCTGATCGGGCTCGGCGTATTCAACGACCTGGTCCGGCAGATGCTCGGCAGGCCGCTGAACCGCAACGTCGCCCTCTTCGAGGGGCACGAGACGCGGGACGGCGGCATCGCCAGGTACTTCAGGTACACCCTCGACCACAAGGTCGTCGGCCTGCAGTACCTGATCGGCATGCTGGTCTACTTCTTCACCGGCGGCCTGCTCGCGATCGGGATCAGGACCGAGCTGCTCTCGCCGACCTACCACGTCATGTCGCCGAGCATGTACCTGCAGGTGGTCGGCGAGCACGGCACCATGATGATGATGATGATGACTTCGGTCATCCTCGGCCCGTTCGGCAACTACCTGGTCCCGATCATGATCGGCTCCAAGCGGGTCGCGTTCCCGCGCCTTGAGGCGCTGAGCTTCTGGCTCACGCCGTGCGCCTACGTGATCCTGCTGACGGCCTTCCTCGACGGCGGGTTCCCGACCGGCTGGACCGGCTACGCGCCGCTGTCCATCCAGGCCGGCCAGGGCATGGACGCGTACGCGGTCGCCTTCGGCCTGATGGGCATCTCGATCATCCTGGCCGGGTTCAACATCGTCGTCACGATCATCTGCTTCCGGGCGCCGGGCATGCGCTGGTCCCGGCTGCCGATGTTCGTCTGGGCGATGCTCACCACGGGCTTCCTGCTGGTCCTGGCCGCCCCGGTGCTCGTCGGCGGCATGTACATGATCATCACCGACCGGACGGCGCAGACCGCCTTCTTCGTCGACCAGCTCGGCGGGTCGAGCTACCTGTACCAGGACTTGTTCTGGTTCTTCGGCCACCCCGAGGTGTACATCCTGGCGCTGCCCGGGTTCGGCGTCGTGTCGGAGATCCTCCCGGTCTTCGCCAGGAAGCCGCTGTTCGGCTACAAGGTCGGCGCGGCGGGCATGTTCGGCGTCGCGATCCTGTCGTTCTTCGTCTGGCAGCACCACCTGTTCGACTCCGGCATGGACCCGGACATGCGGCCGCTGTTCATGCTGACGACGGAGCTGATCTCGATACCGACCGGCTTCATCTTCCTGGTGGCGATGGGCACCTTGTGGAAGGCGAAGATCCGGCTCACGGTCCCGATGCTGTTCGCGCTCGCCCTGTTCGTCAACTTCCTGTTCGGCGGCATCTCGGGCGTGTTCGTCTCCGACGTGCCAGTGGACACCACGGCGCACGGCTCGTTCTTCGTGCTCGCGCACTTCCACTACACGATCATGGGCGGGCTGATCTTCGCGTTCTTCGGCGGCATCTACTACTGGCTGCCGAAGGTCATGGGGATCACCTTGAACGAGCGGCTCGGCAAGATCCACTTCTGGACGATGTTCATCGCGTTCAACTCCACGTTCATGCCGCTGTTCGCGGTCGGCCTGCTCGGCCAGCCGCGGCGGGTCTGGGAGTACGCGCAGAACCTCCAGACGCTGAACGACTGGGCGTCGATCTCCGCCTTCTGCCTCGGTGGCTCGATGCTGATCTTCATCTTCAACTTCGTGATGTCCACGGTGGTGTGGCGCAAGCGGGCGCCGCAGAACCCGTGGAACGCCCGCGGCCTTGAGTGGCAGATCCCGAGCCCGCCCCCGGCCGACAACTTCGAGTACGTCCCGGTGGTCCTGGCCGGCCCGTATGAGTACGGCGACCCCGACGCGCTGCCCGTGGCGGACCTGCATCCGCCGGCCGGCGTGATCGGCGGCGCGCTCGCGACGGCTGCCGTCGGCAGTACCGGATCGGAGGAATAGCAAATCATGGCGGATATCACCGCCCCGGGCAGCGGCGAGGCCGTTGCCCGGGCCACCGAGGAGGCGGCCTTCTACCACGAGGCCGCGCTCAACGCGAACTGGACGGGCAGCAGGCTGGCCATCGGCGCGCTCTCGTTCCTGTTCGGCGCGTTCGCCTTCGCGTACTTCTACCTGTTCTCCTCCAACGGCCACGGCATGTGGCTGCCGAGCTCGACCAGGATCCCGTCGAACCACTACGGCGAGGCGATCACCGGCCTGATCGTGGTCAGCGCGGTCATCCAGACCGTCGGCCTGCAGCGGATCAAGGGCGGCAGCAAGAGCAACTGGTTCATGACGGCGCTGGTCTCGCTCGTCTTCGGCCTGGCGGCCGTGGCGCTGCAGATCAAAGAGCTGCTCGTGCTGCCATTCCAGCCCGGCCAGTCCGGGTTCGCGAGCGTCTTCGTCGGGTTCTACCCGGTGGCGCTCGTCACCTGGCTGGCGGCGATGATCTGGCTGGAGATCCTCGTGGTCCGGGCGCGTGCCATCCCGGCCATCTCCTTCGTGGAGCAGCCGCCCACCTACGCGCAGGCGTACGAGGTGCAGCGGTTCCAGGCGTCGCTGAGCGCGTTCACCGTGGTGTGGAACTACCTGGCGATCGTCACGTTCATATTCTGGCTGCTCTTCTACGTGCGCTGAGCTGGAAGGAATGACAACCGTGTCCACACCACTGGCGGACGGGCCCGCGATGTACTTCGGCGGGACGATCATGACGTTCGCCCTACCGCTCGGTGCGTTCATCGTGATCTCGATCGCGCTGTTCTACCTGTTCAGGTCGGCGCACTCCGGCCCGAGGCTCAAGTACCTGACCACCGCGCCGTTCGCCTCGGTCGGCACCCGGGAACCGGGCCCAGCTCCCGGCCCGGCCGCGGTGGCCGCCTCAGTGTCGTCGGCTGCCGTCGCCGAGGCGGTCGAAGACCCGGAGTCGCCCATCGTCGCCGAGACAACCGCTGACCTGGAGACGACGGAAGGCGAGGAGTGACTTCCTCGCCAACCGTGCTGGTGCCGGAGGCTGGCCACGCGGCCGGGCAGCCTCCGGCCCGGCGCACCCCTCGTGCGGTGGCCGGCGCGCTCGTCGCGCTGACCAAGCCGCGGATCATCGAGTTGCTGCTCGTCACTACCGTGCCGACGATGCTGCTCGCCCAGCGCGGCCTGCCGTCTCTCCTGCTCGTCGTGGTCACCGTCGTCGGCGGCACCTTCGCCGCCGGCAGCGCTAACACCTTCAACTGCTACATCGACCGCGACATCGACGCGGTGATGAAGCGGACCTCGCGCCGCCCCCTGGTCAACAAGCAGGGCGCGATCAAGCCGGCCGAGGCCCTTGTCTGGGGCGTCGTGCTCGGCGCGGCCGCCACGCTGCTGCTTGGGCTTGAGGCTAACTGGCTCTCCGCGGCCCTGGCCGACGCGGCCATCGCCTTCTACGTGTTCGTCTACACGCTGCTGCTCAAGCGCCGTTCCCCGGCGAACATCGTGATCGGCGGCGCCGCAGGCTGCTTCCCTGTCCTCGTCGGCTGGGCGGCCGTCAAGGGCACGGTAGCGGTCCCCGCGATCGTGCTGTTCACGGTGATCTTCTTGTGGACCCCGCCGCACTTCTGGGCCCTGGCGATGAAGTTCAAGGACGACTACGCGCGCGCGAACGTCCCGATGCTCCCCGTGGTGGCCGAGCCCGCCACGGTAACCCGCAGGATCGTCGGCTACTCATACGCCATGGTGGCCGCCACCCTGGCGCTGGCCCCTTACGCCGGCTGGCTGTACACGGCCATGGCGGCCGGCCTCGGCGGCTGGTTCCTCGTGGAGGCCCACCGCCTGCACGCCCGGGTCCGTGCGGACGGTACCAAGCCCTTCCCGATGCGCCTGTTCCACCTCTCCATCGCCTACCTGACCCTGCTGTTCGTCGCGGTCGCGGTCACCGCAGTCCTCCCCTTCGGCCGCTGGTAAACACAAGCATCACCCCGAACGGAAGCATGGCTGCCGCCCGTCCCGCCCAGATCTCCGCCCCCGGCTCCCATCCCCTCCGGGGCCCGGGGCGGACCCGCTCCACCCCGCCACTCGCAGGCGCCCGTGCCCCGGCCTGGGCGCGCCCTCGTGGAGAGCGGTGCGGGCAGGACACGGCCGAGTCCGCGCCGGAGCGGCTCCACTTTCTATCAGCCACGAATGCCGCCGCGCGGCACCGTGCCTGCGCGGAAATCCGCCGCGCGATGACTCGCTGTGTGGGATTCCGCCCATTTCCGGGTCAGTTCCTGCCAACTCGTCGACTCGGTATCAGTTTCGGTCACTTCTGTGCCCGTTATATCCGATATGAGAAGTTGAAGCGAGCAGAAACTGATACAAAGTCGTCCTGGGAGGCGGGAACTGACGGCAAGTCACGACCCACTGGGGGCGCGTTAGCCCGGAGTCGGCCCGCTTTGACGCCAGACGGCGCAGCCAGCTTAACGGCAGTGGGTCGGGGCGGCTTGTTGCCACAACCAGCCGTGGTGGCGCGCTCTGTCTCGGCGCGCAATGCCGTGCCGTGCAATGCCGCACAGCTCCGTCCCCGGCAAGTTTTTTTATAATTTTTACTTTAAATAAGTCTTGAACTAAGTGTCCTGTGCATGTTCTATCGACGGTAAGCCGCCGAATTCGGAATGTAACGAATGTAAGAAATGGAACGAATGTAAGAACGGCGGCCCCGTTCCGCGGTACCCCCGGAGGAGGCCCAATGACGAGCCAGGGAAGAGATCACGCAGTCGGGCCGCCGGCCCGGGGCGGCAAGCCGCGGCGCGCGCTGTTCAGCGCCCTGCTGTTGCTCGCGAGCTGCCTGGCGGCGGTCGCGTTCGGCGCGCTTGGCGCCGCGCCCGCCAAGGCGGACACCGTGCCGCCCGCCCCGTCCGGCTGGAACACGGTGTTCAGTGACAACTTCGCGGGCGCGGCCGGCTCCGCCCCGTCGGCGCAGAACTGGTTCTACGACATAGGAACCGGCTACGGCACCGGCGAGACCGAGCAGACCACCAACTCGACGAACAACGTGTACCTGGACGGCAACGGCCACCTGGTACTCAAGGCAATCAGCAGCGGCGGCAGCTGGACGAGCGCGCGGATCGAGTCGACCCGCGACGACTTCCAGGCACCCGCGGGCGGCATGCTGGAGATGACCGCGGAGATTGAGCAGCCGAACCCGGCGACTGGCCTCGGGTACTGGCCCGCGTTCTGGGCACTCGGCTCGCCCATGCGGGCCGGCGGCGGCTGGCCGCAGTCCGGCGAGATCGACATGATGGAGGACGTCAACGGGCTCAACGAGGCGTCGCAGACACTGCACGATTCAGCGGGAAGCAGCGGCCACGCGCTGATCGCCTGCCCGAACACGGCGTCTTCCTGCCAGTCCGGCTACCACACCTACTCGGTCATCGTCGACAGGACCAACACCAGCGCGGAGACGCTGCAGTTCCTGATGGACGGGACCGTGGAATCCACGATCACCGAGGCCTCGGTCGGCACGGCGGCTTGGCAGGCGGCCATCGACCATGGGTTCTTCATCATCTTCGACCTCGCGATGGGCGGCAACTACCCGAACGGGATCTGCAACTGCACCTCCCCGACGAGCGCCACCACCTCGGGCGCGTCGATGAGCGTCGGCTACGTGGCCGTCTACGAGCAGGGCGGCAACTCCACACCGGCCGGCACCGCGACCGCGACCGGCCAGCTGACCGGGCAGAACGGCAACTGCCTCAGCAACCAGAACTCGCTCAACACCGAGGGCAACCCGATGTACCTGTCGGGCTGCAACAGCTCGGCTGGACAGCAGTGGTCGCCGTACAACGACGGCACGCTGCGGGTCCAGGGCGGCTGTCTCGACGTAGTGAGCGCGGGCACGACGAGCGGCACCGATGTCGACTGGTACGCCTGCAACGGGACAGCGGCACAAAACTGGACGCATCAGTCCAACGGTGAGCTCGTCAATCCCAGCTCAGGGCTCTGCCTCACCGATCCGGGCGGCAACACCGGGTCCAGGCTCGACATCGAGACCTGTACCGACGCCGCCGACCAGCAGTGGACACTGCCCACCGGCAGCGGCGGCGGTGGCGGCACCACCTGCGGTACGGCCAACGTGGCGCTGAACAAGACCGCGACCGCCTCGTCGTACGAGAACCAGACGGCGTACCCGGCGAGTGCCGCCGTTGACGGCAACACCGGGACCAGGTGGTCGAGCGCGTTCTCCGACCCGCAGTGGCTGGAGGTGGACCTGGGCTCGACGCAGAACATCTGCCAGGTGGGGCTGGATTGGGAGGCCGCATACGCGACCGCGTTCCAGATACAGGTATCCACCGACAACACGAACTGGACGACGATCTACTCCACGACATCTGGAACGGGCGGTAACCAGACGCTGAGCGTCACGGGGACTGGCCGGTACATCCGGATGTACGGCACGACGCGGGCGACACCTTACGGCTACTCGCTGTGGGAGTTCCAGGTCTATACGACCGGCGGAAGCGGCGGCACCACCTGCGGCGCCTCCAACATCGCGCTGAACCAGCCGACCACGGCGTCCTCCACGCAGAGCGCCAGCTTCCCCGCCGCGGCCGCGACCGACGGCAACCTCGGCACCCGCTGGTCGAGCGCGTTCTCCGACCCGCAGTGGCTCGACGTCGACCTCGGCTCGACGAAGAGCATCTGCCAGGTGACCCTCAACTGGGAAACGGCCTACGCGACCGCGTTCCAGATCCAGGTGTCACCCGACAACACGAACTGGACCACGATCTACTCCACCACGACAGGCACCGGCGGCAACCAGACGCTTCAAGTCTCTGGCAGCGGCCGGTACATCCGGATGTACGGCACCGCGCGAGCCACGCAGTACGGCTACTCCCTGTGGGAGTTCCAGGTGAACGCGAGCTCGTGACCCATGACCGCGCCAGCAAGCCCCAGTGACCTGGCAGGACCGCCGGGCTCAGCCGTCTTCGCGCGGCTGGGCCCGCGGCCCGGTCCCGTTGAGGAAGGACTCGATCGGAAGCGTCGCGGCGCCGAGCGCCACCACCCCGGGACCGAGCCGGCCCAGCTCGATCGAGGTGGCGGCGAAGGGATGGCGCAGCGAGTGCTGCCGGGCCGACTCACGGATGTCGGGCAGCAGCGGCCTGCCGAGCAGCAGGCCGGCCCAGCCGCCGAGGATGACCCGCTCCGGATTGAACAAGTTGATCAGGGTGCCGAGCCCGGCGCCCAGGTACTGCGCGGTCTCGGCGAGTATCGCCGCCGCGAGCGGCGACGTGCTCGCGGCGTCGATCAGCTCGGCGAGCGCGAGCTCCTGGTCGTCGGCCGTCATCGGTCGGCCGTACCGTTCGAGTATGGCCTCCGCGCCGGCGTACGCCTCAAGGCAGCCGGTCGAGCCGCAACGGCATTTCCTGCCGCCGACGACGACGGTGACGTGCCCGAACTCGGCGGCGCTGGAGGTTGCCCCGCGATAGGTGGTGCCGCCGGAGATCAGCGACGCGCCCACGCCAGAGCCGATGAGCACCACGATCGCGTTGCGGGCGCCCCGCCCGGCACCAAACCACAGCTCGGCCTGCCCCGTGGTCTTGGCGCCGTTGTCGAACCACAGCGGCAGTTCGGTGTGCGCGCGAAGCAGCCGCTTGAGCGGCACCGCGTCCCACCCGTAGGTCTGGCCGTGCACGAGCACTTCCGGCCCCTGCTCGATGATGCCGGGGACCCCGATGCCGACCCCGAGGACCTGCTCGGCATCGACGCCGCTGTCGGCGAGGACGGTGCGCAGCCCCAAGGCGATCTGGCCGACGACCACGTCCACGTCGTGCTCGGCGGCCCGGCCGAGCGGGTACTCCACCTGCGCGCGCTCCGTCATGGCCAGGTCGAACAGCTCGACCCTAGTGCGCGTCTCGCCGACGTCGACGCCGATGACGTAGCCGTGCTCGGGGTTCATGCCGAGCATCGCCCGCGGCCGGCCGCCGTCCGACTCGGCCAACCCGGTCTCGATGACGATGCCCTCGTCGATCAGCTCGCGGATGACGCTGGTCACGGAGGCTGGGCTCAGCCCGGTCGCCGCGCTCAGCTCGTTCCTGCTGCCCGACTGGTTCAGGTACAGCGACCACAGCACGGCGGCCCGGTTCTCCCGCCGCAAGTCCCGCACCGTGCCGCGCTTTATGTCCCGCATCAGCCCCCCAAGATCCTTGCTGTCATCCACCCTACGGCCCTCGTAAACCGGCGCTTTACCACGCATCTACCTGCCTATTGACCATCAGTATCGATCGAGTTAATTTCCAGCTTGAAATAAGTCACAGCCTATCGGTAACACCTATCCGGAGGGAAATGTGAACGCACGAAACCCGCTTCGAAGAAGAAGCCGAAGAGGCGCACCCGCCGCTCACCGCGCGATGACGAGCCTGCTGGCCTGCGCCGCGCTTCTGGTATCGGTGCTTGTGGCCGGCCTCGGCGTGACGGCTCCCAAGGCGTCCGCCGCTACCTGCGGCACCACCGACATCGCGCTGAACCAGCCGACCACGGCGTCCTCGCTGGAGAGCTCCGGCTTCACGGCGGCGGCGGCGACCGACGGCAACACCGGGACCCGGTGGTCGTCGGCGTTCTCCGACCCGCAGTGGCTGGAGGTCGACCTCGGCTCGTCGCAGAGCATCTGCGGTGTGAGCATCGACTGGGAGGCCGCGTACGCGACCGCGTTCCAGATCCAGGTGTCCACCGACAACACCAACTGGACATCGATCTACTCCACCACCACCGGCACCGGCGGCACCCAGAACCTGACCGGCCTGTCTGGCACCGGCCGTTACATCCGCATGTACGGCACGACCCGGGCCACCCCGTACGGCTACTCGATCTGGGAGTTCGACGTCTACGCCGCCGGCGGCGGCACCGGTACCGGCGGCGCCGATATCTCGGCCGGCGGCCCGGCGGCGGCGCCGTTCGTGGCCGACCAGGACTTCTCTGGCGGTACGACCGCGGCCACCACCAACGCCATCAGCACCACCGGCGTCACCAACCCGGCCCCGCAGTCGGTCTACCAGCACAACCGCTATGGCAACTTCACCTACACGATCCCCGGCCTGACCGCGGGCGCCAGCTACAGCGTGCGGCTCGACTTCGCCGAGACGTACTGGACGGCGGCGGGATCACGGACCTTCAACGTCCTCATCAACGGCACCCAGGTACTGACCAGCTTTGACATCTTCGCCACCGCCGGCGGGGAGTACAAGGCGGTCGCCGAGTCGTTCACCGCCACCGCGAGCAGCGCCGGCGCGGTCACCATCCAGTTCGTCACCGTCAAGGACAACGCACAGGTCAACGGCATCGAGGTCCAGCCCTCGGGCAGCGGCACCGGCAACAACACCGTCACGGTGACCAGCCCGGGCGCGCAGACCTGGACCGTCGGCACCGCGGCCAGCCTGCAGATCACCGCCACTGACTCGGCGTCGGGCCAGACGCTGACCTACTCCGCGACCGGGCTGCCCGCCGGGCTGTCCATCAACTCCTCGACCGGGCTGATCTCCGGAACCCCGTCCGCGAACGGCACCGGCAGTGCCACGGTGACCGCCAAGGACACTACCGGGGCATCCGGCTCGGCCACGGTCAGCTGGACCGTCAACGCGCAGGCGACCGGCTGCGTGGGCGGTTCCAACCAGCCGAACTTCGGCCCGAACGTCTACATCTTCAGCCCGGGCCAGGGCGCCACCGCGATCAACAACCAGCTCAACACCATCTTCAACTCGCAGAAGGTGAACCAGTTCGGCACCCAGCGCTACGCCGAGCTGTTCATGCCGGGCACCTACTCCGGTATCGAGGACAACGTCGGCTACTACGTGTCGGTCCAGGGCCTCGGGCAGAACCCAAGCTCGGTCCAGCTGAACAACAGCGACGTCACCGTTGACTCCTTCGACGGCACCGGCAACGCCACGCAGAACTTCTGGCGCAGCGCGGAAAACATGGAGGTCACCCCCTCCGCGGGCAACGACCGCTGGGCAGTCGCCCAGGCCGGCCCGTTCGAGCGGATGGACATTAACGGTGGCCTCGAGCTCTACCCGGCCAGCTACGGTTACGCCAGCGGCGGCTACATCGCCGACAGCATCGTCACCGGCCAGGCGTCAAGCGTGTCCCAGCAGCAGTGGTACACCAAGGACAGCACCCTGGGCAGCTGGAGCGGCTCGGTGTGGAACATGGTGTTCTCCGGCGTGAACGGCGCCCCGGCGCAGAGCTACCCCACCCCGCCGATGACCACCCTGGCCAACACCCCCGTCGCCCGGGACATCCCCTACCTGTACGTCGACAGCAGCGGCAACTACAACGTGTTCGAGCCCAGCCTGCGCACCAACGCGGTCGGCCCGAGCTGGTCGCCCACCAGCAACACTCCCGGCACCAGCGTGCCGATGAGCACGTTCTTCGTCGCCACCCCGTCCAACACCGCCGCGCAGATCAACGCCGCTCTCGCCCAGGGCTGCAACCTGCTCTTCACCCCCGGCGTTTACACCATCAACCAGACCATCAACGTCACCAACCCGAACACCGTCGTGCTCGGCCTCGGCTTCCCGACCCTCATCCCGACCGGCGGCGTGGACACCATGCACGTCGCTGACGTGGATGGCGTGCGGCTGCAGGGCCTGCTGTTCGACGCCGGCACCACCAACTCCAACACGCTGCTCCAGGTCGGCCCGTCCGGCTCGAGCGCGAGCCACGCGAGCAACCCGATCTCGGTCCAGGACGTGTTCTTCAGGATCGGCGGCGACATCGCGGGCCAGGCCACCAACAGCCTGGTCGTCAACGCGAACAACACCCTCGTCGACGACATCTGGGCCTGGCGCGCCGACCACGGCAACGCGGGCACCGTCGGCTGGACCGTCAACACGGCACAGCACGGCCTCGTCGTCAACGGCAACAACGTCCTGGCGACCGGCCTGTTCGTCGAGCATTACCAGAACTACGACGTGCAGTGGTTCGGCAACGGCGGCGAGACCATCTTCTTCCAGAACGAGATGCCCTACGACCCGCCGAACCAGGCGGCCTGGATGAACGGTTCATCGGACGGGTACGCCGCCTACGAGGTCGGCCCGAGCGTGACCAGTCACACGGCCTACGGCCTGGGCAGCTACTGCTACTTCAACGTCAACCCGGCGGTGGTCGCGGACCACGCCTTCGAGGCACCGACCGGCTCGGGAATCCATCTCAATGACCTGCTCACGGTTTCCCTCGGGAACGTGGGCGTCATCGAGCACGTGGTCAACGAGACCGGCGCGGCAACCCCGACCAACACCACCCCGTCCACCGTGACCAGTTTCCCGTGATTCCCGTACCTCGCTAGTTCCTGTCCATCGTGCCGGGCGGCCCAGTCCTGGTGCCGCCCGGCACCACTACACCTCGGCGGGGGCAGCCGGAAGGCGGACCACGGCCCGCAGGCCGGGCGGCGGGACGGCGGCCTCCAGGTAGGCGGTGCCGCCGTACGCCTGGGCGGTGGCGCGGACGATCGCGAGCCCGAGCCCCGCGCCGCCCGCCTCGGCCCCGTCCCGGCTGCGCGCGTCGTCAAGCCGGGCGAACCGGCCGAACACCCGCTCCCGGTCGGCCTCGGGGATGCCGGAACCGTCGTCGGTGACCGACAGCTCCGCCCAGCCGCCGTCCCGGCGGGCCGACACGACAACTGAGGACTTGGCGTAGCGCACCGCGTTGTCGACCAGGTTCACCATGAGCCGTTCCAGGCGGCCCGCGTCGCCGACCGCAAGCACCGCCTCGCCTGGCTGGCCGGCCCCGGGTTCCGTGTCCGGCGGCATCACGGTGACCGGGACACGGGCGTCGCAGTAGCGGCAGGCGACGGACCGGCCAAGTGACAGCAGGTCCGCCGGGGCATCGCGCCGGCCCGCGTCGTCGGCCGCCCGGCCCCCGTTTGCCCCAGCCCCGTTCGCCCCGGCCCCGGCCTGCTCGTCGAGCCGGGCGAGCAGCAGCAGGTCCTCGGCGAGCCGGGCCAGCCGCAGCACGTCCGCGTGCACGTCCCGCGCCGTCGTCGCCCAGTCCTGCCCGTCGGGGAAGTCGAGCGCCACCTCGAGCTGCGTCCTGATCGACGCGATCGGCGACCGTAGCTCGTGCGCCGTGTCGGAGACCAGGGCCCGCTGCCGCTGCTGCGCCTCCGCCAGCCGGGAGAGCATGTCGTTGAGGGTGAGCGCCAGCGACCTGACCTCGTCGCGCGCCTCGGGGACCGGCAGGTCGGCGGGCACGCCGGTTTCCGTGACCCGCGCCGCGCCGCGGCGCAGCGCGCCGATAGGCCGCAGCGTCGACCCGGTGACCAGCCAGATCGCCCCGGTGAACGCGAGGAACAGCACCGGAGTGAAGATCACCAGGGCCCGCGCCACCACGTTCAGCGACCCGGACGTCGCGCTGAACGGCACGGCGGCGATCACCAGCTGGCCGTCGTCGGCCCGCACCGCCGCCACCCGCAGCAGGGACGGCATGTCGAACGGCGCCCCCCGGATCAGGAGCGCGCCGCCGCCGTCCGCGAGGAACCGCGCCTGGGCGGCCGAGACGACCGGCACCAGCAGGTCCGCGTCCGGTGAGGCGTCGGTGATGTCCCCGGCGGAATCAAGCACCTGGATCGTGATGGTGCCCGCGGCGACCGGCACCGGGTCGGGCAGCCTGTTCGCATTGATCAGCGCGGCCACCTGCGACGCGCCGGACCGCGCGTAGTCGTCCACCGAACGGGTGAGTGACACGCGAAGCGCGTTGAACAGCAGCAGGTCGGCGGCGGCGAACGCGACGACCAGCCCGAGCGCGGCGGTGATGGTGACCCGCGCGCGCAGCCCCCGGCGCCGCCACCAGTGCAGCAGCAAAGGCCCGAGCCCGTGCCGCAGCCACCACCGGCCGGCCGCGCGCCCCGCCCCGCGCGCCGCGCCGTGCTCGGCGGCCGGCGCCGCGCGCGCCTCGCCCGGGCCGCCCGCCCCGGCCTCAGCCACCGTCGCCCGCCAGCAGGTAGCCTGCCCCGCGCACGGTCTGCACCGACTTTCGCCCGAACGGAGCGTCGATCTTCCGTCTCAGGTAGCCGACGTACACCTCGACGACGTTGAGGTCCGCGATCTCGTCCGGGTCGTCCCATACGTGCGCGAGCAGCTCGGACTTGGAGACCACCGAGCCGCTGTGCCGCATCAGGTACTCAAGCAGCGAGAACTCCCGCGCGGTCAGCTCCACGCCGACCTGACCGCGGCGGACCGCCCGGGAGGCGGGGTCGAGAGAGAGGTCGCCGGCCCGCAGCACGGCCGGGCGGGGCGAGGCTCCCCGGCGCAGCAGCGCGCGCAACCTCGCGGCGAGCACGACGTAAGAGAACGGCTTGGTGAGGTAGTCGTCCGCGCCGAGGTCGAGCCCGTCGGCCTGGTCGTACTCCCCGTCCTTGGCGGAAAGCAACAGGACGGGCACCCAGTTTTCCTCCGCCCGCAGCCGCTCGCAGACCTTATAGCCGGACATCCCCGGCAGCATGATGTCGAGCACCACGCCGTCGTAGCCGCCCTCGCGCGCCATGTGCAGCCCGCTTATCCCGTCGAACGCCAGGTCGACCGCGAACCCGGACGCCTCAAGGCCGCGCTTCACCGCCGCGGCAAGCCGCCGCTCGTCCTCCACCACCAGCACGCGCACGCATCCAGTGTCACCCAGCCCCGGCACCGCGTGCACCCGCCTCTCAGCCAGTCCTCAGTTGCCGCCCGGGGGGACGACCCCCCGTACCCCCCGGTGTGCGCGCGGGCGGGCCTGATCGCAAAGGGCGCGGTCTTATCAGGCCCGCCCGCGCGCCCGGCGCCCCGGCGCGTGCGACGCCCTATGCACACGGCGCACCAAACCCCAGCTCTCGCCGTAGCCTCTCCCGCGTCCACCTGTCACCTGCGCACCAATCCCAGCCGTCCCACACGTGTCTCTTAGCCCACCAGCCACTGCGCAAAAAGATTGGGGGTACTTAACACCCAAATTCGGGCCGTAAGTACCCCCAATAACCGGACAGGGCAGCGATGGCTCTCAGCATGGTCACAGCGGTCTCGGGTCAGAGTAAGAATTATCAGGGGAAATGATGACCCGAGGACGGGTGAGGAAGCGATGCGAGTGACGATATCCAGGCGAGCCCGGTGGGCCGTGCCAGGGGCCGCTGTCCTGGTGACGGGCGCGGTGATCGCGGGGCTGCAGATCCCGGCCGCACAGGCCTCACCTAACCTGCCGGCCAAGACCCCCGCGCAGCTGCTCGCGAGCCTCAGCACCGACGCCAAGGTGCCGCCGCTGACCGGGACGGTGGTCGAGACGGCCTCGCTCGGGCTGCCGCAGCTCCCCCAGACGGGCAGCGCGTCAAGCACGCTGTCGCTGCTCACCGGCTCGCACACGATAAAGGTGTACTACCAGGACTCGAGCCACTTCCGGCTGGCGGTCCCGCAGGTCGCGTCGGAAACAGACGTCATCGCCGACGGGACCAAGCTGTGGCTCTGGCAGTCCACCTCGGACTCGGTCACCGAGTTCGTCCCGTCGGCGGGCACCGTCAAGCAGCGGGAGCAGAAGATC
This sequence comes from uncultured Streptosporangiaceae bacterium, assembly GCA_964581815.1. GTDB lineage: Bacteria > Actinomycetota > Actinomycetes > Streptosporangiales > Streptosporangiaceae > Trebonia. Next base: position 60,812 of record CAZORE010000005.1, on the reverse strand, counting down.
GCCGCCCAGGCCCCGGTGCTCACACCGCAGCAGGCGGCGAACCAGGTACTCGCCAAGGTCGGCAAGACCACCCTGGTCTCCGTGCAGAACAACGTGATGGTGGCGAACGACCCGGCCTACCAGCTCGTCCTCGCGCCCAAGGACCACCGCTCGCTCATCGGCAAGGTGGTCATCGCCGTCGACGGCAAGTACGGCATCCCGCTGCGCGTCGAGGTCTTCGCCAAGGGCGCCAGCTCACCCGCGTTCCAGGTCGGTTACACGGACCTGCAGTTCGTCGCGCCGGACCCGGCCAACTTCGCCTTCACGCCGCCGCACGGCGCCAAGGTCGACGTGGTGAAGCCCGGCACGAGCTCCGGCGAGGGAAGCAAGCCCGCTGGCCAGACGAGCATGAGTGGCTTCGGCACCTACGGCACGAGCTGGCTCACCGTGGCGTCGTTCCCGCAGGCGGACCTCACGCAGGCGCTAACGGGCACGCCCTCGGGCGCGCAAGGGTCGACCTCCGGCAAGCAGCCCGACATCTACACGGCGAACGGCAACGGGGTCGGCGTCTCCTCCCAGGAGCTGCTGAACGCGCTGCTCGGCACGGCCAAGCCGGTGAGCGGCTCGTGGGGGAGCGGCACGCTGGTGACGACCAGCCTGGTCTCGATTCTGATGACCGGCGGCAAGGTTTACGTCGGCGCCGTCACGCCGGACGTGCTCTACGCCGCGGTGGGCCATACAGCATGACCGACCTGGCGATCGCGAGCTCCGCGCTGACCAAGCGGTTCCGCGGCGGGCAGCTGGCCGTGGACCACGTGGACCTGGCGGTACCGCGCGGCTCGGTCTACGGGTTCCTCGGTCCGAACGGTTCCGGCAAGACCACGACGATCCGCATGCTCCTCGGCCTCGCCTACGCCACCGGCGGGACCGCGGAGCTGCTCGGAGTCCCGATGCCGCAAGGCGCGACGACGGTGCTGTCCCGGGTCGGCTCGCTGGTGGAGGGCCCGGCCTTCTACCCGTACCTGTCCGGCTGGGACAACCTGGCCCGCTACGACGCGGCGGACCGCACCGCGACCGCCGCGACCGCGCGGGCGCGGATCGGCGAGGCCATGGAGCGCGTCGGCCTCACCGCCGCCGCGCGGAAGCGGTACCGCAACTACTCACTCGGCATGAAGCAGCGCCTGGCGATCGCCGCGGCGCTGCTCGCGCCCCGCGACCTGATCATCCTCGACGAGCCGACCAACGGCCTCGACCCGCAGGGCACCCGCGAGGTCCGCTCGCTGGTCCGGCAGATCGCGGCCGACGGCATCACCGTCTTCGTGTCCTCCCACCTGCTCGCCGAGGTCGAGCAGGTGTCCACGCACGTCGGCGTGATGCGCCTCGGCGAGCTTGTCTTCCAGGGCGAGCTCGCCGAGCTGCGGCGCACCGCCGCACCGCGGGTCGTGGTGCGCACGGGGGACGTGGCGGCCGCCGCCAAGGTCCTGGCCAAGCTCGGCCTCGCCGATCCCGTCGAGGGAGACGACCTGGTGACGGCGGAGCTCGGCAGCACGGCACCGGAAAAGATCACCGCGGAGCTCGTCCACGCCGGGATCGGCGTGCGCGGCCTGACCGTGGAGGCGCCAAGCCTCGAGGACCTGTTCGTCGGCCTGACGGGAGAAGGCTTCGATGTCGAGCACTGATATCGCCCGGGGGGACGGCACCCCGACCGCACGCCCGATGGCACAAACCGCCGTTATATCGGGCGCGCGGGAGACTCCCGCGGCTGCTTCCGCCGGAGAGGAGACCGTGCGCCGGAGCGGATCACCTGCCTCCGTTCGGGCTGACCTGCGCTATTTCACCAGCGAGCTGCGGATCACCTTCTTCCGCAGGCGCAACCAGCTGCTGCTGCTCGTCACCGCGCTGTTCCCGCTGCTGATCGGGATCGGGCTCAAGGTCGCCGCGCCACAGGGCGGCGGCCGGGGCGGGGGCGGCCCATCCGGGGCGACGAGCGGGGCGGCGTACTTCAGCCAGCTCGCGGGCAACGGCGTGTTCCTCACGTTCGTGGCGCTGTCGCTGCTGCTGATCCTGGTGCTGCCAATGGTGGTCGGGGTAATCGCCGGCGACTCGGTGGCCGGCGAGGCCGGCTACGGCACGCTGCGCTACCTGCTCGCCGTGCCGGCCGGGCGCACCCGGCTCTTGGCGGTGAAGTACGCGACGATCGCGGTGTGGGCCGTGGCCGCCACCTTCGTTGTCTCGGTAGTCGCGCTGGTCACCGGGGTGGCGCTGTTCGGCGCCGGCCCGGTGACGCTGCTGTCGGGCACGACCGTGTCGCTGGCGGACGGCCTGGTGCACGTGCTGTGGGTGACGCTGTACGTGTGCGCGGCGATGGCCGCGCTCGGCGCCATCGGCCTGGCGATCTCGACGTTCACCGAGCACGCGATCGGCGCGATCGCGGCGCTGCTCGTGCTCGTGGTCGCCAGCGAGGTCGTCGAGAACATACCGCAGTTCGCGCCGGTGACCCCGTACCTGCCGACCGACTGGTGGCTGTCGTTCGACTCACTGCTGCGCACGCCGATCGACACTTACACGCTCTGGCACGGGCTGCTGTCGTTCGCGGTCTACGCGGCGATCTTCCTGTGCATCGCCTGGGCGCGCTTCACCTCAGCGGACGTCACCAGCTGAGATTGCCGTCTGCCGCCCGGACATTGCCCTGACCGGCGCGCTGTGGGTGGTTCTACCCCTGTCCTGCGCCGTGCCGCCGTGCCAGCGTGATGAGTCATGAGCAACGATGCGCGTACGGTCCGCGGCCGCGGGCTCGCGGCGGCGAGCGCGGGGCTGGTGGTCGCGGCCGGGCTGATCGCCGGCGGCTGCTCGAGCAGCAGCAGCGGCCCGAGCACCCTGGCGTGCCCGTCCGAGCGCGGCGCGACGGTCACCGGGACCGCCCCCGCCGCGACGGGCCGGCCCGCGGCGGGCTGGACGCAGCCGGACGCCGACCTGGCCAGCACCCGGTACGTGGCCAGCGGGATCACCAGCGCGAACGTCGCGAAGCTCGGGGTGGCGTGGACGATGCCGCTGACGATGAACACGTCCCATACCGACGGGGCCTACGCGAGCACGCCGGTGATCGTGAACGGGGTGGTGTACGTCCAGGACCTGGACTCCAACGTTTACGCGATCAGCCTGGCCACCGGCAAGGCGCTGTGGACGCACCACTACGGCTCGCTGAACGGCGGGCCGGACGGGGTCAACGTGGTCGGCGGGGTCGTGTACGCGGCCACCGCCACGGCCGCGGTCGCCCTGGACGCCGCGACCGGGACCCAGCTGTGGAGCCGGACGCTGACCGGCAACCAATACGAGGGCATCGCCATCGCGCCCGGCTACAACAACGGCACCGTGTACGTGTCCACCGTGCCGGCCAACGTGACGACTCAGTACGGCCCGGGCGGCCAGGGGATCTTGTGGGCGCTAAACGCCAGGACCGGCGCGCCGGAGTGGTCATGGAACGAGGACCAGAACCTGTGGGGCAACCCGGGCGTCAACTCCGGCGCCGGGCTGTGGTACACGCCGTCGTTCGACGCCCAGGGCAATATCTACCTGGGCGTCGGGAATCCCGGCCCGGTCTTCGGCACCAAGAGCGACCCGCTGGGGAGCAGCCGGCCAGGCCCGGACCTCTACACCGACTCGGTGGTGAAGCTGAGCCCCGCCGGGAAGCTGCTGTGGTACTTCCAGCTCACCCCGCACGACCTGTACGACTGGGACCTGCAGAACCCGCCGGTGCTCACCACCGCGAACGGGCGGCCGGTAGTGGTCGACGGCGGCAAGGCCGGCATCATGATCGAACTTGACGCGCAGACCGGCAAGCTGCTGTGGCAGCGCCCGGTGGGCGGGCACGACGGGCACGAGAATGACGGGGTGCTCACCGAGCACGACACCCCCACATCACACGACCCCCTGCCTGCGAACTACTGCCTCGAGCCGAGCCTTTACGGCGGCATGCTGACCCAGCTGGCCAGCAACGGCTCCACCACCTTCGCCGCCGTCAACGACTTCGCGCTGCCGGCCACCCCGGCCGGCTTCACCGGGTCGGCCGCCAGCGTGATCAAAGCCCTCTATGCCGCCGTGGGCGAGATGGTCGCGGTCAACCAGGACACGGGCGCCGTCATCTGGGACACCCCGCTTCCGTCCTCGCCGTACGGCGCCGCCACGGTGACCAACGACGTGGTGTTCACCACCACGTTCAAGGGCTACCTGTACGCGCTCGGCGCGACCACCGGCGCCATCTTGTTCAAGACCCCGATGTCCTCCGGGAGCAACGCCCCGGTCGCCGTTGACGGCGACTACGTCATCGCCGGGGCCGGCGCCGCCGCCCTGGGCACCACGCAGCGGAACATGATCATCGCCTACAAGCTCGGGGCGACGGGCAAGCTCCCCGACACGGTGGGCTCATGACGCGCGGGGGGCCGGCTATACCAGGCCGGCGCGCAGCGCCAGCCTGGTGAGGTCGGCGCGGCGGCGGCAGCCGGTCTTGTTCCTGATCCGGTCCAGGTGCGAGGTGACGGTGCGCACGGTGATGAACAGCTCGGCGGCGATCTGCGCGTCGGTGCGTCCGCGCGCGACCAGCGTGACGAGCTCGCGTTCCCGCGGGCTCAGCCGGGCCAGGCCCGTCGCCTGGTCGCCGGTCGTGCCGGTCTCCGCGGCGAGCAGCAGCGCGTACTCAGTGGCCGTGGCCAGGCTCATGGCCGCGCCACGCTCCTGCGCCGCCCGGGCCGCCGGCTGGCCGAGCAGGTCAAGGGCCTGCCGCCGCAGCCTGTCCCGCCGGGACGGAGTCAGGCCGCCCTGCCGCGGTGGCCAGGGGCCGGCCAGGGCGGACATCGCCGCCCAGGCCGTGACCGCCTCGGCCGGCCGGCCGGTAGCCGAGCACAGGTGGCCGCAGCAGTCCAGGCCGAGGTGCACGAGCGACCGCCGGCCCGTCCGGGTGGCGGCCTCGAGCAGCTCGCGCAGGTGCTCCGCCGCCGCACCGGTGCGGCCGGCCCGCAGGTCAAGGATCGTCATGTGCCCGAGCACGCCGCACAGGTTGACCTGGTCGCCCACCTCCCGGCACGAGGCCAGCGTGGCCGTGCAGGCCTGCTCGGCGGCGGCCAGGTCCCCGGCCTCGGTCAGGACCCAGGCGATGACCCAGCCGAGGCCGCGCCGCAGCACGCCCGCGTGGCCCTCAGCGATCCGCCGTGCTCGGCGCGCGAGCCGCAGCGCGCCGTCCAGGTCACCGTCGTGCGCGATCGCCAGGCTGAGACTGCCCACGGCCATCGCCTCGACGCCCCCGCCGCCCGCCTCCCCGGCCACGCGTACGGCCCGGCGGCCATCCGCGACCGCCTCGGCGACCCGGCCCATCCTGAGCAACGCGGCTGCCCGGGCCGCCAGGCACATCGACAGTAGTACCCGTCGCGACAGCGCCGTCGGGCCAGGCGGGTCCTCCAGGGCGTCCCTGACCGCGGTGCACCGTTCCAGCATCGCGGGCGGATCTTCGGCATGGTCGGCGACCTGGGCGAGTGCTAGCTGGGCCGCGCACCACCCATCGGTGCCGACCTGGGCATGTTCGGCCGCCGCGGCCAGCAGCAGTGCCTGACTGGTCAGCCGCCCCCGCAGCTGCCACCAGGGCGCCAGGCTGAGCGCGAGCCCGAGCGCCGCGGCGGGGTCGTGGTCCAGTGCCCAGGCGAGGGCGTGGTGCACGGTGACATCCTCGGCGTCCAGCTGCCGCAGGCCCGCCACCTCCCGGTCAAACCGGTGTATCGCGGTGGCCGCCGCCGCGGACATCTCGGCCGCGTACGCGGCGAGGGCGGCGCTGACCTCGGCTTCCTCGCCGGCCTCGGCCAGCAGTCCGGCCGCGTAGGCGCGCAGCGTCTCGAGCATCGCGTACCTGGACCGGCCGTCTGGCCCGGTACGCGGCGGCAGCACCAGCGAGCACTCCGCCAGCCGCAGCACGATCCGTCCGCCCCGCGCGCCGGTGAGCGTCTCGGCCGCCTCCAAGGTGAACGGCCCGGGGAAGACGGCAAGCGCGCGGAAGACCCGCTGCTCGGCGGGGGCAAGCAGCTGGTAGCTCCACCTGACCGCGGCGGCCAGGGAGCGCTGGCGCTCCTGCGCCAGCCGGTCGGCGCCGACCAGGAGGCTGAACCGGTCGCTGATGCGGTCAAGCAGTTGATCGACGCCAAGCACGTCCACGCGCGCGGCCGCCAGCTCGATCGCCAGCGGCAGGCCGTCGAGCCGGGTCACCAGCCGCGCCACGGCCGGCACGGCATCCGCGTCCAGGGTGAATCCTGGGTCCACCCGCCGCGCCCGGTCCGCGAACAGCGTTACGGCCTCGCATTCTGCCGCGGCGGCCGGGTCGTCTGGCGCGGGCAGGGACAGCGGGCCCACGGGGTACCGTGCCTCTCCCGCGATCCGCAGCGGCTCTCGGCTCGTGGCCAGTATGCGCACGTCATCGGCGGCCAGCAGCACCCGCGCGCACAGCTCTGCCGCGGCGCCGATCAGGTGCTCGCAGTTATCAAGCACTAGGAGCAGCTGGCGTCGGGCCAGGGCCTGGGCGAGCGCATCGCCCGCTCCGGCCGAGGGAAGATCGCGGATTCCCAGCGCCGCGCCGACCGCGGTGATCACCTGGGCCGGATCGGTCACCGTCGCGAGTTCGGCGAGCCACGCGCCGTCAGCGAACCGGCCGGCCGTCTGGCGGGCTACCTGGCAGGCCACGCGGGTCTTTCCGGCTCCGCCCGGGCCGGTCAGCGTTACCAGGCGGTACCGGGTCAGGTGGGCGGCGACTTCGGCCACTGCCCGGGTGCGGCCGACAAAGGTGGTCAGCTCGGCGGGAAAACCGTACAGGGCGTCCGGTGCGCCTGCCGCGGCCGAGCGTTCCACGGTCGTCACGCTACTCGGGTCTGGCATCCCGGTACAGGCGCGGCCGGGGCCGGCTCCCGCCGGTCACGATCACGCCGTCCGCCCGCAAGTCAGGTAAGCAGGGCCCGGCCTGCTTAGGTGAAGTCCTCTTCCCAGAACTCGGTGGTGCCCCGGCCTTCGCGGGACTCGGTCTCCTGCGTGCGGAGCTCGACGCGGCGGATCTTGCCGGAGATCGTCTTGGGCAGGTCACCGAACTCCAGGCGGCGGATGCGCTTGTAGCCGGGGACGCGGTCGCGGACGAAGGCCATGATGTCGCGGGCCAACTCGGCGGACGGCTGCGCGTCCCCGGCGAGCAGCACGTAGGCCTTGGGAACGGCAAGACGGAGCGGGTCGGGGGAGGGGACGACGGCCGCCTCCGCGACCGCCTCGTGCTCGATCAGCACGGACTCAAGCTCGAACGGTGAGATCCGGTAGTCGCTCGCCTTGAATACGTCGTCGGTGCGGCCGACGTAGGTGATGTAGCCGTCGTCGTCGGCGGTGGCGACGTCGCCGGTGTGGTAGTAGCCGCCGCGCATCGCCTCCGCCTCGCGCTCGGCGTCATCCTGGTAGCCGGTCATCAGGCCGAGCGGGCGGCGAGACAGGTCGAGGCAGATCTCGCCGTCCCTGTTTCCGCCAGCACCGGCGGGCTCGCCGGTGACCGGGTCGACGAGGACGACCGGGTAGCCGGGCAGCGGCCGGCCCATCGATCCGGGCTTGAGCGGCTGGCCGGGCGGGTTGCCGACCTGGGCGGTGGTCTCCGTCTGGCCGAAGCCGTCCCTGACCGTGATGTGCCACGCCTTGCGGACCTGCTCGATGACCTCCGGGTTGAGCGGCTCGCCGGCCGCGACGCACTCGCGCAGCCGTGAGGTGTCCGCCGCGGACAAGTCGGCCTGGATCAGCATCCGCCACACCGTCGGCGGCGCGCAGAACGTGGTGACGCCGCAGTCGCCGAGCGCGGCAAGCAGCCCGGCGGAGCTGAAGCGCTCCTGGTTGAGTATGAGGATGGTCGCCTGCGCGAGCCACGGGGCGAACAGGTTCGACCAGGCGTGCTTGGCCCAGCCGGGTGAGGAGATGTTCAGGTGCACGTCGCCGGGCTGAATGCCGATCCAGTACATGGTGGACAGGTGACCGACGGGGTAGCTGACGTGGGTGTGGCCGACCAGCTTGGGCTGCGACGTGGTCCCCGAGGTGAAGTAGAGCAGCAGCGGGTCGTCCGCCCGGGTGACGCCATCCGGTGCGAACTCGGCGGGCGCCGCCGCGGAGTCCGCGTAGGCCTGCCAGCCGCCCGCGCCCGCCTCCGCTCCGGATCCTGTGCCTGGGCCGGCCGTGTCGACCGCCACGCGCGTCCACTCGCCGGGGACCTCAGCGAACTTCGGCACGTACGCCGCCTCGGCGATCACGTGCCGCACGTGGCCGCGGGTGATCCGGTCCGCCAGGTCGGCGGGCTGCAGCAGCGTCGAGGCGGGGATGACGACCGCGCCGAGCTTGATCGCCGCGAGCATGACCTCCCAGAGCGGGACGACGTTGCCGAGCATCAGCAGCACGTGGTCGCCGCGCCGTACCCCCAGACCGCGCAGCCAGTTCGCCACCTGGGCCGACCGTGCGGCCATCGCCGCGTAGCTCACCACCTCGTCGGACCCGTCGTCGCCGACCACCCGCAGCGCGAGCCGGTCCGGGTGCTCGGCGGCGATCACGTCGAACCAGTCGAGCGCCCAGTTGAACGCATCCAGCTGCGGCCAGGAGAAGCCGGCCACGGCCGCGGCGTAGTCGGTCCGGTGGGCGAGCAGCAGGTCGCGGGCCGCGCGAAGCGCGCCCGTGGCGGAGGCGTCGGTGGAGGCGTCGTTGCGCATTGCTAAATACTGGCAGTTGCGCGCGGGCTGGCCAACCCGGGCCGGGGGCGAGCCAGGGCGGCGGCCCCGAGCACTCAGAACATTCTCAGATAGTTATCCGACAACGCCTACAGAAGAGCATGTAACACTCAATGTTGTGAACAGCTGGGAGAAGCAGACACCACGGGGCGGGTCGGCGGCGCACGCCGAGCGGGCCGCGCAGGCACGGCGGGTCGCGCAGGCGGTCGCCGAGCGCGAGGAGGGCCGGCGGCGGCTGAACGCGGCCACGATCGCGGTGGCCGCGACCAGCGTGGTCGCGGCGGGGGCGGTCGCGGTGATCCTTCCCGGTACCAGCCACGCCGCCGCGACCAGCAAGAGCAGCAGCTCGACGTCGACCGGGTCAAGTTCGTCGGGCTCGAGCTCGTCCGGCTCCTCGAGTGACTCGGGCAGCAGCTC
>CAZORE010000005.1:38719-51548 GCA_964581815.1 uncultured Streptosporangiaceae bacterium | reverse complement strand
GCTCCTCGAGTGACTCGGGCAGCAGCTCGTCGAGTGACTCGGGCCTGTCGGGGTCGTCGACCTCACCGCAGTACAGCAGCGGCAGTGGTTCCGTCACCTCGGGCGGCTCGTGACCTCCGTAACGGCCAGGAACGGCGAGCCGCCGGCGGCGGCGGGCGGCGCGACCGGGTTCGACGCGTGGACCGCGCTCGGCATGCTCGTGCAGCTCGTGGTGACGTCGCCCGGACAGCTCGCGGCGGCCAGGGAACTCCTCGAAGCGGACCTGGCCGCGCTCGACCTGGCGTGCTCGAGGTTCCGGCCGGACTCGGAGCTCATCGCGGTGGGAAACGCCGCGCGCGGCGCCTCCGGCCCGGTCACCGTGCGGGTCAGCCCGCTGCTCGCCGAGGCGGTGGCCGTCTCCCTGCGGGCGGCGCAGCTCACCGACGGTGACATCGATCCCACGGTGGGCGGGGTACTCGCCGACCTCGGCTACGACAGGGACTTCGCCGAGCTGGCCCGCGATGGCGCCGATGACGCCAACGTCCGGGTGCGGCTGATCCCGGGGTGGCGCTCGGTCCGGGTGGACCCAGTTGCCTGCCGGCTCACCGTGCCGGCCGGCGTCCAGCTTGACCTGGGCGCGACGGTAAAGGGGTGGGCGGCCGACCGGTCCGCCGCGCGGATCGCCGGCGAGCTCGGCTGCGGCGTGCTCGTCAGCCTCGGCGGCGACACGGCGGTGGCCGGGGAGCCGCCCGAAGGCGGCTGGCGCATCCGGGTGCAGGACCGGACGGCGCTGCCTGACGAGCCGGCGGACGGCCCGAGCCAGGTGGTGACGATCCGCGACGGCGGCCTGGCCACGTCCTCGACGGCGGCCCGCCGCTGGCGGCGCGGCGGCGACGTGCTGCACCACATACTCGACCCGCGCACCGCGCGCCCGGCCGCACCGGTGTGGCGCACGGTCTCGGTGGCTGCCGCGACCTGTGCCGACGCGAACACCGCGGCGACCGCCGCGATCATCAGGGGCCGCCAGGCTATCGGCTGGCTGACCGGCCTGCGCCTGCCCGCCCGCCTTGTCGCCCTGGACGGCACCGTGCACACGCTGTCGGACTGGCCGTCAGCGGAGCAGCATCCCTAGCCGGGCTTACTCCTCATCGAGCAGCCAGTCGAGGGCGGCGGCCGCCGTCCAGGACTGGTGCAGCGAGCCGAGCGGCGCGCCGGTCTCCGGCTGGTAGTACTCGGCGAACGTCTGGTCGCCGAGTTGCTCCAGCGACGCGGTCCGCAGTGCGGACGCCACCTGGTACTCGCCGGACCGGGACAGCGCCCAGGTGAGCAGCCAGGTGAAGACCGGCCAGACCGGGCCGCGCCAGTAGCAGGCCGGGTCGTAGCCGGCGGAGCAGGGCGACACCGACGGCGGCAGCGGGTACCTGAACGACGGGTGCCCGGCCCAGCGCGGCCCGGTGAGCAGCGCGATGAGCCCGCGGCGCAGGGTGAGCGGCATCCCCCCGGCGATCAGCGGCGCGAACCCCGCGATCGTCTCCGTGGTCAGCCACGCCCCGGTCCGCAGGTCGACGTCGGCGGCCAGGCCCGACGCCTCGTCGACGTGGCAGAAAACAGCCGCCCTGGCCTGGGCGGCGTAGTCCTTGAGCTCGGCGGCGTCGCCCGGTTTCCGCAGCCGCAGCGCGAGGGCGGCGAGCAGGTCGGACGCGCAGGCGAAGATCGCCGTGAACAGCACGTCACCGACCTGGAACGACCCGGTCTGGCGCAGCAGGCCCGCGTCGTAGGAGGCGCCCTTGGCCTCCTCGATCAGCCACAGGTACCGGTCGTACTCCCGGTCGGTCGGCCGCTGGCAGGCGTCGGTCACGTGCGCCTGGTCCTTGCGCTGGTAAGCGGGCAGGCCCGGCCCGACCTTCACCCCGGCGTACGGCGCGTCCCAGCGGGGCGAGTTGTCCGTGCCCGACTCCCAGCCGTGGAACAGCGTCATCAGCCCGGTCTCCTTGTCGCCCCGGTCCCTGGCCAGGAACCGGTGCCAGGCGAGCAGCCGGGGGTACAGGTGCGCGGCCCAGGCGAGGGTGCGCTCCGCCTCGGGGCCGCCGGCCCGCTCCGCGATGGCGAGGATGCGGTCCACCGCGATCGCGTGCACCGGCGGGTCGATGATCCCGCTGGTCGCGGGCGCGGACGTCGCCTCCTCACTGTGCTGCGCGCAGCCCCACTGGGCCGGCCCGGGCCAGTAGCCGTCGGCGGACGCGTCGAAGACGATGTGCGGCAGCAAGCCGTTGCGCCACTGCCCGGCAAACAGCGAGTCGAGCTCAAGCCGGGCGCGCGGCAGGTCAACGCTGGCCAGGCCGATCGCGTTGAACGCGGCGTCCCAGCTCCACTGATGGGGGTAGAGGGCGGGAGCGGCCTTGGTGATCAAGCCGGTGCTGTTGTCTCGCAAGATGTATGCCGCCCGGGCGGCAATCGATAGTGACCCAGTCATTTTGTAACGACCACGTTTCTCAATGTGTCGATCATGTTAACTGTGGCGGCCGCAAAAAAACTCCCGGTGCAAACGCGCTGGCCAGCCATGCGCGTACCTCAGGCGAAGTTACCCCGCCACGGCTAGCCTTGCCACGGACGAGACGGCCCAGAAGGCACACCATTGGTGAAGCCGGGGGATAGCAGCCGTTACGGTCCGTTAGGTCAGACGAGCCGCAGAGCGAAGACCTTCCTCAGCGCGAAGACGTTCCTCAGAGCCGCTTCATAGCCGCCATGTATGCCTCCCTTGGCTTGATGACCGATGCTTATCAACGTGAGCGGAATTAACTCCCACACCGTGCTCTGGTATGCGAGCCGCGCGACCGGCGTGGTCTCGCTGCTGCTGCTGACCGCGGTGATGCTGCTAGGCCTCCTTGTCACCCGGCAAGGCAGGCTGCCTGGCCTGCCGCGGTTCGCGGTGACCGGGCTGCACAGGAACCTGTCGCTGCTGTCGGTGGCGTTCGTGGCGGTGCACGTGGTGTCGGCGGTCGCCGACGGGTACGTGAAGATCCCGCTCACCGCCGCGGTCATCCCGCTGGCGTCGTCCTACGAGCGGCTCTGGCTCGGCCTCGGCGCGGTGAGCCTCGACCTGATGCTCGCCGCCGCGGTGACCAGCCTGCTGCGCCGTCACCTGTCGCGGAGAGTCTGGCGGGCGGTACACCTCACCGCGTACCTGAGCTGGCCGGTCGCCTGGGTCCACTCCGTCTTCGCGGGCAGCGACCTGCGGCACGGGCCGCTGTTCCTGCTGGCCATCGCCTGCGCGGTCGTCGTGCTCGGCGCCACGGCGTGGCGAGTGGTCGCCGCGTCCGGTGACGTGCCGCGCGCCGAGCGGGTCGGCCTCCTGATGACCGCCGTGCACGCCCGTGACAAGAGCCGGAACCGGGAGAGGACACTCGCCAAGTGACCGCCACGATGGAAGGTACCGCGGATGCCGTGACCGAGCTGCCACGGCTGCTGCCGCCGCGCGATGGCAAGCAGGGCGATGGCAAGCCAGACCGGCCCTCCGACGGCGGACGGTCGCACGACTTCCGGTCGCACGCCCTGCGGTACGGCATGCTCACGTACCGCGACCGGCCCGGCGACCTGATCGGCGAGGCCGAGGCGGCCGGCCTGACCGGCCGCGGCGGGGCGGCGTTCCCGGTGCACCGTAAGCTGCGCGCCGTACTCGACGCGGCGGGCAAGCGCCGCCGCACCCCGGTGGTGATCGCCAACGGGGCCGAGTCCGAGCCGGCCAGCGACAAGGACGCCACGCTGCTCTGGCTGTCACCGCACCTGGTGCTCGACGGCCTGCAGCTCGCCGCGGAAGCGGTCGGCGCCGACACCGCCATCCTGTACGTGCACGCCAACCGGGCGCACGATGTTGGCGGCCGGCTGATCGAGGCGATCGCGCAGCGCCAGGCGGCGCGCGTCGACCGTGTTCCCGTCCAGCTCGCCACCGCCCCGGCCCGGTTTCTGTCCGGCCAGGAGACCGCCCTGCTCAACCATCTCTCCGGCGGGCCGGTGACCCCGACGTTCACGCCGCCACGGATCACCGAGCGCGGCCTGAACAACGCCCCCACCCTGGTCCAGAACGTGGAGACCCTCGCGCACCTGGCGCTCATCGCGCGCAAGGGACCGCGCTGGTTCCGCTCGGTCGGCACGGCGGAAGAGCCGGGGTCGATGCTCGCCACCATCCGCCGGACCGACGGCCAGCCGAGGATCAGCGAGGTCCCGCTGGGCATCCCGCTCAAGGATCTGACCGGTGACCTGCGGCAGGACGGCGCGGTGCTCATCGGCGGCTACCACGGCACCTGGATCACCGGCGCGCAGGCGCTTGAGCTCACGCTGGACAACGACTCGCTCGCCCGGGCGGAGGCCCGGGTGGGCGCCGGCATCGTCATCGTGCTGCCCGCCGACCGCTGCGGGGTGGTCGAGACCGCGCGGGCGGTCCGCTACCTCGCGCTGGAGAGCGCGGGCCAGTGCGGCCCGTGCCTGAATGGCCTGCCGCGGATCGCGGCGGCGCTCGCCGAGATCGCCGGCGGCCGCGCCCGCCCCCAGGCGGTCGGCGACGTGGAGCGCTGGGCCGGCCTGGTGTCCGGCCGCGGCGCGTGCCATCACCCGGACGGGACGGTCCGGTTCGTCCGCAGCGCGCTGCGCACCTTCGCCACCGAGGTCGACTGGCACAAGCGCGGCCGCTGCTCGGCGGCCAACACGCGCCCCTTCCTGCCCGTGCCGCAGGACACCGCACGCTCAGAAAACGACTGGATCTGATTCCATGGCCGAAAAGCTCCTGGTCAACCCCATCGACTGCGAGGGCCACGGCGTCTGCGCCGAGCTGCTGCCCGAGGTGGTCACCCTGGACGAGTGGGGCTTCCCCATCGTCGACCCCCGTCCGCTCCCGCCGAGCCTGGAGCGCCACGCGCGGGCCGCCGTCTCCGCCTGCCCCACCCTGGCGCTGCGCCTGCTGCGTGAATAGAGAGCCAACCTCAAACACCCAGCGCGAACGGGCGAGCTCTTTTCTCCTGCTTCATCGTCAAGGACGGCCGGCCGAGACGTCAGGAGAAAAGAGCTCGCAGTGCTTCGCCATCACCGCGAAGCACGCGCCCGTTCTGGTTGACAGCACCAAATGAGTGTGCCTATATTTTGAGAGTAACTTCCATTTAGAAGTAACTCCCTGAAGGTGGTGACTGTCATGACGATGCAGCCGGCCGGGCCCCAGGCAGCCAACGGCTCCGGTACCTCCCCGTCCGCCCGGGAAGTCACGCTTTCCGCCCGCCGCTGGTGGGCGCTTGTCGCGATCGCGGCAAGCGTGCTTGTCGTCGGGCTCGACCTCACCGTGCTCAACCTGGCGCTGCCCACCATGGCCGTCAGCCTGCACGCGTCCACCGGCGACCTGCAGTGGATCGTGGACTCCTACAGCCTCGTGCTCGCCGCGCTGATCCTGCCCGCCGGGCTGCTCGGCGACCGCTACGGCCGCAAGCGGATGCTGATTATCGCCCTGGTCATCTTCGGCGCGGCCTCCCTGGCCTGTGCCTACGCCTCCTCGGTCAGCGAGCTGATCGTCGCGCGGGCGGTGCTCGGCATCGGCGCGGCGGCGATCTTCCCGCTGGCCCTGTCGGTGCTGCCAGTGCTATTCGGGCAGGAGGAACGGCAGCGGGCCGTCGCGGCGATCGCCGGCGCGACCATGCTGAGCTTCCCGATCGGCCCGATCGTCGGCGGAATCCTGCTCGATCACTTCTGGTGGGGCTCGGTCTTCCTGATCAACGCGCCGGTGGTGGTCCTCGCGGTCATCGCCGTGGTGACCCTCTTGCCCGAGTCGCGCTCGGCGCGCCGGCCGACGATCGACCTGGCGGGCCTGGTCACCTCGACCGGCGGCCTGGTCGCGGTGACCTACGGCTTCATCAAGGCCGGCCAGGACGGCTGGTCCGACGCGGCCGCCCTCGGGCTGATCGCCGCGGGCGCGGCGGTACTCGCCCTGCTGCCGTGGGTGGAGCGCGGGGTAACCAGGCGCGGCGGCCAGCCACTCGCCGACCTGCGGCTGTTCAGCTCGGCCGGGTTCCGCTGGGGCACTATTCTCGCGACGGCCGTGTCGTTCGCCATGTTCGGCATCTTCTTCGCACTGCCGCAGTACTTCCAGGATGTCCGGGGCGCGGACGCCCTGGGCAGCGGCCTGCGCCTGCTGCCGATGATCGGCGGGATGCTCATGGGCATGATCGTCGGCACGCGCCTGCAGGCTCCACGGAAGGACGGGGCATCGCCCCTGGCCGGCCCGCGCGCGGTCGTTGCCGTCGGATACCTGCTCATGGCCGCGGGGATGGCCCTCGGCGCATTCACCACGCTGGCCAGCTCGACCGGGTACACGCTCGGCTGGGTCGCGCTGTCCGGACTCGGCCTCGGCCTGGTGATGCCGGCCGCGATGGGGGCCGCGCTCGGCGCTCTGTCCGCCGAGCGCAGTGGGGCCGGCTCGGCCCTGCTCACCGCAATGCGCCAGGTCGGCTCGACGATCGGCGTTGCCGTGCTCGGCACCGTGATAAGCAACAGCTACAGCAGCGGTGTCGCGCAGGCCGCGGCCGGGCTGCCCGGGCAGGCCGCGGCGGCGGTCCGGTCAAGCGTGGGCGCGGGCGTCGCGGTGGCCCACAAGGTCGGCTCGCCTGCCCTGCTGGACACGGTCAGGACCGCGTTCGTGCACGGCATGAGCGGGATGCTGTGGACCTGCGGCGGCATAGCGGTCGGCTGCGCCATCCTTGCGCTGCTGTTCCTGCCGACGCGGGCCGTGGCCGCCGAGCCGGCCGGCGAGGCGGAGCCCGCGGCACTGTAGTCACGGCGCTTCGCCCACGCCGCCACCGGCACGACATTGGAGTTCACGGCATCAACAGGAGCACAATCATCACTGTGACGGACATGACGGCGCAGGCCGGCCTGCGGGAACGGAAAAAGGCCAGGACGCGTGCCTCCCTGCGGGAGCACGCGCTCCGGCTTTTCCGCGAGCAGGGCTACCAGGCCACCACGGTGGAGCAGATCGCCGCCGCCGCCGAGGTGTCGCCGTCCACGTTCTTCCGCTACTTCCCCACCAAGGAGGACCTGGTACTCCAGGACGACATGGATGCCAGGATGGCGGAGGCGTTCGCCAGGCAGCCGGCGGAACTCGGCCCGGTCGCCGCCCTCCGCGCCGCCATGCGCGAGACCTGGGCCTCGTTCACCCCCGAGGAGTGGGAGCAGATCCGGCAGGGCGGCGAGCTGTCCATGCACGTACCGGAGATCCGCGCGCGGGCGATGAATGAGTTCGCCCGCGCGCTCAACGCGCTCGCCGAGGTACTGGCCGCCCGCACCGGGCGCGACCCGGGCGATGTCCGGGTCCGCGCGCTGGCCGGCGCGGTCGTCGGGGTGATGATGTCCGTCTTCCTGCCGCCGGAGATGGGCGACGAGGTGGACGCCGCCCCCGACTTCGCCGCGTTCATGGGCCCGGATTCCGCGTCCCGCCTTGATGAGGCCCTCGCCCTGCTCGAGGAGGGCCTCCCGCTCTAACGGACGTTGTGTCTAGAGGACGTCGTCTCTAGAGGACGTCGTGGCCGGGGTGGTCGGCGGGTAGCCCCGACGCGGGCTGGGCCGGGATGCGGCCGAGCAGGCCCTTCTGGTAGTCCTCGAAGGCCTGGGCCAGCTCCTCCTTGGTGTTCATCACGAACGGGCCGTAGGTCGCGACGGGCTCGCGGATCGGCTCGCCGCCGAGCAGCAGGATCTCAAGGGCCGGGCTCGGCCCGTCCATCCGCTGCTCCGCGCCCACCGTGATGGACTCGCCGGAGCCGAAGACCGCCAGCTGACCGGTGTGAATGGGGCGGCGCTCCGCGCCGACGTAGCCGGCGCCCGCGAGCACGTAGCCGAGGGCGTTGAAGTCCGCGCGCCACGGCAGGCGGACCTGCGCGCCCGGCGACACCGTGGCGTGCACCAGCGTGATCGGGGTGTGCGTGACGCCCGGGCCCTCGTGGCCGTCGAGCTCGCCGGCGATGACCCGCAGCAGCGCGCCGCCGTCCGCTGAGGTGAGCAGGGCGACCTGGCCGGCCCGGATGTCCTGGTAGCGGGGCTGGGTCATCTTGAGCCGCGCGGGCAGGTTGACCCACAGCTGGAAGCCGTGGAACAGCCCGCCGCTCATCACCAGGTCCTCCGGCGGCGCCTCGATGTGCAAGATGCCGCCGCCCGCGGTCATCCACTGGGTGTCGCCGTTGGTGATCAGCCCGCCGCCCCCGTTGGAGTCCTGGTGGCGGAACACCCCGTCGATGATGTAGGTGACGGTCTCGAAGCCGCGGTGCGGGTGCCAGGGGGTGCCCTTGGGCTCCCCGGGCGCGTACTCGACCTCGCCCATCTGGTCCATGTGAATGAACGGGTCGAGGTCGGCCAGGTGCACGCCGGCGAACGCGCGCCTTACCGGGAAGCCCTCGCCCTCAAAGCCCGACGGCGCGGTGGTGACCTTGACGACCGGCCGGTCCCCCTGCGCCGGCGGCTCGGTGACCCGCGGCAGGACCAGCAGGTTCTCTACGGTGACGGCTGGCATGATGAACGCCTCCAAAGAAGCTCGCCTTGGTTGTCCACCGCCTATCAGCAGCGTACTCCGGAGAACATTACTTGAATCTTCAACATTCCCGTCTGAGGGCGTCCCCGCCTGTGTTTCCAGCCGAGGCCCAAGAGCTCAGCGCCGAGACTTTGACATCATGGAGGTGTCTAACTCTCGGCGCTGACAAAAGCCGGAAACGGGCGTGGTATCTGTGTCTCCTGGTACTCAGGGCCGCCGGCCGGCCCAACTGACCTTGGTATTAGCTCCCGGTGGTCGGCGTGGTGCCGCTGAGCAGCTTGAGCAGCGCGGCGCCGTTGGGGCTGCCCAGGCCCGTGCACGCGTCCCAGCCGGGTCCCGCCTGGTAGGCGCCGTTGCTGCCGGAGACGATGTCGTTGAACCCGGGCTGCGCGATACCGGGCGCGACGCCCGCGTACAGCAGCGGCTGCATCAGGCCGAAGGTCTTGCCCGTCGCCTGCGCGAGCCGCGCGATGAGCCCGGCCCACAGCGGCGCGACCGCGGACGTACCGCCGATCGGCTGCTGGTGCCCGTCCACCACGACGAGGTAGCCGGTCACCGGGTCGGCGTTGCCCGCCACGTCGGGCAGGCCGCGACCGCCGCTGGTGGTGCTGCCGCCGGACGCCGAGGCCGGCACCCCGGCGTTCGCCTGCCACGGCGGCCCGGTGAACACGTCGGACACGCCGCCGCCGCCCGCGCCCTCGTTGCTCGCCAGCTCGTTCCACACCACCTCGGAGGTGATCGCGAACGACGTGGTGTTGCCGGTGAGCCTGGTACCGCCGCAGGCGAGCGCGTGCGGTGAGGAGGCCGGGAAGTCGCAGTGCACCGACGTCTGCCCGTTCGGGTCGTCGCTTGACCCGTTGTCGCCGGCCGCGACCGTCACGGTGACGCCGACCGCCGCCGCGTCGGCGAACGCCTGGTCCATCGCGACCCTCGTCTGGCCCGACCACTGGTCCTCCGACTGGCCCCAGCTGATCGACACCGCGACCGGCGTCGGCGTGTCGTGCACCGCCTGGGAGACCGCGTCGATGAACCCCTGATCGGTGTTGTCCGCGAAGTACACCTTCTGCGCGGCGCCCGGCGCCACGCCGCCGACGACCTCGATGTCGAGCTCGACCTCGCCGTCCGCGTCTCCGCCGGGGGAGTTGGACGCGCCGCCCACCCCGACGGCGGTCACCGGCGGAACGGAAAGCCCGAGACCGGAGAAGTACGTGTTCAGGTCGGCCTGCGTGTAACCGCCGCCGAGCTCGATGATCGCTACGGTCTGCCCGGTACCGTCGGTGCCGGCCGGGAACTGGTAGAAGCTGGCCACCTGCGGGGCGGTCAGCGCTCCCCCCTTGGCCGCGGGGGCGGCTGTTCCGTCCTCCGGTTCGGCCGCCGCCCGCGCGCCCGATGCCGGGCCGCGACGGAACTGCGGGCGCGCCTGCGGCCGGTCATCGAGGCCGAGCACGGCGGTGATGATGCCGGACAGCTGCGTCGGGACCGAGAGGGAGCCGGTCCGGTACCGGTGCGCCACGTTGCCTGACCCGTCCGGGTGCGGCGAGGTGACGGCGGTCAGCGTGGTGCCGAACGCCGTCTGCATCGCCGCGATGGTGCCGGAGACCTTGAGCCGGCGGGATGCCAGGTGGGTCTCGGTCACGGTGAGCCCGTACTCACCGAGCACCTGGGCGACAAGCTGCGCGTCGGCCCCGGTGGCGCCGTACTGCTCGCCAAGCTCGGCCGCGCTTACCGTCTCAGGCCCCTCGACCAGGGCGGAAGGTACCTCGGCGCGGCGCTGCAGCAGCACGGTGACGGTGATCTGCTGGCTTTCGTCGAGCGGGCCCGGCGCGAGTGTCGCGCCCGGCAGTTCCGAGCGCTCGCTGCCGGATAGCGGTACGAGGTCTGGCATGGGGTCCTCCCCGTCGGGGTTCGGCTGTCTCTCGCGATTCTGTCGCGGTATCCGAGCCGGTACCCTCCGTTCTGACCCTTATTTCATTTTCTTTTTTCCTCGGTCTTTCGTGCGGCGGCCCGGGCAGACTAGCGGGTCCACGTGTCACGCATCGTGATCTCCTGTCCGGTCACCATCCGTGGTTTTTCGTGCTAAACACATCATCAGATAGTAACCGTATGCAGGCCAGGCGAACTTACCGGCAAACTGCAGAACGTCGACGTGTCATTGCATATCTGCGCTGAGTGTCACGATAAGTAATGGATCAGGCGACGCTCGCGCCCGGCGCCGCGGAGCCGGCCAGCTGCTCCGCCGCGAGCGTGGCCAGCTGCCTCCGGACCTGGCCCGCCGCCGGGTGGTGCAGCACGCGCAGGATGGCCAGTGACTCGTCCCATGCCTCCCGCGCGCCGCGCGGGTCCCCGGTGGCCGCGTAGGTCTCGCCGAGGTGGGCGAGCACCATCGCGAGGTCGTAGCGGTTGCCCATCTCCCGGTCGAGCGTGACCGCCCGCAGGAAGCAGGGCACCGCCTCGTCATGCGTGCCGAGCCGCTGCAGCACGACGCCGAGCGTGTCCCAGGTGCCGGCCTCGCCGGGGGAGTAGCCGATCGCCTGGCAGAGCTCGATGGCCTTATGGCAGAAGGCTCTGGCTTCGGACAGGTCGCCGAGCTGCACGCTGTTCCACGCCGACCCGTTCAGCGCGCTCGCCCGTACCAGCATCATGTGCCGGTCGGCCGGCGCGCCCTCGCATAGCCGCAGCGCGTCGCCCATCACCGCCAGGGCCTCGGCGTGCCGCCCCTGGTACTCAAGCGTCTGCGAGAAGATCACGTCGGTCCTGGCCAGCCCGAGGGTGTCCCCGAGCGTGGTGAACGCCGCCTGCGCCGCGGTCAGCCGCTCGTACGCCTCCCCGGTATCGCCGACCGACATCGCGAACGATCCGAGCCCACGCAGCACGTGTGCCTGCCCTGACAGGTCGTGGCAGCGCCGCGCGGCGTCAAGCGCCAGGTGGTGCAGCCGGGTGCCGTCGTGCCAGTGGCCGCACACGTTGTGGAAGGTCCACAGCACGACGGGCAGCCGCCACGCGTGCGCGTCGAACCCGGTCCGCGCCGCGACATCGGTGACCTTGAGCAGCACCTGGTACTCGGCTTCCAGCCAGGCGAGCGCGGACGCCTTGCCGCCGAACGTCTCCGGGGTGACCCCTGGGGCCAGCGCGTCGAGCCCGATCAGCTCCCGCCCCGGGTAGAGCACCCGGTGCGCCTGGTGCGCGGCGTGCAGGTAGTGGTCGAGCATCCGCCGCGTGGTGGCGGCGACCTCCTCGGCCGGCGTTCCCTGCTCGGCCGCGTACGCGCGCAGCAGGTCATGGAACGCGTACCGCCCGGTCGCGACCTCCGTCAGCAGCGATGCCCTGGTCAGGTCGCGCAGCGCGCCCCGGGCCGCGGCGACCGGCATCCCGGCGAGCGACGCGGCGGCCGCGGCGCTGATGTCGGGCCCCGGGTGCAGCCCGAGGAGCCGGAACATCCGCGCGGCCTTGTCCGGCAGGTGCCGGTAGGACAGCGAGAGCACCGTGCGCACGTTCGCGGCCGGGTCGCCCACGTCAAGCGCGTCGAGCCGCCCGCCGAGCTCGGTCAGCTCGGCCGCGAGCGACGACAGCGGCAGCTTGGGCGCGGCGGCGGCGCGGGCCACCACCACGGAAAGCGCCAGCGGCAGCCGCGCGCACAGCGTCGCGAGCTCGGTGACCGCCCACGGCTCCGCGGCCGCCCGTTCCCGGCCGAGCCGGGTGACGAGCAGCTCGTTCGCCTCCTGCTCGCTCAGCACGTCGAGCTGGAGCAGCCGCGCCCCCTCGCGCGCGGCGAGCGCGGCCAGCTCGCGCCGGCTGGTCACGATGACCAGGCAGTCGGGCGATGCGGGCAGCAGCGGCCGCACCTGGGCGACGTCGGCGGCGTTGTCGAGCAGCACGAGCATCCGCCGCCCGGCGAGGACCGACCGGTACAGCCCGGCCAGCCCCTCGGTGTCGGCCGGCCGCCGCTCCGGGTGCACGCCGAGCGCGTCGAGGAACCCGCGCAGCACGTCGGCGGGATCGGCCGGGCCCTCGTTCCGCGTGTCGAACCCGCGCAGGTTCGCGTAGAGCTGCCCGTCCTTGAAGTGGTGCGCCACCCGGTGCGCCCAGTGAAGTGCGAGGGCGGTCTTGCCGACCCCGGCGGTGCCGCCGATCGCCGAGATCACCACCCCGGTCGCCCCGGTGGCGCGGTCGGAGGCCGCCGCTTCGAGCACGGCGTCGAGCAGGGCGAGTTCCCCGGCCCGCCCCGCGAAGTGGGGCACGCGCGTCGGCAGCTGCCGTGGCACGGTCACCGTCGGCTTCGCGGCGCCGGGCGCGGCG
>CAZORE010000005.1:21926-38619 GCA_964581815.1 uncultured Streptosporangiaceae bacterium | reverse complement strand
CGCGGCGCCGGGCGCGGCGTCGGCCTGCCCGACGCGCTCGGCCCGGTACCGCGCGACCAGCTCCGCCCCGGCGGTGTCGGGCAGCCCGAGCGCGCGCGCCAGCGCGCGCACCGAGGACGGATACGGCTTCCGCGTCCGTCCCCGCTCCAGGTCAGCGATGGCGCGCACCGATACGCCGGAGCGCTCCGCCAGGTCCTCCTGGGTCAGCCCGGCAGCAACCCGCTGCTGCCGCAGCCACTCACCCGGATGCGCCGGACCGGGATGTGCACCCATGACCACCACCTAGCCGTGATCATCCCGTCACGCATAGTCTAACTTGCCCGTGCTTGCTCCGATAGTTGCAATTCACGAACCGCCCGGGCCGGCCCTGGCGGCGCCGGTCAGGCGCACCAGCCGACGAGGCGGATGCCGGAGACGAACTGCGGCTCGATCGCGACGACCTGGTTCAGGTCGCCGGCGATCCACGGCTCAACCGCGGCCGCGTAGCGGTCGGCGGCGGCGGGGTCGGTGACGAGGCGGGCCATGCCGGTGGCGATGACAGACCAGCCGGTGCGCCGTGCCGGGTCGAGCTCGTCGGCCTCGTAGCAGACGACCGAGCCCCCCGGCTCGTTCCTGCCGTCGGACGCGCGCGCCGCGATCGCCGCTCCCAGGTGCGTCCGGATGACGATGGTCCGCCCGTCGACGACATGGTTCACCGGCCTGATGGCCGGCATGGCGCGCTGCGTGAACACGACCCGGCCGATGGACACGGACGCGAGCAGCTGCCAGCACTCGCCCTCGGTCAGCTCGATCGCCTGCCTGGGGCAGGTGACCGGCGGTGGCTCAGCTGGTTCAGCGGTCACTGCTGCCTCCTACTTACGCGCTTCACGGACCACGCGGCGTAGCTACCCATGGTGGCTCCTCAAGTCCCCGAGGGCAGGGGACGAAGGTCCCGGCTTCACCGGGCCGAGGTCCCCCGGCTGGGGCCATACGGGGGTATCACTCGAGTCACAGTGAGATGGTTTTGTCAGTGATGTACCCGATGTGACTGTTTCGCCGCGAAGCGTCGCCTGCTTTGCGATCATGGCAATGGGTAACCGGTCGAGCCGCATGCGTGGCCGCCGAACCGCGCAGGCCGGTCCCAGCTGAATGAAAGGGTCGCCGTGATTCCCTCTCCGGCCCGCCGTCCGTCCTTCCGTGACGTCTTCGCCGTACCAGAGTTCCGTGCCCTCTGGCTGTCTTACGTCCTGTCCGGCAGCGGCGACCGCCTCGCCCTGGTGGCCCTGACGCTGCTCGTCTACGACCGCTCCAGGTCGCCGCTGCTGGCCGCCGTCACCTTCGCCGCGGGCTTCGTGCCCTATCTCTTCGGCGGCCTGTTCCTGTCCGGCTTGGCGGACCGGCTGCCGCGCCGCTCCGTGATGGTCGGCTGCGACCTGCTCCGCTGCCTCCTGGTCAGCGCGATGCTCGCGCCGGGCGTGCCGCTGGCGGCGATGATCGTGCTGCTGTACGTGGTCACCCTGCTGCAGCCGCCGTTCGACGCGGCCCGCTCCGCGGTCACCCGCGAGATGATGGGGCCCGACAAGTACCCGCTCGCCCTGGCCGTGATCCAGGCCACCAGCCGGTCGGTGCTCGTGGCGGGCACCGCGGCGGCCGGCTTCGTCGTCGCCGTGGCCGGCGCCCGCCCGGCCCTCGGCGCGGACGCGGCGACGTTTGTCGCCTCGGCGCTGCTCGTCCGGTTCGGCGTGCGCGCACGGCCCGCGCCCGCGCCCGACGGCGGCGGCCCGGGCCCGCTGGGCCAGCTCGCCGAGGGCGTCCGGCTGGTCTTCGGTGATCCCGCGCTCCGCACGCTGGTAGGCCTTGCCTGGCTGGCCGCGTTCTACGAGGTGCCCGAAGGGCTTGCCGCGCCGTACGCGGGGCGGCTCGGCGGTGGCCCGGTGGCGGCCGGCTTGCTGCTCGCCTTCTCGCAGCTGGGCGCGGCGATATCCACGCCGCTGTTCACAAGGAAGATAGGCCCGCTGACCCGGCTGGGGTGGATGGGCCCGATGGCGGTACTCGCCTGCGGAATCCTCGCGGTGACGGTCCTTCGCCCGGGCCTGATCGTGTCGATGGCACTGTTCGCGCTGTCCAACAGCTTCGCGATGTACCAGATCGCCGCCAACACCGCGTTCGTGGAGCGGATACCGAACGAGAAGCGGGGGCAGGCGTACGGCCTCGCAACCGCGGGCCTGGTAGTCGGTCAGGGGGTTGCGTTCGCGGTGGCCGGAGCGGCCGCCGAGGTGGTACCTCCCTCGACGGTCGTGGCTCTCAGTGGAGGAATCGGTGCCCTTATCGCCTGCGGTCTAGCACTCCGATGGCGGCGAATGACGCCCACCGTCGGCCGCCACACTGCGCGGCATCTTGGCCGAGAGGCCACGCTTGCCAGGCAGGCACCTATCCAAAGCGGCTCGTTGTAATACTGGTTGTCGGAAAGGGGTAATGCAGATGAGGCCGGATCTTGCTACCGGGTCCAGGTGTCGCGCATGATGTGCACTCCTCTCAATGCGATTCATACTCTGTGTGATGAGATCGTCGGAGCATCAGCCCCACCACGTGCTACGCATTTCACTTCCTCCTCATGCGTAACAGTGGACGCAGCACTTGACAGCGCCCACTTCATTTGCTTTGGCGCGAATTGCTCTCTCCTGCCTCTGCGCCATCGCTCTTACGCACTATTAAGCGCCGCGTTGTCACGACTTGTACTGGAAACAACTCGCAATAGTTACCAAGCCCGGCAAGATGGGTTATGGTAGCTATACGCAGCTAGTCATTTACAGTCAGCAGCTACTAGAACGAAGCAACAGGCACCACAGACGGAACGGTGGATCATGCAGGCATCGTCCCTCACCAGCCGCGTCAGGCGCGGAATGGTCATCAGGGACTGGGGATGGTGGCAGCTCCCACCCCTGCTGCGCTGGTACGTCGCGGGCGTCGTGGCCCTCGCGGCCGCCGGGATGGGCGCCGGGATCGCCTTTACCAGCTGGCATGCTAATGACGCGGTCGAGTTCCTGCTGCTGATGTGCTGCGGCACGATATCCATGGCGTCCACGCCGCGGATGGTGTACACGTACTCCGGAGTGACCAGGGACTTTAGCTCCATCTGGGTCCTGCCGACGGCCATCTTGCTTCCGCCGGTTTACTCCATCCTCATCGCGATCCCGATAATGGCGACCCTCCAGCTGTTCGTGCACCACGGGCTGTGGTACCGGCGGGTGTTCTCGGCGGCTTCACACGGCCTTGCCTATGCCTCCGTGTCACTGGTTTTCCGCGCGTTTCCGCATTCATTCGCGGGCGCGGCACCCGGCACTGGCCTGCACGCTTTCACCTGGTGCCTCGCCGTGGGCGCGTGTGAGATCCTGGGCTGCCGCATACAGCACTTCCTCATCGTCGCCGCCGTGAAGCTGGCAAATCCGGCGACGCGGTTTTTCGCCGGCGAATTCGAACGCGACGCGCTGCAAGGGCTTTTCGTTGAGATCGATCTCGGCGTCCTGATAACGGTCGCCGTGGCGCTCAGTCCCTTCCTCATGGCGATCGCGCTGCCGACCGTCCTGCTCGTCCGGCGGTTCCTGATTCACCCGGTGCTCGTCGCCCAGTCGCGCACCGACGCGAAGACGGGGCTGCTCAACGTCTCCACGTGGGAGTCCGAGGCCGAGGTGGAGCTCTCCCGTGCCAGCCGCACCCGCAACCCGCTCGCCCTCGCCCTCATCGACATTGATCACTTCAAGCTGGTCAACGACACGTACGGGCACCTGGTCGGCGACCGGGTGCTCAAGGCGATCGCGGAGGCGCTCACCGGCCAGTCCCGCGACTACGACCGGGCGGGCCGGTTCGGCGGCGAGGAGTTCGTGCTGCTGCTCGCCCAGACCAGGGAGGACGACGCCTGCAACATCGCGGAGCGGCTCCGCGGCTACATCGAGAACCTGGAGGTCCCCACCGCGGACCGCCCGGACGCGCCCACGCTCAGCGTCACCATCTCGGTGGGCGTCACTGCGATGGGGCGCGGTGAGTCCTTCGAGCTCACCGACCTGCTCGCGGCGGCCGACTCCGCCATGTACGCGGCCAAGCAGGCGGGCCGCAACCGGGTGGCGTTCGCCCCGCCGCTGCACGACATGGGCATCGACGCCGCCTGGAACGCCGCGGAAGGCGACGACGGCACGCCCGCGCCCGCGCCCGCGGCCGGCGCCGGCTCCGGCGAGCCCACGCACGCGGTGCTGCCGGCGGGCGGCCCGCTGTCCAGCCACCGCGTGGTACTAGTCCAGACGGACCAGACCGCCTTTTCTTTATGCCTTTTGCGGTTACTCTCCGTGCTCGCTAGCGCACTTTTCGGGTATGCAATTGCATCGCAAGTTGGCCGTCGCACGTGCATGGCTTGGTGGCCGGCCGGGGTGCACGCTACGTTGCCAGGGGCTAACATCCTGTGCCCGGACTGCGGTTGGCTCGCCTTCGGCTAGCCCGAACGGGTGAGCCGTTCGGGTGCTGGCTAGTCACACCGATTAGTTACCCGGCTGGCGGACGTTTCATCAGGTGTCAGTAGCGTCGCACCGCGAAAGGACCTAAAGCGATGACCACGATCACCCCGTGCCTCTGGTTCGACGGCAACGGCCTTGAGGCCGCCGAGCTCTACGTCTCGGTCATCCCCGGCTCGCGCATCACCGACGTCAGTTACTACGGCCCGGACCAGCCCGGCGAGCAGGGCAAGGTGATGACCGTCGCCTTCGAGCTGGCCGGCCGGGCGTTCACCGCGCTCAACGGCGGCCCCATGTACAAGTTCACCGAGGCGGTCTCGCTGCAGGTCTCCGCGCATGACCAGGACGAGGTCGACCAGTACACGGGGCAGCTCACCGCCGGCGGCGGCGAGATCGGCCCGTGCGGCTGGGTCAAGGACCGCTTCGGGCTGTCCTGGCAGGTCGTGCCCGAGGCGCTCATGGAGCTGATCGGCGATCCAGACCCGCTGCGCGCCAACGCCGCCGTGCAGGCCATGCTCGGCATGACCAAGATCGACATCCAGGCGCTGCGCGACGCGGCCGACGCCGCGGCGACCGCCTGAGGAGACCTTCCTCATGGACGTGCTAGACGAGGCCCGGTTCACCGAGCTCAGCGAGCGCCACCGGCGCGAGCTGCAGGTGCACAGCTACCGGATGCTCGGCAACCTGGAGCAGGCCGAGGACGCGGTGCAGGAGGCGCTGCTGCGGGCCTGGAAGGGCCGGGCCTCGTTCGACGGCGGCCCGGCCGCGCGGGCCTGGCTGTACCGCATCGTGACCACGACGTGCTTCGACATCCTGCGCGCGGCGCAGCGGCGGCCGGAGCAGATCGAGTCGATCGCGGACGTGCCGTGGCTGCAGCCCTGCCCGGACGCGCTGCTCGACCAGGCCGAGGGGCCGGAGGAGGCCGCGATCCGCCGCGAGACGGTGGAGCTCGCCTACCTGGCCGTGATCCAGCTGCTGCCCGCGAGGCAGCGGGCGGTGCTGCTGCTGCGGGACGTCCAGGGCTACTCGGCCGCCGAGACCGCGGAGGTCCTCGAGATGTCGCCGGCCGCGGTGACGAGCGCGCTGCAGCGGGCGCGGGCCACGCTTGGCGCGCGGGTGGCGGCGCGGGACGCGGACTGGTCGCCGAGCGGCATCACCGAGGGCGACCGGGCGCTGCTGGCCGCGTTCATCGAGGCGCACGAGCGGCAGGACACGGCCGCGGGCCTCGCGGTGATCCGCGAGGACATCCGGGTCGCGATGCCGCCGAACTCCGGCCTGTTCACCGGGCGGGACGTGGTCGCCGGGTTCATGGCCCATGCCTACGACCGCACGATCTTCGGCGACTGGCGGCTGCTGCCCACGGCGGCCAACCGGATGCCCGCCGCGGCCTCGTACCTGCGCCGCGCGGGCAGCGAGGTCTTCCTCCCGTTCAAGCTCGACGTGCTGCGCACCGGCGACGGCCGCATCGCCGAGATCACCACGTTCGACGCGTCCCTGTTCGACCGCTTCGGCCTGCCGGCGTCGCTGCCGACGGATAGAAAAACGAGATAGATCTCGACTTCGTTTCGCGTTAGCATGGTGAGGGCCGCGTGAGCGGCCACCAGTTGTTGGCGGGAAGGACAACGTGCAGGCGACGGCGGACGCGGTCCGGATCAGCGTACTCGGCCCGCTCGAGGTGACCGGTCCGGCGGGCCAGCCGGTGCGCGTCGGCGGGCACCGGGTGCGGGCCCTGCTTATCCTGCTCGCGCTCGACGCTGGCCGGGTGGTGCCCGCCCACGCGCTCATCGAGCGGCTGTGGGGTGATGACCGCCCGGGGGACGCGGCCAACGCGCTGCAGTCCCTCGTCTCCCGGCTGCGCCTGGCGCTGCGTCAGGCCGGGGTGCCCGACCGGGTGCTCGAGTCCTCCCCGGCCGGCTACCGGCTCGCCGTGCCACCGCACGCGGTGGACGCGATCGCCTTCGAGTCAGAGGCCAGGGCCGGCCGCCAGGCCTTGGCGCGCGGCGCCGCGCAGGAGGCGGCGGCCCTGCTCCGCCCGGCCCTTGGCGCCTGGCGCGGCAGCGCGCTCACCGACGTGGCGGGCGAGGAGTTCGCGTTCGCGCCGGCCGCCCGGCTCGCCGAGCTGCGCGCCGCGGCGACCCTGGACCGGATCGAGGCCGAGCTCGCGCTGGGCGGGGCGGACGCCGCCCTGGTCGGCGAGCTCCGCGAGCTCACCGCGGCCGACGAGCTGGCCGAGCGGCCCGCCGCGCTACTGATGCGGGCTCTGGCCGCCACCGGCCGCCAGGCGGCGGCGCTCGGGGTATACAAGCAGGTCCGCGACCGCCTCGCCGATCGCCTCGGCGTGGACCCGTCTCCTCCGCTTGAGCAGGCCTACCTGGCCATACTCAGGCAAGAGGTCCCGCAGGCCGCGGCAGCGCCCGTCCCCGGCCCGCCCGCCTCCGTCACCGGCCCGACCAGCTTCGTCGGCCGGGACGACGACCTGGCCGGCCTGCTCAAGCGGCTGGCCGCCGAGCGCCTCGTCACGCTCACCGGCCCGGGCGGCGTCGGCAAGACGCGGCTCGCCGCCGAGGCGGCGGCGCGGCTCGCCGGGCCGGCCTGGTTCGCGGAGCTCGCCCCGGTCACCGATCCCGCCGAGGTGCCGTACGCGGTGCTCGACGCGCTCGGCCTGCGCGAGCGCTCGATCGCCAGGCGCGCCGACGCGGCGGGCGACGCGGCCGGCCGGCTGTGCGCCTTCCTCGCGGACCGGGACGCGGTGCTTGTCCTTGACAACTGCGAGCACGTCATCGACGCCGCGGCGGCCCTGGCCGCGCGGCTGATCGCCGGCTGCCCCCGGGTCCGCATCCTGGCGACGAGCCGCGAGCCCCTGCAGATCCCCGGCGAGGCGCTGCAGGTGGTCGCGCCGCTCGACATCCCAAGTGAAACCGAAGTGCCGGCGATAACCAGCGGAAACCCGGCCGTCCGGTTGCTGGCGGACCGCGCCGCCGCCGTCCTCGACGGTTTCGAGGTCAGCGCGGCCAACGCGGCGGCGGTGGCCAGGATCTGCCGCACCCTGGACGGCATGCCGCTGGCCATCGAGCTCGCCGCCCCCTGGCTGCGCACGCTGACCCCGGAGCAGCTCGCCGAGCGGCTCGATGACCGCTTCGCGCTGCTCGCCGGCGGCAGCCGGATCGCGCTGCCCAGGCACCAGACGCTGCGCGCGGTCGTCGACTGGAGCTGGAACCTGCTGTCCGACCAGGAGCGGATCCTGGCCCGCCGCCTGGCGGTGTTTCCCGCCGAGGCGACCCTGGCCGCCGCCGAGCGGGTCTGCGCGGACCGCCTCGCCGGACTCACGACCGGTGCCGTCCTGCCCACGCTGGCCGGCCTCGTCGGCAAGTCGATCCTCGCCCGGTCGGGCACGGGCGCGGACGGGGAGGCACGGTACCGGATGCTGGACACGGTCCGCGCCTACGGCTTGCAGCGCCTGGCCGAAGCGGGCGAGGAAACCGAGATCAGGGACGCCGCCGCGCGGTACTACCTCGACCTGGTGGAGGCCGCCGACCCGCTGCTGCGCACCAGCACGCAGGCCCGCTGGTTCCGCGTGCTCAACGCCGAGCAGGACAACATCAACGCCGCGATCCGCTGGGTGACCGTCAGGGGCGACGCGGGGAGCGCGCTGCGGTTCGTCCGCTCGCTTGGCTACTACTGGGCACAGCGCGGGCACGGTGAGGCCGACGCGCTGTGCCGCGAGGTTCTCGCCATGACCCCGCCGCCGCTGACGCGGGAGCTCGCCGAGGCGCGGGTCATCTGCGCGCTGCTCGCGGCCGGCTGGATGTGGGACATCGAGTCCGTCAGGGGACCGCTGACCGAGGCGCTCGCCGCCCTCGGTGAGTTCGATGGCCAGGGGACCGGCCATCCGCTCGTCGCGATGGCCGAGCCGGTGCTGTTGCAGTATGACGGCGCGATGGACCGTGCCCAGGCGCAGTTCGAGCGGTACATCGACTCGTCCGACCCGTGGCTGCGCGCCGTCGGCCAGGCCTACCTGTCCACCTACGGGTTCAGCCTCGGCACGCCGGACAGCGCGGAGGAGCACTGCCGCGCGGCGCTCGCGGAGCTACGCCGGCTCGGCGAGCAGTGGGGCGTGTCGCTGGCCCTCACCCAGCTCGCGGAGTTCACCGAGCTGCGCGCCGAGCACGCCGCCTCCATCCAGGCGCTGACCGAGGCGGTGGCGATCGGCCGCGAGATCGGCGCCTGGGGCGACCTGAGCTACGTCGAGGCGCGGCTCGCGCTCATCCGCGGACGGGCCGGCGACCTCGCCATGGCCCGCGCCGAGATGACCCGGCTGGAGCGGAAGGTGGCGGCGCGCGGCGGTCACATGGACAGCGACCGGTGGATCGCGCACATGCGCGCCGAGCTGGCCTGGCGGGAGGGCGACTACGCCGAGTCCGCCCGGTGCGCCGCGACGATGCTTGACGCCCTCGGCGACACCCAGGCGCCGTGGTGGCAGTCGCTGCGCGCCCAGGTCAAGGCCCGCCTGGCCGCCGCGCTGCTCAGGCAGGGGAACCGGGACCGGTGCGGCGAGCTGCTCGAAGAGGCACTGGACGACGCGGCCGCCTGGACCGAGCACCCGTCGCTGGCCACGGTGCTCGACGCGAGCGCCGCCTACCTGCTCGCCCGCGGCCGCGGCGCCGACGCCGAGCGCGCCGCCCGCCTGCTCGGCGCGGCCCACGCGGTCCGTGGCGCGTTCGACGAGTCAAGCCCGGACGCCCCGGCCGCCCGCGACGCGGCCCGCGCGGTACTCGGCCCGCGGGCGTACCTGGCGGCGTACGCGTCGTCGCGTGGCCTCGGCTACGAGCAGGCCGCGGCCCTCGGCCGCGAGGCCCTCGCCGCCCGCTAAGTTCGGCGCCGGTAAGCGGCCACCGCGAGCGGCGCGAACACCGCGAAGATGCCGGCCGCCCACAGCAGCGAGCGCTCCACCGCGGTGGCGGCGGGACCGCCGATGAGCAGCGCCCGCTCCGCCTCGGTCAGGTAGGTGACCGGGTTGACCTTGACGAAGGCCTGCAGCCAGCCGGGCATCGAGTTGGTCGAGGTGAGGATGTTGCTGCCGAAGACCAGCGGGAACATGAACAGGAAGCCCCACAGCTGCACGCCCTGCGCGGACTTCACCAGCACGCCGAGCATGGCCGACAGCCAGCACATCGCGAAGGCGAACGCCACGAGCAGCAGGCCGCCCATGACGGCCGCCAGCGCGCTGGTCTGCACGCGGAACCCGAGTACGTACCCGAACCCGAGCGTCACCAGGATCGACATTACGTACCTGACCAGGTCACCGAGGATCGCGCCGGCCAGCGGCGCGAAGCGGACGATCGGCAGCGAGCGGAACCGGTCGAAGACTCCGGTGGCGATGTCCGCGCTGAGCATCATGCCGGTGCCGAGCGTGGCGAAGACCACCGAGAGGACCAGGATGCCCGGCAGCGAGAACTGCAGGTACTGGTGCGTGCCGCCGGCGATCGCGCCGCCGAACACGTAGGTGAACAGGATCAGGTACATGATCGGCTGCAGCCAGAGCCCGAAGAGGTCCTCCGGGTTCGTCTTTATCTTGAGCACGCTGCGCCAGGCGAGGGTGAGGGAGTTCGCCACGGCCACCGCGGGGCTCGGCCTGCGCGGCAGCGCGGGGACGGGGGGAGGGGCGAGTGCTGCCGTTGTCATCGTGGGCTCCTGTCAAGTTCGCGAGCTGGTGCGGCCGCCGCGGCCGCTCCCGCTTTTCCCGCCGCGTCCGGCGCCGCCGCTTCCGCTGGCTCTTCCGCGCGGTGGCCGGTGAGGATGAGGAACACCTCGTCAAGGCTCGCCCGGCGCAGCGCGAACTCGGCGAGCTCAATGGACCGCTCATCGATCGCGCGCATGATGCCCGGCAGCGCCCGGCCGCCCTCGACCTGGACGCTGACCTGGCCAGACTCGGCACCGATGGCCGGCGCCGAGCCGGTAACCAGCTCGAGCAGCTCGGCGACCGCGGCCAGGTCGGACCGGCTCGCCGGGGTCACCTCGAGTACCTGCCGCCCGGCGCTCGCCTTGAGCTCGTCCGGCGTCCCCGTGGCGATGACCGCGCCGTGGTCGATGACCGCGATATCGTGCGCGAGCTGGTCGGCCTCCTCCAGGTACTGCGTGGTGAGCAGCACCGTGGTGCCGTCCGCGACGAGCCCGCGGAGCATGCCCCAGACCTCGTTGCGGCTGTGCGGGTCGAGGCCGGTGGTCGGCTCGTCGAGGAAGAGCACGCGCGGCCGGCCGACCAGGCTGGCGGCCAGGTCGAGGCGGCGGCGCATGCCGCCGGAGTAGGTCTTCGCGCTCCGCCCCGCGGCGTCGGCGAGCTCGAACTGCTCAAGCAGCTCCGCGGCCCGCACGCGGGCCGCGGCGCGGCTCAGGCCGAGCAGCCGTCCGACCATGATGAGGTTGTTGGTGCCGGACAGTCCCTCGTCGACCGAGGCGTACTGGCCGGTCAGCCCGATGAGCTGGCGTACCTGGTGCGCATCGCGCACCACGTCGCAGCCGCATACCGCCGCCGACCCGTCGTCGGGCCGCAGCAGCGTGGCGAGGATACGGACCGCGGTGGTCTTGCCCGCCCCGTTCGGTCCGAGTAGCCCGAGGACGCTGCCCGGCCGCGCGGCCAGGTCGACCCCGGCCAGCGCCGTGGTCTTGCCGAACCGCTTCACAAGACCGTGCGTCTCGATCGCGTAGCTTTCTTGTGCCATGTCACCATGCTGGCGCATGCCGCTGTCAGTCCCCGCACAGTTTTCTGTCGGCGGCGGTCAGCCTGTGCACGGAAGTCCGACCGCCTGCGTGCCCCCGGCTACGATGAGGCTGGACGTTCTCGCTCAATAACGACGGGGGACCGTGCAGTGGCCGATTACGACATGACCTGGGCCAAGGCGGATCCCGATCATGTCCCGCCGGAGATCGACACCACGCAGCCGAGCGTGGCCCGCGTCTACGATGCGATCCTTGGCGGCAAGGACAACTTCGCGGTCGACCGCGCGGTCGCCGCCGAGGCGATCGCGACGGTGGGCGACCGCGGCAACGGGGCGCGGCTCAACCGGGCCGCGCTCGGCCGGGCCGTCAGGTTCATGGCGCTGCAGGGCGTCGACCAGTTCTTCGACCTCGGCTCCGGCCTGCCCACGGTGCAGAACACGCACCAGATCGCCCAGACGATCAACCCGGCCGCCCGGGTGGTGTACGTGGACAACGACCCGAGCGTGTCCCTGCACGGCAAGGCGCTGCTCGCCGACGACGCCTCGACCATCGTCGTGCTCGCCGACATCAGGACGCCGGACGCGCTGCTCGCCAGGCCCGAGGTCCGCGCCCTGCTCGACTTCGGCAAGCCGGTCGGCCTGATACTCAACGCGGTCATCCACCACTTGCTCGACGAAGAAGACCCGCACGGCATCGTGGCCCGCTACAAGCAGGAGATCGCGCCGGGCAGCTACATGCAGATGACCCACTTCTGCGACGAGGCGCCTGAGGTCCGCGCCAGCATGGACGTGCTGCGCCGCAGCCTCGGCCGCGGCCAGGTGCGCAGCCGCGAGGAGATCACCCGGTTCTTCGACGGGCTCGAGCTGATACAGCCAGGCCTCGTCTACCTGAACGAGTGGCAGCCGGACAGCCTGCTGAGCGAGTCAGAGCCGGGCGCCACGCTCATGCTCTGCGGGGTCGGCCGCCAGCCTTAGCGGGGCTCAGGTGTTAGCGGGGAGTTCCGTGCCCGCGCCGCGGCGGCGCAGGTGCACCAGGTCGGGACGCCCGGCCCCGGTTCGCGTGCCCCCGGTGTCGCCCCCGGTCCCGGTGCCGGTGTCCGTGCCCTCGACGGTGAAGCCGGCGTCGGCGATCATCGCGAGGTCGGCCGCGCCCGGCTGGCCCTCGCTTGTCAGGTAGTCGCCGAGGAAGATCGAGTTGACGATGTGCAGCGCGAGCGGCTGCAGCGTGCGCAGGTGGATCTCGCGGCCGCCCGCGAGCCGGACCTCGGCGTCCGGGTTGATGAAGCGGACCATGGCCAGGATGCGCAGGCAGCGCTGTGGGGTCAGCTCCCAGTGCCCGGCGAGCGGCGTTCCCTCGAATGGGATAAGGAAGTTCACCGGCACGGAGTCCGGGCGCAGCTCGCGCAGCGCGAACGCCACGTCGACCAGGTCCTCGTCGGTCTCGCCCATGCCGGCGATGAGGCCGGAGCAGGGGGACAGCCCCGCCCGCTTGGCGGTCTCGACGCATCTCACCCGGTCGGCGTACTCGTGCGTGCCGCAGATGTCGGCGTAGTGGCCGCCGGAGGTGTTCAGGTTGTGGTTATACGCGGTGGTGCCCGCGGCGGCGAGGCGCTCGGCCTGCTCCGCGGACAGCAGGCCGAGGCAGGCGCAGACCTCGACGTCCGGGTTGCGCTCCTTGAACGCCGTGATGGCGCCAGCCACCCGGTCGATGTCCCGGTCGGTCGGGCCGCGGCCGCTCGCCACCAGGCACACCCGGCGGGCACCGCCGGCCACTCCGGCCTCGGCGGACGCGACGACCTGGTCGGTCTTCAGCCAGGTGTAGGACAGCACGCCGGCCTGCGAGCCGAGCCGCTGCGAGCAGTAGTGGCAGTCCTCGGGGCAGAGCCCGCTCTTGACGTTGACCAGGTAGTTCAGCTTGACCCTGCGGCCGAAGAAGTGGCGTCTGACCCGGAACGCCGCCGCGACCACGTCCATCAGCTCGTCGTCGCCGGCGGAGAGCACCGCGAGTGCCTCCTCGCGGGTGGGAAGTTCACCGTCGACAGCCTTTTCCGCGAGCGCATTGAGCCACGTCATGGGACAGAAGGTAGCATCCCGGGCGCCGTCGCCCCGCGGCCGCCACGGCGGGCGGGATCGGGCGGGGGATGGGGCGGGATCGGGCGGCGATGGGGCGGGATCGGGCGGGATAGAGTCAGCCGCAACGTTCGGAGGCTACGAGATGCGGATCGCGGTACTCGATGACTACCAGCACGTCGCACTGAGCTGCGCCGACTGGGACTCGCTGGGAGCGGAAGTCGTCACCTTCGCCAGCCACATCGCCGACACCGGCGACCTGGTGGCGCAGCTGCGGCCGTTCGACGTGATCGTGGCGATGCGGGAGCGGACGCCGTTCACCGCCGAGCGGATCGCGCGGCTGCCCGGCCTGCGGCTGCTCGTCACCACCGGGATGCGCAACGCCTCGATCGACGTGGCGGCGTGCCAGGCGGCCGGAGTCACCGTTTGCGGCACACGTGGCAGTTCCGGGGCCACGCCGGAGCTGACCTGGGCGCTGATCCTCGCGGTGGCCAGGCACGTCGCCGAGGAGGACGCCGCGATCAGGAGCGGCGGCTGGCAGCACACGGTCGGGTTCGGGCTGCGCGGGCGGACCCTGGGCGTGGTCGGGCTCGGCAACATCGGCCGGGCGGTCGCGGCGGTCGGTCAGGCGTTCGGCATGGACGTGCTTGCCTGGTCGCAGAACATCATCCCCGCCGCGGCCGCCGCGGCTGGCGTGACGGCGGTCGGCAAGGACGACCTGTTCGCGCTGTCTGACGTCGTCACGGTGCACTACAAGCTGAGCGCGCGGTCCGTCGGCCTGGTGGGGGAGCGTGAACTGGGGCTGATGCGGCCGACGGCGTTCCTCGTGAACACGTCGCGCGGGCCGATCGTCGACTCCGACGCGCTGCTCGCCGCGCTGCATGCCGGAGATATCGCCGGTGCCGGACTTGACGTCTATGATGAGGAACCGCTGCCAGCGGGGCATCCGTTCCGGTCCGCGCCGCGGACCGTACTGACCCCGCACCTTGGGTATGTGACCGATGATGGTTACCGGACCTTCTACACCGACGCCGTGGCGGACATCGCCGCCTTCGCCGCTGGCCAGCCGGTCCGCGTCGTCGGCCCGAGCTGACCGGGCGCGCGACAACTCAACGCCCCGTCCAGGAAGCGAGCCGGGCGGGACCGCTAAGCTACTTTTCCTACTGAATAAGTTGACTTTCAGGCACCGTGGCGGGAGGATCTGTCCATGACGGCGACACGGCCCCGTGATCTGCTCACCGACGGCCTGCTCGGGCGGCTGGGCGGGACCGATGAGCGGGCGAGCGGTCAGCCGGGGGTGCTCGCCGCGGACATCGCCAGGCTCGCCGGGGTCGGCTACCTGAACGTCACGCTGCCGCCGGAGTTCGGCGGGCTCGGCTGCACGCTCCGCCAGGCCGCCTGCGGCCAGCGGCGGCTGGCGCGGCACGCACCGCGCACCGCGCTCGCGGTCAGCGCGCACCTGTCCTGGACCGGGGCCGCGGCCGACGCCTACCGGACGGGCGATAACTCGGTGCGCTGGATCCTGGCCGAGGCCTCCCGCGGCGCGCTCTTCGCCGGCGGGCACGGCGAGGCCGGCGGCGACCTGCGTTTCGCCGACCCCCGGTCGCGGTGCGCGCCCTCCGCCGACGGCGGGTATGAGTTCCTCGACCAGGGCGCGCTCGCCACCGTGACGCCCAGCTGGGACTGGATCGCGCTGCACGCGGTGCTCATCGCCCGTGGCCCGGCCCGGCCCGAGTGCGTCATCGCGTTCGCCGGGCGCGGCGCCCGATGTACCCAGGCGTTCCGGGTCGCGCGGGCGCAGCCGGCCGGCGCGCTGGCGGACGTCTTCACCACGAGCGCCCTCACCTGGGGCCACTCGATCCTGGCCAGCGTGCAGTACTCCGATGCGAGGCGCGCGTTCAACGCCGCCATCACCGCCGTCGCCGAGGCGGCGACGCCCGCCGACGTGGCGCGCCTCGCCGAGCCGGGAAGCCCCAACGGGCCGGGGAGCCCCGTCGGCCGCTGGCCGGCCGCTGAGGCCGGCGTCAGGCTCGACGCCATGAAGACGCGGATCGCCCAGGTCACCCACCCCTGGCCGCTTGTCCAGGCGCCCGCGCCCGATCTCGGCGGCCAGCACCTCATCAGCGTGCACGCCATGCGCCACGAGGTCGCCGAGGGCGCCGCCCACGTGCACGGCCTCATCGCCCAGATCACCGGCGCCCCGGCCCCGGCCAGCCCCCTCGTCCCGTAGCCCGGCTCCGGCCCGGCCGCCCCTCGTCTCGTAGCCCGGCCTGCCCCGCCACGCCCCGTTCGCGACAAACCGGACATGTCATCCTGGCGGGATGCAGACGATGACGGACCTTGAGCGGGTCGCGGCGGCGCACTGGCGGGGAACCGAGGAGGAATGGCTCGGCGACTGGCTGCTGCGGGCGGCCGGCGGGTTCACCGGACGGGCCAACTCCGCCCTGCCGCTCGGTGACCCGGGGCTGCCGCTCGACGAGGCACTTGCCGTGGTGACCCGCTGGTACCGGGAGCGCGGGCTGCCCCCGATGATCGCGGTGCCAGTGCCGCTCGACGATGACGCTTCCCGCGAGCTCGATGAGCAGCTGACGCGCCGGTCCTGGCCGACCCGGCCGGGTCCCGCCTTCTTCATGGTCGCTGACCTGCCCCTGGCCATCCCGGCCAGCGAGATCGCCGGCGGCCGCGAGGTCGTGGTCAGCCCCGAGCCCGACGACGCCTGGGCCGCCAGGTACCACTACCGAGGCCAGGACCACCTGCCGCCCGTCGCGCGGCAGGTGCTCACCTCGGCGCGGGAGCAGGCGTTCGTGAGTATCAGGGAGGGGGATGCGGTGCTCGCGATCGCCCGGCTGTCGATCGCGGACGGCTGGGCCGGGCTCACCGCGGTCGAGGTGCACCCGGGCCACCGCCGCCAGGGCTTCGGGGTCGTGGTCACGGCGGCGGCGTGCCTGCTGGCGGGTCAGCGCGGGGTCCAACGCGTCTTCCTGCAGGTGGAGGTGGACAACGCGCCCGCGCAGGCCATGTACCAGCGCCTCGGCTTCCGCTACAGCCACCGCTACCACTACCGGGTGGCACCATCGGCCTAGCGACAACGGCCGCGACACGCCGAGGTAGCCGGGGTGCTTCGACCGAGACGGGGTTCTCGTTACGTTTGGGAGCATGGCTACCTCTCGGTCCAGGGGCGCGTCAGGCTCGCGGGTCGGGCGGGCGGGCACGGTCGGTGACGACTACTACAACGACGAGTCGCCCGACCCGATCGTGCGGATGCCGCCGCCAGGCAGTGGGGGTAGCGGTGGAGCGCGGCGCGGCTCGGGCGGCACCCGGGCAGGCGGCACGGGTCGCGGTGGCGGCACCGCGAACGCCAGGGCGGGCGCCGGCGCCAACGGCAAGGCGAGCAACCCCAAGGCGAGCAACCCCAAGGCGAGCAAC